>NZ_JBWKWW010000007.1:74046-418330 GCF_059422425.1 Pseudomonas sp. GW821-FHT01E05
CAGCGGCTGCGGTTGTAGCTGCGGCTGAGGCATTAGCTGCGGCTGATGCGGCAGCTGTCCCGACTCGCGCTGCTGTTGAGGCATTCTCTGTTGCGGCAGCGGCTGCGGTTGTAGCTGCGGCTGAGGCATTAGCTGCGGCTGATGCGGCAGCTGTCCCGACTCGCGCTGCTGTTGGGGCAGTCTCTGTTGCGGCAGCATCTGCGGTTGTAGCTGCGGTTGTAGCTGCGGCTGAGGCGTTAGCTGCGGCTGATGCAGTAGCTGTCCAGCCCCGTGCTGCTGTTGAGGCAGTCTCTGTTGCGGCAGCATCTGCGGTTGTAGCTGCGGCTGAGGCATTAGCTGCGGCTGATGCAGTAGCTGTCCAGCCTGGTGCTGCTGTTGAAGCAGTCTCTGTTGCGGCTGCTGTAGCCGTGAATGCATGTGAATGTGACGCCAGCGAGCACGATGGCGGAACCAGTCCCGATTGTGGTAGTGGCGGTTCCAGTAGCTGTCGAAGCCGAAGATCAGAATAGGCATACCTATCTGGGCGCCATAGTAGGGTATTACCGCGCGCTGCCCGTAGTAATCGTACTCAAGTAAGTTGCCCGCTATCCAACCGCGTTCGCCCTGCCAGCTGACATCGCACCACTGCCAGTCGCCGAGGCAGCCATAGATCGTCACCATCGAGCCCCGAGGTACGGTCAGGATGGGCGGATAGGCGAGGTCCGGGCCGGTCCTGAGGATGCTGTTGGAAATGGTGTAGGCAAACTGGTCCTGAGCAAAGGTCACGGGAGTGAACAGGCACGCAAGCACTCCAATGATCAAGTAGATAATCGATTTCATGTCTCGGGCCCTCTGTACAGAGAAATCATTCTACATCCCTTTTTCAACCAGTTGACCGAAGGCTTCGAGCTCGCTCTTGTCCAGGTCGGACACCGCAATAAAACGCGCTGTAGAGTAAGCAGCTCCAGTTCTGATCAGGAATATAACCGAGAGAACAATTTTATAAAAAACAACACGTTATGAACAAAATGAATGAATTTTCCCCTTGTCTCGGCACGCCCCCCTATCTAGCGCTTCTGGTCGCTTTCTTCTGGTGGTCGTATATTCCGAAACATACCAAGCAGCAGTAAGTCGTAGGTGATCTTCAAACCGCCCGCGATCACCAATGGCCAACCAAAGGTCGATAAGCCCAGCAAATAACCAGCAAGCAGCGGGCTCAAAGCTGACGCCAGGCTACGTGGGACCGTCGTGATACTGGCCGCAGCTGCGCGCTCCCCGGGCGGCACGATTGCCATGATGTAGGAGCTACGAGTCGGCACATCCATTTGCGACAACGCGCTGCGCGCAAGCAGCAAGATAATTGCCAGGCTCAATGTCGGCATCAGTGGAATGAGGATCAAGAACAGGCTAGAGGGTAAGTGCGTAAACACCATTGTATTCACGAGTCCAAACCGATCGGCAATGCGGTTCGCCGCCAGATATGAAAACGCCGTCAATACTCCGGTCCAGAAAAAAATCTCGCCAGCGACCGTGGTGGAAAGCTGAAACTTCTCGAAAAGCCACAACGCAATCATCGATTGCACCACAAAGCCACCCCCGAACGCATCCAGGCTGAACAAGGCTGCAAGGGTATAAACGACCCGCTTCGATTTTTGTAATGGTGCAGCCTGCGCCTTGTGCTCGTCTGTGCCGATCTCCTGAGGTAGCGTGGAATAAATCAGCGCCGATGCCAGTCCCAATAAGCCGTAAAGGATAAACATCGCTTGTAGCGCTTTTTTCCTATCGAGCCCGGATGTCGCGACTATCCAATCAGGCGCACCAGCGAACAGCGCACCAAATGCGGCAGCCAACGCAGCGATCAGACTATAGCGGGCAAACACCGCCGTTCGCCGGCGTTCGTCTACCAAACCGGAAAGCACAGCGTGCTCTAGCGGCAAGAATACGCTGACGTCGCCGCTGGACGGATTCAATGTCCCGACTATGGCAATCATCAGCAAAGGCCAGAAATCGGTGACAGCCGCAAAACCAAAACCGGTTCCCGTCATGAGCAGCGCGGCCATTAACAACAACAGGCGGTAGGTAAAACGATGAGCATAGAGGCCAACCAGGAGCGTCAATACACCTGAGCCTAACAGCGTGCCGGTGGCGATCATCCCAACTTCAAGCGGCTGCATGCCCAATGCCAGCAGATAAAGTGGCAGCAGCAAGCTGACGTAACCGTCGGCGAATGCCCGCAAGCCTCGCACGCATAGCACACGGGAAAGAACCGGCGAGTTCACTTGACCCAGCGTGCAGGGCTTTTTCCGACCGCGCCGCAGATCCAGCCGGTAGGCGCCTGCCCCTCAACGTTTGCGTCCAGACTTTCCGTTGCGGCGAGAGCATGGGACGCGGCACAGATAAGGCTGGTTGCAATGATCATGGATTTCATCTGATTCACCTGAATGTCGTAGGGTGTCGCGCCTATCTCGGCCGCTACTTTGACGACATCATTGGCAGGCACATACAAAAACTCCGGCACCGGATCAATGAAGCGTGCAATCAGCCAGGGGTAAGCATTGCGGTCAATTTTCGGCCGCTCACGGGTAATCCATTTCATGAATTAACCTCTCTTTCGTTACGCTGCGGGTTGACTGGACACCGTCTGGAGATCATTGGAGCACCCTGGCGAAATGGATGATTCCAGCCGCACAGCAGCCCGCCAGGGTGATCATCATGCCCAATTTGAAGCGGAACGGCGCTAGCATCGCCATGCCTGTCACTGCTCCCAATGAGGACGGGCAAATCGTTCCGCCAAAAAATTTATGAGTACGCGAACCTTGGGTGGCAGGTGCTTGCGAGAGGGATACACCACGTAGATCCCCAATTCGACGGACTGGTACTCGGGCAGAATCTCTACCAGGTCGCCAGAGCGCAAATCATCGGCCACCATGAAGCTGGGCTGCAAAGAAATCCCTCCCCCCGCTAACGCAATGCTGCGACAGGTATCGCCATTGTTGCAGCGAACAACCGAGCGTGTACGCACGCTTTCACCGCCATCAGGGCCCTGGAATTGCCATTCATTCCCGCTGGCAAAGTTTGTATAGGCAATCACGCCGTGCTCTGTCAGATCAGACAACGTGCGGACTGGAGCATGGCTAGCCAAATACGCGGGTGAGGCACACAGGCACATCCGAGTGCTGGCCAAACGCCGCCCGACCAAAGAAGAATTTTCCATACGCGCAATGCGAACAGCGGCATCGAACCCCTCCTCTACAAGATCCACCAGCCGGTCATTCAAGCTGATGTCCAATTCGACTTTGGGGTAGGCCTTCATGAAGTCAGCCCATACCGGAGCCAGGTGCAGCACACCAAAACTGACCGGGGCGTTCACCCTGAGCACCCCACTGGGCTCCGGCGCTGCCGACGAAACAGCCTCCTCCGCCTGATCCATCAGCGCCAACACCTCGCGCGCCTGGTGGTAGAACTGCCGCCCCTCCTCTGTCAACGAAAGCCGGCGAGTCGTGCGGTGCAGTAACCGTGCACCCAAGCGCTCTTCGAGCCCACTCACATAGCGCGAAATGGCCGCCTTGGACATCTCCAGCGGCTCAGCGGCCCCTACGAAGCTGCCCTTGTCGACGACCATGCAGAAGACCTGCATCTCCAACGCCCGATCCATAATTGTCTCACTTAGTGGAACTATTAATCACATTCGGCCTTATTTATCTCAATTTTTCAACCTATAAACTTAGCCCATCGAAACGCAAATCGACGCAAACGAGGTAGCTATGAAAATCACAGTAATTGGTACCGGGAACATGGGTTCGGCGTTCGCAAAACAGTTGTCCAGTGCCGGACATATCGTTCGAATCACCGGCCGTGACATCGACAAGGCCCAAGCCTTGGCCGCTCAGTTTGAAAATGTCAGCGCCTATCCTGCTGCGCAAGCCTTGGGTGACAGCGACGTCGTTGTCGTTGCGACTGCCTACGGTGACGCTGCAGCGGCACTGCAAAGCCTGGGTGATCTGACGGGCAAAGTTGTCATCGACATTACCAACCCGCTGAGCGCTGACTACATGTCGTTGACGATCGGTCACGTGACCAGCGCCTGCGAAGAAATTGCCAAAGCAGTGCCGCAAGCCCACGTGGTTAAAGCGTTCAACACCCTGTTCGCTCAAGTGCTCGCAGATGGCCCTGAATTCTCTGACAACCAACGTGGCAGTGTGTTTGTCGCAGGTAACAATGACCGTGCCAAACAGACCGCGATCTCGCTTGCACAGAGCATGGGCTGGAACACGGTGGACGCTGGTGGACTAATCAATGCCCGTTACCTCGAGCCACTGGCAGGCCTGAACATCTATCTCGGCTATGGCGCAGGCCTGGGCACTTCCATCGCCCCGGTCTGGCTTAACAAGTAATCATTTCGGAGTCCCTACCATGAACACTTCGTTCCCCCTGTTGTTTGTGTCTCATGGTGCTCCGATGTTTGCCATCGAGCCCGGTCTGGCGGGTCAACGTCTGGCCGAGCTCGGTCGCGAACTGCCGCGACCTGATGCCATCGTCATCCTTTCCCCACACTGGATGACACCTGGCGAAGTCCGCGTTACAGCGAGCACCGCCCCTAACACCATCCACGACTTCGGCGGTTTTCCCGAGGCGTTGTACCAGTTGAACTACCCCGCTCCCGGCGCTCCGGCTCTGGCAGCCCATATCGTGGGTCTGTTGCAGACAGCGGGATGGAAATCCCGGCTCGATCCTCATCGAGGTCTGGATCACGGCGCGTGGGTACCCCTTTTTTATCTGGCCCCCGAGGCAGACGTACCGGTGGTTCAGGTTTCAATGCCTGCCAGGCTCGATACACACCTGGCCTGGAAACTGGGTGAAGCGCTCAAGCCGCTTCGGGATATGAATGTGCTGATCGTGGCCTCTGGAAGCCTTACCCATAACTTGTATGAGTTTCGTGGAGCGACCAGCCATGGGGCTGACTACGTGAAAGAGTTTGCAGCCTGGACAGCCCAGACACTGCAAGCGGGTAACACCGGTCACCTGCTGGACTATAAGCAACACGCGCCTTCAGCCGAGCGAGCCCATCCAACCGATGAGCATTTCTTACCGCTGCTTATCGCCTTGGGCGCGGCCGGCGAACGCTATGAAACGCGGGTTCTGGAAGGCGGCGTGACCTACGGGGTACTGGCGATGGACAGCTACCTTTTTTCCTCGACCAATAATGATGGATTCGAGCCGACTCAACCCAGCCAAGGCGTTGCATACCATGCGTGACACTACTTTTTCTGAACCGGTCCGAGAGCCGGAGTCGGGCCTGTTTTTCCGTAAGGCGAGCACCTCGGCCCCCAAGGCCCGCCTGCTACTGCTGCATGGCGTAGGCTCGAATGAAGCGAACCTCGCAGCTCTGGCCGGATCCCTGCCCCAGGAGCTGGAGCTGATTCTGCTCCGCGGCCCGCTGCAGGTTGGCCCACAAGGCTTCGCCTGGTATCAGGTGAACTTCACCAGTAATGGCCCCTCGTTCAATCAAGAGCAGGCGGAATCCAGTCGCAAACTCTTGCATCGTTTCATTGGAGCGCTGCCCAAGCTGCCCACCGTGATCGCAGGTTTCAGTCAGGGCGGCATCATGAGTGCGAGCCTCGGGGTCACCGAACCTGAGCAGGTTGCAGGCTTCGCGATATTGAGTGGACGGATGCTGCGGGAAATTGCTCCCCAGATCGCAACACCCGATCGGCTCAAGTCGGTCTCGGCCTTCATCGCCCATGGCCATCAGGACAACGTCTTACCCGTCGATTGGGCGAAAGAAGCTGACGCCTGGCTGGATCGAATTGGCGTCGTACACGAAACACATTTCTACAACATGGCCCACGAGATTGTCGCTGAAGAGCTGGCCGATTTCTCGCAGTGGCTGACAACCACGCTGTCACTTTCTAACTAAACAAAAGGAACCTCACCATGATTGATTCACGTACCGCTCCCTACGCCGCATTTGTTATGCGCCTGGCACTGGGCATCATGTTCATTGCTCACGGCCTGACCAAAGTTTTGGTTTTCACGCCTGCGGGCACTGCCGGCTTTTTCGAATCCATAGGTTTCCCCGGCTTCCTGGCCTACCCGGTCATGGCATTTGAAGTAATCGGCGGGTTGATGCTGGTATTGGGTGTCTATGCACGCTGGGTAGCCGCGATTGCCGTTCTTCAGCTTTTCGTTGCTGCGACCGTACACTTCGGCAATGGCTGGAGCTTCACCAATGCCAACGGTGGTTGGGAATACCCAATCTACCTATGCGTGACTGCTCTGGTTGTGGCCCTGCTGGGTGATGGTATTTTCGCTGCCAAGACCTCAAGCAAGGCGTAACAGCAACCTTAAAAAATGTGTCGGCACTTGGGTAGATTATCCAGGTCGCCGGCACATTTTCTGTTCAGCGGGATCTTCGTCTGCACCCCGCCAAGCCACCTATCCGGACGTGAAGCCGGAGACTGAGACGCTCACTACCCTTCGAGCAGGTGCCCCAGAAACAATCCTGCAGCGACCGACAGCGCCTCTCTCGACCTTACGCACACGCTGAGTTCGCGGGACGCCCACGCCTCATCCAGCCTGACCACCTTCGCCCCGTCCATTTTGTAAATCCCCGCACTCCCCTCCGGCATGATGCCAATGCCCAGACCGGCCTGAACCATCAGGCATAGCGCGTCGTAGCTGGAGACTTCCATACGGATTTTCAGCGAGCGCCCCAGGTCGTTGGCTGCCTTGATCAACTGAAAGTTGAGGTGAGTGCCGCTGCGCAAGGCAATGTATTCGTGTTCCAGGGTTTCGCTGAACTTGACTGATTGGCGTACGGCCAGCGGATCTCCGTTGGGCACCAGCAACACCAGCCGATCAGTGCGAAACGGGAAGACCTCGATGTCGGCGCCATGCGGCAGACGCGTGAAGATGCCGATGTCGGCACGGTTTTCGGCCACAGCTTTGGTGATGGCCAGACTTTGCTTTTCTTCGAGGCTGACGTTGATCAGCGGGTACAACTCCATGAACGACTTGATCAAGCCGGGCATGAATTGGGTGATAGCAGAGATGTTGGCCAGGACATGCACCGAGCCACGACGGCCGTAGGAGTATTCGCGCATCTGCACGACGATTTCGTTGAGGTTGTTCAGGGCACTGCGAGCCATGAACAACAGCGACAGGCCGGCGTCGGTCGCAGTAATGCCTTTGTTGGTGCGGTTAAGCAGTTTCGAGTCGAGCAACTCTTCCAGTTCGCTGAGCCGCTTGCTGACCGCCGCCGCAGCGATGTGTTCGCGCTTGGCGGCGGCAGCTATAGTGCCTTCTTCGACGACGCTGACGAAGAGTCGCAACGAGACCGGATCGAGTTTCATGTGAGGTACCGGGTTTGCTGGCCTGAATGGCCAGCATAGTACCTCGTCAGGCATCGGCTCAGAACGCTCCGGACAACAGATGGCCGGCGTTCGGCACCTGGGCCTTGAGGCCGAGGGTTTTCAGCATCTGGTAAACGGTAGCGACCGACGCCGACAGTACCGGTTTGTCGAGGCGATCCTGTACGACCTGGATCGCTGGCAGTGAAGGCATCTGCACACAGCACGACAGCACCACTCCGTCGGCCTGTCCGATGTTCAGTTTGTCGGCGTGGCCCACCAGATTCATCGGGTCCAGACGACCGACCTCGAGATTGTCGGACACCTCCAGACTGATGGAGTCGACCACTTCGATTCCGGCCGCCTCGATGTAGTCGATGACCTGTTGGGTCAGCGGTTTCATATACGGAGTGATGATCGAGACTTTCTTGTATTCGAGCATGTTCAGGCTATCGATCAGCGCACCCGCGGAGCTGAGCACCGGGGCGGTCGACTTGTTGGAGGCAACAGTTTTGCTCAGGCGCTCTTGCGAGACTTTGTGATAGCCAGCGCCCTGGCACATGATCGCCACCAGGCAGGCGTAGGCCATGACATCAACCCGCGCGTCGCTCAGCTCCAGCGCGCAGCGGTCACTGTCGACATCCATCTTTTTCAGCTCTTCGGGGCTGACGTGCATCATGCGCATGCGCGAGGAGTGGAAGGTGAAACGCTCTTCTGGAAACAGCGAGTAACGCGAGGTCAGCATCGCCGGGATTTCAGTTTCCATCGTCGTGTTGGAGCTGGGTACGATTTGGCCGATTCGAAAATTTTTCATGGGTCTGTCCTCTGAATAGTGCAGATCAGTTGCCGCTGGTGAGTTGAGCGCCTTTGGTTTCCTGCAGCGTAAACACCATGACGGCGGCGATGACGTAGGAAACGGAAGCAAGAGAAATGGTGGCGGTGAAGCCGATGAGCGGAATCAGGATGGGTACCAGCTTGATGCCGGCAATGGCGCCGACCCGCCCGAAGTTGAAGCAAAAACCCGACGCAGTAGAACGGATGCTGGTCGGGAACAACTCCGAGTACCAGGCGCCGAAGCCGCTGAAATATCCGGTGAAGAAACCCAACAGTGCTGCCAGCGAACCGAGGGTGACGACGTTCTGGGTGGTGAACAGAAGCTTACCGTCGGTCAATGGCATCAAGGTCGCCGAGTAGGTAAACACCGGCACCATGATCGCCATGCCGCCAAAGAAGATCGCGAACGACAAGCGACGACCGATGCTTTCCGCCAGATAGCCGTAGGCCAGATAACCGATGGTGGCGCCGATGCCGATCCAGATGACGAACACCGGTGCCTGATCGATACGCACGTTCAGAATGTTCTGTAGGTAAGCCGGCATGAAGGTGGTGATGATCCAGTAGCCATACATGCCCAATACCGAAATGCTCAAGCCCAGCAGGGTCACTTTCAGGTATTGCGGACGGAAGATTTCCAGCAACCGGCCCTTGTCGGTGTTACGACGCATGAATTCGCGGTTGGCCAGCCATACCGGCGACTCCTTGACGAACAGCCAGATGAACACCAGGGTGAAAAAGGCCGGGATCGAGGCATAGATGAACAGAGTCCGCCAGGACTCGGGGTTGCCGCTGTCCAGGAAACTCCAGGCGAAAATCGCCGCCAGAAGACCACCACCCGACCAACCGGTCTGCATCACCGCAAAGGCCTTGGCGCGCCCGGCCGGTGGCCAGATCTCCGATACCAGCGCTGCAGCGGCGGACCACAATCCACCCACGGCGACGCCGACGCAGAAGCGGAACAGATTGAGTTGCCAAAGGCTGTCGGCAAAGGCACAGAGCAAGGTGCCGGTACCGTAGACGAACACCGACAGCATCATGGTTTTCTTGCGGCCGATCTTGTCGGAAACATTACCGAGGAAGAAACCGCCAATACCGGTCGCCAGCAGAAACCAGGCAACGGTGGAAACGATATCGCCCAAACCAACGGAGAAGGTCTTGGCGATCGCCAGCAGGACAAAGCCGAAGATTGTCGCGTCCAGCGCATCAAACAACCAGGCGGCCCATGAGCCACCCAACGTAATGTAACGCTGGCCGGCGGTCAGTTGACCGACTCCATGGACTAAAGGGGCACTGGCCGCAGAACTGGCCGCTAGGGTTTTCATGGTTGAACCTCGTGGAACTCAACTTATTATTTTTGGAAACTCGTGCGCCGACGAAGGCAATTGGCGAACGAATGGTCATGTGCGACCGATGTTAGGAGGGGAAAAGGGAGTCGTATATCAGGCATTGGCGAGCTTGCCATCGCGGATGGCGATGGCAATAGAGAAGTGCTGAGGCAGCCACCGGATGGCAGCTGCCAAACGCTGACAGACGTCAGCCTTGCCGAAAACGGGGACGGCGTTGGCGACTTGCGACGAGGCCATGCTTGAGTCTCGTCCACCTGCCGCTCAGCCGAGCGAAACCGAGGGGTTCAGGCTGTAGATTCCGGTCAGGCTGGCTCGTCCGAGGACTTGGGCCGAATCAAGCGCCGCGCGGACGTTCGTACCGGTCAGCGGGCCCGCGACTTCGAGCATCGGCGTGGCGAGGGCGTAAACCGTGAAGATATAGCGATGAACCAGCGCGTCGTTCCACGGAGGACAGGGACCGTCGTAGCCATAGTAGTCGCCCGTCATCTGATCATCGTTCGCGAACCAGCTGGTGTAATCGTTGATCCCGTGGCGCCACCCTTCGGGTGCTACTGGGCCGGATTTACCACGCGCAGTCACGTGGCTCGAATGCGACCCGGCTGGAATCTGGGTAATGCCGGCCGGAATGTCGAGCAGCAGCCAATGGAAAAAGTCGATGCGCGGCAGCGAGGATGGTACTTCACGACCGACCTGATTCACGTCGTCGCCACGGCTCGGAACATCAGGATCGTGGCAGACCACTACGAACGATTGCGTACCTTCGGGCACCTCGCTCCATGCAAGATGAGGGTTCCGGTTTGACGATAACGCAACGTGCGAGGTTGCATCGGGCACCGCGAACGCGAATTCGCCGTCTATTTTTTGTCCGTCCTGAAAGCTTTGGCTGATAAGTCGCATGTCAGATATTGTCCTGCGCGTTGATGAGAGAAAGTGATGATCCACTACAATCCCGATTGAATATCAGACGGGTCTATAGAGCTACCAGCGCCTTTTTGTTCCCGCACTTGCGCGAGACGCGCCCCTTCTTGCGCCAGGATGGCATACAGTTTTTCGGGGTCAGTCAGGCGCCATTGCAAGGCGAGCCCTTCCATGCCATCAGCGACTGGAATTTCCCGGCTGTGCTTTTTCAAACCGTCGAAGATGAGTCCAGCGGCTACCTCCACATCCATCCCGTGTTCGATATAGTCATCGGAACGACCGCGCGAAGAGCCATCACCTTCAAGTGAATGGATGGCTATCGGGGTTTTGACTGAACCAGGCAGGATGACACTGACTTGGATGCCATAGGCCTGCTCGACTTCCGCGCGTAACGCATCGAAATATCCGATCACGGCATGTTTGGCCCCGCAGTAACCTGCGCGCAAGGGAGCCCCCACCTTTCCGGCGACGGAGCTGACGACCGCGATCTGCCCGCTGCGGCGCGCGACCATGCGGGGTAAAAGTTTTTGAGTGAGAGCAACGGGGGCCAGGTAATCGACATCAATCAGCTGACGATACACATCGAAATGAGTATCCAGTGCGAGGCTTCGCTGGCTTACCCCGGCATTGTTAATCAAACGATCGATTCGACCGCACCAGTTCCAGGCGCGTTCAACCACGTCATCGAGTGCTGCGAAGTCGGTCGTGTCGAAAGGCAGTACCAAGGTCCGTTCAGGTGCTTGAGCGGCAACCCTGAGGAGTTCTTCTACTCGACGTCCAGACAGGATGACCTTAGCGCCTTCACGCAAGAAAATACCCGCCAATGCCTCACCGATGCCTGAGGAGGCGCCTGTGATCCATACAACATCTTCTGCCACTGACATGGATTTACTCCGTTTGAGTTGTTGCGTGATTGTTCATGGTTTCTCCTGTGTCCCGCATCCCGAAACAAGGGGCACTGATTGAGCGCAAGGTTAGGGTTTTGCCCTGCCACGAACTGCAACGAATCTTGCAATTGGACACCTTTTTAAACGCATGAACCGAGGTTGCCTCAAGGCCGCAGAGCGGCTCACTATGTCGTCTGAACGGCGAGAGGTCAGCGCGATGTCTGATATGGATCTACTTCTGACATGGATGACTGCTAATCCATGGTTTGCGAGTCTTGAACACCCCATTCAAGTGACACTGTTGGCAGAGGCCAGGTTGCAACGCCTCAACTCAGGCGAGTACCTCGTTCGTCAAGGAGATGCACCGGGCTGTTTCTATGGACTGGTCCGAGGCGCTCTGAAAGTGTCGACGTTACGAGAAGATGGCAAGGAAGCCATCCTGACAGTGTTAGAGCCCGGCAACTGGTTTGGTGAGACGTCGTTGCTCGATGGCCTGCCTCGGGTGCACGACATCAGCGCGACGGATCCTGCACAGGTACTTTGTATCGATCCGCAGGCGTTCGACAACCTCATGGCTCATAACAGCTTCGCCAGAGCGATTGCCGCACTTCAGGCAACGCATTCCCGGCTGGTCTACAAGATGCTGGAAGACGCCATGCTGCGTTCGACTCGTGTACGAATTGCACGTCGCCTTGAACACCTCGCCAGAGGGGACGCGACCCAATCGTTGAACGAACGACACCTCCTCAACGTCACTCAAGATGCCCTGGCCATGATGTTGGGTATCACCCGGCAGACGCTTGCGCTGGAACTCAAGGCGATGGTTGCTTCGGGTGTTTTGAAATTACGCTATGGACAAGTGCAGATCGAATCTCTGACGAAATTGAAAGCGATGGAATCGCAACTGTGAACGGTCTGCAAGGAAACAACTCAGTGAAGACCCATCCCACGCGACGCAGCCGCGGCGGCGCGAACGGCGAGCGCGCGCGGAATAACACGGGGCAACCATGAGGTGATGCGCACGCTGGACCGCCCCGGATACACCACCCGCTGCTGACGATCAAAGGCTTGCAGAGTCCTTTTGACGACAACCTCTGCTGTGTCCATTTTTATAGAGGGCTGCGTAGCCGATATTGCATCGAAGAATTTGGTTGCGGTGGGGCCGGGACAGGTCGCCATCACCTGTACATTGCTCTGAGACAGCTCATGACCCAGTGCTTCCGTGAAATGGAGCACGAATGCCTTGCTCGCCGCGTATGTTGCCATGTACGGAATGGGCTGGAAGGACGCATTGGAGGCCACGTTGATGATGCCACCCTTTTTCCGGGCAGCCATCGCCGTACCGAGCCTGTGGGAGAGACTCACCAAGGCCTGGATATTCACCTGGATCAGGTCTTCCTCCCTGGCCAGCGGGTTCGATAGAAAGTCGCCGGTGAGTCCAAAGCCAGCATTGTTGACGAGCAGGTCCACCGCGATATGCTGCCGTTCAAGCTCTTCGCTGATGCGCGTCACGGCATCGCGCTCGGCCAGGTCGGCCGTCAATACAATGGCCTGGACGCGGTACTGTTCAGTGAGTCGCTTCGCCAGGGCATTCAACGTGTCGAACGAACGTGCTACGAGAACGAGATTGGTGCCTCGTGCGGCGAGTGCTTCGGCGAACGCTTCACCAAGGCCCATGGATGCGCCGGTAACGAGAGCAAAGGCATTGCGATAAGTAAACATGATGTGAACCTCGATAATAGAAATATGTTGAACCAGGTGGTCAAATTCGGCCGCATGTCAGTGCGTCATCCGATCTCGACTCAAGGCGAACGATGCACGCGGACTACCGTGCATTACGCGAGAACAGCGTTCGCCGCTGTAGCCATCGGCCACGCCGGATAGTCCGAGTAACCGTGCTCGTCACCGCCGAACAGCGTGTCGCCGGCAAACTCGGCCAGGGGAAGACTTTCCGCCAAACGCCTTGGTAGATCGGGGTTGGCGACGAAGGGACGTCCAAACGCGACCAGGTCGGCATAGCCTTTGCCAATCACCCAGTTGGCGCGGTCCAGATCGTACTTGCCGGCAACGATGATGGGCCGTTGGAAGCGCGCCCGAATGTCGGCTCGGAACGTCTCCGTGAACTGCGGCGCGTCGTCCCAATCGGCTTCGACCAGATGCAGGTAGGCAATGCCGAGTGTTTGCAGGAACGAGGTGGCGTCAAGAATCGTCGGCAGAATGTCGGGGCAGGCCATACCGCGCGCGGTCAGAAACGGTGCTAGCCGGATAGCGGTGCGCTCGGCACCCACTTCGTCCGCGACAGCGCTGACCACTTCCTTGAGGAATCGCAAGCGATTTTCGCGCGAGCCGCCGTATTCGTCGGTGCGGGTGTTGGCGGTAGTGCGCAGGAACTGATCCACAAGGTAACCGTTCGCTCCGTGGATTTCGACGCCGTCGAAGCCAGCCTCTATAGCGTTGTGCGCTCCGACGCGGAAGTCGTTAACGATACTGTGGATTTCCGCTCTGCCAAGTGCACGCGGCGTCGGGCAATCCACCATCTCGCCTTGACCGGTCGCAGGGTTCACTTTCCAGATTTGTGCTTCGAATGAAACCGCCGAAGGTGCGACCGGCAACTCTGCGTTGTGAAAGTCAGGATGAGACATCCGACCGACATGCCACAGCTGAAGAAAGATGCGTCCACCGGCGGCATGCACGGCATCCGTGATGAGGCGCCATCCTGCTATCTGCTCTTGGCTATGAATGCCCGGGGTAAAAGAGTATCCCTTACCTTGCGGTGAAATCTGCGTCGCCTCCGAGACGATCAGAGCGGCCGAAGCACGTTGCGCATAGTAATGGGCGTTCATCGCGTTGGGCACGTCACCCGGTTGTGTGCTGCGAGCGCGGGTCATCGGAGCCATCACCACGCGGTGAGCAACGTTTTGTTCGGCAACAAAGGTCGATGTGAACAGAGGTGAAGAGGCTGTCATGGCAAGACTCCAGAAGCTGGCTGTAGTCGAACAGAGGTTTTCTGATCGGGTACGGACAGTGTTATCTCTTGCCTTGCGTATTAGAATATAGCTACCGGTAGATAGATTATTGAACAAGGGTTGATAGTATGCTGGACGATCTCAACGAGCTTCGTACCTTCCAGCGGATCCTGGTGTGCGGCAGCCTGTCAGCGGCCGCGCGCGATTTAGGCGTGGGACTCGCGGTAGTCAGCAAGCGGCTCATGGCACTCGAGCGGCGCGCCGGACAGCGGTTGATCAATCGAACCACTCGCACACTGTCCGCGACCGACGAGGGTTTGGCCCTGATTGCTCATGTCGATCGGATACTCGAGGAGTTGGACGCTGCGGAGTCCCGAATGGCCGTAGGCGGTGAAGAGCCGTTCGGCCTGCTGCGGGTCAGCTCGCCCGTTTCCTTTGGGCGCATTCACCTGGTACCGTTGGTGGCTGAACTGGTCGAGCGCTATCCGAAGCTTGATATCGAACTCAGACTTGACGACCGGCTTGTCGATCTGACGCATGAGCGGATAGATGTTGCGGTGCGCATTGGCCAACCGCGAGACAGCAGCGCCATCCTGCGCAAGCTTGCTGACAATCACCGAATCCTCGTTGCCGCACCTGCGTATCTTGAACGTCACGGGGAACCTGAATGCGTACGTGACCTTGATCGTCATTGGTGTCTGCGCTACGACGATCTCTCCCTGCCATGGCGCCTGGAAGGTCCGCAAAACGAGGCCGTCGATTTTCAGCCACGCTCCCGGCTTCAGGCCAATAGCGGCGATGCCGTGCGGGATTGGGCGATCGGAGGCCACGGCGTGATGCTCAAATCCAGGGTCGACGTTGCGGCCGATCTTGCCGCCGGCCGCCTGATACATATCCTGCCTGACTGGCACAGTGCGTACGCACCTATCTATGCATTGCTTCCTTCCAGACGCCACATTCCGACAAAGACAAGGACGTTTCTCGAAGCCATCAGCACCCGACTCGCAGACCTTTAATTGCACATGGGTTGCTCTGCCCCGGCCCGACGCCTTGGCCCTATCGCTGTGTAAGGACACACAGGAATGCAGTGATCGCCTGCTGCTGGGTGCGAGATAAACGAATACGTCCCGAAGATACCTCTTGCGATTGCGGGACGACCTGGAAGCTGGATTGATCCTTTGGGAGCCCGGATTAAGTGTCTAGCTGTCCACTGCCGACCCGAAACGGTGGGATGTCACGCATGAAATACCACTTGTACTTCAGATACCAGTAAGTATTTAATGCGTTTCCAGCTTCGCGAGACAACCTCGCCAGCACCTGAACGGGTAGCCACCGACATTGGCCCCCCAACCTGCGGAGTTTATGTCCCATGCCTATTCAACCCGTCCGGACTGCCGCCGATGCGACACCTGATGCTGCAAGCGTTTTGAATACTCCACTGACACTGCCCTGCGGCGTCACGCTCCCAAACCGCTTAGCCAAAGGTGCAATGTCGGAGCTACTCGCCGACTCAAGCAACCGAGCGACAGTAAAGCACCAAACCTTGTACCGCACCTTCGCCCGGCAAGGTCCCGGAATGCTGCTAACCGGTAATGTCCAGATAGATCGCCTCCACCTGGAACACGGTGGAAACGTGGTTATTCAAGGCCGACAGTCACCGGCACAATTGAGAGCGTTAAAGGCTTGGTCTAGTGCCGCCAAGATCGCCGGTGGACACATATGGATGCAGCTCTCCCATGCTGGCCGCCAGACCCAGAAGTCCATCAACCCCACACCAAAGGCTCCCTCGAACGTTCAAGTCGCCCTCCCCGGCAACAAATTCGGAACACCGGCCGCCCTGACACATGCGGAGATACTTGACCTGATCGACCGGTTTGCCTTCGCTGCGGGTATCGCGCGCGAGACCGGTTTTGACGGCGTCCAGTTGCACGCCGCACACGGGTACCTGATCTCACAGTTCCTGTCGCCGCGTACGAATCAACGGAACGATACATGGGGCGGCGATCTGCCTGGACGAGCGCGCTTCCTGTTGGCTTCAGTCGCTGCCATTCGCGAAAAGGTCGGGCCTGACTACCCCATTTCAGTGAAGCTGAACTCTGCTGATTTCCAGCGAGGAGGCTTTAGTTTCGAAGACAGCCAAACCGTCGCCGGCTGGCTTGATGAAGCGGGCGTCGACCTCATCGAAATTTCGGGCGGCACCTATGAACAGCCGAAGATGGCCAATATCGAAGGGCTTGAACCGGTTTTCGATCCCACCATCAGCAAATCGACACGCGAACGCGAAGCTTTTTTTGCCCGCTTCGCTCCGGAAATTCGCCGCCATGTCAAACGTGCAAAGTTGATGGTAACCGGCGGTTTCCGCACCGCTGCGGGCATGGCCGATGCGATTACCCACGACGGTGTCGATCTGATCGGCATTAGCCGACCGCTCTGCGTATCTCCAGGCGCCCCAGCGGCACTGCTAAGCGGTGAGTTGTCAGGCTTTGAATCCCTGGAGCACCGTCTGCGCCTGGGGCCTGGCCTGCTCGGCCCACAATCCTCTATCACCATTATCAAGGCGATCAACGGGTTTGGATCAGTGACCTGGTACAACGAACAACTGCTTCGCATCGCAGATGGTTTGGCGCCTGATCCGAAGATGAACTTCTTTATGGCCGTCGTGCGAGGCATTTCACGCGAAAGCCGGGTGGCACGTGAATTGGTCCGTGAGTGATCGCCCCTGAAAAGTCCCGCCACGCCGCCTCGTAGAACATTTTCCGCTGGCGGCGTTCTCGTGACAGGAAACAAGGAACAGCGTCTGGCTATGACTTGGCCACGTCTTGCGAATTGAACAAAGAGGATGATTCATCATGCTCCATACGGGTAACGACATCTCACCTTTACGCACTACCGTACGTATTCCCACGGCTTCTGGCGATGAGTTAGAAGCCTGGGTTTATCAGCCAGATGGCGATGGCCCGCACCCGGCAGTCGTACTGGCTCATGGGCTAGGCGCGGTAAAATCGGGCGGGCTCGCGCCGTTCGCGAATCGGTTCTGCCGTGAGGGCTTCGTTGCGATCGTATTCGATTACAGGCAATGGGGCGGCTCTAGCGGACAGCCTCGCGACGTACTCTGCGTCCCGCGTCAACGCGAGGACTACGGCACCGTCATTGGCTGGGCGGCCGCGAATCCCGGCATCGACAAGAATCGGATCTTCGCGTGGGGCACCTCGTTCGCCGGCATGCACATCGTATCGCTCGCCGCGTTGGATACCCGGCTTGCCGGTGCGATTGCCCAATGTCCCCTCGTCGACGGCCTTGCTGGCGCAGCAATGGTTCCGCTGGTGCAATCGCTCCGGTTGATGGGAGCGGCGCTTCTGGACGGCATGGGCTCGGTCTTTGGACTATCCCCACGATATCTGCCCATCAGCGTAGCGCCAGGGAAGTTTGGCATATCGGCAACCGAGGACGCCCTCTACGGAAAATCGCTTATCCAGCCCAAAGACTCGACTACATGGCAAAACCGTCTCGCCGCCCGTTCGCTCCTCAGCATATCCACACACCGGCCAGTACGACAGGCAGCCGCCATTCGCTGCCCTATTCTGCTCATCGTCGCCGAACACGACACGATGGCGCCGGTCGGCCCTGCGCTGCGTGTCGCTGAACGAGCCTCCCGAGCGGAACTCCATCGCAGTCGCGGCGGCCACTATGACGTCTACAAGGGCGGGATAGACTACGACAACACTCTTAATATTGAGGTTGAATTCCTCCGCCGACATGCGGGATTACCAGTGTGATGTGATCAGGATGGGGCTTGCCGAATTGGCTTTTCAAGGTCACCACCGACTGTGCTCATGACCTATTGAAATCGCTGATCTGCTGGACTGCCAATCCGTTAAATCTCAGCCTGCAATTAGCCGTCCTGACAGCCAAAACCGCGCGTTTGAAAATGCTGACCAATGCCCTTCAATCGCTAGCTCTAATATTCAATTCCGGCAGCATTTTCATCCCCCCTTGAGTCTTTCTCTAGAGGACGCAGGGCGCAGGCGCGCCTCCTGCTCACGCCTTTCAGTCGTGTCGACCACCGCGACAAATTTTCCAGGCCGCTTGCCTGCCTTATGATCGTCTCACAGCCGTTTCTTTTTGGTCGCCGCGCAGCGTGGAGCTTTGGTAAGGCAAAGCAACGCAGCACATGGACAACCGCTCGCATGGCCTATATCAGCGCGTTGCTCGATGAAGTAACGCCATTTCGCTCCTACCTGATTAATCCAGCGCCGCAAAGCAGACTTGATCACCTCAGCGACATCCCGCTGGAGCACATCAGCTTTAGCCTCGGACAAGATTGCATTACGACTTTGTAATTGCTCTGTTCGTCGGCTGTTTGAGTTGCCTTGTTACTGTGAACTCACTGCCAGAAAACAGGCAGCTCACCTTAGATAAGGAGATACAGCCATGAAACTGTTCATGCTCGGGTTCGCCACCCTCCTCGCCACCGGTTCAGCCTTCGCCGATACCACCGACACCTCGGCGGTGATCCACGACAGGACCGGTTTCTTCGTCCACTTGGACGTTGCGAAAGTCAAATCCATGACTGACACCTCGGACCAATGCGGCGTCATTCCGGCCCGTCTCGATTACCTGGATCATCAGGGTCGGGAACATGTGCTGGACTATCTGGTTCAAGGACGTTGCACGAACGAAAACTGATGGAATGCTTTATGCACATGACTGTCCGAGAGCAGGCAATACGCAACACAACCTGATGATTGGGCTACACTTGCGTGTAGCCTGCTCTCGGCTTTCAGGTCCGTTTTTTGTGGATCGAATACCGAAACCGAACCAAGGTAATTCTCATGAACATCCTTGTAGTGGAAGACGAGCCCAAGGCGGGCAATTACTTACTCAATGGCCTGCAGGAGCAGGGATACTCCGTCAGCTTGGCCCGCGATGGCGTTGATGGTTTATACCAGGCCCTGGAAACGCCTTTCGACGTCATCGTGCTGGATGTGATGATGCCGAAGATGGACGGCTGGGAAGTACTGCGTCGCCTGCGCAAGGAAGCTGACACGCCGGTACTGTTCCTGACCGCGCGAGATGACATCGCCGACCGAATCAAAGGCCTGGAACTGGGGGCCGACGACTACCTGATCAAACCCTTTTCTTTCGCCGAGCTGGTCGCACGCCTGCGCACCCTGACCCGCCGAGGTCCGACCCGGGAAGAAGAGCAACTGCAGATCGCTGACCTGCAGATTGATGTAATCAAACGCCGCGTCACCCGCGCCGGCGTGCGAGTGACGCTGACAAACAAGGAGTTTGCATTGTTGCACCTGTTCGCCACGCATCAGGATGAGGTGCTGTCTCGTTCACTGATCGCCTCCAGGGTCTGGGACATGAACTTTGACAGCGACACCAACGTGGTGGACGTGGCTGTGCGACGCCTGCGCCTGAAAATCGACGACCCTTTCCATCTGAAGCTGATCCACAGTGTGCGGGGCATTGGTTACCGCTTTGATACGCAACCATGACCCATCGCCATTACTCCCTGACGCTGCGCCTGGCTGTGGTGTTTGCCTTGCTGGCCTACGCCCTGCTGGCAACCACCGGCGTCGCACTGTACCGCGACCTTGAGCGCGAACTGATACGACGCGACGAGTCCACCCTGGTCTACCGCATAGATCAGCTGCGTAATTTTCTCAATGGCGGCAATACGCTGGAACTGATCAGGAGCAAACCTGTGCTGTTTCAGAACATGCTGGGCAATCGCGAGTACGTACTCACTATTGGCGTTTCAGGGGAAGCCCCTTTACTACAGGTCAATCCCAGGAATATCGATATTCCCGACCTCACTCCCGTGGCAATGGACCATTCCCTGGCACTGACCGATGTACAGCATCTACCCGCCGTGAACGGTACCCCCTTTGCGGCCATCTCCGCGAGTATCAACTCGGGCAAGCTGAAAATTACCATTGGCTGCCTGATGACCGAACGAACCGCCGTGCTCGCCAGCTATCGTCTCAGCGTATACGTCCTCGCCGGTCTCGCGGCCATTGTCCTGGCGCTGGCTGGATATCTAATGGTTCACCGCGGTTTGTTGCCTCTCAGACGCCTGGCGCATCAAGCCCACGGTATCGATATTGGCAATCTGACAGAGCGACTCGACAGCCGAGGCGCCCCGAAGGAGTTGCTCCCGATGATCGACTCTTTCAACACCATGCTTGAGCGGCTCGCCAAGGGTTTTGCACAACTGAGTCAGGTCTCGACTGACATGGCCCACGAACTACGCACGCCCATCAACAACTTGCTGGGTGAAACCCAGGTCGCCATGCAGCAGAACCGCAGCGTGGAACATTACCAGCAGTTGCTCGCCTCCAACGTCGAAGAACTCGAACGCCTGGCACGCATGCTCGACAACATGCTGTTCCTCGCTCGTACTGACCCCGGTAGCGCTCGTGACCAGCGCCAGGAGCTGGGCGCCGCCGACGAACTGGAACGCGTCGCCGATTACTTTGAAGGTCTGGCCGCGGACGCCGATATCACCATCCGTGCGGAGGGCGACGGCCTTATCTGGGCCGAGCCAACGCTGCTACGCCGCGCCTTGGCTAACCTGTGTGCCAATGCGATAAAATATGGTGCACCTCATTCCGAACTGTTGATCCAGGCCACACCGTCCGAGGGTGGTATCAATCTGCGCGTGCGCAACTACGGAACAACCATCCCGGCGGAACACCTTCCGAGATTATTCGAGCGTTTCTACCGCGTTGATCAATCACGCGAGCGCTCGGCCCAGTCCAATGGCCTGGGGCTTTCGATCGTAGCTACTATCATGCAGCTGCATAGTGGCCGCTACAGCGTCACCAGCGAGAATGGCGTGACTTGTTTCGAGCTGTTTTTCCCCATACGGGATCAGCAAGAGCGTCAGGCCGGCTTTCAAACCAGCCCAGACGCCCCTCGCCTCAGCATCGTCGCGAAGCGCCCGTCCCCCGGTTGAGCTTCATCGAACTTCCACAGCAAGCTCCGTGGAGTCCCATCCCTCACCGAGCGCTTTGACGAGGCCGACATTGGCACTCAATTGTTGTGTCTGCAGGTCACGCCTGCAACGAGACTGTCTGGGCTTCGACCACATCCAGGTACCCAACCGCGCCCTGCTGATAACGGGTCAGCGAAATATTCTCTGCAGATTGCGCTGCATCAGCTGCGCGGCGCCGAACACTGTAACCACCCGAGCCAACGCGGTCTCGGTACCGGCGCGCATGTCCATGGGTTCGGTGGCGAGCCAGACCGAGTCGATGCGGAACATCGTGTCAGACCGCGAACAAACCGGGCACATCCTGCCGGGTCGATGGCGGGCCATGTCACGCTCAGTGTCCCTTGTTCGCATGGTATCTCGATGCTGACTGAGGCCTCAGGGGTTGCTTGAGCCTTGGGTGGAAGCTGCAAGGGTACAAAGGCAGGCAAGTTCGTGACCGCGTTATCGCGCTTGGGCGGTAGCCATTTGCGTACGACGTGGATGCGCCAATGCGGGCTCAGGCAGATCTTGCCGCTTGCGCCTCAGACGCCGGGAAATTCAGCTCAATGATCACGCCAGACGGATCCTCAACGAAAACCTGATGCAGTCCGAGACCAGGAACCGTGCGATCGCGCCAGGCAATCCCCTCAGCCTTGAGCAGGCTCCAGAACTCGACCAATCCTGTAACCAGAAAAGCGATATGGTCAACCGTGCCGGTGCCTGTCAGCAACATGTCTTTGTCACCCAAATATTGCTTCAAACCCTCTGGATTGGAAGGGTCAATGCCAATAATGTGAACCGTGCCAAAGTCGGCTTCATCCCCCCCCATGTACAACCAGGCTCCGGGAAAATCGAATGGGGGACGGTAACCGCGCACGAAGCCGAGCACCCTTTCGTAGAAATGGCAGGACCTTTCGAGATCCAATGAACGAATCGAGTAATGAGCAAGTTTCTTGACGTGCATGGTGCCTCCAGGTTGCTTTTATATGTACGCTGAATGGCCGTGCGACAATGATCGCTGTAGTATCATATTCATTTGCACACCATGGCAGCTGACCGTAGGAATAAAAATGAGACAGTGGAGCGCAGACAACCCCAAAGCCTCGCTGATGGAGCGTAAACGCGCCCTCATCGTGGCCGCTGCACAGCAGGCGTTTCTGGACAAGGGCTATGCCGAGTCGTCCATGGGCCGCATCGCCGACGCTGCTGGAGTTTCAATCAAAACCGTCTATCGACACTTTGAGAACAAGGACGATTTGTTCAGTGCAGTCATGCATGCCGCGTGCAATGCAAATGGCACGAGCGACACTGGCGAGCACGCACCACAGCACCTCGAACGCCCTTGGTTCTCCAAAGAGCCCAAACAAGCCCTTCCCCTGGCCGGCATCGACTACCTCACCGACGTTCTCGGTGCCCAGCAACTGGCGCTCTACCGGGTGGTCACGCGCGATGCTCACCGGTTTCCCGAATTAGGCCAACGATACCGAGCGGAAGTGACTGACCGTCGCACTGCACTTTTCGCAGACTACCTCCGGCACTGGGCCCCATTGGAGCAATGGAAAATCAAGGATATCGAAGAAGCATCACGGACATTTCTGGCATTACTGCGCGTCGACCTGCTCGATAACGCCCTCTTTGGTACCCATCAACCGAACGATGAGGAAATAAGCAGTAGAGCCCACCGCGCATCGGACAACATGCTGCACTTGCTACAAGTCTCCCGATTCTGAGCTCCTCGCTGATGGCGCTACAGGGATATGTAACGCCATCAAACGCTGAGATTCAGGCGCCTTTGCGGAAGTCTTCAGCCAGCGACGGCCGGCTTGGCGACCAGCCCAACCGGCGTGCGTTGACTGCACTCACGCGACTGTTGGACGCTGCTCCATAACGCGCAGCCTCACCGAGATTGCGCGTGACATCGTCGACATCCAGGCTATGGGTTTTGCCGCCAAAACCCAGTGACTCACTGATCAATTGGGCGATTTCAAGAAACGAAGCATGACCGTTTTCGGCAAAATAAAACGAGCCCCCGGGAGCCTTATCCAGGACCAGCAGATACAGGTCAACCAGATCGTCGATGTGAACGTTCGAGTAACGGTTTAGTCCCTTACCCACATGAATACCGGCGCCGACCTGCGCCGAAATGGCGGTCATTTGCGGAATCTGTTCACTCTCTTGCTTGAGTCCCGCACCTACGCCATAGATCATCGACGGACAGATCACGACAGCGCGGACACCTTTGTCGATCGCCGCCTGGCGCACGTGTCGATTCATCTCGACCCGCTGGCGACGAAACGGGACCGGTACAAAGTAGTCATCGTCGCTGAATACTTTCTCACTGGCATATTCGCCACACGCATCGTCGGCCACGATGGCGGAGCCACTGGTGTGGATCAGCAGCTTGGCGCTGCGTTCAAGTGCTGCGACCAGGGTATGAACGGACGGCTCGTGATCGGCACTGGCAGCGTGTATCACTGCGTCAGCTTCCTGGGCGGCCTTGGTCAATACCGCCGCGTCATCCAGCGTGCCAATGATCGGTTCGATACCACGCTGACGCAGCAACTGTGCAGTGGCCTCGGTACGTGTCAGGCCCGTTATGCTGTGACCCAATTGAAGCAAACGATGAGCAACGGCTCCGCCTATGTAACCAGACGCCCCTGTAATAAAAATCTTCATATAGAACTCCTCGATGAGAAAACGAATTGGGGATCAGGACTCGACAACTGCACGATGCTCAAGCAGCTTGTGCATTGCACGCTCTTCGATAGCGATGAACTCGGCGACCGCAGCCTCACCCGCCAACGTCAGATCCGGCTCGACACCGTCGGCCAAGCGCTCGATCTGTACGTTGAACCATGGCAACAAGTGGAATGGGTTGATGGTCGCTTCGGGTGTCAGAGCAGTGGCCCATTCGCCAGCCAGCAGCCGTGCCGGAGTAAGCGGATCCGAGATCAATGGACGGCCCAGGCCAACCATGTCGACATCACCGCGCTCGAAAGCCAAAAGCATGCCTTCAACGCTACGGAAATTCCCCGTCACCATCACCGGCATATTCGCCACCTCACGTACCGCCCCGGCAAACTCGACGAAATAAGCTTCGCGTTGAATCGTGCTCGCGCGCGGCGCATCTTCGCCTTCATCCTTGACTACCAGCCCTACTACTTTCGGCTGCTCCAGCGAACCACCCGATAGCTCCAGCAGGTCCAGACTGGTGTTGTTGAGCAACCCAACCAGCGCAACGCATTCGGCATTGGTGAAACCGCCCTTCTGGAAATCAGACGAGTTCAGCTTGATGCCAATCGGGAAGTCGTCGCCAACCTCGGCGCGCACTGCAGCGATGACCTCAAGCAATAGGCGCGCACGATTCTCCAGCGCTCCACCCCAACGATCTGTGCGCTGGTTGGACAGCGGGCTGAGGAACTGAGACAGCAGGTAGCCATGGGCAGCATGCAGTTGCACGCCAGTGAAACCCGCAGCCCGTGCCTGATTTGCAGCGAAAGCGAATTGATCGATAACGGCGGCAATCTCATCCTCGGTCATGGCACGTGCCAACCCAAACTCCAGACCCAGCCCCGGTGGAACCTGAATCGCTACCGGCGAAGGCGCCAGGGGTTGCGGATTGATCACCTGAAGTACCTGACGCCCGGTATGGCTCAACTGCAACCAGAAATCCGAGCCATCAGCCGTTCCGGCAGCAGCCATCGCCCGTAAAGCGCTCAAGTCAGTGTCAGCATCAAGCACGATGTTCCCCGGGCGTTCCAGGTGCTGACGGTCCACCTGCACGTTCCCGGACAGCAGCAAACCAGCGCCGGACGAGGCCCAACGCCGGTAAAGATTGACGTGGCGCTGAGTGGCATCATTTTTGTGGTCGGCCAGGCCTTCGCTCATGGCTGCTTTGCACAGTCGGTTTGCCAACACTACGCCGCAAGGCAAAGACAACGGACTAGAGATTTGATCAGTCATAAATACCTTCGGCTGCATGACAGGGGCTGTTTGAGCTGCTCAGTTGAGCAGCACGCGGAACGCCAGGATAGAAAGTAAAACGATCGCTGTCGCACACACGACAATGATAGTTGTTGTTTGGCTGGTGTCAAGCGAAACCTCGGGCTACGAGGCGCGCCGTTTCACGCCTTCTCCAACACCACCTGCACCTCTTGTGCGCCTTCCTTATGCCGCGCAGGCAAGAGCAGACAAGCGAGCGCCGGCATCATCAACAGGGCGCCAACCATGTTCCAAAGGAACATGAACAGCAGCAGCAGTCCCATGTCGCCCTGAAACTTGATTGATGAAAACATCCAGGTGGAGACCCCCAACGCCAGCGTAATTCCGGTGAGGGTGACGGCGGCGCCGGTGGTTTTCAGGGTTTCGTAGTACGCCTGCTTGAAGTTCAAGCCGCGTGTCATGAAATGTTCGATTCGGTTGTAGATATAGATGCCGTAATCGACCCCGATACCGACTCCGAGCGCGATGACGGGCAATGTCGCGACCTTCACCCCCATGCCCAGTTGGGCCATGAGCGCCTCACAAATCACCGAGGTGATATAAAGCGGAATCATGATGCTGATCGCCACTCGCCAGGATTTAAACTCCCACCACACCAACAGCGCGACGATGCTGTAAACCAGCAGCAGAATCCTCGGCTCGGATTGCTTGATTACTATGTTGGTGGCGGCCTCGATACCGGCGTTACCGGCTGCGAGCAAAAAGGTAGCGTGCTCATCATTGTTCGCCTTCGCGAACGTCTGTGCCGCATCGACCACCTTGGCCAGGGTTTCGGCCTTGTGATCGGTCAGATACACCATGACCGGCGCCATTGAGCAGTCGCTGTTGTAGAGCTCGTTGGGAATGGTCTTAAACGCCGCATTGGCGATGTAGCGATTGCGAGTAATGGCATACCAGCGCAAGTCGCCACCGTTCGAACCCGCAGAGAACTTCTTCAGTTCATCCACCAGGGAGTGGGTCGACTCCACGCCTGGCACCCCCTCCATCGTCCACTTCAAACGTTCGATCGCGCTGCTGACCGGGTACGAACCGCACTCTCCTGCCCGGGTCTTGACCATCACCACGAACACGTCCGGGCTGCTGGCGTAATGGTGGGCGAGAAAGTCATTGTCCTGGTTGTAACGACTGTCCGGGCGCAGTTCTGGCGCACCGCGATCCAGATCACCGATCTTCAGATCCTGTTTCAAATACCAGGCGCCGCCGAGCAGCATTGCCGAGATCAACAAGCCGATCAGCGCCGGCTTCGGTTCGGCGGCATGCGATAACCAACGTGCCAGGCGATGCTCGCTGTTAGCCTTGCGGGTCTGATTGCGCACGGCAGCGGGTGCTACCCCGCACCAGGACATCAGCACCGGCAGCAAGAACATTTTGGTGAAAATGATCACCGCCACACCCACGCCCGCGCTGATAGCCAACTCGCGGATCATGTCGATATCGATCAGCATCATGGTCGAGAAACCGACCGCGTCGCACAGCAGTGCAATCGACCCCGGTATGAAAAGCATACGAAAGGTTCGTCGTGCCGCTTGCATGGGGCTGTAACCCGCAGCGCAGTCGGCACTCATGGTGTTGATATTCTGCACGGCATGACTGACGCCGATGGCGAACGTCAGGAACGGCACCAGGATCGAATACGGGTTAAGCCCAAAGCCCAGCAAGTTGACGATACCCAACTGCCACAACACCGCGAGAGAGCAACACAACAATGTGACGGCGGTACTTCGCCAGCAACGCGAATACGCCAGAAGCAGCAGCGCCGTCAGGACGAACGTAATCGCAAAGAACTCGAGAATATCGTGCGCGCCTTCAATCAGGTCACCGGCAATTTTGGCGAAGCCGGTGATATGAATGGCGTATCGATCGCTGTTGTACTTGTCGCGTACCAGTGTTTCCAAACGCTGGGAGAACTGACCGTAATCAAGCTTTTCGCCGGTGAGCGGGTCGCGCTCAAGCAAAGGCACAAGCACCACCGAGGACTTCTGATCCGCGGCCACCAGACTCCCGATACGCCCGGAACGTTGAACGTTGAGTTGCACTTGGGCCAAGGTTTTGGCTGAGCCGTCGAAGCCATCCGGAATGATGCGGCCGACGGCAAAACCGTCTTCGGTGACCTCTTGCCACAAGACGTTGGGGGTCCAAAGTGATTTCAAGTTGCCACGATCAACGCCCGGAATGAAGAACACCTCGTCCGTGACGTTCTTCAGTGTTTCGAGATAATCCTTGTCGTAGATGTTGCCCTGCCGTGCTTCAAGTGCAATACGCACCACATTGCCCAGCGGACGCAATTCGCTTTCATACTGCTGGTAGTTGACGATATAGGGGTGATGGCCGGGCACCATTTTCTGCAGGCTGACATCAAGCCCAAGCTTGCCGGCCTGATTGGCGAGAAACACCGATACCATCAAAAACAACAGGACCACCGCGATCCGATGGTTAAACAGCAGCGGCTCTATGCGGGTCTCCAAAAAACCCGGCGTAACCGGAGCGGCGGTCAGATTGTCTTGTTTCGCGCTCATGGGGTCGGTCTCCAGATTCATTTGGCGTTTAGTGCGATCAGATGCGCACCCGCAATACCAGCGGTCAGCACCGCCCCATCGGGTAGTTCAACCAGCGAGGCAACACGCAAGCCGGGACTGGCCTCGGTCATCTGAAAATGCTGACCACCATCGACGCTGCGCAACAAGCTGGCGTCCTGACCTAACAGAACGATCTCGCCGTTATCACGCACAATGCCGGCCACCAGAGTAGGTGCCTTGGCGTCCGCTCCTACCTGCACCCAAGAGACACCCTGATCAATCGAACGGAAAATATGCCCGCCGAAGCCATAAGCCAGCAGAACGTCTTGGTTGTCCTGACGCAATTGCAACACGCCATAGAGAGCACCGTTGTAGCCGACGTCGAGCGTCTTCCAACTGCCGTCGGCAGCGCTGATGTACACCTTGCCCGCTTCTCCCGCGATGACTTGCCGTCCTGACTTGTCGCCGCTGATCGAGTTGTAGTGCAGCGCATCAGGGTTGTTGATCTGCTGCGACAGGGATATCCAATGGACTCCACCGTCGGCGGTGGCGAAAATCTGACCGTTCGATCCCACCACATAGCCTGCGGTATCGTTGGCGAACCAGACACCGAGCAACGGGCGGGAAGGCCCGAACTGTGCACCCGCGTTGACATCATCGAGCCCGAACTGCGCCTGTTCGATCTCGCTTTGCAGCGTTGAATCACCAGGCGTCTCCTGCAGCGCCGCCTTAGCGCGCACCAGCCGTGCTTCGGCGTCGACCCGTACCAATGCGTTAAGCCGATTACCATCGGCCTGCTTGACCCAGGTCTTGCCACCATCGGTGCTGTGAAGGATCACGCCATCGTGCCCCACCGCCCAGCCGCTGGAGGGGTTGACGAAGTACAGCGCCGTCAGCGTGACCGAAACCGGCACTGCACTCTGGTGCCAGCCGTGCGCGCCATCGTCTGAATACAGGATGATGCCGCGTTCTCCCGCCAACACCACACGGGTACCTGCAAGAGCCGTGGCCATCATGGTTACTGTGGCGGTACTGGCTGATTGCATGGCTGGCAGGTCCAGAAGATCGGACGCCGCTACGGCCAGCGGCGGCATCAAAACTGCCGCGCTCGCCAGAATCAGAACGACGCCCACACTGCTACAGCGCCGTATATTGCGATAGGTCTTCACCATTTCATCACCACGAGAAAAAACTGACGATAGCCGTAGGCAACGCCTTCTCTGGAAGGGATGCCTACGGTGATTTACACGATCAGTTGCTGGATCGTCGCAAGTTGTCCACCGTGTAATAGGCAGCACTTCGCTTGACCTTGTAGTCAGCAGGTTTTTCTTCGTTAGACAGGAACATCACGAAAGCACGACGCGATTGCAGGTCGTAATCGACCTGGCCTGCGGTGGTGCTGACGAGGACGTCGTAAAGGTTAACCGCGTGGTTTTCCTGAACTCGCCAAAGATTGTCGCGACTGTCATACAAGTCGCCATGCACGATTTCCCAACTGTCCTCGTCGACGTAGAGCATGCGCCGACCATAGATGCTGCGAACCCCTGGTTTGACTTGCGCTTCGACCACCCATACCCGGTGTTTCTCATAGCGAGGCAGATCCTGATTCAAGTGATTCTGCTGCACGATGTCGCGGTACTTGAGAGCCTTCGAAGTGAGGTCGTAGTTGTTGTACGACACGATCATTTCTTTCTTGCCAACCAGTTTCCAGTCGTAGCGATCCTGCCCGCCGCCAAACATGTCGTAACTGTCGATGGTGCCCAGCCCGTCGCTGTTGAATTGCGGTGTGTCATACGCCACGTCTGGCGCGCGCAACACGCGACGCTGGCCCGGGTTGTAGGTCCAGGTCTTGCGCGCTCCATCCGTACGGTCCGAGACGTCGATCAGCAGAACCGCCTCGCCGGCAACGTTGGACGGGCTCAACGTGCGCTGCATGTAATAGGTGATCTGGTTAGGAGGATTGTCAGCTATTGCCTTGCCCGTCGTTCGTGATTCGGCCCATTTGATCGGCGTGAAACTGCCGTTGCTCTGTACCGGAAAAATGACGAACTGACGCTCCGAACTCAAGCCGTAGTAACGATATTCGTGGTTGTAGATCACCTCTGAACCATTTTTCGGCACAGGGAAAGGTACGCTTGAAGCGAGGACACCGATCACTCCCATACCACCTTCAACCGTCTTGATCCGCCCGGCTTCGGTCTTGATATCGCTGTATTCCTGCGGTGGCAATGCAGCCGTTCGGTGGGTGGGGTAGACCTTCATTTTGTAGTCCGGGTAACGCTTGAGCATTTCGATCTGCCCTGGCGCCAACAGGTTCTGGTATTGCGCCAGATTGGCGCCTGTAACCGTGTAAAGCGGCTTCTCCGCCGCGTATGGATTGGCATACCCCTTGGTGCTATCGAATCCCGCCACAACCTGGGTCAAACCGCCTTCCCAAGGTGGAATCGAACCATCGGCATTACCTGTTTTTTGCGCCCCGACAGGCGTGAGATCCTTGCCCAGTCTGGCAAGGTCTTGCTCTGAAGTTTCGGCATGCGCGCCGAGGGTCACCCCGACAAGTGCGCCCGCGGCCAAGATGCCCAGCACGCCTTTTAGTCTTTTGTTGTCCATGCTTTTGCCTGCTTTGGTTAGAAGTTGATGCCAGCGACCAGAGAGAAGAAGTCACGATCATGGAATTCGTCGTACTTCGCGTCATGGTTGAAACGCGAATAGCTGAAGTCGACGTAGTACTTGCCGCTGTAGTCGAGACGCACGCCCGGCGCTACCACTAGTCGACCCTCACTGAACAAACCATCAGCGGAGTAGCCACTTATGTCGTCCGACACGAAGACTCGCGGCTTGACGTTTACCCCGGCGAATACGTCCGGGTAGCTGACCTCCAGTTGCGCACGTACACCCCATACGTTGGATGTGGCGAAGCCTTTGTTTTGGCAATAGCTCGTATCTGGGTTAAGCGCCTCGCACGGCACGCCTGCGACCGGACCTGAGCCGAACACAGCGGCGCGTCCGTAACGAGTCGAGTTGTCTGGATTGCCGATTCCATCCCAGTGCTGATAAACCGCTTCCGCCGCCAGAGTGGCAGCCTCGGCACCGAGGATCCGCGGCAACACCTGAATGGTCGACAGCTGAGCCTGAGTTTTGGATTTGCGGTCATAACCGCTCACGAAGGAACCATCCGGTGTGGATACCAAATTGGCCTGCGGGCCAATGCCAGCGACAAGGCCGTTAATCAGGTCGGTACCGTTGATCTGCACGGGCAGGCCAGACGTATGGCTAATTTCACCAAACACTGACCAACCACCGATGACGGTAGACGCACTCAGGCCAACGACATGGATACCGTCAGCGCTGTAGTCGAGGGTCTCCTGCGCAGCGCGCAGGCCTTGCGGCGGGTCGGCAGACCAGATCGATCCAGGTATCGTGGTGGGCACCAAGGTCGCGCTTACGTTAGGGATGCGGGTGTGATAGCGCACATAGTAGAGCCCTAAATCAGTGTCCAGCGCCTCGACCCGGTGACGCAGCGCGATGCCATACTGACCGCTGTTTGGGGGCTCTCGGTCAGGCGTCAACGCCATCCGGAAGTTGGCTCCGCCCAATGCAGGAACTCCGGCGAAGGTCTGGCGGTCAGTAAACTGCCCCCCGCCCACCACCGTTCCGCTGTTCGAGCAGTTGACGACACTGGACGCAGACCAGTAGGTGCCACAGCCGTCCAGCACGGTTTTTTCCCAACGCAACTGGTAGAACGCTTCCACACTGGTGCCGTCGGCTATGCCGAAGCTGGCGAACAACTGTGGCAACGGGAGGAGGATTTCTTTGACCTGGGCGCCAGGCCGGTGGGCTGCGGTGATGTCGAACGCACCGTATTCGTTGATACCGGGCACAAACAGACTTTCCCCCCAGTTCACGACCTGGTTGCCCAACCTGACGGTCAAAGGATGATCGCCACTCAGCTGGAATGTGTCGTAAACATAGGCGTCGAGTAGTGCGACGCCGGAGAATTTGGACAAGTGATCGAAATCGGAGTCGTCCAGCCGCGCGCCGTGCTCATAACCGTTGGCGACGCTGCCATGGGGCACGCCACTGTTGTTGAGCGTGAAGTCGTCCCAGGCCTTGGCGCGTACAAACACGCCAAGATCGCCCTTACTGATATCGATGTCGCCCAGGATATTCAAGACGGTTGAGTAGCGTTGACCCTTACCGAAGTTCAGATCGCCGTTATCGTTACCGCTGCTGGCTTTACCACCATTTCCCACGGAAATCAGACGAGGATCGGCGCTGCTTGCCCGCCAACTGGTGCCCAGCGATGTGCCGAGCGACCAGCGAACATCGACCCCCTCATCAGTGGTAAACGAGCCAGCCTCGGCGCTGCTCACAGCCAGACCTGCAAGACACAACGCGACGCCTAGCCTGCCGGCGCGCACAACGCCGGAATGGTCCTTGTTTTTCATAGTTTCACTCGTATTTTTGTTTTTGGAGGTTGCGAGGAAATGTGTGGATCAGTGCCAGCCTCCGCCGCTGGCAACTGATTTTTTCCAGGACACTGGGTCGACGCTTACTTCGGTACCTCGGGCTTGCGGACGGGGCCGGCGGTCACACCACCATCGATCACCAGTTCGGCGCCATTGACGTACGAGGACTCGTCCGACGCCAGATAGACCACCGCGTTGGCGACGTCACTGGGCAAACCCACACGCCCTGAAGGGATCAGCGCGCTGAACATTTCTTCAACACCCAGCCCGGCACCAAAGCCGTAATGACTTTGCGTCATCGGCGTATGGATCACACCCGGCAGCAAGGAGTTGCAGCGAATTGCCAGCCCCTGACTGGCAGCTTCAATCGCGGCGCATTTGGTCAATGCCCTGACGGCACTCTTGGAAGCGCAATAGGCCGTCTGGTTGGTTGCACCTATCAGCCCACCGATCGAGGACATGTTGATGATCGAACCGCCGTGCTCTGCCATGGTGACAAAGGCCGCCTTGATCCCCAGGAACACGCCGTCGATATTGATCGAGGTGACTTGCCGGAATTGTTCGAGGCTCATGTCGGTGATCGACTGCACCGCCAGCACTCCAGCGTTGTTGACCAATACATCAAGCTTGCCGAAGCGCTGCTGGACCTGTGTCATCACCGCGTCCCAACTCGCGGCATCGCTGACATCATGCCGAAACGCTTCGGCGGTCAAGCCCTCGTCGCGCAAAACGGCTGCCGCCTGTTCAGCGGTGGTCAGATCGATATCGGTCAAGGCCACTTGGGCACCATGACGTGCCAATGTCGCCGCAATTTGCGCACCAATGCCGCGAGCGGCGCCTGTAATCAGTACTACTTTGCCATCCAGTCTTTTCATTGCATCGCCCTGAATAATGCCGAGTGCACCAGATCGCCATGAGGTTTTGGCAATTCTGAATTCTTATTAGTATTTGGATACCGCAAAGAATTTCTACACCTTTATTTGAGCGTCAGCCAGAGTTTTTTTATTTTTTTGCGACGCGCTCCTGCCTCTGGCACCAGGCATTTGCAACGACTCAGTCATAGCTGCGGAGGGATGATCCAGGGCGGACTCAACGCGCAGGCTCGATAGGCGAATTCTCGGACTTCCTGCTATATTCTCGCGTTAACTACAGGAGAGCCCATGCGCCCCACCCGCCTAACACGCCCTCAACAGCAAGCCCAGACACGCGAATATCTCCTGACTGCAGCCGAGAACGTCTTTTCTCGTCTCGGTTATGGTGGGGCCTCATTAGAGCTGATCGCCGCCGAGGCAGGTTTTTCAAAGGGCGCGATCTACTCCAACTTTCCGAACAAGGAAACGCTCCTCTTGACGCTGCTGGATCGGTACATGGAGCGCGACATGGCCGGATTGAAAGAGCTCGCGGCTCAAGATCCTGACAGGATGTTCGAAGGGGTGACCGAGTGGTTGATGACCATGAATTCCGACAGCGAGTGCCCGTTGTTGGCGGTCGAGTTACAACTTCATGCAAGCCGCAATCCCGAGTTCGCAGCGGCATACGACGCGCTGCATAAGCGTCAGACTGAAGGGCTGGCCAATCTCCTCGACCTGTATTTCAAAGCCACTGGTACGAAAAGCCCTCTACCTTCGACCGATCTTGCCATAGCGCTGACGGCCATGGTGCATGGCATCAGTCTCCAGCGACGCAACGCCAACGATACAGGTCCCGTTGAAGCGGGTCGTATCATCAACCAGTTATTGACTAGCCTGGTCGTCCGACAGCGAGAGGCGTAGTCATCTCTGCGTTGGAGGTTCTTCGCCGAAGCGCCTTTAATAACTGATTGCACAGGTGGCCACGCTATTACCCGGTCCGGGCAAGAAATGGAGGCGCCCTCCCACCAGCCCCTACTCCCGGCGCGAACGCCGGCAGCAGGCATACTCACCGATGGTTGGGCAGACCGTTAGAGTCGTAATCCACCGTCGACCACAATCTCGGCGCCATTGACATAACTGGCCGCATCGGATGCCAGGAACGCGACGACCTCGGCGACTTCCTTCGGATCAGCGATCCGGTTGAGCGGGATCATGGCTTGATACTTTGCATTTGCTTCCGGCGGGTTGCCGGCGATCATCGGCGTCTGGATCATGCCCGGAAAGACCGCGTTGACACGAATACCGACGCGCCCCAACTCGGCGGCGGCGCAACCGCTCATCCCACGTACCGCCCACTTGGACGCTGCATAGGCGAACTGCCCCGGAATATTGCGAATGGCCGAAAGCGAGGAGATGTTAATGATCGAGCCACTACCTGCGCTTTGCATCGCCTCGGTCACTGCCTGCATGCCCAGCATCACGCCCAACACGTTAACCTGGAAATACCGCTCCAACTCGCTCGGCGTGGTCCCCTGCAAATAGTTGGGACTGTAGATTCCCGCGTTGTTGACGAGGATGTCGATCCGGCCGAACCGTTTCAGTGCCTCCTCGACCACCACAGCCCAACCCTCGGCGCTCGAAACATCATGCTTGATGAAGCACGCCGCCTCTCCGATCTCTGCCGCGACCTGTTCGCCGTTGTCTTGAACATCAGTCAAAACAACTTTGGCGCCTTCGGCGGCGAAGAGCCGGGCTTCGGCCTCTCCCTGCCCACTTGCCGCACCCGTAATGATTGCAACCTTGCCGCTTAACCGTCCCATGCCATTTCCTCTTTTTGATTTTATTGTATGAATCGCAGCGCCTCGACGTTCCGGAGCAACTCCGAAAGGAGGTGATTGTGTGGCGCAGAGTCGATTAGATACTTATTGGTATCTGAAAATCAATCAGTATCTTCGGTGCTCGAAGGAAGGGGGAAATGCCGGAGCCTCGCGGTTCATCGCATACTGGGAGCTCCACCCAGGACCGTGTCCAGTCGCGAGCTTTGGCATTGCTGATCAGTGACCAGTTCGATGACCACGCCGGATGCCATCGCGACGAACAACTGGCGTTCGCCCGTGAGCGGCACTTCATTGAGCCCATAGTGAACGCCGCTGAGTCGAATCCGATTGCGCGCCTCGTCAAGCTCGAATGTGTGTTGCATACGCGCCTGTTCGAGCGCACGACACGCCACCTGCGCTTGACGGATGAGGGGCGGACGTATTTGTCCTATTGCCACCAGGCACTTCAGGCACTCGACGATGGCAATGCCTTTCTACAAGCCGGGAAAAGCGCCTCATGACTACCAATCCCTTGGGCAGACTGACCTCGAACGCCAGCAAGAAACCGCGCATGTGGCACAGTACGTATAAAGGCCGCTATCAATCGCGCTTCAGTCCATCGCGCCAGGCGATTGCTTCGAGTTCAACCCGAACCGCGTCTTCGACGGCAATCACCGGGCGAACCTGGAATTCAAACGCAGGGAACGTCGAGCACACCTTGTGAACTGCCATCGGATCGTCGCAGTCCACCAACATGTGTCCACCCCATTCACCCACGCGCACGACAAACACCTCGATCTTGAAATTGTCCGGAGCTTTCCATTGACCGAACACTTCAAGGATCCGTTTCTGCGCATTCTCGTACTGCGCAGGCGAACCTTGTGGGCGTTCGAACCAGCTGATCATGTACTTCATCGCCATCCTCCTCTATTGCATTGATGTAGTGGTCAACTGATCCCGGACACGACGACTGCTTGAGCTGGCTATCTACAACCAGACACCACGTGGTGCAGACGAAAACCTCACTTTGCGTGCGGGTTTCAGCACAGGCAAGGATAGTTCTCGAGGCAACGCAAAGCCAACCTGGGGGCGACAAGGGAAGCCTGTCGTCATTGTTGTGGGTTGAAGGATCATGCCGTGACGCCCACGGCATGATCGGGTCTTCCTGAGCCGGGTTCGACTACTGGTGCTGCACCTGGAACAACGAGTTCACCTGAACCCGCGCCAACATCCGCTCTGCCCCGCCGCCACGTCGCATACCGCGCACCGGGCAGGCGTCGAGGTAATCCAGACCGACCGCCAGCTTCAGGTGACGCTCGGGTCGGGTCAGCCTGTTGGTCACATCGAAGCTGTACCAGCCATCATCGAGCCAGGCTTCGGCCCAGGCGTGACTGGCCAGATGGCTTTCATCCTCGGTGCACAGGTAGCCAGAGACATACCGCGCGGGAATCCCCAGGCTGCGAGCACAGGCCAGAAACGCGTGAGTGTGGTCCTGGCAGACGCCCGCACGGCCGGCAAACGCCTCGGCGGCGGTGCTGTCGACCGCGGTCGCGCCGGGGCTGTAAGGCATGTGCCCGGCCAACCCGTGCATCAGGTCGATCAACGCCGTGCGATCGCGACGGGTGCCGCACTGCTTCACGGCAAAGTCGCTCAAGGCGTGATCTGCCTGAGTCAGGTGACTGGTGCGCAGGAACGGCAACGGCGATTGGCTATCGCGTTCAACCTCCTGCGCCTGGTCGATCTCCACCTGGCCGTAGGCGCTAAGCACTATGGCACCGTGGGGCTCGTCCATGGTCAATACATGCAGGATGTTGCCGTAAGGATCGAGTTGACTGCGCACCAGGCGCGGCAATTCCAGGTGCCATTCCAGAATGCGCTGGCGCTCGCTGTTCTGTGGCGTCAGGCGCAGGAACTGGATGCTGGTGCAGACTTCATCGGCGTAGCTGTAGGTGGTGTCGTGACGTATGGAAAGTTTCATACGACCTCCAGATAGGATTCGTGGATGGTCTGGCCCAGATGGCGCACCTGGGAGATGAAATCGGTCAGCCAGAGGTGCAGGCCCGCATCGAGAATCTCGTCGATCCCGGTATAACGAAGGCGCGCCTGCAGTTCGGCAGCCAGGCGCTGGGCGGGACGGCCATTGTTGCCCGGCAGGCTGGCGAGGATCTGGTCCAGTTCCTCGATGCACGCATGCAGCGAGCGCGGCACGTCGGCACGCAACAACAGCATCTCGGAGACCTGCTCGGCGCCCGGCGCATTGCGGTAGATCTCGTTGAAGGCCTCGAAGGACGACAAGGCACGGAGCAAGGCGCTCCACTGGTAGTAGCCGCGGGCCGAGTTATCGCTGACCTCCTCCGACTTCTCGCCGAACATTTCGTAGCGCGCATCCAGCAGGCGCAGGGTGTTGTCGGCCCGTTCCAGGAAGGTGCCCAGGCGAATGAAACAGTAGGCATCGTTGCGCATGATGGTGCCCGAGGTCGCCCCGCGGAACAGATGGGAGCGCTCCTTGACCCACTCACAGAAATGGCTGATGCCGTAACGACCCAGGCCGTTGCTGGCGATATTGCGCATCTCAAGCCAAGTGGCGTTGATGTTCTCCCACATGTCGGCGGTGATGCGTCCGCGCACCGCGTGAGCGTTGGCCCGCGCTGCCTGCAGGCAGCAATAGATACTCCCGGGGTTGGTTTCATCCAGCGCGAAGAAGTGCAGCATGCGCTCGGTGTTGAGCTCGCCATAGCGCTCGTTGTAGTCGTCCAGTGTGCCGGCGGCCAGCAGCGACATCGCCAGTTCGGCGCGGCCATCGGTGCGCCCGGCCTGGGGCATCAACGATAGCGAGTAACTGACTTCGAGCATGCGTGCCAGGTTCTCGGCACGCTCCAGGTAACGGGACATCCAGTAGAGGTCCGAAGCGGTTCTTGAAAGCATGTCTTAGTCCTCCACTACCCAAGTGTCTTTGGTGCCGCCGCCCTGGGACGAGTTCACCACCAGCGAACCTTCGCGCAGTGCCACGCGGGTCAGGCCGCCGGGCACCAGACGGGTTTCACTGCCCGAGAGCACAAACGGGCGCAGGTCGATGTGACGCGGGGCGATGCCGTTTTCGACAAAGGTCGGGCACGTCGACAGGCACAGGGTTGGTTGGGCGATATAGGCTTCAGGGCGGGCCTTGAGGCGCGCGCGGAAGTCCTCGATCTGCGCCGCCGTGGCCGCCGGGCCGACCAGCATGCCGTAGCCGCCGGAACCCTGGGTTTCCTTGACCACCAGCTCGGGAAGATTGGCCAGCACATGGGATAACTCTTCCGGCTTGCGGCATTGCCAGGTGGGCACGTTCTTCAGGATCGGCTCTTCGTCGAGGTAGAAGCGAATCATGTCAGTGACGTAGGGGTAAATTGACTTGTCGTCCGCTACCCCGGTACCTACGGCGTTGGCCAGGACCACGTTCCCCGAACGATAGGCCGCCAGCAGTCCGGGGACACCGAGCATGGAGTCCGGGTTGAAGGACAGTGGATCGAGGAAGGCATCATCGAGGCGACGATAGATCACATCCACCTGCTTCGGGCCGGCGGTGGTGCGCATAAAGACACGATCGTCGCGGACAAACAGATCGGCGCCCTCAACCAGTTCCACCCCCATTTCGCGGGCCAGGAACGCATGCTCGAAATACGCACTGTTGAAACGGCCCGGGGTCAGCACCACCGCCGTGGGGTTGTCCAGCGGGCTGGCGCTCTTGAGGGTGTCCAGCAGCAGGTTCGGGTAATGATCGATGGGCGCCACGCGCTGGGCGGCGAAGAGTTCGGGAAACAGCCGCATCATCATCTTGCGGTCTTCGAGCATGTAGCTGACGCCGCTGGGGGTGCGCAGGTTGTCTTCCAGCACGTAGTAGCTGCCATCGCCATCACGTACCAGGTCGACCCCGGAGATATGGGCGTAGATGCCGCGGTGCAGATTCAAACCCCGCATGGCAACCTGATACCCCTCGTTGGCCAGGACCTGCTCGGGAGCAATAATGCCTTCCTTGAGGATGCGTTGCCCGTGGTAGATATCGGCCAGGAACATGTTCAATGCCTGAACCCGCTGAATGCAGCCGCGCTCGACCATCTGCCATTCGCTGGCTTTGATGCTGCGTGGAATGATGTCGAACGGAATCAACCGCTCGGTGCCCTGCTCGTCCCCATACAAGGTGAAGGTGATGCCGGCGCGATGGAACAACAGGTCGGCTTCACGACGACGCTGGTCCAACAGCTCCAGAGGAGTGTCCGCCAGCCAGCGCGCGAACGCCTGGTAATGTGGGCGGCAGCCACCGTTGGCATCATACATCTCATTAAAAAAAGCACGGGACATACCCCACTCCTTGCCGTGTTTCATTCGGCATTTTTTATTTAATTTCGTTATTTCGATAGATCAGGCCTTACGTTGTTTTAGTTGATGCTGTTTTGTTGAGCACCTCATTGTGCGTCGTCAATAACCTGCTTCATGCAGGCCGCAAACTTTTTATAGGCGCTGGCAAATACCGGTGTATTTGAGCGCCCTACCCTGGCGAATTCTGTTAACTCGATAAAAGCCTTGTGGCTCGTGTCAAAAACTCCCTCTTTAAAGTGATACTTCCCGTGGACTTGATAAGGCTTCTGCAAGCGCTATGCCCGATTGCGACCTCGCGAAAAATAAAATCGGAAATCGGCATCAATCCGCCACAAAAGGACATTTTGCTTCGATTTTGCGACATTTCAGTCAAGTAATGCTGAAACGTTTATCTCTTTAGGTTTTTGCACAGCTCTGGCGCGACCTAAAAGAGTGCAATAGAGGGGTTAACTGTTTTTATGCGCCAGAATAGGGATATTTTGATGAATGTTATTTTTATGGCTGCGCATTGCCTGAGCGCCAGGCCTCTTTATATAAATAAGACCCGGGCACCCTTTTGGAGCCTGAATGCGCACCAAACAGGGGTTTATCGCACCATTATGTTTCTTGCTTTTCAGCAACTCACTTCATAGCCGGTTGACATGAGCAGTCCGGCCACGGAGTTCTTCAGCCCGTAAGTAGAGCTCTGACATTTATTGCAGCTGCAACCATGCTGACTCCAGCTATCCATACCAGGGCTGGAGCGAAAATATGAAGGTACCGGGAATCTCGGGTTTCCGAATTGTTTCGAAAAAAGACAACACTCGTAGTCAGTACTCGGTGTCGGACGTAAAAAACTATCGTCCGCCGCATAACGTTGTGGCAGTTGTCACCAGGACTTACGGTCCACGAGGGGGCATGAAACCCTATGGATAAAGGGTTCATTTCGGCTTTCGATCAAGTGCTGAGCAGCACGGCGGCCCATTTCGTAGTACGGAAGTTGCACGGTGCTCAGCGGTGGATAGAACAGTTCGGCAACGCCGATCATATTGTCGTAGCCAAGTACCGCCACCTCGGCCGGAATGCGCAGACCGCGACTGAGCAGGTACTGATAAGCGACCAAAGCGATGCGGTCGTTGCCACAAACAAGCAGATCGAAGGCCGGCTTTCCATCCGACTCCCGTAATTGCTGCTCCAGCGCGACAAGCGTTTCCTCATAGGCGTCATCGGTCGACAGGTTGTATTGGGGAACACTGTCCAGGGACATACCGGACTCCGCGAGGGCGCGAGCCAACCCCTGCTGGCGCTGATCCCAGGCCAGACTGCTTTGCGGGAGGTTAATGCACAGCGGATGCCGGTAGCCCCTTTTCAGCGCCTGCCGCACGGCCTGATACTGACCGTCTTCGTCGTCGGGTACGTAGCATGCGATGCCTGGCTCTGAACTCATGCAGTTGCTGAGTACCAGCGGCATGTTGCGCAGCGCTTGGGGAATCTCGACGGTGCGTAACTGCATGGCACTGAAGATAATCCCGTCGGGCTGATGCGACAGCATCAGGTCGATGGTTTGCTGACTCGGTGGAGCCTCGAACACATTGAGGATGAAGACGTTCCAGCTGTTTTCTCGCGCGGTGCGCTCCAGCGAAAGCAGCATTTCGACGGCGAAGGGGGTTGTCGCCGTGTCGAGCGCGAAGACTCCGATGGTCTTGCCACGGGAGTGACCGCCACGAATCTGGCGAGCGGAAAGGCTTGGTACGTACCCCAAGGCCTCGACCGCTTGACGAACTTTCGCCAGAGTTTCCTGGTTCAGCTTTTCCGGGGTATTGAGTGCCCTGGACACAGTCATGAAGGAAACCCCCGCCAGCCGTGCAACATCTTTAACTGAAGCCATTCGCGGGTGCCATTGCTTGTCTAGCCAGGCATCATGTCATGCTTGGCAAAAGCATGACAACACGATGCCAGGCAGCAGGCTGCACGAATGGTACGTCAGGGGTGTTCAGAGCTGGAGATCGGCCAGGCTCCAGACCGAGGTATCCCCGAACAGCCCTACCCCATTGATGGCGAAGGCGCTGACACCGAGGCTGTCGGGGCGAGGATAAATCCGACTGCTCAGGCTATGGGCGCCGTCGTCGACGAAAACCTCAATGGAGGAGCGATCCAGGAAAATCCGCAGAGCGATCTGCGTTTGTTCTGGCGTCACAGGTACGCTACGGACCCCGCTCACGCCAGCTCCCGAGTGTTGCCTGTCGAGTACCAAGCGTCGGGACATGGCATCGAAGTACAGCAAAGTCCGTTCCTGCTGGTCTTCGCTACAGCGCAGGGCCAGGCCAAAGCGCTCAGCGGTGCTACCGGCCAGGTCCAGTTCGAGCTCAAGCTCCAGCAGAGCGCCACGAACTTCAAGTGTACGGCTCTGAGAGTCAAGCATCCCGATCTCCAGCGTTCGAGGTGACTGCCGTAGCGTTGTCAGCTCTCGTGCCGGACGCATGCGTAGCCGGTCACCGTCGCGGCTTACTTCACGTGGCAACGACAGCGCGCCACACCAGTGTTGTTCTTGACTCGGCATAGGGCTGTCCCACATGTCCATCCATGCCCAGAGCAGGCGGCGCCCGTCCGGCGCCAGCAGGGTCTGGGCGGCATAAAAATCGTGACCGTGGTCGAGTTCGTGCAGCCTGCCGGTCTCAGTGAAGCAGCCGGAATTGTCCAGCTGGCCCAATCGATAGCTGTTCTGGAATTTGTTCCAGTTGTCGTAACCACTGGGCTTCAGGCCTTGCGGCGAGTACAGAAAAACATCGCATCCATCCAGTTCGAACACGTCCGGACATTCCCACATGTAACCGTCAGACGCACGTTGGCCGTCCAGGGCGCAGCCGAGGTAATCCCAATGATGCAGGTCCTGGGAGCGATAGAGTAAAAGCTGCGGGTCATCCCCTTGACGAGCGCCAAGCGCCATCCACCATTGGTCTGCGCGCTTCCAGACCTTCGGGTCGCGGAAATGCATGATGTCCGGATGCGGTGGCGTTTCGATCACAGGCCCATGTTTGGTGAATGTGATGCCATTCGTGCTGCTGGCCAGGCATTGGACCTGGTGGATTTTTTGGTCGTCGCCCGGCTCCCCTAACCAGATATGCCCGGTGTAGATCAGATAAAGCGTATCGCCCGCAACGACAGCCGATCCTGAAAAACAGCCGTCTCGATCGTAAGGGTCACTGGGGGCTAACGCTATGGGCAGATGCTCCCAGTGAACCAGGTCCTTGCTCTTGGCATGCCCCCAGTACATCGGGCCCCACTGCGCCGAATAAGGATGGTGCTGGTAGAACACGTGGTACTCGCCTCGAAAATAGGCCAGTCCGTTTGGGTCATTCATCCATCCCGCCGGGGGCGACAGGTGATAGCCGAGGCGATAGTCGTTGCCGCGCTCGGGCAGTTTTTTTTCGATGGCGCGATGCGCTTCGTCCAGCAGTGCAGCGTGCATGGCTTGATCCTTACTAGGGTTCGTAACGGGTGGCTGATTGGGCGATGGCAGGTAGTTCCATCGAATCAGGAGCTGTTGCCCGGGATGATTTGCGGGCCGGGTCTGCGCGTAACAATGACCATGACAGCAGCAGGCAACCGCCTACCAGGCCAGCCATCGTTACGTAAACGCTCGAGAAGCCAAAATGGTCGTAGCCGTATCCCACAACCGGCGACAGCAGCATCGCAGTCAACTGCTGGGCAAACTGGAATCCCACCAAATAGATCGAGGCCGACAGGCGCGAATCAAAATTGAAGGAAATGTATTTGAATACCGAGACCAGCAGGATCGGGACTTCCAGGGCGTGGAGCATCTTGCAGGCGGCGATGGTCCAGGCATCCATTGCCAGCCCGGAGCCAAGAATACGGACGAACATGATGCTGCCGGCCAGTATCAATCCATATTTGGCGCCCGTACGACCGACCACCCATGGCGCGAACAACATGCAGAGGGCTTCGAGGAGCACCTGGGATGAATTCAGGTAACCGTAGGCTCGAGTTCCCTCCTCCGGGGTTGGGAAGAAGGAGGAGAAATACACCGGAAACTGTTGTTCGTAGATCATGTAGATTCCACAAACCCCGGTCAGGTACAAGCTGAATGCCCAGAAGCGAGGAAGTGTCAGCAGCTTCCAAAGATCGTTCAGACGCACCGGCATGGCAGTTTCGCCACCCGTTTGCGTTACTGGTTTGTTGAACGCGGCCAGATCCAGCCGGGACAGGATCAGCAAAAACACTATCCCGGCCGCGCTGCTCATGTAAAACGCAATGTCCGGGTCAATGTTGAAGACCACACCGACGACGCCCGTCGCGGAGGCCCAGCCCAGTGAACCCCACATTCTGGTGGTGCCGAACTCGAAGCCGGCGTGGCGTGACAGTCGCTCCGTATAGGATTCGATGACGCCCACTCCCGCGAGCATGGATAGCGCCAGGAAAGTCGCACCGACCACGGCTCCCAACACCACGTTCTGGGCCAATAGATTGGCGTATACGTAGATCGCAAAAGGTGCGGAGGCGCAGAGCAGTACGCCAATCCATACCAGCAGTGTTTTGGACAGGCCAAGTCGATCCTGGAGAGCGCCATAGAACGGCTGAATGAGCAGCGCCGCAATGGCGTTGGCGGCAAAGATGAATCCGGTTTCCGTTCCATTCAGGCCGATGACTCGATGAAGCCATATCGAGAACAGCGAATAGCTGGATGACCACGCGAAAAAGAAGAAAAACAGCAAACCACTGATAAGCCAGTACTCACGTTTGACTGACAGCTGCATGTGACAACCCTCTTGTTTTTATTTAAGTTAACGTTAACATCGCAGCGCATTACGCCTCCTCCACCCGCTCGCTGTCAAGTGGATCCAAGTGCCAAAGGAGCAGGTATCGCGCTTGAGCAGACCTTGCAGAAGCGACTCTCAGGGCTTGCTCAGCGGAGGGTTCAGGTTTTGCCCAAGCGCCATTTCGGCTGGCGGAAAGGACCTGTTCGAAAGGTCTTTGCAGTGCCCGAATACAAAAACAAGAGGGTTACCTATGAGTTCTACTGTCTGTCGGCCTTTGGCTGGCTTCTCCTTGCTTTTTCTCTCTACTCAACTGCTCGCCGCGCCGGCGCAAAGCATCGAGGAGCGTCTTGCCAGGCTTGAGGCCAGAACCTCCGTTGCCGAGGCCCGCGCCTTGGTGGCTGAAGCTGACGCTGCTCGATTGCGCAAGGAAGTCGAGCAACTCAACAAGCAAATCGCCATCCCCGCCCCGGCGACCACACAAGCATCTCTCAACGAGCGCGTTGCCCGGATAGAGGCGAACCAGCAGTCCCTTGAAAGCCCTCCCCCGACGACCGCGTCTTCAGCCAGTTCGACCGAGCATCTGAGCGATGGCTTCACCTTCGGTGGATATGCCCGCTCCGGGATAATGACCAATGGATCAGGTGCCGGTCATGGCGGCCCCTACGTGACCCCCGCAGGCTCCGTAGGTGGTGCCGTTGGCCGGCTTGGCAATGAGGTCGATACCTACGTGGAGGCGAAGTTTTCGAAGGAAAACCAGGCCAGCAACGGTACGCGTTCCAAATACACGCTGATGCTCGCCGACGGCCTGGAAACACCTAACGACTGGACCGCGGCTGAAAGCCGGCTCAATGTGCGACAGGTCTACGCCGAACTTGACCATTTGGCTTCCTTTCGAGACAGCCCTGTGCTGCACGATGCAACGCTGTGGGCTGGCAAGCGCTTTGATCGGGATAATTACGATATCCATTGGCTCGACCGGGGGATCGTTTTCCTTGCCGGAACCGGTGGTGGTATCTACGACGTGCATCTGACCGATGACTGGCGCATCAATGCGTCCCTGATGAGCCGCTCCTTCGGCGACTTCGGTACTGAGGAAAACAAGGACATCAGGAGTTATGTCGCGACCCTCAATCAATTTTTCGATGAGGGTCGCTGGCAGATCATGTTCAATGGCATTTCCTCGGGCCAGAACGATGCCAGGCTGAACGAGAAGAGCAAGCAGGCATTCGCCAGCGATACCCGGGTGAACGCGTCGGGATTCAGCCCTGCCGAAAGCGGTTCCCATGGCATGCTCGCCTACCATCAGCCAGACTTTTTCGGCCGTGAAGGCTACTTCAAAGCAGCGCTCCTGTATGGCAAGGGGTTGGGAGCGGAGGTCAACAGCATCGGAGCCGATGGCGACTTGCTGGACGAGGCCCAGACATTGCGCCTGGCACTCTATGGCCATACTCGCCTGAATCAGGATTGGCGCATCGCACCAGCCATCATTGCCGAGCACAGCAAGGATCGCTATGTGCCAGGCGACGACTATCGCTATGTGACGCTCAACCTGCGATTGGCCAATGAACTGACCAGCAACTTCGAAATGCTTTATGAGCTGAGCTGGCAGACGATGGACCTGAATGCGCTTGGCTACAAGGGTCGACAAACAGCCAATGGTGACTACTGGAAACTCACGTTTGCGCCAACGTTCAAGGCACAAACCGGTGATTTCTTCACTCGTCCTGAATTGCGCCTGTTCGCCACCTATATGAACTGGTCCAGGGACCTCGATCACTTCAGCGCAACAGACGATTTTGGTCAGAAGGGCTTCAAGTCTGGCGGGGTCTGGCAATTCGGAATGCAGATGGAGACCTGGTTCTAGGAGCCCTGGAAATTGACCGTCCTAAGGGCAACAACAAAAAGTCGATCAGTTACGCAGAAGATCAGGCAATGGGTCGTCTGCCGGTCGCTTTAGCACCTGCGCATATACCACGCAGCACACACTCGAAAACCTGGGGAAGTTACTATCGGATTCCCCGGGAGTGGGGACCTGCACCCATTGAACAAAGGCTTTGCTACCCCCTTTCAGTAGCAAGACTTGAAGCCAACCCGCTGATTATTCTTGGTTTTTTATAATTTTCGTGCCTGGCTCGGCTTTTGCCTTGGTCCTTGACAATGCTGCAAAGAGGAGATGACAGGTTTCGCCATGCCGGCATGCAGCGAGGGGGCGCACCATGAAAGACACTGCATCGCAGAAATCATCGCCCAACCTCTTTCGGGGTTCAGCCGTCGCGTCAGCGATGCTCATCACCTTCACCCTGGCCGCTATCAGCGCTGCACCGCTCGATGATTTCGGTCCACCGCCACCGACCGATCCCTCGGCCTTCAGCAATCCTCCCGCCGACCCCAAGGCCGCGCTGGAAGCACTGAAAGACGCGCCACCCGCCAACCAGGGTGCACTCGCCCTGCCCAACGGCGTGTTTGGCGACAGAACCACCCCGCGCGCCGAAAACGTCCTTCCCCCGGAGCTGCAGACGTCGTTCAATATTCCCACCAATGGCAAGCCAAGCCCGCTGTTCGGGGCCGAACCCTTCACTCAGCAATTGCTGCTGTTCGAAGAGCTCGGCCCGGAGAAGCTCGACCCGGCGACCCCGCCGCAGACACTGACGTTCCCCGTTCCTACCCTGGGCCCGGAACCGCAGCAGGATCCAAACAGTGTCGCCCGCAGCGGCCCCTCGAGTGCGGCGCTTGAGGCCTTCCTGCGCCAACCTGGCTTGACCCCGTTCCCGTCACAGTTTTCCAATGTACTGGACCGCAACCCCTGGAAGGCGCAAATCGAAGACTTCCTCAACCGCAGCCCGGTAGACTCGCCGGCCGAGGGGCGGCCACCGGGAAAAGGTTGGTCGCACCAACGCTTCAATGAGTTTTTCCCCCAGGTCCAGTTCAAGACCGTGCAAGCAGGCGCCCGAACCAATCAGGGCTTGCGCGACAACAAACAGTTGCACAGCTACACCAAGGGCGAATTCGGTCCCGGTGGGCTCTACAACCAAACATTCGACAACCCCGTGACAGTGGCCACGACCCGCGGCATCGAAGTGCGTTTTCATCCCAGGTTTCCAGTGCAGAATCACAAGTCGCTGTGGACCTTCGATGGCACGTTTCCACCCAAATTGCTGATGGTCCGCAATGGGCAAGCAATACTGATGCGCCACTACGACGCCCTGCCGATCGACCCGGCGGCAAACGCGGGCTTTGGCCTGCACACCCTTACTACCCACGAGCACAACGGGCACTCCCCGGCCGAGAGCGACGGCTTTGCCAATGCGTTCTTTTTCCCCGGGCAGTACTACGACTACCGTTGGCCACTGCAGTTGGCCGGTTACGACACCATCAACACCACGGCGCAAGACCCTCGGGCTGCGTTCCCCTGCTCACCCGGCGAAACGCTGTTCGTCAATGATGCCAGCCCCGGTCTCAAGACCTGCGATAACGGCAGTATCAAACTGCGCGGCGACTGGCGCGAGACCATGAGTACCCACTGGTTCCACGACCATATGCTCGACTTCACCGCGCAGAACGTCTACAAGGGCAACGCGGCAATGATGAACTACTACAGCGCGCTGGATCGCGGCAATGAGGCGTTCGAGGACGGCGTCAACCTGCGTTTTCCCAGTGGCTCGGCACTGCCTTGGGGCAACCGCGACTACGATGTCAATCTACTGATCGCCGACAAGGCCTGGGACGAAACCGGCCAATTGTGGTTCAACCCGTTCAATACCGACGGTTTTCTGGGTGACCAAATGCTGGTCAACTTGCAGTACCAGCCCTTTCTCAAGGTACGGGCGCGCAGTTATCGCTTTCGCCTCCTCAACGCCTCAGTGTCGCGTTACCTGAAGCTGGCACTGGTGCGGGAAATCAATGGCAGCAGTGGCGAGTTCCCTGGGCCGGCAGGCTCCGGAGTGTCCTTCGCCAGAGTGCCGTTCCACATGATTGCCAACGACGGCAACATCATGGAGCATTCCGTGCCCTTCGACGGCACTCTGGACCTGAACGGCGATGGCGACCTGCAGGACAACAACGCCATCTTGCCGGCTCAGGGCATTGGCGAACGCTATGACATCATCGTCGACTTCGCCAAGAACGGAATCAAACCGGGAGACAAGATTTATTTCGTCAACCTGTTGGAGCACAAAGACGGCAAGACGCCCGAGAAGAACCCAATCCCGCTGGCTGACGTGCTGTCCGAAAAATATAAAGCGGTGATCAAGCAAACCAGCAACGGGCCCAAATGGGACAAGGGCGATCCCGCAGTCGGCAAGTTCTTCCAGTTGCTCGTCCAGCCCTACGCCGGCCAGGACGTGAGCATGAACCCGGCGGACTTTGAACCGGCCAAACCCGGCAAGCCGGCCGGGAAGAAAATGATCCCGCTGACCATCGACCGCGACAACCCGGCCGACCAGGCCAAGCTCAATGCGGCGCGGCATCGCCTCTTTACCTTCGGGCGGTCCTCTGGCACTGACTTGGCGCCCTGGACCATCAAGACCGACGGTGGCATGGGCTTTAACATGGACCCTCGCCGTATCAGCGCGGCCCCCCAATTGGCTCAAGGCCCGACGCCCGCCGGCTTCAGCGGCGATGGCACCCTCGAAGAGTGGAAGATCGAGAATGGCGGCAACGGCTGGAGCCACCCGGTGCATGTACATTTCGAAGAGGGGATCATTCTCAACCGCGATGGCAAGGAACCGCCGGAATGGGAGAAATGGGCACGCAAGGACATCTACCGCATCGGAGAAGGCGTCGACAGCTCCGTGAATCTCGAGGTGGCGCTCCACTTCCGCGAGTTCGCCGGCACCTACATGGAGCACTGCCACAACACCCAGCACGAGGACACCTCCATGTTGCTGCGTTGGGATGTCGAATTTCCTGGTCAGTTCCAGTTGATGCCAACGCCCTTGCCAAGCTGGGACGGCGTACGCTTCGTGAACTCTGTAGCGCTCCCCACCTTCCGCACTGGCCTTGTTGAGGATAAAAGTAACGGTGGCCCAAACACGAAACAGCGCCAATAGCAACACGCGATCCTGGCACCCCCACCCAGGCGCGTTATAGTTGAGTTGATCCCATTCAACTGGAGGGGGTATGCGCCAGATCGTCAACAAAGAGCCATGGTGGGCTGCGCCTCCGAAACCTGGTCAGGATGAGTCTGAGCTGGAGTGGGGATGGCTGGTCACGTACAGCGAGGGCGAGCCGCGGTTTGAGTTCGTGAAAGAGCGGCCTTCGGATAACGAGATCCGCAACCGCAAGAGCTGCCGTATCACGTCTGCGCCGGAATGATCCCTGCCCTCCTTCGCCTCGATCTCGCCCCCACATTGAGAGTGGGAGCAAGATCACGCTGCGACCCTTACGCGTTAACGATCACCTCGAAGCCGCCGAAGATCATCCGTTGACCATCAAAGGGCATCGGGTTGAGGTCCGGGTTGGTTTGGGCATCGGCCATGAACTTCTCCATTCCGGCGTCACGTGTTTGACGGTTGGGCCAGATGATCCAGGAGAAGACCACTGTCTCGCCCTCCTTGAGTTTCACCGCCATCGGGAAAGAGGTCACCTTGCCGTCGGGCACATCGTCCCCCCAGCACTCGACGACGCTCAACGCGCCGTTTTTTTTGAAAATGGCCGCGGCGGATTCGGCATGCCGCTTGAACTGTTCGCGGTTGGCGGTGGGCACTGCGGCGATAAAGCCATCAACATAGGACATGATCAATCTCCTGCCTGGGTTGTGTGAATGGGCGCAATCTACCTTGGGCGGATCGCGCCATCGGTTACGGGTCGATCTGCTGGATAGTCGATCCGCTGGGCGTCAAATCGACAGGTCTGAGACGAAGACCCGATAGAACCGACCGACGGCAGGTGTAATGACTGAGCGCTTTATGCCCCGAGTATGTAAAAACGCCACTTTTGGCATCTGCCGCCAGTTCGTTGTGCTGTGCCAGCAGCCGGTATCCGGGTTGACTTTTAACGGGGCACACCTAAGATTTACATATAGTTACATCTGAGGCCGTATTACTTTGGACAGCTATTGTAGTCAATCGGAGAAATTCTCCGTACAAGCTTGGCACGACCTCCGCTAGATTCCCTTAGCCAACGTTCTGTCAAGTGCAGGACGTTGCGCGCATCAGTATCAAACTCCTTCGCGTAACCAAAACTTGAAACCCGGGCGAGCAGATTTTTCTGTGCGCTCCCTGATTGTTGCGTGCGTCTTGCGTTCGCTGCGGTCGCAGGTTTCTGCACCCATCGTTTGCCTGCCTGTGTGCAGCAGCGGTGGTTTTAACGTGATCATACCGCCAGGTATGGAAAGGAGGACGTCATGCCACCTGAAAGCAATCAAAGTCCGGCTCAATATTTGAAGCTGCGCTGCCACCCAAAGCATGAAGGAGAGACCGTTTATGGACCCCAGTAAAAGTAGTCCGGTCACTCTGACTGAAATGGCGGCGTCTAGCGGGTAGTAGCACAACCTTCACTGGCTGATCTCCCCCCACCTTTCGCGCAATTCTCTCCGAGTGACCTCTTCGCGCCCCTGACCTCTGCGGGTACGCACCTATCCGGCGGGAGTCGAAAGCGGCATCGAGCGTTACGCTTTTGGAGAGATTTCGTTATGTCCAACCTGAAGATTGAAACTGCCGTTCTTGACAGTGCCCACGTCGGAGACATCCGCGGAGCGCTCGGCACCATCCGTTATGACGACATCGCCCCTCGCAATGGTTGGTGGCATCGCTTCAAAACGCTTCTGGCCATCCTGGGCCCCGGGTTGATCGTGATGGTGGGTGACAATGACGCCGGTGCGTTCAGCACTTATGGCCAGGCCGGCCAGAACTACGGAACCATGCTGCTGTGGACAATGGCGCTGTTGGTCCCGGTGCTGTACGTAAACCAGGAAATGGTGCTGCGTCTGGGCGTCGTGACGGGTGTCGGCCACGCCCGGCTGATCATAGAGCGCTTCGGCAAGTTCTGGGGTGCGTTCAGTGCGATCGATCTGTTCATCCTCAACGCGCTGACCATTGTCACGGAGTTCATCGGCATCAGCCTCGGGATGGGCTTCCTCGGTGTGCCCAAGGTAGCCGGGGTGTGCCTGGCGGCGGTGTTCATCATGCTCGCAGCCTGTACCGGCGACTTCCGGCGCTTCGAACGCTTCTCGTTGATATTGGTGGTTGGCAGCCTGCTCCTGGTACCGATCTTCGTGATGATCCATCCACCAATGGCGCAAGTAGCTCACGATTTTTTTATCCCGCTACTGCCTGCTGAAGGCAAGCTGTCAGAAGTGTTTCTGCTGATCATCGGCATCGTTGGCACCACTGTGGCGCCCTGGCAGCTGTTCTTCCAGCAAAGCTACGTGATCGACAAACGCATCACCCCGCGTTTCATCAAGTACGAACGCGCTGATCTATGGCTGGGCATTGCGCTGGTGGTGATAGGTGCGGTGGCAATGATCGCCTTCACTGCGCAAATTTTTGCCGGTCACCCAGAGTTCGGCCAGTTCACCGATGCGGGCGCCATCGCAACGGGCATCGCCAAATACCACGGGCGCCTGCCAGGGATACTGTTTGCGATCGCACTGATCGACGCCAGCATCATCGGTGCAATGGCGGTGTCACTGTCGACCGCCTACGCGCTGGGCGATGTACTGAACCTGAAACACTCGCTGCACCGTAAACCAGGCGATGCAAAGGGTTTTTACATGATGTTCTGCGGCCTGATTACGCTGGCTGCGGCGCTGGTGTTGATTCCAGGTGTGCCGCTCGGCCTGCTGACCAACGCGGTACAGACGCTGGCTGGGGTACTGCTGCCCAGTGCCACCGTGTTCCTGTTGCTGCTGTGCAACGACAAGGAAGTGCTGGGCCCCTGGGCAAACAATCGTTTCACCAACGTAATGACTGCCGTCATTGTCGCGGTGCTGGTGCTGCTGTCGGTCGTATTGACTGCTTCGGTGGCTTTCCCGGACATGTCCGGTGAAACCATCGCTGACATCCTCATTGGCGGTGGTTTGCTGGGACTCATCATCGCCATTGCGGTGAATGTGTTGCACGCCCGCAAAGAAGTCGACAAAGAGGCGCTGCCCGACAGCACCGTCACGTTCACCCAACAAATGATGCACGCATGGCGGATGCCACCACTCGCACAACTGAAGCCGGTGGTACTGTCGCAACGCAACCGCCTCTGGATGGGGGTGTTGCGCGGCTACCTGATGGTGGCAATGGGCATGGTGATTTACAAAGTCATTCAGCTGGCGCTCGCTTGAATGTAAACGTAGGCAAAACCCCAACATAGTGTCCACCTCAATGGACACTATGTTGGCTATCTATAGCGTGGCCTGCACATAAACCAGATAAAGCCCCGCCTTACCGCAATGCTGTTCACTTAAGGCGACGACGCGATCCGTAGCAGCTGGCGAAGCCTGCGTTCGGCTGCGCAGCAGTCGCAAATCATGCAACCACGGTCAACCTGTAACACCACAGTGCCTGATTTTACGACCGCTACGCAGCCGAACGCAGCCTTCGGCAGCTGCTACGGGGAATGTGCGGAGCCAGAAATTCCTTAACTGAACAGCATTGCCGCCTTACCGGTTCTCTACGTAGCGTTACGAAATGTCAGGTTGCAATTCGAAAGGTCCGGCAGGCTGGCTCGATAGAAAACAGACGTGGTTACAAGGGTAGCCTTGTATGAAATGGACTCAGAATGATCGAAGCAGTCAAGCAAGTCAGTGAAGCGCTGGATCAGCAGATGGAATTCAATTTTTTCATGGCTAGCCAGCTCATTCAGCTTTGTCCTCCCAACGAGCAGAAACGCCTGAAGAAAGAGCTCCATTCCCGGCTGAGCGCCCTCAGGGAGCGCACCCTGTTGGCCACTAACGCTATTGAAGAGTTGGTGGACAAGGGGACGCCAGCAAGGTCGAGCATGTTCTCATCCGTCAGGAAATGGCTGTTTTGATCCCAAGGGCGATTGGAGGCAACCGTGCAGCATTCAGTTGCTGGTGCGTGGCGCCTTGAAACACCCGAATGCTCATTCGTTTTCCGTATCTGGAAGTCTGTTTACACAGGAACCCGCCCCTGGTGCAGATACGGCGCGATATTGCGCATCCCGCGCTGAACGTACTCTTCTTTTTCCCCTACCGGCGCGACGTAGTGAAGTGCGCTCTCTGCCGCTTCGACGCCTTCCAGACGGGCAATGATCCAGGCCGCCAGATAAGGCGAGGCGAGGCATCCGCCGGCTGTGGCGATATTGCCTTTGGCGAAGAACGCCTGGTTAAGGACATCGATGCCGGCCGCCTGAACCCACGGTTTCGTCGTCAAGTCAGTGCATGCCGGTACCCCCTCCAGCAAGCCAAGCTTTGCTAACACCAATGTGCCCGAGCATTGCGCACCCAGGAGCTGCCTCGAGGGATCAAGCTGCAACTGCGCCATAAGGGCGGTGTCAGCGACGACTTCGCGAGTCTGCATGCCGCTCCCGACAAGGACCGCATCGGCTTCGCTGGCCTCGCGCAGCGTTGCCTGGGATTCGATCACGAGCCCATTCATCGAGCGAACACGGGGCGTTGGACTGGCAATCGATACCCGCCAACCCGGCTTCTTGACACGGTTAAGAACGCCAAGCGCGATGAGGGAGTCGAGTTCGTTGAAACCTTCGAAGGTCAGGATAGCGATATGCATGGCTTGGTCTTCCCGCAAATGTGGCTTGGCATCCGCCTGAAGGAGGCGGTTGTGCAGACGCAGACTATGGCGAACAATTAGCACAATCAAATAATTGTAATGGATACATCTCCATGGCTCGTTCCCGCTATAAATCGTTGGTGGACGCGTTCGCCGCCGACATTCGCGCAGGACGTCTATCACCTGGCACGCGTCTGCCCACGCACCGAGAGCTTGCGACAAACGAAGGTCTGGCATTGGCCACCGCTACACGTGTCTACGCGGAGCTTGAGGCAATGGGTTTGGTCAGCGGCGAAACCGGCAGAGGTACTTTTGTCCGCGAGACCTCATTACCACCAGGGTTAGGCATCGACCAGCATGCCGTCGCTTCGGGAATTCTGGACCTTAACTTCAACTATCCCTCTCTACCGGGCCAGGCAGAACTGCTACGTGGCGCCTTGCGCCAACTGGCGTCTTCGGGCGATCTGGAAGCCTTGCTCCGTTATCAACCCCATGGGGGACGCCAGCATGAGCGCGCGTCAGTCGCCCGGCATCTGCAAGGCAGAGGTTTGAACATCGGCGAGGAACACGTACTGATCGTCAGCGGGGCCCAACACGGGTTGGCGGCGACAGTCATGGGGCTGCTTCGCCCGGGTGATATCGTCGCGACGGACGCCTTGACCTATCCCGGTTTCAAAGTCCTTGCCGAGACCCAGCACCTGGAATTGGCTCCCATCCCTGCTGCGGGCCACGAACCTGATCTGGATGCATTGGTTCGGCTGTGCAAGAGCAGAAGGGTACGCGCCGTGTACAGCATGCCCACCCTGCACAATCCGCTGGGATGGGTAGCCAGCGAGCATTGGCGGCAACGCCTGGTGACCATCGCCCGCGAGCACGACTTGCTTATCATTGAGGACGCCGCCTATGCGTTCCTCGCCGAGGACGCACCTGCACCCTTGGCCGCGCTTGCGCCGGAAAGAACCGTGTACGTGTCGGGCTTGTCCAAAAGTGTCGCCACCGGGCTGCGCGTCGGATTTGTCGCGGCGCCCTCGCGCTGGATACCCGCTATCGAGAGAACCATCAGAGCTACCATCTGGAACACGCCTGGCGTGATGACTTCAATCGCTTGTAACTGGCTCGACGATGGCACTGTCAGTCGCCTGGAAGGCGAAAAGCGCCAGGATGCTGCGAACCGACAGTCCATGGCCAAAGCCACGTTGACCGACCTGAAGTACATAGGCCACCCCTCCTCCTATTTTCTCTGGCTTCCTTTAGGTGAAGAGGTTCGAGCTGACCAGGTAGCGATGGCGCTAATGCACGAGCACGTTTCGGTTTCGACTGCGGAGCCCTTTTCGACTTCTGCCCATGTTCCTCACGCAATCAGGCTCGCGCTCGGATCTCTAGAGCTGGATGCCCTTCAAGTAGCACTCAAAACGGTGAAGCGAGTTGTTGATGCTTACTCTTATTGACCTGGCCGAGAATCGCTATCGGCCATGCGCTCCCTTCACCTTCGTCAGATCGCTTTCGACCAATGGGCGCTTTCGGGGAGCAGATAGCGTGTTGGCATAAATCGCCCAAGCCTCGACCTCTGCGCCGGGATGCGGTACCGGCAGGGAACTCCTGGCGGGTACCATGCATCATAAAGTATGTGGTAGATCATTCAGGATTCATGCTTTCGGAGGACACATTATGCGCCGCATATTCCTCATACCCTTGCTAACGCTTTGTCTGCCCTTTGGTTCGGCCATGGCCCACAGACACCATGTGGATGCGGACGAAATTGCCACTTCGGCAGGGCTTTCGGTGTCGCTGTACTCAACGTTGAAAGACGACAAGATCATGGTTCCCGCCCGCGATGACCTCTCCAGCTTCGTCGCGAGTGGAGGCACCATTCGCGGCGCCTATCTGGAGTCGGTGTTGATGCAGATTAGACACGATCATCCAGGCCTCAAGGCAAGCGACGAAGAACTGGCCCAAGCGCTCCTCATTCAAGATGAGCGAGCTGCCGGTCATTAGTGGCGTACGTACATCGCATCGAGTTGCAATGTCTGCGCGAGGAAGCCGCACGGCCGGTGGCCACCTGCACACCGTTCTTGCCGATGAGCAAATCTCGTTATCGGGCTGTTTCGCTGCTGACGAGCGCCTTATGCGGCCTGACGATCAGTACCAGAACCAGAGCCAGTGCTAACGCCAGCATCAGCGTGCCGGCGGTGAATGCGGCGGCGACGCGGTGCGCGAGCAACGCTTTGGCATCCGTCGCACCTACACCTGCCGCATCGAACACGACGATAAGAATGGCCAGCCCCAATGAGCCGCCCAGCTGATGAGCAACGTTGACCAGCCCTGAGGCAGCACCCGCATCTTGCGCAGCTACACCTGCAACGCCCGAGACCGTGAGAGGGCTGAGGGTGCAGCCCTGACCGATGCCGATGAGCATCATCGGCAGAGCGACTCCGGTCAGGTAAGCCGTGTCCACGCTAACCCGACTGAGCCAGGCCAGGCCCATCAGCGACAAGGTCAGGCCAGCGGCGAGTACACGTCCATTGCCAAACCGATGGGTAAGTCTGGGTACTGCCATCGCCGCCACGAAGTTCACAAGTGTCGTTGGCAGAAAGGCGATACCGGCCCCGAACGGGCCGTAGCCGAGCACACCCTGGAGGTACTGGGTCGTGAAGAACCAGAAGCCAACCATCGCGCCAAGAAAAAGTACGCGGGCAGCGTAAGCCCCTGCCCGCTCCCGGCTCGCGAACAGGCGCAGCGGCATGATCGGTTGCCTGGCTTTTCCTTCGTTGATAACGAAAACCGCCAGCAGCAGGACGCCCGCCGTAAATGTCACGACTGTGGTCGAATCGCTCCAGCCATCACTTGCGCAACGGACGATGCCGTAGACCAGAGAGCTCATGCCCAACGTCGAACTGAGGGCACCCACCACGTCAAGCTTACCGGGACGACGCACCGTCTCTGTGAGGTAGTGCCGGGCGCCGAGCATCAAGGCAATCCCGATTGGCAGGTTGATGAAAAAGCCCACGCGCCATGAAAGCCAGTCCGCAATGACACCGCCGAGCACCAGCCCGATACTGGCCCCGACACCGGCGGTCGCGCCGTAGTAAGCGAATGCACGTGTGCGCGCCGGGCCTTCGGTAAAGTTCGTCGACAGCAGGGCCAGCGTCGATGGGGCCAGAATCGCGGCGCCGACACCCTGCACTGCACGGGCAACAATCAGCCAGGCGGGTGACTGCGCCAAACCGATAGCGAGCGATGCCGCAGTGAACAACATCAGTCCGATCACCAACATCCGACGGCGGCCAAGAATATCGCCGGTCCGGGCGCCTGACAGCAGCAACCCACCGAAGGCGAGCATATAAGCGTTCTGCACCCAGGAAAGCCCGGTATGGGTGAAGTGAAGGCCCGCCTGGATCTTCGGCAGTGCCGTAATGACAATCGAGATATCGAGGACGATCATCAGATAGCTGACAAGCACGATCGCCAGCACGATCAACTGGTGAGAGCGGGTTGCACTGCCTTCAATCCCATTATTCATCTGTCACTCCGAAGGGGGGTTGCGACTTGAGGGACGGCGCCCTGAGCGTGCTTTTCACCCGGCACATGGCACCCGGTTATGCACTGGCCTCTACCTTACCTGTCGCTGCCACTCATGATTAGACAGGACAATCAGAATGCCTACATGAGATCAATTCATAAGTAACCCAAGACCCAGGCTTGATCAGCGGGCCAGGCCAGGGCTACGTTGAATCACGCTCTGACGAGCATGGCTTTCGTAGGAGCCGAGCTTGCTCGCGATGGCTATCTCAAGGGCCCCATCGCCGGCAAGAGCTAGGCGCGATACCGCAGCGCTTCAACCAGAACCGCCAACGCCCGCGACGATTGGCGGCGACTCGGATAGTAAAGATGGTAACCCGGGTACGTTGGACACCAATCTTCAAGCACCTGAATCAGACGACCTTCAGCCAGATGCTCCTGCACCAGGTCTTCGGGTATGTACGCAACGCCAAACCCGGCCAGCGCTGCCCTGAGTATCTGGGAGCTGCTATTGAACACCAGTTGGCCATCGACGCGTGCTTTCACTTCATGCCCGTCCTTGACGAACTCCCAGGCCATCAAGCCGCCATAGGTGGGCAATCGCAGGTTGATGCAGTCATGGTTGGCCAAATCTTGTAGCGTCACCGGCGGTGCTTTCCGGGCAAAGTAGGCGGGAGCCGCCACTACGGTCATCCGTAAATCCGCAGCGATGCGCGCGGCAATCATGTCTTTGGCGACCTGATCACCCAGCCGGATCCCTACGTCATATCGCTGCGCGACAATGTCGGTCAGCCCGTAGTCGATGGTAATTTCCACCTTGATGTCCGGGTAGTCCGGCAAAATTTTTGCAAGCTTTGGCCAAAGAACAGTATTCACTGCATGTTCTGCGGCATTGATACGTATGGTGCCCGCCGGTTTATCCCGAAACTCGCTCAGGGCGGTGATTTCGGATTCAATTTCCTCGAATCTGGGGGCCAGCGTGAGGAGCAGGCGTTCGCCGACTTCCGTGGGCGATACGCTGCGCGTTGTACGCGTCAGGAGCCGTAGCCCCAGTCTGGTCTCCAGCGCACGAATGGTGTGACTCAACGCGGATTGCGAGACCCCGAGTTGCGCAGCCGCTCGGGTAAAGCTGCCCTCGCGCGCGATGGTGACAAAGGCAATCAGATCGTTGTAGTTCTCGCGGGGCATTTATTAGTCCAGCTCATCAAGGATCACTCATTATGTATCCTGAAAAGCCGGTCTGCGAATTCCGGTAAGACTGCTGGAGGTTATGTCCGGTCGATGCGCTGCTGCGCACAAACCTCCCGAATGCATCCGCGCAACCAGCGATGCGCTGGATCGGCATCCAGCCGTGGATGCCAGAGCAATGAGACGGTGAACGTCGGCAAGGAAAACGGAAGAGAAAAACTGTGCATTCCGACGCGCAGGTTTGCGGTATGTCGTTCGGGAACACTGGCGATCAGGTCGGTGGCCCGGGCGAGCGCCAGTGCAGACGAAAAGCCACCGACGATCGTGACGATCTCCCTTTGCAGCCCCAATGGAGTCAAGGCTTCATCGATATCGATCGGTCCCCTGTCCAGACCCCGTCGCGAGACGCAGATGTGCCCACCGGCCGCATAACGGGAGGGAGTGATCTCGCCCTGGCTCAGCGAGTGCCCCATTCGCACGACGCCAATGAAACGGTCTCGGAACAATGCCTGCGTAAACATCTGCGCAGGAGTCGTCTTCCCCACAACGCCGGTTTCCAGATCGACGGCCCCGTCGCGAAGTGGCGCGCTGTCTTTGTTTGGCTTCTGCACGAAGCACAGCCGCACGCCGGGCGCTTGCTCGCCGACGCGCGCAATGAGGTCCGGTCCGAAGTTCTCCACAAAGCCGTCACTGGTGCGCAGCGTGAACGTTCGGACCAGCTGTTTGAGGTTGAGCATCTGCGCAGGGCGTAGAACCGCTTCTGCGTCCTGCACCAGCTGACTGACCCGCTCGCGCAGTTCGAGCGCTCGGGGTGTGGGAACCAGACCGCGTCCGGCCCTGACCAACAGCGGATCGCCCGTTGTTTCACGCAATCGCGCCAGTGCCCGACTCATCGCCGACTGGCTGAGCCGCAACCGCTGCGCTGCGCGCGCAACGCTGCCTTCTGCGAGCAGCACATCAAGGGTGACAAGCAAGTTGAGATCAGGTGTCGACATGCATCGACCATAGCACGGCGTGATTGTGACATGGCGTTAAACGCATGAATAAAGTGCAAATGGTGCGCCTTCCGCCATATCAGGCAAAGGATTACGCTTCTGACAGCTCCGTTTCGGGAGTTGCCAGAAAAAGGAGTTCATGTTGAAGCCAATCATTGCAAACCGAGATGAGACAGTCGCTGGAAGTGTGCAACGGACACCTTCGGTTCGGTGGGCGCTTGCCAGCCTGTCGCTATCGATGTTGCTGTCCTCGCTCGGCACCAGCATCGCCAATGTGGGCTTGCCGACGTTGGCTCAGGCGTTCAACGCCTCCTTTCAGGAGGTCCAGTGGATCGTCCTCGCTTATCTGCTCGCCATCACCACCTTGATCGTCAGCGTCGGAAGGCTCGGTGACATCATCGGCCGCCGCCGGCTGCTACTGGCCGGCATCTTTGTGTTCACGGTGGCCTCGGCCCTGTGCGGCTTTGCGCCCACGCTCTGGCTGCTGATTGCCGCCCGGGCGGCACAGGGCCTCGGAGCAGCCATCATGATGGCCCTGACCATGGCGTTTATCGGTGAGACGGTTGCGAAGGCAAAGACCGGTAGCGCCATGGGGTTACTGGGGACGATGTCCGCAATTGGCACCGCTCTCGGCCCGTCGCTTGGCGGCGTTCTGATCGCCGGACTCGATTGGAGGGCCCTCTTCCTCATCAACGTACCGCTGGGCATCCTGACTTTTGTTCTCGCGCATCGCTCCCTGCCTGCCGATCGCCAGAGACCAAGGACCGATCGTGCCGGTTTTGACCCTGTGGGCACCCTGCTGCTGGCGCTGACGCTCGCGGCCTATGCACTCGCCATGACCATGGGGCGCGGCAGCTTCGGTGCGCTCAACATCGCTCTGCTGCTGGCTGCTGTCTTTGGAGCCGGCCTCTTCGTGTTCGCCGAGGCGAGAGCCGCATCACCCTTGATCCGATTGGCGATATTCCGCGATCCCGTGCTGAGCGCGAGCCTGACGATGAGCGCGCTCGTCTCGACGGTGATGATGGCGACGCTGGTGGTCGGGCCGTTCTACCTCTCTCGTGCACTCGGGCTCAACCTGGCTCTGGTTGGCGTCGTCATGTCGATTGGCCCAATCATCTCAGCACTGAGCGGTGTCCCGGCTGGTCGTATTGTCGACCGTTTGGGCGCGCCAAACACAGTCATCGCTGGACTCATCGCAATGGCGGCTGGCTCATTGGCTCTATCCGTGCTTGCGGCGATGTTCGGCATTGCGGGCTACATTGCTGCCATCGTCGTCTTGACCCCCGGTTATCAGCTATTCCAGGCCGCTAACAACACTGCCGTGATGATGGATGTCCACCCGGACCAGCGTGGCGTCATTTCCGGCATGCTCAGCCTGTCGCGCAATCTTGGACTGATCACCGGTGCATCCGTTATAGGTGCGGTGTTCGTGTTCGCATCGGCGACGACCGACTTCACGACGGCATCCCCCGAGGCCGTTGCCTCCGGTATGCAGATCACGTTCGCAGTCGCGCTCGCGCTGATCGCCGCTGCGCTGGCCATCGCGGCTGGAAGTCGCGGCTGGAAGTCGCGCGCTGGTGGCACGCCCTTCGCTCCCTGAAGACGTCTCATGAGGCAGAAAACAAAAGGCGACACGTATATTTTCCCCCAACCGGTCTTTGTCAAGAGCACACGCTCCTATCGTGCTGTACCGCCGTGAGGCTTATAGAAAAGAAACTTTCCGGTCTCGGTGGTCTTGATGTATTCCCTGGCCCTGGAGAAGGACGATTACCAAGCAGGTTGCCATGCATGGGAGGCGCATGGTCGAACCTTCTGACTGAACCCGTTGGTTTTACACACTATAGTCATCAAATCATTCCATCAGACTGACAGCACATTGCACTTACGCTGTCCGCTAAACATGGCGCTGTGTGAAATGAAATCGCGCATCATGGGCACAGTCAGCTCAAGGGAGACTTACATGCACGTCCTGTCATCCGTTATGCATCTTGCCGCGTTGTCTCTGGGACTGGTGTTCGCCGCCACTGCGATGGCGAGCGAAGAGACTCAGCTGGTCGAGTCGATCAACGCCTATCGCAGCCAGGTGCAGCGCTGTGGGGGCCAGGCGTCTTCGGAGCTGCCACCGCTAGCGGCCGATCCGCGTCTGGTCCTGTCGGCCAGTAGCATCGGGAACCTGCAGCAGGCGCTGGCGAATGCGGCTTATCCGATGGTCAGCGTGCAGGCGATCAGCTTGTCCGGGCCGCGTGATGCGCAGTCGGCCATGAAGGCGGTGCAGGAAAGCTTCTGCCAGGTTGTGCTGAACCCGCAATTCATCGATATCGGCGTGAGCCGCGAGGGAGGTCAGTGGCGCATCGTGCTGGCGCGTCCGCTGTTGGCCGCACGCTTGGGCGACTGGCAAGCGGAGGGACAGAAGCTACTCGCAATGATCAACACCGCCCGCACGCAGCCGCGCCATTGCGGCGCCCAATCCTTTGCCGCCACGACGCCGCTGGCCTGGAACGCCATGCTGGCGACGGCGGCCCAGACCCATACCCGGGCCATGGCCAATAACAACTTCTTCGATCACAAAGACCGCGATGGCCACACGCCGGGTGACCGGGCTGAACTGGCGGGCTACGTCGGTCGGCAGATCGGCGAGAACATCGCCGCCGGGCAGGACACCGTGCGCAGGGTGGTAGATGGCTGGCTGGCCAGCCCCGGTCACTGCGCCAACCTGATGAACCCGGAGTTTCGTGAGCTGGGTGCTGCCTATGCGGTTGATCCGAAGAGTGATGCGGGAATCTACTGGACGGCAATGTTCGGTACGCAGTGAGTGCCTGAACGCGTTTCTATACTTTCGCCGCTGAAGACGGCACCTTTGAGTCTGGCCCGCGCAAGACACAGCTGCCCGCACAAGGTGAGGGCAGCTGCTCAGATCCGAAAACTGCCAACCAACTGCTTCAGGCGGCCTGCCTGCTGCTCCAGATCGGAACAGGCCCGCAAGGTCGACTGCAGGTTTTCCACGCCGTCCTGATTAAGGGTGTTGATCTCTCTAATGTCCGTATTGATCGACTCGACCACGGCGGTCTGTTCTTCCGTGGCGGTGGCAACCGATTGGTTCATGCCGTCGATCTCACCGATGCGCAGGGTCACGCTATTCAAGCGCTCGCCGGCCAGGTTGGCGATCTCCACGCTTTCCAGGCTGTGGCGTTGGCTCTGACTCATGGTACTGACCGACTCGCGGGCGCCAACTTGCAGCTCTTCGATCATCGTCTGCACCTGTTGCGCCGACTCCTGGGTGCGATGGGCCAGGTTGCGCACCTCATCGGCGACCACCGCAAAACCACGCCCGGCCTCTCCGGCGCGGGCAGCTTCAATGGCGGCGTTAAGTGCCAGCAGGTTGGTTTGCTGGGAGATGCTGGTGATCACCTCGAGAATCTGCCCGATATTCACCGTTTTGCTGTTGAGGGTCTCGATATTGCCGCTGGAGGTGCTGAGCATCCCGGACAACTGGTTCATGGCCTGGATGGATCGATCGACGACCTGTTGACCGTCTTCAGCCAGACTCCGGGCATCGCTGGCCTGATGCGAGGCAAGGGCTGCGTTGCGGGCAATTTCCTGTGCAGCTGCGCCCAGCTGGTTGATGGCGGCCGCCACGCTATTGGTTCGGCTGGATTGTTGGTCAGAGTTGAGCATCGACGAATTGGACGCGCTGACCACCCGCAGGGCCACTTCGTTGACGTGTTCGGTGGCCGAGGAGACCTCGCGGATCGAAGCATGAACCCGCTCGACAAAGCGATTGAAAGCCGTACCAAGGGTGCCGAACTCGTCCTGGGACTGGATGGTCAGGCGCTTGGTCAGATCGCCTTCACCGTCGGCAATATCCTGCATGGCCCGGGTCATCACCCGCAGCGGACGCATCAGGATGCGAATCAGCATGCTGAGCAAAGCGATGATAATCAGCACAGCGATGAGGGTGGCGACCAGCGCTGAAGTACGGAACTCACTGAGCATCGAGAACGCCTTGTCCTTGTCCACGGACAAACCGATATACCAGTTCAGTGAGGGCAAGCCTTTGATCGGTGCAAACGTGACAATCCGGCTTTTGCCATCCGCTTGAACTTCACTGATATCGCTGCTGATGCGCGGGGTATCCTGGGCATAGACATCCTTGAGTGTCTTCATCACCAGCGCTTTGTTCGGGTGGACCAGAATCTTGCCATCGGCGCTGACCAGGAAGGCATAGCCCATGCCATTGAAGTCCAGGGCATTGATACTGTCGGCAATGGCCTGCAGGCCCAGATCACCGCCAGCGACACCCAGGGTTTGTCCGGCCCTGTTGACCGCGTCGACGACGGAGATGACCAGGTTACCGGTCGTGGCGTCGATGTAAGGCTCGGTGACGGTCGGGCCGCCGCTTTTGAGCGCATCCTTGTACCAGGGGCGAGCACGAGGGTCGTAGCCATCCGGCATCCTGGCATCCGGATAAGTCATGAATTTACCGTCTTTATCCCCCACATAGGTGGCGATAAATGTCGACGCAAGAGCCTGCTGTTTGAGCAACAGCGTGATGTTTTCCGCGGTCGGATCTATCGCCACCGACTGTGAAAGATTTTCCATCAACAACACTCTGCCATTGAGCCAGTTGGCAATGTTGCTCGCGGTGACACCGCCCATTTCCTGAAGATAACTATCCAGGTTTTTACGGATCGCGCCGCGTTGCAGGTAGTCGTTGTAGGCGGTGAATAACGCGAAAGCGGCGATGACAATCAGCGAGACGACAAGCAGGATCTTGTGGCTGAACTTCAGGTTATTGCTCACGGGCGGGTAATCCACTCAAGCCTGCTGGGTAATAGTTCACTTTCAACCTGGTTCGCAGTTCCGCTCAGAAGCACAAGCGTGCTCTCGAACCGGGCCAGCCCTTCCTCCGTATCGGCCTGGGACACAATCAAACTGGGGGCAAAGCGCAGCACATCGGGACCTGCCTGCAACAACATCAGCCCCTGCCCGGCCGCCGCGGTCAGTACCTCCTTTGCTCGCCCGCGCCAGACGCCGCTGAGCTCGCAGCCGATGAGTAGCCCCAACCCGCGAATTTCGTTGAACATGCCATATTGCTCGGCCATTTGGGCAAGGCGAGACTTGAACTGTTCGGCGCGTTGTTTGACGCCATCGAGCAGGCTCTGCTCGCTCACCAGATCAAACACCGCCTCGGCCACCGCACAGCCCAGAGGGTTACCACCGTAGGTGGTGCCATGGGTGCCCGGCAGCAGATGTTGAGCCAGCCCTTCTCGAGTCAGCATCGCGCCGATCGGGAACCCGCCGCCCAGGCTCTTGGCACTGGTCAGGATGTCGGGTTCAACGCCGTAATGCTGGTAAGCGAACAGCTCTCCAGTGCGCCCCACCCCGGTCTGCACCTCGTCAAAGATCAACAATGCATTGAATTGATCGCAAAGCGTGCGGGCACCTTCCAGGTAAGAACGTTCCGCCGGGAGCACACCGCCCTCACCCTGTATCGGCTCAAGGACCACCGCGCAGGTTCTGTCCGAGATCGCGCTCTGCAGTGCAGCCAGATCATTGAAAGGTACATGGCTAATCCCTTCGATTTTCGGGCCGAAGCCGTCGGAGTATTTAGGCTGGCCGCCCACACACACGGTAAACAGGGTTCTGCCATGGAAGCTGTTCAACGCGGCGATGATTTCATATTTTTCCTCGCCATAACGGTCATGGGCCACCCGTCGTGCGAGCTTGAATGCCGCCTCATTCGCCTCGGCTCCCGAGTTGCAGAAGAACGCGCGGTCGGCGAAGGTCGCATCCACCATCTTGCGCGCCAGGCGCAACGCAGGCTCGTTGGTAAATACGTTGGAGATATGCCAGAGCTTGTTCGCTTGCTCCGTCAGGGCACTGACCAGTTTCGGGTGAGCATGGCCGAGCACATTAACGGCGATCCCGCCGGCGAAATCGATCAACTCACGACCACTCTGGTCCCAGACCCGTGATCCTTTGCCGCGGACCGGAATAAACGGCGCAGGTGCATAGTTGGGAACCATGAAACGATCGAAATCTCCACGACCGACGGCCTCCTGCTTGTTTTGCTTTGGCAAATGCACTTCGGCCAACATGCAGCGAGCACTACCGCCACCGATCAGTTCGATCGTATCGATGTTCACCGGCAATGGCTTGGCATGTCGCTCGATAAGTTGGCGTTGTTCGGTATGCAGGGAGAACCAGGCGGTCCGCGACATTACCAGGATGGGCTCACCCTTTCGGTTGTGAACTTCCAGCATGTTGCCCGCAAACGACTCGAGCTGATCCCAGGTCAGTGGCAGGATTTCCTTTCCACTGGATCGCAGCTGAGCCTCAAGCCCGGCGCGCTCCTGAAGATCACTGACGGCCTCCAGGCAGACCACGGCAAGACGAGTGCCGACGCTCATCATCACGTTGGTGTGATAGATCGCCACCCCTTCACGGTCAACGGCGCTAAAGGCACACAAATGGTACCCAAGGCTCTCGACAAACTTGCGCAGTGCATCGACATGGGTACGCGTCGAATAACCGGCGTAACAGATACGTTGAACTCGATCGAGCACCATGCTGCCGGTGCCCTCCAGGAACAGCTCCTGCTGCTCCAGCTCGGTAAAATCGAGCACCTGTTCGATTGAATAGTCCTGCAGCAACGCTTGCAGAACACCCTTGTCACGCTCCAGCCGGCGGTTCTGTCCCTGCATGGGGTACAGCACAAGCGTGCCGTCGGCATGACTGCTCCACCAGTTGTTAGGGAAAATCGAGTCAGGCGTATGTGGGGACAGACTGTCCTGGGCCACCAGCACTTCGACGCCCTGCTCGCGCAATACAGCTACATAGCCGTCAAACTCCTCAAGGGCCTGAGCCTGCGCCTGATCGTGCGGCAATGAGCACTTCTGAAATCGATTGTTCGCGGCGGTATCAACATTGAAGGAGAACCGCGAAGGCCGAATCATCAACACTGTATTAGTCGTTTGCATGGGAGCCTTTCAAGAAAGGGAAGTGAGTGCCGCTATTCTCCCTCCACTCAAGCGTCCGACTTGGCTGTTATCTAATGAGCCCTCGACTCAGAATGCTGAAAGCTTCACTTCGGCAGCCGATTCCGCTCTTGCTGATTGGCTGTACCGAACCTGGCGGCTCAAGAGGTCGTAGTGATATTTCCTGGTTAAATCACTACGACCCTTTCTCGATGTTCAATCAAAACCATCAATCAATGAGTCTTGGGTTCACGCCTGGCTCGTATTACTCGGGGACAGCCTTGCCTGCGCTCCCGATCACATCGTCCGCCCAGCTCATGGCCGCCACGACGGTCGGGAAACCGATCGTGCTCGTCAGTGAGATCAGTGTGTGATGGATCTGCTCAGTCGTAGCGCCGGCTTCCAGTGCCCGCCTGACATGACTGTGCACTGCGCCCTCAGAGCGGATGGCCGCCGCGGCACTGAGCTGGATCAACTGGACGACCGTCTCGTCCAGCGGGCCGGCATGCCGCACGGCGGCACCCAAGGCCTGCACAGCGCCAAAGTAATCCGGGTACTGCTGTTTGAGACGTTGGTAGGTGTTGTGCTCTCTCTTGCGTTCCATCTTTATCTCCTCGCGTTGGAGGTGCGACGGGGGTTGCCTTATTGAATCAGTATGGCGGAAGGCAGCGGGAGTCGAACCTGCCCGGGAACGGCTGCCGTCCCCAACCGGGTTTGAAGCCCGGCCGCGCCACCGGGCGCGATTGCCTTCCTGGAAATCAGCCCTCGGTTCTTTGCGCCAATGCATTGTCCGGGCGAATGTGGCGCTGGTCGCCGAGCCGTCGGGTCAAGCCTATACGGTCGAAGAACTCGAGAATCTGGATACTGCGCTTGCGGCCGATACCTGCGGTATCGCGAAACGCCGCTGCCTGAATCGCCGGGTTATCGGCGGCCAGTTTCAAGAGCATAGCCGCCAATCGGCGCACCGTAGCATCAGCGTAAAACAGGTCACGCACGACCTGGTGCACCTGCCCTGATCTCGCCATCTTGCGCAGCAGCAAGCGTACGGCCGCTTCGTCACGGCCGATGGCGCTGGCCAGGTCGCGTACCCAGGGTGGATCGAAGCCAGCCTGTTCCACCAGCGGCTGCAATCGTTGCCACATGGCCTCGTCTTCTTCGCTCAGGCGCACCTGGTGTTCGGGTAAGTGCAGCCACGGCCCGCTGGCTGCAATGGCGCCGCTGGCCAGCAATTCGTCGAGCAGACTGATGAATGTCGGTCGGTCCAGCGGCGTGGCCGCGAACCGGCGCAAGCGATCCCGGTCCGGTCCCAGTTGGTCCGGTTCAAGTTGATGAAAGCGCGCCAGTTGCTCCAGCAGCGAAGCTTTCAGGGCCTGCCAACGGACAGTACTGAACAACAACGGGCCTTGGCGCGTGGCAATGACGCAGACATCCGCGGGCAACTGCCAGGTGCTGCGCAGGCGATTGAACTGCCGCTCCAGGCGCTGAGGATCAAGCCCTGTGTCACTGTTGGCCAGCAGCGCAGGCAATACCTGCTCCAGACTCTCGGTTGCGGCCAGGGCCTGTAGCTGCGCCAACCGTGCCGGACTGCGGCGCTGGCGGGCCGGTGCGAACGGGTCGAGCACGCGGCCGCCGCCGAGGGTGCGCCGGGCACTCTGGTCGCGCAGGACCAGGCGGTCGCCATGCACCGCCTGCAGCGGCGCGTTCACCAACAGTTGCGCGAACATCCGCTCACCCGGTGCCAAGCGGGTGCCCTCCAGCAAGGCGACCCGGGCGGTGACGTCCTGAGTGCCCAGATGCACGTGTACCGGGCTGAAATGTTCGAAGGCGCGTGGTTCGCTGCCCAGCAACTGCATCTCGATGTCCAGGCGTTGAGTGGGTGCATACAGCCACTCGGCCAGCAACCAGTCGCCACGGTGGATCTGCTCCAGGGCCAGGCGTTCGGCGCTCAGGTTCAACGCCACTCGCTGCCCGGCCCAGGCCTGGACGGTGGCCTGGTTCTGCGCATGCAAGCCACGCACCCGCACAGGCTTGCCGGCCTGGCCCAGCAGCAGCGTGTCGCCCACCCGCACTTGCCCGGCGAGGGCGGTGCCGGTGACCACAATACCGGCCCCGGCTACGCTGAAGGCACGGTCGATGGCCAGGCGCAAACCGCCGCAGGCGCTACGCTGCCGGACCTCGCGCTGGGCCGCCAGCAACGCCTGACGCAGGGCCTCGATGCCCTCCCCGGTCAGGCTCGACACCACGAACTGCGGAGCGCCGCAATAAGGCCCGGGCGCCAGCAATGCCGTAACCTGGGCTTGTACCGCCTGCACCCGGGCCGGCTCGACCCGGTCGCATTTGCTGATCGCCACCAGCGCCTTGGGGATGCCCAACAGCTCGACAATCGCCAGATGCTCGCAGGTCTGAGGCATCACCCCGTCATCGGCAGCCACCACCAGCAGCACCAGGTCAATGCCCTGGGCGCCAGCGAGCATGTTGTGGATGAAGCGCTCGTGGCCGGGTACGTCGATAAAGCCGATCAGGCTCGCCCCCGGTTCCAGCGCGGCATATAGGTAGCCCAGATCGATGGTGATGCCGCGCTCGCGCTCTTCCCGGCGGCGGTCGCCGGCCTGGCCGGTCAGGGCCTTGAGCAAGGCGGTCTTGCCGTGGTCGATGTGTCCTGCGGTGCCGACGATCACTTTGCCTCGCCCTCCCCTTGTAGCTGGTCCAGTTGGGCGAGCCAGGCCGCCTCGTCGTCCAGTTGGCGCAGGTCCAGCCACAGGGCATCGTCGTCGATGCGGCCGAGCACCGGAATGGGCAAGGCCCGCAAGGCCGCCTCCAGGCCATGCAGCTGATGTCCGCGCAGCCGTTTGGGCACATGCGGGCGCAGGCACAGGGCGGCGCTTGGCAACCGTGCCAGCGGTTGGCTGCCGCTGCCGATCATGCCCAGCGCCGGCAGAGCGGCCACCCCCCAGCCGTCGCCCAGCACGCGAGCCAACAGCGGGCGCAGGCGTTCGGCCTGGGCGAGGATATCGGCTTGCGGGCGGGTCAGCAGGCGCAGGCTGGGCAAGCGTTCGGCCAGCCGGTCGGGGTCGCGGTACAGACCCAACACCGCTTCGAGGGCCGCCAGGGTCAGTTTGTCGACCCGCAAGGCACGCTTGAGCGGGTTTTTCTTGATCCGCGCGATCAGGTCCTTGCGGCCTACGATCAACCCGGCCTGGGGACCACCCAACAACTTGTCACCGCTGAAGGTGACGATATCGGCCCCATCGGCCAGGGCTTGTCGCACCGTGGGTTCGGCGGGCAAGCCCCAGCGGGTCAGGTCCAGCAGGCTACCGCTGCCCAGGTCTTCGAGCAGTGGCAGGCCATGCCGGTGAGCCAGTTGTGCCAGTTCGGCGGTCGGCACCTGGGCGGTGAAGCCCTGGATGCTGTAATTGCTGGTGTGCACGCGCATCAACAGACCGCTGCGCGGGCCGATGGCGGCCTCGTAGTCGTGGGCATGGGTGCGGTTGGTGGTGCCGACTTCATGCAGCCTGACCCCGGCCCGGGCCATGATGTCGGGAATGCGAAATGCGCCGCCGATTTCGATCAGTTCGCCGCGGGAGATGATGCCCTCTTTGCGCGCCCCCAGACTGTTGAGCGCCAGCAACACGGCAGCGGCGTTGTTGTTGACCACCGTCACCGCCTCGGCGCCGGTCAGCTCGCGGAGCAGATTTTCGATCAAGTCGTCGCGGTCGCCGCGCTTGCCGCTTTGCAGGTCCAACTCCAGATTGAGCGGATAGCGGGCAGCCAGTTGCACCGCCTCGATGGCTTCCTGCGGCAATAGCGCCCGCCCCAGGTTGGTGTGCAGCACCGTGCCGGTGAGGTTGAACACCCGCCGCACCCGGCTGCTGTGTTGGGTTGCCAGGCGCTCGCCTGCCCTGCCCACTAATACCTGGTCGGTGAATTCAACGGCGTCGAGTTGGCCAAGCCGGACCGGTTCACGCACGTCATCGAGCAATTGCCGCAGAGTGGCGAGCAAGGCGTCGCGGCCATAACGTTCGGCCAGTGGCTGGCAGGCAGGGCTGCGCAGCAGGCTGTCGATGGAGGGCAGATGCAATGGGGGCTTGGCAGACAACATAGCAATTCCCACAGTCTGTACAGGCCTTGAGTGTAGATGCCGTCTTGCTCCTCGTAAGGCAAGCGCTAACGTTGAGTCAAATGGTGGCTGTGATCAATCGCCGCCAGGCGCCAGCATCAGGTTCGGCGCCAGGCGTTGGTAACCTTCCAGGTCCAGGCGCATGTCCAGCGCCAGACTGCTCAGGTCCGCCGAGAGGGCTTCGGCGTCGGCGTCATTTTCCAGGTAGAGCAGTTTCAGGTAGCTGTTGCAGCCGGGACAGATTTCAGCCCGCAGTGGCGCCTGGCTGGCCGTGTGGCGGTCATCACCGAGGCTGACGTATTTGAGCCCCTTGCTCTGTTCGCAGTAAACGCACTTGACCCGCACCACATGCCATTCGCAGGCGCACAGCGAACACACCAGGTAGCGCAGCCCGTTGTACTTGCCCCGTTGGTGGATCACCCCGGCCATGGCCGGCGAGCCGCAGGCCGGGCATTGGCCCAGGCTGGCGCAAGGCTTCAGCTCGCCAGCCTGCATGCTTAGCAGCCAGTGGCTCCAGGCCGCCTGCAAGGCAGCGCCGAGAAACGGTACCAGCGCCGCCGGCAGCCCTGCATATTGGCCGCTGAGCAAGGCAATCGCCCAGACCTTGCGTTGCGAGACGCTGGCGCTGCGCAAGGTCGCCACGGCCTGTTGCACCGTGGGCCGCGGCGGTGCCTGATAACGCCGCAGCAAGGTATCCAGGTACGCCAGCCAGCCGTCCTCGCGCACCAGACTGTCGGCGGCCAGCGGCGGCATGCCATGTTGCTGGCACACCATCAGGCGTTCAGGATCCAGTGCCGTCGACACCGGTGGCTCGTCCAACAGGCTCTGCTGGAGGTGGCACAGACCGGCGACCAACCGCAGGTAGTCGGCCAGTGGATGCCCGTTGGCCAATTGTTCCAGGCGCACAGCACGCAAAGTGAACAGGTTGTGCGGTGGCAGGCGCAGGAACGGCGGCGTGCTCGCCGAGGCTTCGATCTGTCCGGGCTCCAGTATCAGGCTCAAGGTGTCATCCCTTTTTGGTTATCTGGCTGTCCGGCGTCTCGTCGCGGGTCACCTCACGGTACCAGAGCTCATGGTGTTTCTTCGCCCAGGCGCGGCTGACCCAGCCATGCACCATCGCGCTGACCGAGCCTTTGATCCAGATGGCGGCGTAAATATGCACGATGATGCTCAACACCAGCACGAACGCCGCCAGGGCATGCAGCAGGGCTGCCAGGCGAATGGAGGTGATACCGAAGTACTGGCTGAAATAGGCCCGCCAGATCACCAGCCCGCTAAACAGTAGCACCAACATGCAGGCCAGCAGGACCCAGAACAGTAGCTTCTGACCGGGATTGTATTTGCCAATCGGCGGTACGCCCTGCTCTTCGTTACGCATCACCCGGTCAATCCGTTTGAGCCACAGGCGGTCGTTGGCGATAAAAATATTAGCCCGCCAGAAGCGAATCACCAGCCCCAGAAAAAACACGAACATCAGCACGCCCATGAACGGGTGCAGGATTCGCGTCCAGGGGCCCCCACCGAACAGTTGGCTGAGCCAGAACAGCGCTGGATGGAACAGTGCCAACCCCGACAGAGCCGCCATGACGAACAGTATCGCCACCAGCCAGTGGTTGGTGCGTTCGTTGGCGTTATAGCGCAGGATCGTTTTGTCTTTCATGGTCGTCTGCCGTCCTGCGGTCCAGGTTTGTTCGGGTCATAGACATGCACGGCCGGGTCGACCTCGTGCACGCTGTCGTCCTTGCCGGCCGGGTGCTCGTCTTCCTCGACCCGCTGCGGGCCGATGCGTACGTAATGGAAGAATCCGGCCAGCACCGCGGCCCCCATGGCCAGTAACGCCAATGGCTTGCTCACGCCCTTCCACAGTCCTACCAACGGGCTGATGACCGGCTGATTCGGCAGGCCGGCGTACAGCGATGGCTGGTCGGCGTGGTGCAGCACGTACATCACGTGGGTGCCACCCACTCCCGCCGGATCGTACAGACCCGCGTTGTCGAAGCCCCGTGACTTGAGATCAACGATGCGCTCGGCGGCATGCTCTTTCATGTCCTCCTTGCTGCCGAACACGATGGCGCCGGTCGGGCAGGTCTTGACGCAGGCTGGCTCCAGACCGACCGCCACCCGGTCCGAGCACAGCGTGCACTTGTAGGCCTTGTGGTCCTTCTGCGAAATACGCGGAATGTCGAACGGACAGCCGGTGATGCAATAGCCGCAGCCAATGCAATGGTCCTGGTCGAAGTCGACAATGCCGTTGGCGTGCTTGATGATCGCCCCCGGGCTGGGGCAAGCCGCCAGGCAGCCAGGTTCGGCGCAGTGCATGCAGCCGTCCTTGCGAATCAACCATTCCAGATTGCCCTGAGGGTTTTCGTACTCAGTGAAGCGCATCAGTGTCCAGGTCTCGGCGGCCAGGTCCTGGGGATTGTCGTAAGTCCCGTGGGTGTGGCCGACCTCGTGGCGCAATTCATTCCATTCCGAACAGGCGACCTGGCAAGCCTTGCAACCGATGCACTTGGTGGTATCGATCAGCTTGGCCACTTCCTCCTGCTGTCGCACCGAGGGCGGCGCGGTGGTGGTAGCCGAACGGGCAATGATGTCTTGACTGGCCATTTATATTTTCTCCAGGTTGACCAGGAATGACTTGGATTCCGGGGTCTGGGTATTGCCGTCACCGAGGAACGGCACCAGGGTGTTGGTCAGATAGCCATGCCGGGTCGCTCCGGTGAAACCCCAGTGCAATGGAATGCCGATCTGGTGCACGGTCTGGTTGTTGACCTGCAGCGGACGGATCCGCTTGGTCACCACCGCCACTGCCTCGATATGCCCGCGTTTGGAACTGACCCGCACCCGGTCGCCGGCGGCAATGCCCTTCTCCTTGGCCAGCACTTCGCCGATCTCGACGAATTGCTCGGGCTGGGTCACGGCATTGATCGGGCAATGCTTGGTCCAGAAGTGGAAGTGCTCGGTCAGCCGGTAGCTCGTGGCGGCATAGGGGAAGTCCTTCGCCGTCCCGAGCGACTCCCAGACGGAATCGAAGATGCGCCCGGCCGGGTTGCTGGTCGCCTTTTTGTTGTTGGGGTGCAGCGGGTTGATGCCAATGGGCGTCTCGAACGGTTCGTAATGCTCCGGGAACGGCCCTTCGTTCATCTTGTCGACGGCAAAGAACCGCGCCACCCCTTCGGGATTCATGATGAAGGGGTTCATCCCCGCTTCCGGCGCCACGTCGGCCTTGTAGTCGGGCACGTCGGTGCCGCTCCAGACCTTGCCGTTCCACCACACCAGGCGCTTCTTCGGATCCCAGGGCTTGCCCTGCAGGTCAGCCGAGGCACGGTTGTAGAGAATGCGCCGGTTCATCGGCCAGGCCCAGGCCCAACCCAGGTTCTGCTTCATACCGTAGGGATCGCTGTTATCGCGGCGGGCCATCTGGTTGCCCTGCTCGGTCCAGCTGCCGCAGAAGATCCAGCAGCCGGACGCTGTGCTGCCGTCGTCCTTGAGCTGGGCGAAACCGGACAGCTGCTGCCCGGCCTTGACCGTCGTCCCCGTGGCGTCGGTGACGTCGGCAATGGCGTAGCCGTTGAACTCCTTGGCAATCTCCTCGGGCGTCGGCGAGTCGGGCACCTTGTAGGGCCAACTGAGCTTGAGTATCGGCTCGGCGAAGGCACCGCCGTTGGCCTGGTAACGCTGACGCAGACGTATGAACAGGTCGCTCATGATTTTTACGTCGGTGCGTGACTGTCCCGGGCCCTCGGCACCCTTCCAGTGCCATTGCAGCCAGCGACCGCTGTTGACCAGCGAGCCGTCCTCTTCGGCGAAGCAGGTGGTCGGCAGGCGGATGACTTCGGTCTGAATGCTGGCTGTTTCGACATCGTTGTAAGGCCCGACATTGCGCCAGAATTCCGAGGTTTCGGTGGTCAGCGGGTCCATCACCACCAGCCACTTGAGTTTGGCCAGCGCGACCATCACACGGTTCTTGTCGGGCAAGGCGGCGATGGGATTGAAGCCCTGGCAGACGTAGCCGTTGACCTGCCCTTTGCCCATCATGTCGAACACTTTCAATATGTCGTAGCCGGGAATGTCGAGCTTGGGCAGCCAGTCGTAGCCCCAGTGGTTGTCGGCGGTGGCGTTGGCCCCGTACCAGGCTTTCATCAGGCTGACGTGGAACTTGCCGTAGTTCTGCCAGTAGGACAACTGCCCGGGCCGCAACGGCTTGAGCGCACGCTTGGTAATGTAGGTGTCGTAGTCCTGTTCGGCATCGCCCGGCAGTGTCAGGTAACCGGGCAGCAGGTTCGACAGCAACCCGAGGTCGGTCAGGCCCTGGATGTTGGAGTGCCCGCGCAGGGCGTTGACGCCCCCGCCCGGCATGCCGACATTGCCCAGCAGCAGCTGCACCATGGCCGCGCTGCGGATCATCTGCGAGCCGGTCGAATGCTGGGTCCAGCCCAGGGCATAGAGGATCGTCATGGTCTTGCCCGGTTGCGAGCAGGTGGCGATCTCTTCCCAGATTTTTTTCATCGCATCTTGCGGCATGCCGCAGATCTGACTGGTCAGTTCCAGGGTGTAGCGGCTGTAGTGCTGCTTCATCAGCTGGTAGACGCAGCGCGGGTGCAGCAGGGACGGATCGACTTTGGCAAAACCGTCCTCGCCGATTTCATAGCCCCAGCTCGACTTGTCGCTGTAAGTGCGCTTGGTCGCATCGTAGCCGGTAAACAGCCCGTCCTCGAAACCAAAGCCTTCCTTGACGATGAACGACACGTCCGTATAGGCGTGCACGTACTCGTGCTGGATTTTGTTTTCAGTGAGCAAATAGTTGATCAGACCGCCCATGAAGGCGATGTCGGTACCGGTGCGAATCGGTGCGTAATAGTCGGCCACCGAGGCGGTACGGGTGAAGCGTGGGTCGATCACGATCAGTCGCGCCTGGTTGTGCGCTTTGGCTTCGGTCACCCATTTAAAGCCACAAGGGTGGGCTTCGGCGGCATTACCGCCCATGACCAGGACCAGATTCGCGTTGGCGATATCAGTCCAGTGATTGGTCATCGCGCCACGGCCATACGTTGGGGCAAGACTTGCCACCGTCGGGCCATGTCAGACACGTGCCTGGTTATCGAACCCCAGCATGCCCAGACTGCGAACGACCTTGTGGGTCATGTAACCGGCCTCGTTGGAGGACGCGGAGGCAGCGAGAAAACCCACCGTCAGCCAACGATTGACCGTCTGGCCCTTGGCGTTCTTCTCGATGAAGTTGGCGTCACGGTCGGCCTTCATCAGATCGGCGATGCGATCCAGTGCGTCATCCCAGGACACCCGTGTCCACTCGTTGCTGCCCGGCTTGCGCACCTGCGGGTATTGCAGGCGGCTGGGGCTATGGATGAAGTCCAGCAGGCCCGCGCCTTTGGGGCACAGGGTGCCGCGGTTAACCGGGTGGTCGGCGTCGCCTTCGATGTGGATGATGCTCTGGGCGACGTTCTTGGCCGTATCGCCCTGGCTGTACATGATCAAGCCGCAACCCACTGAGCAGTAGGGGCAGGTGTTGCGGGTTTCATGGGTATGGGCCAGTTTGAAGTGGCGCACTTGCTCGGCGAAGGCGGGTGCCGGGGCCATGCCCAGCGCGGCCAGGCTCGAGCCTCCTAGGCCGATGGCGGCGACCTTGAAGAACTGACGACGGTTGAGGTCCATCGTGCACTCCTGATCAGGTGGAGTTACCCGGTACATGGCCGGGATCTCTTGGACGATCACGGCGACGGTTTTACAGCCGCCGACACTTGAAACTTTAGTCAAGATTGCAAGGAATGTATTGAAACCTGATCGTCGGTGGTGTGCTCAGCGTTCATGAACACATCTTGTGAACAGCGCAAGGGAACAAGCATGATCTGGTCAAGTAATCCAGGACACCGGTAATGGTGTTTATGCGAGGCTTTTAAATGATATGAATGATCGACATGCCCCACAGGCTGAAGATCATAGTGTCCCTGCATTCCATGCAGTTGATCTCTTGAGTTCTCCGAACTAAAGACTCCCAGACCTGGAAACTAATGCTTCCAGATGGCGGTGCTCCCGCCGGTTTCATTCTTTGGCACGTGATCCATGGGGGTCAAAGATCTGGTTACCGCCATTGCGAATCACCCATGAAGACCTGAATCTATCGGGAGGCGTCAGAGCGACTCCCTCCAACGGGCACTCCCATTTCAGGCTTGGTCATGAGGCGTTCAGCCGCCCCACTCCACAGGGCTTCAGAACGTCTTGCCGACGCTGGCCACCAGGGTTGCGCCGCACAAGTCGTCGTAACCGGTAAAGCTCAGGCATTCGCTTTTCGAAAGATCAGTATCGATGTAACTCACGCCCCAGGTAATGCCGACAAAGTCACGACTCAGTTTGATTTCCCAATCGTGGTAGTCGGGCCGGCTGTTGCCATTGGCGCTGAAGAATACGTCGTCCTTGTAGTCAACGTACTCAAAGCGCGCTTGCAGGCCGATTTCCGCGGGCAGCACGTTGTGGTAGCCGATAAACACCGAAGAAACGTCTTCGTCTTTTTTGCCCTTCTGGAAATTGCCATCTTCATCCACGTAGTCAGGGCCTTTCATATTGTTGACGTATTTGCCACCGAGCAAGACGCCATAAACATCAAGGGTGGACTGGATGTCGCTCTGGTTGTACTGGCTTGCACGCGGGTACTCGTACTTTGTGTAGAAGGTGTCGAGGCTGATGTTGTCGGCAAATTGCCAGAAATAGCCGCCATAGTATTCGAGCTCCTGACGCGTACTGGAGTCATCGCCAAAGTCGACATTCGAGGTCCAGATACCGGCATACAAGCCGCTGGAGTGGTTGAGGGTGATCGCCAGTTGCGCCGCAGGGTCGCCGAGGGTTTGCGAGATGCCGCTAGCGCGATAATCACTGACCAGGGTGGGAGTAATGGTGAGGACGAAGTTGTCGTTGAGTTCCAGCGCCTGAGCGCCGATCAGTGGCGACAGCGCAAGGCCGGCAAGCACGAAGACAGACAATGCGTTCATATGGATTCTCTTATTTTTATGAGTGCGCGGGTGATTTTGGGCAAGGCAGCGCCCAACGCCCCGCAACGCGCGGCGTCAGGTGTGTTACGTGGCGTGGGCGCGTGGGTTGTCAGGCGTCGGGGGCGTAAACCTGCTTGCCGGCGAAAAAGGTTTTCAGGACCTTGGTGTCGAACAACTCGTCGTCGCTGACCTTGAATACATCGCGGTCGAGGATGATCAGGTCGGCCTGTTTGCCGGGCTCCAGAGAGCCAATCTGCTGATCCAGACGCAGGGCTTTGGCGGCGTTGATGGTGTAGGCGTAGAACATGGTCTGACGATCAATGCTTTCCTTGGCATTCAGCACACCCAGCGGACCTTTCCGAGTGTTGGCCTGAGCAATGGCGTTCCACGGATTGGGGCTGGAAACCGGCCAATCGCTGGCCCCGGCAATCATGGCGCCAGCTTTATGCAGGGACTGCGCGGGATACTGGTAACGGTAGGCAAAGGCACTGATATAGGGTTTGACCAACTTCACCGTGTAGTCCTCACCAGTGGCCCAGAGTAGCTGCATGGAGGCGATCACCCCAAGCTGCTTGAAGCGCGGAAACTCTTTGGGGTTGACCAGTTGCAGGTGGCTGATGCTATGGGCCATCGGCGTCGGGTTGAGCTTGCGTGCATATTCAAAGCCATTGAGTGACTCACGGACCGCGCGGTCGCCAACGGCATGCATGTGCACGATCCAGTTGCGCTTTTCTGCCGCCACCACCAGCTCACCAAAGTGCGCCGGGTCGATTAGCAATTGGCCACTTTTAAGACTGTTCTTGAACGGGTCGATAACCGCGGCGGATTGCCCTGGAAACTCCATGATGCCGTCTGCAAAGACCTTGATACCCGGGAAGGTCAGGTTGGGTACGCCCTCGTATTTTTTCATCACCTTGGCCAGAACTTCCAGGTCGGCCGGCTTGCTTTTCGGATTGGTGATCAGCAAAGCGGCGACGTGTGCGCTGAGTTCGCCCTTCTCTGCCAGTTCGCGGTAGAGCGGCAGTACACCGTAACTCTGCTCAGTGGGGGTGAATTCGAATAGTGAGTCACCGCTGCCGGCATTAGCCGCTGCGTCCATCCAGGCGGTGACGCCGTACTGGTTGTTGATTTTCACCGCCTCGCGGGTGGCGTTCAGCATGAGCTCTGCGGGGGGTGCGGGAAGTTGACTGCGGACCCGGTCCCAGCCATTTTCTGCAAAATAACCATTGGGTGTGAAGTCCGCTTCGTGGCCGATATAGTTGCGCTCTTTTTCCGGCAGGCTTTTGACCAGTGCAGCATCGATCTTCAGGCGCTTGAGCATGGCGTTATTGGCCCAGCCGGTATGACCGTCAATACCGTTCAGTACCACCGGTTGCTCGGCCCAGCGTCCCTGATTGAAGCGTTTGCCGAGTTCGCGGCTTTGTTCCCAATAGGCCGAGCTGACCCCGGCAATGCTAACCACGTCCGCCATGCGCGCGTGACCGGCCTGATCCTCGGTCAGGATCCATTGCTCAAGGTCGGCCAGCGGTTTTACTTCGTCATTTAGATTTGCGCGCAGGCTAGCCATGCCGGCCATCACCGGGTGACTGTGGCTGTCGATCATGCCCGGCATCAAGACCTTGCCGGCGAGATCGATCCGTTGCGTATGGGCGTCGGCCAGTGCGTTGATGTCTGCATCGCTACCGACTTTCAGGATCTTGCCGTTTTCTACCGCAACTGCTTTAGCCAAGGCTTGCCCGGGAATGCCGGTAAATACCTTGCCATTGGTGAGTACCAGGTCCGCCGCCGCCATGGCCTGCAGTGAGGGGAGCGTTAGCATTGCCGCCAGTAAGCACGGGGTAAATCGCTTCATCTGAACATCCTTTTATGTTTACATTTTTTTGTTTTTATCTTGGTTTTGCTCTTGGCGACTGAGCGAATCAGTGGCCTGCGATTTCCTTGAGCCGGTACCAAAACATGCCCATTGCCAACAAGGGAGAGCGCAGCAGTTTGCCGCCGGGAAAAGTCATGTGCGGCACGCTGGCGAACAGGTCGAAACCTTTGCTGTGTTCAAGGCTGATGGCTTCAGCCACCAGCCGAGCCGCCATGTGCGTGGTATTGAGCCCATGCCCGGCGTAAGCCTGGGCGTAGAACACATTAGGCTGAGCCTGCAAGCGACCAATCTGCGGCAGTCGGTTGGCGCCGATGCCAATCATCCCGCTCCACTGAAAGTCGATGCGTTTAGCCGCTAGCTGTGGAAACACCTCGAGCATTTTCGGGCGCATGTAGCCAGCGATATCCTTGAGGGTCCGTCCTGAGTAGTGACACGCGCCACCAAACAGCAACCGCCGATCCGCCGACAAACGATAGTAATCCAGCCCCACACGCTGATCGCACAGCGCCCGGTTGCCGGGTATCAGTGTCTGGGCAAGGGCCTCGCTCAACGGTTCAGTCGCCACGACGTAGCTGCCGGCAGCAAGCACCTTGCCGCTGAGTGCCGGTTCCAGATCACCCAGATGGGCATTGCCGGCGAGTACCAGCGTCTTGGCGTGAACCACACCGTTGGCGGTGTGCACACGAATGCTGCTGCCATATTCGATACGAACGGCCGCACTGTTTTCGCACAAGCGTACGCCCAGACGTTGGGCCAGAGCGGCCTCGCCCAATGCCAGGTTGAGCGGATGCAGATGCCCCGATCCCTCGTCTATCAGGCCGCCGACATAGCGATCAGAACCCACTACTTTGTGCATGTCGCGTTGTTCGACCAGCTCGACCTTGTGAGGGTAACTCTGGTTTTTGAGTGCCTCCTGCTCCGCCAACAGGTTCTGGAAATGTCGGGGGGTGTTCGCCAGTTCACAGTGGCCCCAGCGCAAATCACACTCGATGCCGTGCTGCTGTACCCGCTGACGGACCAAATCAACCGCGTCCAGGCCCAATTGCTCAAGCACCTTTACGCCTTCGCTACCGATGGCTTTTTCGTGCGCACCAAGGTCGTGTCCAATGCCACGAATCAACTGACCGCCATTGCGTCCGGTGGCGCCCCAGGCTATCTGGTGTGCCTCCAGAACGATCACCGAGTGGCCCCGTTCAGCCAGTTCGATTGCCGTATTCAATCCGGTGAAACCAGCACCGACGATGCACACATCAGCCTGTGCCTGGCCTTCAAGTGGCGGGCAGTCGAGCTGACGATTTCGAGTGGCGCTGTAATACGACTGCGGTGAAGAAAACTGGGACGTCATAAGAGCTACTACCTATCAGTTGCCGGGCGCAAGTTGCAACCCGGCGCAGGGGTTAACGCCCGGACTTGAGGTTGCTCCAGGAACGATTCATCCAGCGCATGATGTCGGGTGGCAGTTGCGTCGAGACGTAGAGCTTTGCCTGCACCGATTCGGGGGGATAGATCGATGGATTGCCGGTGATGCCCTCACTCATCAGTGCCGTAGCCGGGGTATTGGCATTTGCGTAGCCCACATACTCGCTGACCTTGGTAATCACCTCGGGTTTGAGCAGATAGTTGATGAAAGCATGAGCTTGTTCGGGGTTTTTGGCATCGGCCGGAACGGCCAACATATCGAACCAGAGGTTGCCGCCCTCCTTCGGGACCGTGTAGGCGATCTTGACTCCGTTCCCGGCCTCCTGGGCACGATGGATTGCCTGGTACACATCGCCTGAATAGCCGAAGGCGATGCAGATGTTTCCGTTGGCCAGATCCGAGACGTATTTGGAGGAATGGAAATAGGTGATGTAAGGACGCAAGGTCAGCAGTTTGCGCTCCGCGACCTTGTAATCTTCCAGCCGGGTGCTGTTGGGGTTCAGTCCCAGGTAATTGAGCATTGCCGGCATAGCCTCGTCTGCGGAGTCCATGAAGGCGACGCCGCAGGCCTGCAGCTTCTTGAGGTTCTCGACCTCGAACAACGTGCTCCAGGAGTCGATGGTGTCGACGCCCAACACCTGTTTTATCTTCTGAACGTTGTAACCAATGCCATTGGTACCCCACAAATACGGCACGGCGTACTGATTTCCCGGATCGTTGGCTTGCAGGCGTTGCAGCAACACCGGGTCGAGGTTCTTCCAGTTGGGCAGTTGCGTCCTGTCGAGCTTTTGAAAAGCCCCGGCCTTGATCTGCCGACCGAGAAAGTGATTGCTCGGCACCACCACGTCATAGCCGGTATGCCCGGCCAGCAACTTGCCTTCCAGGGTTTCATTGGAGTCGAAAACGTCATAGACCGGCTTGATGTCGGTTTCCCGCTGGAAGTCCGCGAGCGTGGTTTCAGCGATGTAATCGGTCCAGTTATAGATATTCACCATACTTTGCGCCGAAGCCTGGCCAGCCAGACCGCAGAGCGTTGTGAGCATGAGTTTTAGCGCGAATCGTTTCATTCACATGTCCTTGCTGTGGGTACATTTGAGAATGTGGGGTACTACACGCTGAGCAACAGGAACTCCCGTTCCCAGGAACTGATGACCTGCTTGTAGTTCTCGTGCTCGACCCGTTTGACCGCGACAAAGCCTTTGGTGAAACGCTCGCCCAGATACTCTTTGGTGATGTCCGAGTGCTCCATGCGTTCGAGCGCCGCCTCCAGGGTCAGCGGCAGGCGCAGGTTGCGCCGCTCATAACCGCGGCCGACAACCGCCGGGCTTGGCTCGATCCCCTCGACCATGCCCACGTAACCGCACAGCAGGCTGGCCGCCAGGGCCAGATAAGGGTTGGCATCAGCACCGGCCAGGCGATTTTCGACCCGACGATTCTGCGGATCCGAATCCGGCACACGCAGGCCGACCGTACGGTTTTCCTCCCCCCATTCGACGTTAACCGGCGCCGAGGTATCGGGTAGAAAACGACGGAACGAATTCACATTGGGCGCGAACAGCGGCAGGGTTTCGGGAATGTATTTCTGTAACCCGCCGATGTGGTGCATGAACAACTCACTCATGCTGCCATCGGGATTGGAAAACACCGATGCACCGGTTTTCAGGTCCACCACGCTCTGGTGCAAATGCATCGCGCTACCCGGCTCGCCGGTCATTGGCTTGGCCATGAACGTGGCGCTGACATCGTGTTTGAGAGCCGCCTCGCGCAGCGTCCGCTTGAAAACGATGATCTGATCGGCCAGGGACAACGGATCTCCGTGACGGAAGTTGATCTCCATCTGCGCAGTGCCTTCTTCGTGAATCAAGGTATCCAGGTCCAGGCCTTGGGCCTCGCTCCAGTCATACATGTCTTCGAACAGCGGATCGAATTCGTTGGTCGCCTCGATCGAATAGGACTGACGCCCTGTTTCCTGGCGACCGGAACGGCCAATCGGTGGTTTTAACGGGTAATCCGGGTCAGGGCTGCGTTGAGTCAGGTAGAACTCCATTTCGGGCGCAATGATTGGCTTCCAGCCGCGCTCCGTGTAGAGCTTCAACACCTTTTTCAGGATGTTGCGCGGCGACAGTTCAATCGGATTCCCTTGCTTGTCATAAGTGTCGTGAATCACCTGTGCGGTGGGCTCCAGAGCCCATGGCACGATAAACACCGCGCCTTCGTCCGGGCGGCAGTGCATGTCGATATCCGCCGCATCCAGCAGGTCGTAGTAGATATCGTCTTCGACGTAATCGCCGGTGACCGTCTGCAACAACACACTCTCCGGCAGGCGCATGCCCTGCTCGTTGAGGAACTTGTTGGTTGGAGATATTTTGCCCCGAGCAATGCCGCTCAGATCAGAGATCAGGCACTCGACTTCAGTGATTTTGTTTTCTTTGAGCCATTGGCTCAGTCGATCCAGATTGCCTTTCATAACGCCTCGTACAGGGAAATGCCCGAGCGCCCCATGGCGGCCCAGTTCCGTGCTTCAAGGAGATAGTGCAATCGTGAGGCGGCTGGCTTCTATCCGATTTGCGCGTTTGTTCATGCCCCATTTTGGGGCGTGAACGCGTGGGCGTTGGCTACTTAGCGCGAGCGCAAGAGTGTGCAGCTGGGAAGCTCGCCGAACAGGCCGCGATAGGCCTCTGAGAAACGCCCCAAGTGCCAGAATGACCAGCGCATGGCGATTTCCGCCACGGTGGTTTCACCTGCCGAGGTGCGCAGCAAATCACGGCGTGCGAAGTTCAATCGGCGCAGTCGTTGCCATTGGCTGGGAGACACACCGGTAAAGGAGGTGAAGCTTTGCTGCAACTGACGCACAGACACCCCGGCGCCACTGGCCAGTTGCAGGGCATTGAAATGCTCTTGCGGGCAAGCCATGACCAGATCGAACACCCGCTGAATGAGCCGGCGGTCATGGGCCAGATGTTTTTGGCTTGCCCGATCCAGGGTCTGGCTCGGGCAGTCGAGGATATACAGGCAATCGTCGACCAGCTGTTGCGCCAGGCCCTCTTCGACCACCTGGGACGGTGCTGCGACCAGTTGTTGCAGCGTGCTGCTCAACCAGCGACCGAAGACCTGGCTTTGCTGGGAAACCAGCGGCGTCAGGAACAATCCATCAAGACTGCTCAAATTCAGGCTATTGAGTTGTTTGAGGTACTGAGGACCAATCACGACGGCTACTTCTTTATAGTTTTCCGGCGTGATCCAGGTGTTTTGACTTTCCTCGTTGAGTAAATACAGCGAGCCATTGCGAGTATCGAAACTGAATACCAATGAATCAGCGGGCGCATGGAAATGCTGTTCTATCCGCGTATTCATGCGCTCTTCATACACCTCAACGCCACCCAGCTCCATGTGCACAACCTTGCCCTGGAAACAACCGGGTGACATTTGCTGGTAATGCTCCTGCCAACCGGCGATGACAAGTTGCTGATCCACATCCGCAGTGTCGTGGGATTGAATCTGCATGCTGTTTTCCTTCCTTGTATCCCCGCCCGGAGGCGCCGGACGAAGCCAGTAATAATTATTATCAGCGCACCCTATCAGCGTGTAAAAAACAGCGCAAACAGACTTGAAACCAGCGGCATGCAGGCGTTCGTCAAATAGCAACGGGGGGCGCCGATTCAGCCATCGGGGCCTGGTTGGTGGGGCACCGGTTGAGGAGCATCTGCGCCTTCCCCTCTGCAAAGGTGCTGGCATCAGGCCCAGTGGCGTGGGTCGTTCATGACCGCCTCATGCTCGGCAAACAGCTTGGGCAGCTCCACCTTGAGAAAGTCCACCCAGGTTCTGACCTTGGCATCGAGGAAACGCCGCGATGGATAGACTGCGTAGACATGCCGTTCACGTAGGCGATAGGCCGGCAGCACACGCAGTAACTTGCCTTCGCTGACCGGACGGGTCGCGGTATAGAAAGGCAGCAGGCTGATGCCCATGCCCGCTTCAGAGGCCTTGACCATAGACTCGGCGACATTGCTCTGGAAGGTCTTGCCGGGTACGAGGCTGTACCCGCCCCGCTCGTCATGGAATACCCATTCATCGTGGTACAACGGATCGAGCATGCGTAAGCAGCGATGCTCATTCAGGTCCACAGGCGCTCCCGGTACACCATGGCGTTGCAAGTATTGCGCGCAGGCGCAAGGCAGGCTGTAAATCTGCCCGATGACCTGTGCGACAAATTGCGAGTCGGCCAATTCCTGGGCAATCGAGATGACCACATCATGACCTTCTTCCAGCGGGTCCGGATTGCGCTGAGACAGGGTCAGCTCGAACACCACCTCAGGATGGAGCTCGCTATAACGGGCGATCAGCGGTGTGATCAGCACACCCAAACCGCTCAGGCTGTGCACCCGAAGCCGACCACTGGGGTTGAGATGGGCGTCGCGGGCTTCGGCGGTGGCTTCGTCCATTTCCTCGAGTATCTGCCGGCCACGCCGCAAAAAGCGCTCGCCGGCTTCGGTCAACCGCAGGCGCCGGGTGGTGCGTTGCAGCAGGCGCGCCTGCACATGCTGCTCCAGATCCGCCACCAACCGTGAAACTTGCGCGGTAGAGAAATCGAGTGCCTGCGCTGCTGCGGTAAAACTGCCGCTATCGACCACGCGGACGAATACCCGCAGGCTATTGAGCAGGTCCATATGCCCTCCGGGCGCACTGACTGTTGCGTTTCATGTAAGGCTGCATCAAGCAAACCCCTCTTTATCTACAACAGGCAGGGAATAGACTTCAGGCATCAGGATCACCAAGGAGAAAAATGAAATGAAAACGTTGATCAGTCTGTTTCTGGCAGTCATCGCCACCTCGGTCATGGCGGCCGGCGACGAACAAGTCCCTGCGACTCAGTACAACCCCGCGCAGCCACTCGATATCGCCAAGGTCATCTCGGTATCGCCCACTGCAAACGCCTGTGAAGTGGTGCCCGCGACCATGGTCTATGTCGATCACCAGGGTGAAACCCATCGCCTGGTTTACCAGGTCATGGGCGGCTGCTCGGGCAACTCTTGATCAAGCCCGGGCAGCGCTACTCATGCGACAAGCCGCGCCGCATGCAATGCCAGTTCATGCAGGCTGGCCAGCCGTTGCATGATGCGTTCGACCACCTCCACCCTGGCCACCGCACCCGTGCGCAGCTCGCCCATTGAGTGCAACGCGACCTCAGCCTTCTCCAGCCCCAACCGGGTTGAAACCGTCAGGTGCTCGATGCCTTGCCGCGCGTCCTCGGCGGACTTTTCCAGGCCCGTAGCGATCTGCCTGATCTGAGCACTGGAGTCGGCGGCCTGGCGGGATAGATTGCGCACCTCGTCTGCCACCACCGCAAAACCTCGGCCATGGCTGCCGGCTCGTGCTGCCTCGATGGCGGCATTCAACGCCAGCAGATTGGTCTGTCGGGCGATGTCCTGAATGCTGCCGACAATGGAACCGATTCGTACCGACTGACTGCCCAGCTCGTCGAACACCTGATCCAGACGCTGCAAATAGAGGTTCAGATCACTCAGCACGCTCGCCGAAGATTGCATACTCTGCGCGCTGGACTTCACTCGCTCGCCCGCCGCCCGCGCCAACTGATCGGCGAAGCGCATGTCCTCCTCAGTCTGTAGCACCGCCTGGGTCAACTGCTCCAGGGTGGCCTGCACTTGTGCGCCCGGCCACACAGGTTCGGGCACCTGCGTCAGCGTCTGCACCACGGCCACTGGCGCACTGAGCACAGGCGGTTGCGGTTCGCGCTCCACGTCATCCTCGAGCACCACCACTGGCTGGCGGTGATAGAGCACGGCCCCGAGCAGCAACGCCAGATTTATCCCTGCGGCCAGCAACAGGCGCCCGCTATCGCCCCAGGCCAACACCACTGCACCTATGCCTGCTGCAGACAACAGCAACCCGGCCCAGACTTTTCGTGCCATATGAACCTCCATGCCGATCAACGCAGCGTCCAGGTGTAACTGAGGATCAGGCGGTTTTCGTCGATATCGCTGCGGTAGTTGGAGCGCGCCACGGCGTTGCGCACCCGCATCCCGAGCCCCTTCAAGGTTCCGCTCTGCACCACGTAGCCGAGATCGAGGTCGCGCTCGCGATCCTTGCCTTCGAAGCCCTTGCCGGTGTCGACGTTATTGCCTGTGATGTAACGCACTGTGCTAGTCAGACCGGGCAACCCCAAGGCCGCAAAATCGTAGTCGTAACGCACCTGCCAGGAACGCTCATCGGTGAAGGCGAACTCGTAGGTCGGTGCTTCGTTGCCCAGCGGCGAGACGTTGGCGAATACCCGTGGGAAGGCGCTATCGCCATACATCCCCTGATACCCGAGGTAGAAGGTATGGCCCCCGTGTCTGGCCGACAGCAAGGAGAAAAACGCCCGATTATCAATCGTACCCAGCAGCTTTTTACCGTCTTCGCGGGCATCGTAGTAACCCAGATTGGCGCCCAGGGTCCAATCACCGAAAGGCTCGCTGTGTTTGAGGCCCAGGAAGCGCTGGCTGTAGATGTCCTCCAGTTGCCCATACCAGGCACTGACCGAGGTACGCTTGTTATTGAACGCGTAATCGGCGCCCGCATAATTGAAGCCATCACTGCTGACCTGGCGTTGCGGCAGATGACCGAGCATGGCCTGCAGTTTTTGCTCGCCAGCTTCGTTGCGCAGGCTGGTTGAGCTCAAATGACCGCCCTGCAGGGTCAGGCCATTGATCTCGCTGGAGGTGATGCTCGTGCCCTTGTAGCTGGGAGGCAGCAGACGGATATCGCTGAAGGCCAACACCGGGAGATTGGGTTGCAACTCGCCGACCCGCAGTTCGGTCTTCGAGTAACGCAGCTTCAGAGCAGCCTCCAGACGGCTGTAATCATTCGGCGCGCGACCATCGCCCTGCACCGGCAACAACCCGGTGTTGGCCCGGTCCGGGCTGCTGTCGAGCTTGAGGCCCAACAGCCCCATGGCATCCACGCCTACCCCGATCGGCCCTTGGGTATAACCCGATTTGAGGTTGAGGATAAAGCCTTGCGCCCACTCCTCGGCCTTCGACTGCTTGTTCGCCCCGACGATGTCGGAAAAGTCGCGGCTGAAGTAGTAATTGCGTGCCTGCAGGGTGGCGCTGGCATCCTCGACAAAGCCACCCTCGGCGGCCATCAGGCCGCTGGAAAAACTCAAGGCGACAGCCAGGGACAACACTGAACGAGTTGCTGGAAAAGTCTGTTTCATCGTTTTGCTCTTATTGTTATTGATCGACAGGTTGCAGTGCTCCACCCGCATCGGTTTCGATGTGGATGTCTTGGATCTCAGCGCGCCACCTCCTCCTGGCCGCGGGTTATCTGAGTAACGGAGTCGGGTCGCCGGGCACTCAGCAACAGGTGCGTGGACATGCCGAAAATCAGCCCCCAGAAGGCAGCGGACAAACCAAACAGGGACATACCCGATGCCGTGGTGAGCAAGGTCACCAGCGCCGCCTCGCGGTCATTCGGTACCGCCATGGCCCCCGCCAGTGCACCTGCGATTGCGGCGAACAACGCCAGCCCGGCCAAGGCTGCGATCAGCTCTTTGGGGAAGGCGGAAAACAGCGAGACCAGAGTGGCGCCGAAGATGCCCAGCAGCAGGTAGCAAAGGCCACCCACCACCCCGGCGACATAACGTTTGCCTGGGTCTTCGTGGGCCTCACGCCCTGTGCATATAGCGGCGGTAATCGCCGCCAGATTCAGACCATGGCAGCCAAAGGGGGCAAGAAGCGCAGTACCCAGCGCGCTGCTGGCGATGATCGGGCTGGCCGGCGTGGCATAACCGCTGGCACGCAGAACCGCCATGCCCGGCACGAATTGACCGGTCAGCGCCACCATCACCAGTGGCAAGGCGATATTCAGGGTCGCGCTCAGGCTGAAATGCGGTGTGATCCACACCGGTGTGGCCAGGCCGATCACCAGCGCCTCGCGATGCAAGTCACCCGCCAGCAAGGCGATGGAGCAACCGACCAGCAGTACCACCAACACCGCGTAACGCGGTATCACGCGCTTGCACACCAGGTAGGTGGCGAACATCGCCAGCACCAGTAGCGGCTTGCCTTGCAAGGAAACGAACAACCCGGTACCGAAGCTGAACAGAATGCCGGCCAGCATCGCCGCCGCGATCGCCGCTGGCAGCTTGCTGATAATCCGGTCGAAGGCACCTGATACCCCCACCACAAAGATGATCAGACTGCTGATCAGGTAGGCGCCCACCGCCTCGTGCATGGAAATGCCCGGCAGCAGTGCCACCAGCAGCGCCGACCCGGGTGCCGACCAGGCGATGATCAGCGGTACGCGGTAACGCAGGCTCAGGCCGATGCCAAGCAATGCACTGCCAATGGAAATGGCCCACACCCAGGACGACAACACGTCACGTGGCAGATGGGCAGTCTCGGCCGCCTGAAAAATGATCACCAAAGGCCCGGCATAGGAAATCACCGTGGCGATAAACCCGGCGACCGCGGCGGACAGGGAAAAGTCATGGAGCAACGCTTTCATGGGACCTCGCCGCAAGGCTCATCAGGCGATCCGTGGCACGCGGCCCGGATGCTCTTGTCAGGGGGAAATCGATTGATTCAGGAGCAACCGGGGAACACGGCGAACGCCATGCTCCCCTTCATCAGCCTCAGGCCCTGGCCGTAATCAGCGCGGACGCAACGCTGTTGGCACGGCGCTGGCTACTGATGGCGAACAAGGTCATGGCGGTGGCGGCGATCGCCCCCGGCAAGGCAAAGGCCATGAAGTTAAGCTGCAACGGCAGGCTGATACCCAGCAGCGCGCCGCCCAACAGCGGACCGACGATGGCACCATTGCGACCGATACCCGACGCCCAACCCAGCCCGGTGGAGCGAATAGCCATGGAGTAGAACTGCGCGGCACAGGCATACAGCAGGATTTGCGAACCGATGGTGGTGGCGCCGGCGATGGCGATCAGCAGGTAAAGTACCGGCGTCGGGCTCTTGAAGCCGAGCAAGGTGATTGACACTGCAGCGATGGTGAAGAACACCGCCAATACCCGTGGCAGATTGAGTTTGTCGCCCAACATCCCGCCGCCCACCGCGCCGAAGATTGCACCGAAGTTCAGCGCCAGCAGGAAAGACAGGCTCGAGCCCAGGCTGTAACCGGCGTTGGCCATCAGTTTGGGTAGCCAGGAACTCAGTGCGTAGACCATCAGCAGGCAGCAGAAAAAAGCCACCCAGAGCATCAGCGTGCGCAGTGCACGGCCTTCGCGAAACAATTGCAGGACGGGAGTGCCGGTGCCTTTCACTTCCGTCATGTGCAGACGGTCGCTGTCTTGCCAGACATAGCCAGGATCCACGCGCTCGAGGATTTTGCGCGCCTCGTCATTGCGCCCCTGACGCAGCATGAAACCCACCGACTCGGGCAGGAAGTACATAATCAGCGGCAACAGCAGCAACGGCAGAACCGCCACATAAAACACCGCCTGCCAACCGAAGCTGGGGACCAACACGATGCCCAGGCCAGCGGAGAGCATGCCGCCCACCGAATAGCCGCTGAACATGATCGCCACCAGCGTGCTGCGGATTTTCTTCGGCGCGTATTCGTTCATCAGCGCCACCACGTTGGGCATCACGCCGCCAATGCCCAGACCGGCAATGAAACGGCAGATACCAAACTGCGTGGGGCTGCTGGCAAAACCATTGAGCACGGTAAAGCCGCTAAACAGGATGACGCACAGGGTGATGGTTTTCTTTCGCCCGATCTTGTCCGAGAGCGGCCCGAAAAACAGCGCACCGAACATCATGCCGAACAGCGCATAACTGCCCAGCGCCCCAGCCTCCAGCGGACTCAACCCCCACTCTTTCATCAGCATGGGCAAGACAACGCCATAGATCACCAGGTCGTAGCCATCGAAGATGATGATCAGGGCACACCAGAACAACACCATCCAGTGGAAACGGTTGAAGCGCGCGTTGTCGATAACTTCATGTACGTCGATATTTCGCATGGCGTCTGTCTCTTGTTGTTATTTTTAGAACTGCATGGGTAAACCCCGAAACCCTCGTCGCCACCCACCACCGACAGGGTCACGCGGGTGATACAGCAGGCGTCATCCCCGGCACCTTGCTTGAGCATGTGCGGCAGTGCCGCGTGGCAGCTCCTCGATTGTTCTTGTTCAGGCCATGTGAGGTTATGAAGGCGCAGCGAGGGGCGATATCCGCTTTGTGCAGATCGCTATCCGTTTTGTGCAGGGGGGGTGAAATGCCAAGCCAGGACTTACCGGCGCGGCTAAGCGCCCTTGCGCCGGGTTGCAGCCAGGCATCAACGCCGGCATTTACCCGAACACACCTCTCACCTACCCGATCGGGTTATGGCGCGATTGCAGGCGCTGCTTGAAAGTGAGCCTGGCAGCTCGCCCCGAGCGCAAGAACAACAATAAGGTGGGACTGATATGCGCAAAATCTTCGCAGCAGTACTCAGCGCGGCACTGGCCGCAATACCCGCGCTCAGCCATGGCGCGGATGCGCCCGGTAACACGCTGCGGCTGTACAACTGGGCGGATTACATTGGCGAAAACACCATCGCCAACTTCGAAAAGGCCACCGGCATCAAGGTGACCTACGACACCTTTGATTCTTACGAAACCGTCCAGGGCAAGCTGTTGCCGGGCCGCTCCGGCTACGATCTGGTGGTGCTCAATGCCGCCCTGGTGCCCCTGCTGATCAAGGCCAAGGTATTCCAGCCACTGGACAAGACGCTGTTGCCCAGCTGGCGGAATCTCGACCCGCATGTACTCAAGAGCCTGGAAAACTACGACCCCGGCGTGACCTATTCGGCGCCCTATACCTGGGGCAGCAACGGCGTGACCTACAACGTCAGCAAGATCAAGGAACGCATGCCGGACGCCCCCATCGGTTCGCTGGCGATGATCTTCGACCCCAAAGTCGTGTCACATTTTGCTGACTGTGGCGTGACCTTGATCGATTCGCCAACCGACATCATCCCGTTGGCGCTGACCTATCTGGGCCGCGACCCCAATAGTGTCGAGCCGAAGGACCTCAAGGCTGCGCAGGAGGTGCTGATGGCGGTGCGTCCCTATATTCGCAAATTCGATTCGACCGGTTACCTCAACGGCCTGGCCAATGGTGACCTGTGCCTGTCCACCACCTGGTCCGGCGACTACGCCACCGCCCAGGCACGCGCCCAGGAAGCCGGAGCGAAGATCAAGCTCGACTACTTCATTCCCAAGGAAGGTTCGCTGATCTGGTTCGATGACTTCTACATCCCGGCCGATGCACCCAACGTAGCCAATGCCCACAAATTCATCGAATACCTGCTGCAGCCGCAGGTGATCGCCGAGGTCAGCGACTACATCCGCTATGCCAACAGCAACAAAGCCGCGACGGCACTGGTGACCGCGGACATTCGCGACAACCCGGCGATCTACCCGGACCCGGAAACCCTCAAGCGCCTGTTCACCCAGAAGACCCAGTCGCAGGCAAGCGTCCGTCTGATCACCCGCACCTGGAACATGGTGAAGACCGGTAAATGACGCCGCTCCCTGCGCCGAAAGATTTCCACCCCACAGTTATTCCGAAGGTGAAGGCTATGCCAACTCAATCCCCAGCGTTCTTTGCGCAATTTGACCAGGAAAAACTGGTCGCCGCCGACAAGGCGCACTACATGCACGGCTTCCACATGTTCGACGAGCATCGCGAACAAGGCTCATTGAACATTGCCGCAGGCGATGGCGCCTATATCTACGACACCGCCGGCAATCGCTACCTCGACGCTGTCGGCGGCATGTGGTGCACCAACATCGGCCTGGGGCGCGAGGAAATGGCCGAGGCCATCGCCAATCAGGTGCGCCAGCTGGCCTACTCCAACCCGTTCTGCGACATGGCCAACGTCACCGCCATCGCGCTCTGCGAGAAGCTCGCCAGCCTGGCCCCCGGCGACCTCGATCATGTGTTCCTGACCACCGGCGGCTCGACTGCCGTAGACACCGCCTACCGGTTAGTCCAGTTCTACCAGAACAGCCGTGGCAAGCACGAAAAGAAGCACATCATCTCGCGGATCAACGCCTACCACGGCTCGACCTTCCTGACCATGTCGATCGGCAACAAGGCCGCCGACCGCGCGCCTGAATTCGACTTCATGAGCGACCTGTTCCACCACGTCTCTTGCCCCAACTATTACCGGGCACCGAAAGGCATGAGCGAAGCGGACTTCCTTGACTTCCTGGTCAACGAGTTCGAAGACAAGATTCTCACCATTGGCCCCGACAACGTTGCGGCATTCTTCGCCGAGCCCGTCATGGGCTCGGGCGGCGTGATCATCCCGCCTGAGGGTTATCACCGGCGTATGTGGGAAGTCTGCCAGCGCTACGACATTCTCTATGTCGCCGACGAAGTGGTGACCTCGTTCGGTCGGCTGGGCAAGTTCTTCGCCTCAGAAGAAGTATTCGGTATGCAACCGGACATCATCACCACTGCCAAGGGACTGACCTCGGGCTACCTGCCGCTGGGTGCCTGCATCTTCTCCAGGCGCATCTGGCAGGTGATCGGCGAACCCGGCAAGGGCCGCTGTTTCACCCATGGTTTCACCTACAGCGGGCATCCGGTCAGCTGTATCGCGGCGCTGAAGAACATTGAAATTATCGAACGTGAAAACCTGCTGGCCCACGTCGAAAATGTCGGTAGCTACCTGGAGGAGCGCCTGCAGACCCTCGCCAACCTGCCACTGGTGGGTAACGTGCGCTGCAAACGACTGATGGCGTGTATCGAATTCGTCGCCGACAAACAGAGCAAGGTGCTCTTCCCGGACGCACTGAACATCGGCGAGAAAATCCACCTGCGGGCACAAGCCAAAGGCTTGATGGTGCGTCCTATCGGGCACCTGAACGTGATGTCGCCGCCGCTGATCATCACTCACGCACAGGTTGATGAGGTGCTCCGGATCCTGCGCGAATGCATCCTGGATACCGCCGATGAACTCAAGCGCAGCGGTCAGTACCAGGGTCAATGAGCTACCGGCAATATATGGCGGAAAAAAGGCTGCCTGGCGTTTTGCCTGTAACGTGCCCGGCGAGTAGACTGCCGGGCATGACCGATACCCCAAGCGATATGTCTACCGCGCTCCCTCTCCAGGCTTTTCAGACCTGGCATGGCGGGCTGGCGACGGCCTTCATGGCGATAGATGACGCCACCTTCCTCGAACATCTGGCGGCGGCGCTCAACGGTTTGACGCCCATCGAGTCGATGATGATCAGCCTTGAACGCAAAGGCCTGCCACCGCAACTGCTGCACCAGCGAGGCATCCCGCGCGATCACCGCGACGACATCATCAACCGCTACTTCTCCCGTGGTTACCTGCTTGATCCGTTCTGTCTGGCCGTGGAAAACGGCCTCGCCGAAGGCTTCTACCACCTCTCGGAAATCGCTCCGGATGATTTCTTCAGCAGTGAGTATTACAAGACTTACTACCTCAAGAGCGGCGCCGTGGAAGACTGCTACTACATCGTCGACCTCGACCGGCAGAGCAAGATTTCGCTGTCCATGTTCCAGGGCCTGAGCACCACACCCTTCAATGCGCAACAACTGGGACTGATGCGTGCCGTAGAGCCAATGGTCCGCGAACTGCTGCGCCGTTTCGGCACCACCGGGGGCCTGCGGAGCCTGTTTGCAGAGGCCGAACGGGACACCCCACCTGGCCCGCAGACCAGCCTCAACCAGCAAATCGAAGCCGCTTTCATGAACTTCGGTAGCGCCCTGCTGACCGTACGTGAACGCGAGATCGCTCACCTGATCCTGCGTGGCCATTCGGTAAAATCCACCGCGCGGGTACTGAGTATCTCTCCGGAAACCGTGCGCATGCACCGCAAGAATCTCTACACCAAGCTGGAAATCAGCTCGCAGGCGGAGTTGTTTTCACTGTTCATCGACTGGTTGACGCAGAACCGGGAGACCCGAGTAGCCTGACGCCGAGCCGGCCATATCGGCACTCAACCTGGCGGGCCTGCCCCCTCCTCGGCGGTCATGCAGCACGTTGCGATGGCTTGCCTGCGTGCACTAACCCAGCAACTGACTCAACGCTGCGCGCAACTTTCCGGGTTTGACCGGTTTGTTCAACAGCGGTGCGCCGAGTTTTTGCAACGAGCGTCGACACTGATCACTGCGGTCAGCCGTGATGATGACGGCCGGGATAGGCCGGGCAAAATGTTCGCGCAGATGCTTGACCACCTCACAGCCGACGACGCCGTGATCCAGGTGAAAGTCCGCCAGAATCAGTTCCGGTGCACGCCCTTGCAACGCCTGCAGTGCGCTGACCTCGTCGGTCGCCGTCACCACCTCACAGCCCCACTGCCCGAGCAGTGCGCTCATGCTTTCAAGGATGCTCAATTCGTTGTCCAGCACCAGCAAACGTCGGCCCGGCAAGGGGTTGCCTGTACCTGGCTGAGGCGCTGCCTGACTGATGGGCAGCGGCACTTCACGGGAGATCGGCACGTCAATGCTGAACATCGAGCCGCGTCCCGGCCGTGAGTGAACCTGGACCCGATAGCCGAGGATTTTCGCGATGCGCTCGACGATGGCCAGACCCAGTCCCACCCCCTTGCGGTCGGCAGCGCGGCCGACGTCCAGTTGGTTGAACTCAAGGAAAATTGAATCCAGCCGGTCGGCGGCGATACCGCGACCGGTGTCCCAGACTTCCAGGCGCAGGCAATTGCCCCGCCGTCTGGCGCCGAGCAGGATGCTGCCCCGATCGGTATAGCGGCAGGCGTTGCTGAGGAAGTTGCGCATGATCCGTGTCATCAGCCGCAAGTCGGTACGTACGGCAAAATCGCCAATGCGTACCCGCAGGTTCAAACCGGACGCCTCGGCGACTGACTGGAATTCCGAGACCAGCGGCGTGAGCAATTCATCGAGGCGGTAAAGCGCGATGTCCGGTTTGACCGCGGCCTGATCGAGTTTGGAGATATCCAACAGGTCCGTGAGCAAGTCTTCGGCCCCTTCCAGAGCCTGATGGGTGCGCTCGACCAACACCTGTTCGACGTCCGGCAAATCCCGCTCGCGCAAGGTCGAAATCAACAAGCGTGCGGCGTTCAGCGGTTGCAGCAAGTCATGGCTGGCGGCGGCCAGGTATTTGTCCTTGCTGCGATTGGCGGCCTGGGCGGCATCCCGGGCCTCGCGCAAGGCGTGTTCGATCTGTTCGCGCCGGGCGATCTGCTGTTGCAGATTGCGGTTGGCTTCCAGCAACTCGTCGGTGCGCGCCGCGACACGTTGCTCCAGTTCATCATTGAGTTGTTGCAGACGTTGCTGGGCCAGTTTGCGTTCGGTGATATCGGTGACAAAGCCTTCTACCAACCCATCCTGATCGGGTTTGAGCAGCAGGTTCATCAGCACATCGAGACAACTGCCATCCTTGCGCCGCAGCTGTGTTTCGTAACCAAGCAGGCTGCGCTGGCGTTGCAAGGTCTCGCCGATGGACTGCAATTGGGCGACACCGCCAATAAACAGATTGCCGGCCAGATCCTTCAGGGAAAACAACACTTCCTGTGGATCTTCGTAGCCGAGCATTCGTGCCAGTGCCGGGTTGGCAGCGCGCATCCCTTCTTGCAGGCTGGCCTGGAAAATACCGTGTACCGCATGCTCGAACAGCCATTTATAGCGATTGCGCTCGGTCTCCAGATCATCCAGACGCGCCGCCAGCTCCGGGTAATGGCTCTTGCGCGCCGAATGGCTGCCCAGCCCCAACAGCCCGGCCAGAGCACGCTGTTGTTCGTCAGAGGGCTTCGCCATAGACGACCTCGACATCACGCTGGCTCGACTCGCGCGGGTTGGTAAGGATGCACGGGTCGTCCATGGCGTGCTGCGAGAGGAACGGAATGTCCGCCATGCTGACGCCGTGCAAACCGAGGGTTTCATGGAAACCGATCGAGTGTTTGAGGGCGATCAGGTGTTCCACCAGTCGCCCACAGATCTGCCGGTGATTGAGGCCACGACAGTCGATACCGAAGGTCTCGGCAATCACCTTGAAGCGCTCCGGTGCCGAGCTGTAGTTGAACGCCACCACATGCTCGACCAGCACCGCGTTGCACAGCCCATGGGGCAGATCAAGAAAGCCGCCCAGGCTATGGGACATGGCATGCACCGCACCGAGAATCGCATTGGAGAACGCCAGCCCGGCCTGCATGCTGCCAAGCATGATTTTTTCCCGCAGCGCGATGTCTGTGGGATTGGCGATCATTTGCAGCAAATTGCCGTTGATCAGGCGCATCGCCTCCAGCGCATGAGGATCGGTCAACGGCCCGTGCCCCGTGGAAACGAAGGCTTCGATGGCGTGCACCAGGGCATCGATGCCGGTACAGGCAGACAGGAACGGGTCCATGCTCAGGGTGGTTTCCGGGTCGATCAATGACACGTCCGGCACCACCGCTTTGCTGACGATGGAGAACTTCATCCGCTCTTGCTGATTGGAAATGATCACGAATTGCGAGACGTCGGCCGAAGTACCGGCCGTGGTCGGGATCAAAATCAGCGGCGGGCTCGGCACCCGAATGGTGTCCACGCCTTCGAACTCAAGAATGCTGCGCCCGTGAGCGACAACGATGCCGATGCCTTTGCCGCAGTCCATCGGGCTACCGCCGCCGACGGCAACGATCACATCGCAGTGGTTTTCCCGGTACATCTCGGCACCCAGCATGACCTCTTCCGCCCTGGGGTTGGGCGAGACCGCGCTGTACAGGCAGTAGTCGATACCTTGAGCCTGCAGGCTGGCTTCGATATCGGCGACCCAACCGGCGGCGATCACCCCGGGATCACTGACCACCAGGACCTTGCGTGCACCGAAGGTTTTTGCGTAGTTGCCGACGTTATGCCGGCAACCGGCACCAAAGATGATTTCAGGAGAAACGAATTTACGCAGCTGGCTGAGATTCTGGCTCATGGAAAGCCTTTTTTATTGTTTTGAAGATAAACGCCAGCCTAAAGCATCTTGTTACGAATGCAATGAGACCAATGGGTAGCCTGTCATGCCGCTTTCGCGGGCAAACCCCAATGCCGGTGTAGGAGCGAGCTTGCTCCGGGCGGCGTTCCGACGATGGACCTGAGTGCGACGCGTTTATCCAGAAAATCCGCGTTACCGTTAACGTCCATATCGCGAGCAAGCTCGCTCCTACAGGGATTACAGGTCGATATCCATTCCATCGAATGCCACTTCAATCCCGCGCCGCTCCAGCAGTGCGCGCTCGGCCGAGTCTTCGTCGAGGATCGGGTTGGTGTTGTTGATATGGATGAGAATCTTGCGCTGTTCGGGAAAACCCTCGAGCACCTCGAGCATTCCGCCGGGCCCGCTTTGCGGCAGATGCCCCATCTCGCTGCCGAGTTTGTCACCGACTTCACTGACGCGCATTTCATCGTCGCGCCAGAGGGTGCCGTCCACCAGCAGACAGTCGGCGCGGTGCATCCAGTCGAGCAAGTGGTCGTCGACTTGTCCAAGCCCCGGGGCGTAGAACAGGCTGCGACCGCTGCGCAGGTCTTCGATAAATAACCCGATGTTGTCGCCAGGTTGTGGATTGCCGCGATGGGGCGAATACGGTGGCGCGCTGCTGCGTAAGGCAATGGCCCGCAGTCGCAGGTGGCTACAGGCGGGAATGCCGAACGGTTCGCCGCTCAAGCCGATGGGCTGCCACTGCAGCCCGCCATTCCAGTGGCTCAGCATGGTGAACAATGGAAAACCGCTGCTCAGGTCCTGATGGACCATCTCGGTACACCAGACCTGATGCGGGCAGCCTTCGCGCAGGCTCAGCAAGCCGGTGCAATGGTCGATCTGGCTGTCCAGCAGGATCACCCCGGCAATCGCCGTATCACGCAACTGGCGGGCCGGTTGCAGCGGTGGGAATGATTCCAGCTGAACCCGAATGTCCGGCGAAGCGTTGCACACAATCCAGTCCACACCGTTATCGCTCAGGGCAATCGAAGACTGCGTACGCCGTTGCGCCCGCAGGCTGGCATTACGTACGCCTGCGCAATTGCGGCAGTTGCAGTTCCATTGCGGGAAACCACCGCCAGCGGCGGAGCCAAGAATCCGGATGTGCATAGGGCAGCGCTCCAATGTGCAGGCCCCGGCCAATGCAGGGATTGGCCGGGAAAACGATCAACGGCTGGCGAAATACATGGTCACTTCAAAGCCAATACGCAGATCGGTAAACGCGGGTTTAGTCCACATGGGTCAATCCTCTTCTTATGCCGGGCAATTCCGGTAGAGGCATTAATACACGGGCTGTGGCGCGACCGAATGCTACTTTCGAAGGAGGTTGCGGGGTGCATTGGTAGGGGGTGTTGGCGGGGGTGTCAGGCAGGGCCTCATCGCGGGCAAGCCTCGCTCCTACAGGATTGTGCAAATCCGTAGGAACGAGGCTTGCCCGCGATGGGGTTGACGCGGTGTCCGCTAGATCAGAAGAACCCCAACGGGTTGATGTCGTAGCTGACCAGCAGGTTTTTGGTCTGCTGGTAATGGTCGAGCATCATCTTGTGGGTTTCACGACCGACACCGGACTTTTTATAGCCGCCGAACGCGGCGTGCGCCGGGTACAGGTGGTAGCAGTTGGTCCAGACACGCCCGGCCTTGATCGCCCGGCCCATGCGGTAGGCACGGTTGATGTCACGGGTCCAGAGCCCGGCACCGAGACCGAACTCGCTGTCGTTGGCAATCGCCAGGGCTTCGGCTTCGTCCTTGAAGGTGGTCACGCCGACCACCGGACCGAAGATTTCTTCCTGGAACACACGCATTTTGTTGTGCCCCTTGAGCAATGTCGGCTGGATGTAATAGCCGCTGGACAGGTCACCCTCAAGCCGCTCGGCAGCACCACCGGTGAGCAGTTCAGCACCCTCCTCCTGAGCGATTTTCAGATAGGACAGGATCTTGTCGTATTGCTGCTCGGACGCCTGGGCGCCGACCATGGTGTCGGTGTCCAGTGGATTGCCGCGCTTGATCTTGACGATTTTTTTCATCACCTCGGCCATGAACGCTTCGTAGATCGACTCCTGCACCAGCGCCCGCGACGGACAGGTGCAAACCTCGCCCTGATTGAAGAATGCCAACACCAGGCCTTCGGCGGCTTTTTCGATGAACTGCGGCTCGGCGTTCATGATGTCTTCGAAGAAAATGTTCGGCGACTTGCCGCCCAGCTCCACGGTGCTCGGAATGATGTTCTCGGCGGCGCAATGCATGATGTGCGCGCCGACCGGGGTGGAACCGGTGAAGGCGATCTTGGCGATGCGCTTGCTGGTGGCCAGGGCTTCACCGGCTTCGCGACCGAAGCCCTGAACGATGTTCAAGACGCCCGCCGGCAGTAAATCAGCGATCAGTTCAGCAAACACCATGATCGACAGTGGCGTCTGCTCGGCCGGTTTGAGCACCACGCAGTTGCCGGCCGCCAGCGCCGGAGCGAGTTTCCAGGCAGCCATCAGCAGCGGGAAGTTCCACGGAATGATCTGCCCGACCACGCCCAGCGGTTCGTAGAAATGGTAGGCGGCGGTCAGTTCGTTGATTTCGGCGGCGCCGCCTTCCTGAGCGCGGATGCAGCCGGCGAAATAGCGGAAGTGATCGGCGGCCAGCGGCACGTCGGCGTTCAGGGTTTCGCGTACGGCCTTGCCGTTGTCCCAGGTTTCGGTGACCGCAAGGATCTCCAGATTCTGTTCGATGCGCTCGGCGATTTTCAACAGCACCAGGGAGCGGTCCTGAACCGAAGTTTTGCCCCAGGCATCGGCTGCGGCATGGGCAGCGTCCAGTGCCTTGTCGATATCGGCGGCGCTGGAGCGAGGGAACTCGGCAATCACTTCGCCCGTCACCGGGGAGGTGTTGGTGAAGTATTCGCCATTGACCGGTGCGACGAACTCACCGCCGATGAAGTTGCCGTAGCGTGGTTTGAAAGACACAACGGCGCCAGGTGTTCCGGGTTGAGCATAAATCATGGTGGGCCTCTATTTGGGTCGATGCCTGTCGGGCGGACAGGCGATGAATCGATGGTAGAGAGCCCCGCGTGCCGGACGAATGCGCCGTTGGCAGGGGGGACTCTCGTTATTTGGTCGTAGTTTTCGCGTATGTATGTAGATCGTTCCCACGCTCCGCGTGGGAATGCAGCCCGGGACGCTCCGCGTCCCTAAAGCGGACGCAGAGCGTCCGTTGAGGCATTCCTTTGCTGCGCGTGGGAACGATCATGGGCTTGCGTCAGATCAATGCTTGGCCACCACCAAATCTTTCGGCAATTTGAAGGTCCAGAGCATGCCGCCCTGGTTGAAGTCTTTGACGCGTTTGGCCACTTCTCCACCCCACAATGGAACGGCGCCGCCCCAGCCGGAAAGCACCGAGATGTACTGTTCGCCGTCCATTTCCCAGGTGACGGGCGAGCCAAGCACGCCAGAACCGGTCTGGAATTCCCAGACTTTCTCGCCGGTTTTGGCGTTGAACGCTTGCAGGAAGCCCTCAGGCGTACCGGTAAAGACCAGGTTGCCCTTGGTGGTCAGCACCCCGCCCCAGAGCGGCGCGTAGTTCTTGTGACGCCAGACTTCCTTGCCGGTTTTCGGGTCGATGGCGCGCAATACGCCAATGTAGTCTTCGTTCAACGGCTTGATGGTGAAGCCGGCCCCGAGGAACGCCGCGCCTTTCTTGTAGGCGATACCTTCGTTCCAGATGTCCATGCCCCACTCATTGGACGGTACATAGAACAGACCGGTGTCCTTGTTGTAGGCCATCGGCATCCAGTTCTTCGCCCCGAGGAAGGCCGGCGCGACGAACACTGAGCTGCCCTTGGCTTCGCTGCCCGGAGCGCCCGGACGGCTGGCCTCGTTGTAGACAGGTCGACCATCCTTGTCCAGGCCGCTGGCCCAGGTGATTTTGTCAACGAACGGGAAGCCGCGGATGAACTTGCCATTGGTGCGATCGAGCACGTAGAAGAACCCGTTACGGTCGGCCGTCGCCGCGGCTTTGATTTCTTTACCGCCTTCGGTGTAGTTGAAGGACACCAGTTCGTTGACGCCGTCATAGTCCCAACCGTCGTGAGGGGTGCTCTGGAAGTGCCACTTGATGGTGCCGTCGTCCGGATTCAGGGCCAGACGCGACGATGAGTAGAGGTTGTCGCCCGGGCGCAGGTGCGAGTTCCAGGGCGCCGGGTTGCCGGTGCCGAACAGCAGCAGGTTGGTTTCCGGGTCGTAGTAGCCACCCAGCCAAGGTGCAGCACCGCCGGTTTTCCAGAGATCGCCCGGCCAGGTCTTGCCCGCTTCACCGCCGGAAATGCCGCTCTCGATCGCTTTACCGTCCTTGTAGACGTAACCCATGTGGCCTTCTACAGTCGGCCGGGTCCAGAGCAAATCGCCATTTTTCGGGTCATAGGCCGAGATCTTGCCGACCACCCCGAACTCACCACCGGCCACCCCGGTAATCAGTTTGCCGTTGATCACCAACGGCGCTGCGCTGATGGAGTAGCCTTCTTTGTGGTCGGCGACTTGCTTGCTCCAGACCACCTTGCCCGTGTTCTTGTTCAGGGCCACGAGCTTGGCGTCGAGGGTGCCGAAAAACACCAGATCGCCGTACAGCGCGACACCTCGGTTGATCACGTCGCAGCAGGGGCGAATATCATCGGGCAGGCGCGCATCGTATTGCCAAAGCTTCTTGCCAGTGCGTGCATCCACCGCGAACACCCGCGAGTAAGAGCCGGTCATGTACATCACGCCGTCCTTGACCAATGGCTGCGCCTGCTGACCACGCTGTTTCTCGCCACCGAAGGAAAAGGCCCAGACCGGTCGCAACTCTTTCACGTTGTCGATGTTGAGGGTATCCAGCGGACTGTAGCGCTGGCCCTGGACACCCAGGCCGTTGGTGACGATCTGCTCCGGGTTTTTCGGGTCCTGGAGGATATCTTGATCGGTGACTGCGGCCAGGGCCGAGCCGGACAACAGCATGGCGCTGAGCAGCACGCTCAAGGCGAAGGGTTGGCGACGTGCGGGTTGGGTCATGACGGCTACCTCTGCGGTTTTTGTTGTACCCGGGAAATTTTCCCGGTCTGGTGCAGATTCTTGGTCGCCGCCGTCCTGCCAACAATTGCCCGCAGTGCGGAGTTTTCTAGTTCCTTGGTACAAGGAACTGTAGGAGCCGAGCTTGCTCGCGATGGCGATCTCAAGGACGCCATCGCCGGCAAGCCGTGCTCCTACAGGTGTTCTCTGCGCGACAGCGCGGCGTCGAAGACGGGGCGGCAGCTCCTACAGGATTGCGTGCACCAGCGAGATTTATTACTGGCCATCCACCCGCTTCATCTGCCCACGCTCATAGCGCGGATACAAATGGCTGACGCTGCGGATCAGTTCATAGCGGCTCAGGCTGATACCCGCGAAGCGCTCGGGAATCGGGCTGCGGATCATCTCGCCCATTTCGCTGCCATTGGCGGCACCCTCGCGCATCAACCGGTCGAGCCAGCCGAGGTAGTCGCGCATCTGCACGAAGGGTTTGTGGTCGGTGGCAATCGGGCCGTGGCCGGGCACGATCTGTTTCCACGGCAGGGCTTCGAGCTGATCGATATCCGCTTGCCACACTTCCAGTCCCGGGGAGTTAGGCGTGGTCAGGGCTCGCTCATAAAACACCAGATCACCGGCAAACAGCACACCGGTTTTCTCATCGAGGATCGCAAGATCGGCGCCGGTATGGCCGCGCAGCCCCAACAAACGCAACGGGTGACCACCGATATTCAGGAGGCCGGGCGTTATCTCCTGGGTTGGCAACACCACCTCGGTGCCGCGCATCCAGTCGCCCACCAGTCGATACATGTTCTCGGCCATGGCATCGCCTTGCTGTCGCAACAACCCGGTAGTACCGGCCAGAGCACCGATGGGAACATCGCTGAACGCCTGGTTGCCCAGCACATGATCGGGATGATGGTGCGTCAACAAGACCTCAATCAGCGGTTTATCGGTGGTTGTGGCAATCGCTTTACGCAAGGCTTCGCCGTAGCGTTTCGACGGTCCTGTATCAATCACTACGACCCCGCGCTCAGTGACGATAAACGCGGTATTGACGATATTGCCGCCGTTGGCCTTGGCGAAATTGTCGGTGCTGCCTTCCAGCAGCCAGGTGTCCTCGGCGATCTGCCGGGGTTTGAGTTGATAGTCGAAGTCCGCCAGGGCTGGCAGGCTCAGACTCAGACATAACAGCAGCATCCAGCGCATGGCGCTCTCCTCTGATCAGGGAATCGCCGCATCGAATTCATTGCCGCTGTTATCGCGCAGCAACAGACGCGTCTGCCCTGCTCCTTCAATGTCAAAAGCCAGGTTCGGGTTCTCGCTGACCGCCGGGAACAGCTCAAGACTGGCCAGCACCTTGCCGCCGTCATCGCGCAACTCGGCATGGTTAAGGAAGAACTCCGGAATACCGCTGACCATGCCGTTATCCATCGGATGCGCTACCTGCACTCGCAGGCGACTGAACCCGCCGCGCGGATAACGCCCGCCAAGGACTTCGCCGATATGCTCCTCCCAGCCCGGCTGGGTGCGCACCACGCTGGGCGCCGTGCAGCCACCGCCAGCGGCGTCGATCAGGGTCGAGCCGACATGCCAGAGCCCGTCGCGGGTCAGCACCGCCGCACGCAACGGCGTGGCCTGTTCGATACGGATGCGGATCGACAGCCAGGGCAACACCCGCTCCCCCGGCTGAAAATCGACGATTTTCGGCAACGGGTTGAGCTCGGCCCAGGCGAGAATCTTCACCACCTCACCCTTGAACACCCGGGCGTCGATTTCCAGCGGCACCTGCCGGGCATCCTCGGCGAACGGCGGCGCCAGCAGCTTGACCCGCTCATCGAACACGAACGGCGCATCGCCAAGCATCTGTTTGTGATAAAAGGCCCACATCACCGAAGGCACCGGATCCTTGCCCGGATCGACCTCGATGGCCTGCGCCGCCAATGGCAACCAACAGGCCAACAGACAACTCGCTCGCCAGATCATCGCCCGCTCCTATTGATACATCTGCGGTACTTCATAGCGCAGCCCGTACCCGGCATAGATCGCCTTGAGCGTACCGTCGCGGATCAGCCCTTCCAGAGCTTCTTCCACGGCATAGGCCAGTTGGCGATTGCTTTCATGCACCGCCATGCCAATCTCCCAGAGCTGTTTACCCATGTTCGGGTAGGCGTTTTGCGCCAGCGCCAATTGCGGGTCCTTTGCCAGATGCACCTGCCAGTCGATCTCGCCGCGCATTGCCATCACCGCATCCACCTCTGCGGCCTTCATTGCGGCAAAGGCTTGCGGCACGCCGGGGTAATGGTGGGTCCTGGCGCTGAGCATGCCGTTGAACACCGAGGTCAGGTAGAACGACGGCACACTGTCCACTTCGACGCCGATGGGGTGGTGTTCAAACACCGCGACGCTGCCCACCGAGTCGAGTCGGCGGCGGTCATACGCGACTTGCCAGGATTCGTTCTGGTAAGGGCCGAACATCACCACATGGCCGTTTTCCAGCTCGCCGAATTCATTGCGTTTTTGTGCGTAATCGCGGTCGTAAGGCACGCGCATCATCAAGTCAGCCAACTGCTGGTTGCGCAGCTGATTGCCGCGCCAGATGTAGTCGCGCAGATCGTCGTCGAGCTTCTCGCCCGCTGGCGCCCAGATCAGCACCAGGCGCACCCCGAGGGCTTTGGCCAACGCCTGCGCAAGCTCCACATCGACGCCCCGCGGCTGGCCGCCGTCTTCAAAGCTGTAGGGTGCGAAATCCTTGTAGACCGCGACCTTCAGCTCGCCCGCGGCGATCATCTGGTCGAAATTGCGCACCTGCGCCTGCACCGTCTGGCAGCACAGCAGCACTACGGTGAAAAACACAGTGAGCAGGCGCATGGGTTACTCCTCGACGTGCACGCTGTCCAGGTAGGTGCGTACTGCCCACAAGGCTTCCTGACTCAAGTAGTCGGCCATTTTCGGCATGTAGACACGACCATCGCGGACCGCGCCATGACGCACGCGCTCGACGAACCACTCATCCCCGGCGTCGCCGACATCGAGTTTGCGAAGGTCCGGTGCAATACCCCCGGACTTGGCTTCCAGGCCATGGCAAGCGGCGCAATTCTGGTTATAGGCCGAGGAGCCGATTTCCAGCGCCTTGTCGTGTTCCGGGGAGGTGCGATAGGGGTTCACCGCAGCCCAGCCATCACCATCAACCTGTACCCCGGCATCCTTGATCGGTGTCAGGCCTTTGGTTTCCACGGCTTGCGGCACCACGTTGCCGTGGGCCATTGCCGAACCCGCGCTGATCAAACCGGCCAGCAGCCCGGCGGCAAGCATGGCGTTGCGTATTGTTGTCATTGTTATGCCCTCAAGATTGCACGCAAAACCTCTCTGCAGAGGCTATGCCGCCATCTTAAGAACTGACTTCGGTGAGCCGTATGCTGCTTTGGTTGTCGCCCTCTACTCCCTTGGTAGTAGGGCTTGCGGCGAGGGCCTGAAGCATGTGATCGATCCCACGCTCTGCGCGGGAATGCAGCCCGTGACGCTGCGCGTCACTGCCGAAGCGGACGCAGAGCGTCCAGTGAGGCATTCCCACGCGGGAGCGTGGGAACGATCATTTCTGGCTTCGCGCATTCATGCCTGGTGCCCCGTTATTGCCACGCTAAAAGCCCCGCGCATGCCTTGAGTTACGACCTTGGTACTGGCCCATTGGTACTTTCTGCATATTTCCCCGCACCCCGTCACTTCCTATTCTGGCGCTACCTGTAGTGGAGTGCCCTATGCGCCAGCTTGTCGGTTACGCCTTGTTCTACCTGCTGGCGATTGCCAGCGCCGCGTTGCTGGCGACCCAAAGCCAGGCGCAGGACGCCGGGTTGCAGGTCCGCATCGGCTACCTGGGCTATCGGCCCGATCCCGGCCCGCTGCTGTCGAACATTATTCCCGAACCCACCGACGCCGGGCAGCGCGGTGCCGAGCTGGCGATAACCGACAGCAACAGCACCGGGCGTTTTCTCAATCACAGCTACAGCCTGGTCAGCGCCAGCGTCGACAGTCCCGAAGCCTTGCTCGACGCAGCGAAGGTCCAGCACGACCAAGGCCTGCGTTTGTTCGTGGTGAATGCGCCGGCCGACAGCCTGCGCCAGCTCAGCGCCGCCCTGCCCGACAGCCTGCTGTTCAATGCCGGCAGTGCCGACGACAACCTGCGTAGCACCGACTGCCTGGCGAATGTGCTGCATAGCCTGCCGAGCCGGGCGATGCTCGCCGATGCACTGGCGCAATTTCTGGTGGTGCGCAAATGGCAGCGCCTGCTGCTGATTGTCGGCCCGACCCCGGATGATCGGGCCTATGCCGCCGCACTTCGGCGCGCGGCGAAACGCTTCGGGTTGCAGATCGTCGCAGAGAAACTCTGGTCCTTTGACAATGACCAACGCCGCAGTGCCCAGGCCGACATGCCGCTGTTCACCCAGACGGCTGAATACGACGTAGTGCTGGTGGCCGATGAGCGCGGCGACTTTGGCGAGTACCTGCCCTACCAGACCTGGTACCCGCGGCCGGTCGCCGGCACCCAGGGCCTGACCCCTACGGGGTGGCACAAAACCGTGGAAACCTACGGTGCCGCGCAGTTGCAAAAACGCTTCGAGGCCATGGCCGGACGCTGGATGAACGACCGTGATTTCGCCGCCTGGATTGCCGTGCGCAGCGTCGCCAGCGCCGTGAGCAAATTGCGCCAAACCGATACCCAGGCGATTCGCCAACTGGAGCTCAGTGATCAGTTGCCACTGGATGGTTTCAAGGGCCGCAAGCTCAGCTATCGCCCGTGGAATGGCCAGTTACGGCAACCGATACCGATCGTTCAGCCCCGGGCATTGGTCAGCACCTCGCCGCAAGACGGCTTCCTGCACCCCTTCAACGAAATGGACAGCCTGGGCTACGACAAGCCCGAAGTGACCTGCCGCTTTCCCTGATTCCCACAACGACAACAACAAGGAACCTGCCATGCGCCGCACCCTGCTTGCATCCGCCTTACTGCTCGCCACCGCGCCCGTGCTGGCGAGTACCGCCTGGGTTTCCAACGAAAAGGACAACAGCCTGAGCCTGATCGACATGCAGACCCTGCAAGTCACCGACACCCTGTCGGTCGGTCAGCGTCCACGCGGTCTGTTGCTGTCCCATGACAGCAAGCTGCTGTACATCTGCGCCAGCGACTCGGACCGGGTCCAGGTGATGGACGTCGCCACCCGCAAGATCATCAAGGAACTGCCCTCCGGCAAAGACCCGGAGCAATTCGCCCTGCATCCCAATAACCGTTGGCTGTACGTATCCAACGAGGACGATGCGCTGGTCACGGTGATCGACACCGAAACCTCCAAGGTGCTTGCCCAGGTCAATGTCGGCGTCGAACCGGAAGGCATGGCGGTCAGCCCCGACGGCAAATGGGCGGTGAACACCAGTGAAACCACCAACATGTTGCACTGGATCGACACCAGCACTCAGACCCTGGCCGACAGCACCCTGGTGGATCAGCGACCGCGCTTCGTCGAGTTCAGTCAGGATGGCTCACGGCTCTGGGCCTCGGCCGAGATTGGCGGCACCGTGACGATTCTCGACGTGGCGACCCGGAAAATTCTCAAGACCTTGAAGTTCCAGATCAAAGGCGTGCACCCGGACAAGGTCCAGCCGGTTGGCGTCAAACTCAGCGCTGACGGTAAATACGCTTTCGTTGCCTTGGGCCCTGCCAACCATGTCGCGGTGGTCGATGCCAAAACCTTCGAGATTCTCGACTACCTGCTAGTGGGCCGTCGGGTCTGGCAGATGGCGTTTACCCCGGATCAGAGTCAGTTGCTGGCCACCAATGGCGTCAGCGGCGATGTGTCAGTGATCGATGTAAACAGCCTCAAGGTCATCAAGTCGGTCAAGGTCGGCCGTTATCCATGGGGCGTGGTGGTGACCCCATGAACGCCCTGGAAGTGACTGACCTGAGCTTCGCCTACGGCCCCCGTGAGGCATTGCGCCACGTGACGTTCAGCCTGCTGCCTGGGCGTTTCGCCGCATTGTTGGGGCCAAACGGCGCTGGAAAATCGACCCTGATCGCCCTGCTGACGCGATTGTATGACGTGCAGCGCGGCGACATTCGGGTTGGCGGTCACTCCCTGCGCAGCACTCCGCGTCCGGCTTTGCGCCAACTGGGTGTGGTGTTTCAACAGAGCACGCTGGACCTGGACCTCAGCGTCGAACAGAACCTGCGTTATCACGCAGCGTTGCATGGCTTGTCCCGTCGCCAGGCCCAGGCGCGGGTCGAGGCCGAACTGGCGCGCCAGGCACTGACCGAGCGGCGCCGTGAACGCGTCCGCGAACTCAATGGCGGCCACCGTCGTCGAGTGGAAATTGCCCGGGCACTGCTGCATGAGCCGCGCCTGTTGTTGCTCGATGAAGCCAGCGTCGGTCTCGATCCGGCCAGCCGCCTGGCACTTAACCAACACATTCGCAGCCTGTGCCGCGACCACGGTATCAGCGTGCTCTGGACCACCCATCTGCTGGACGAAGTGCAAGCCCGTGATGACCTGCTGATTCTGCATCAAGGGCGCCTCGTGGCCAGCGGCCAGGCTGATGCCCTGAGTCTCGAACACGGCGGTGACCTGACGTCGGCGTTCCAGCGCCTGACCACTTCAACGGCTTCGGGAGTCGCAGTTCGATGAACGCTTATTGGCAGTGTTTCAGCGGTATCGTGCTGCGCGAATGGCTGCGCTTTATCTTGCAGCGCACGCGTTTTCTCAGTGCGCTGGTGCGCCCTCTGCTGTGGCTGCTGGTGTTCGCCGCGGGTTTCCGGGCGGCGCTGGGCATCGCCATCATCGAACCCTATGACACCTACATTCCGTACGAGGTCTACATCATCCCCGGTCTGGCCTGCATGATCCTGCTGTTCAACGGCATGCAGGGTTCACTGTCGATGGTCTATGACCGGGAAATGGGCAGCATGCGGGTGTTGCTGACCAGCCCCCTGCCCCGGGCCTTTCTGTTGAGCAGCAAATTGCTGGCGACCTCATTGATCTCACTGCTGCAGGTCTATGCCTTTCTCGCCATCGCCTGGGTCTACGGCGTGCAACCACCTGCTTTCGGGTTGGTTGCCGCGCTGCCGGCGTTGCTGCTGGTGGCGTTGATGCTCAGTGCGCTGGGGTTGTTGCTGTCCAATGCCATCCGCCAACTGGAGAACTTCGCCGGGGTGATGAATTTCGTGATCTTCCCGCTGTTTTTCCTGTCTTCGGCGCTGTACCCGCTGTGGAAAATGCGCGAAGCCAGTGAGTGGCTGTATTGGCTCTGCGCCTTCAACCCGTTCACCCATGCGGTGGAATTGGTGCGTTTTGCCTTGTACCAGCGCTTTAACCTGATGGCTTTGGTGGTTTGTCTGGGGTTGACGCTGCTGTTTTCGCTGCTGGCGGTGCTGACCTTCAATCCGCAGCATGCGGCGGTACGACGGGCTGGATAATTGGCTGAGTCCCCACGGGTGTACTCAAAACCTGTAGGAGCGAGCTTGCTCCGGGCGGCGTTCCGACGATGGACTCAAGGGCGGCGCGTTTATTCAGATAACACGCGTTATCGTTAACGTCCATCATCGCGAGCAATCGAGCGTCGACCGGCTGCTCCTACAGAGGTTTGGTGTCGCCCTCCCGAACGCAAAAATTACTACTTTAGTACGGGTTTCCCTGTCTATCGTCGCATTCACAAAGCACCAGCACTGGCATGTAATGGGTCTATAACAAGAAGGACCAAACCCTATGCTGCGTGCCCCGCGTTATCTGCTCTGCCCGCCCCTTGCAGCCTTGTCGCTGAGCCTGTTGCTGGGTGTCGCGCAGGCCGAAACACCGCTGTTTTCCCCTGAAGGCTATCGCACCAGCCTCTACCGCAGCCCGACGCCGAATCATGTGGACGGCGCCAGAATCATTGACACCGAGAGCCTGAAAGCCCTGTTGACGCAAATACCCAGGCCGGTACTGATCGACGTCTATCGTCGGCAATGGCTTGAGGGGCGTTTCATCGAAGACCAACCCCATGCCAACCTCCCCGGCAGCCACTGGCTGGCCAACACCGGTGATGGTGAACTGAGCCAGCAAGTGCAGGACTACTTCGCGCGCAACTTGCAAAAGGCTACGGCCGGGCGCGAGGATCAGCCATTGGTGTTCTATTGCCGCGCCGATTGCTGGCTGAGCTGGAACGCGGTAAAACGCGCCACCGCAATGGGCTATAAAGCTGTGTATTGGTACCGTGACGGGCTGGATGCCTGGGAAGCGGCGAACCTGCCAGTGGAACCGTCCCGGCCCGAGCCTTTTCCCTGACCCGCCAGGCTGCGTGCCCCCGCCACACCATAATCAAAATAACGAGGTGAAAGGCCATGTACAAAATTCTGATTGCCGACGATCACCCACTGTTTCGCGAAGCCATTCATAACGTCATCAGCGACGGTTTCCCTGGCAGCGAGGTCATGGAAACCGCCGACCTGGACAGCGCCCTGGAGCTGACGCAACAGCATGACGATCTGGACCTGATCCTGCTTGATCTGAACATGCCGGGCATGCACGGTCTCAACGGCCTGATCAATCTGCGCAACGAGGCACCGACCATTCCGGTGGTGATTGTCTCCGCCGAGCAGGACAAGCAGGTCGTGCTGCAAGCCATTACCTACGGTGCGGTGGGTTTCATCACCAAATCCTCCCCCCGCTCACAAATGACCGAGGCTATCCAGCAGATTCTGAACGGCAACGTTTACCTGCCCTCAGACATCATTCGAACGCAAAAAACCGGGACGCGGCGCAGCATGAATGACACGCCGAATTTCCCGCCGGAACTGCTTCAGGCCCTGACCCGCAAGCAGCTGTTGGTGCTGGAACGCATGACCAAGGGCGAATCGAACAAACAGATCGCCTATTCCCTGGAAATTGCCGAAACCACGGTAAAGGCCCACGTCTCGGCGATCCTGCGCAAACTCAACGTGCACAACCGGGTGCAGGCGATTCTCAGCGCCGGCGATATTGATTTTGCGGCGTATTTGCGGCGCTGACATTTCACTCAACGGTCTGTGATAACCCTGTAGGAGCGCAGCTTGCTCGCGATGGACTCAAGGGCGCTGTGTTTATTCAGAAAACACGCGTTTTCGTTAACGTCCATCGCGAGCAAGCTGCGCTCCTACAGGGGCAGGGCAATGCCCCACCACAAGTTACGCGGCGCGTCTCACGGCCGCCCCAACAAATGACTGATCGCCATCTTCAGCTTCATCGGCCGTACCGGTTTGTGCATCAAGGTATGGCCCAGCTCGCGCATTTGCAGTTTCAGTTCGTTGCTGTAGTTGGCAGTTATCATCAGGGCCGGCAAGGGTGATGCGCGCCGGGCATTGATCAGCGCCACGGCATCGACGCCGTTTTTGCCATGGTCCAGGTGGTAGTCGGCGATCAGCAGTTCAGCCTCGGCGTGGTAATTATCCACCTGGCGCGCCAGGTCTTCTTCCGAGAGTGCCGTCACCACGTGGCAACCCCAACTTTCCAGCAGCGTGCGCATTCCTGCGCAAATCGCCGCGTCATTGTCCAGCACCCAGATCCGCGCCCCATGCAAGCGCTCCAGCATCGGCTCGCTTATGGGCAACTGCGGCGCAACCTTCGGTGCACTGTGGGTCAGTGGCACCTCGACGGCAAACATCGAACCCTTGCCCGGCCAGGAGCGCACGGTGATCCGGTGCCCGAGAATGCCGGCGATTTTTTCGACGATCGCCAGACCCAACCCTAAACCACGATCCTGATTCGGCCGCTGCACATCGCCGCGTTTGAACTCCTGAAAAATCTCTTCCAGCCTATTGTCCTCGATGCCCATCCCGCTGTCCCAGACCTCAATCGACAGCCGCTGACGATGCCGACGACAGCCCAGCACCACGCGGCCACGGACGGTGTAACGAATAGCGTTGCTCAACAGGTTGCGCAAAATCCGTGCAAGCAACTGAATGTCGCTGCGCACCAGCGCCGAACTGGCCACGAAGTGCAGTTGCAGGCCTTCGCTGCGGGCCACCTGGGCGTACTCGGCCGCCAGGTTTTCCAGCAACTCGCTGAGGGCAAACGGTGCGATATCGGCCTTGATCACCCCGGCATCGAGCTTGGAGATATCCACCAATGTACCCAGTAGATTCTCCACGTCCTCCAATGAGTTGCTGACGTTGCGCACCAGAGCGGCGTTGGCCACCGGTTCGCGGCGTTCGAGCAGCGCGCTGGTGAACAGCCGCGCGGCGTTAAGCGGTTGCAACAGGTCGTGGCTGACCGCGGCGAGAAATTTGGTTTTCGACAGGTTGGCCTGTTCCGCCTCCAGCTTTGCCTCACGCAATCGCGATTCGACGCGACTGCGCTCATCGATCTCGCGCAGCAATTGACCATTGAGGGTGGTCAGCTCGGCGGTGCGCTCGCGAACCCGCACTTCAAGGTTCTGATAAGCCTGATGCAGCGCCTCGGCGGTGCGTCGGCGCTCGGTGATGTCGCGGATCAACACAAAAATTCCCACCACCTCGCCAGTGGCCAGGCGGTTCGGCACGTAGGAGCGCAGCATGTAGCGCTCCTGATTGTTGATGTTGGTTTCGGGGAACTCGAACGTCACACTCTCCCCGGCCAGCGCCCGCGCCACATAGGATTCCAGACGCTGGTAATGCTCTTCGCTGTGGACCTCGCGCAGGCTTTGGCCGAGCATCACGCCGCGTGGCCAGCAGTACCATTGTTCATAGACCTTGTTGGTGAATTCGTAGACCAGATCGGCATTCAGGTAGGCGATCAGCGCTGGCACATGGTCAGTGATCAGGCGAATCCAGCGTTCGCTCTCGCTGAGGGCTTCGGCGTGCTGGTAACGCTCGGTGATGTCGGTGAATGTGTTGACGAAACCGCCGGTCGGCAACGGATGAGTGCGGATTTCCAGCACTCGCCCATCGTAGAGCCGCTGTTCGCACTCATGGACGATCCGCCCGTTGGCATCGCGGCTGGCAGGGGTCAGCAGGCTTAACTCGCTGTCGCCAATCACTTCGGTAAAAAGCCGATGGGCCGCCACCGGCGCCAGGCCACTCAACTCGAGGAATCGACGATTCCATAACTCCAGCACGCCCTCGGCGTTAACCATCGCCACGCCCTGAGACAGGTTGTCGACGGCGCGCTGCAGCAAGTGGGATTTTTGCGCCACAGCCTGCTCACGGCGCACGGTTTCGCTGAGTTTGACTTCGGTGATATCGGTGAAGAGGATCACCCGCCCGCCTTCCTGAGTCGGCCGTTCACTGACCTGCAACCAGCGACCGTTATGCAACCGATAGAGCAAATGTTCATCGGCATGCCCTCGCGGCTCTTCGTTGAACAGGCCGGTGCCGGTCATCAATCGCTTGACCTCGGCCAGCCGCATCCCGGCAATGATCCGTATCCGGCTATTGGCCCAGAACGCCTTGAAGCGGCTGTTGAACAGCACAATGCGCTGATTTTCGTCGAACAACACGAAGGCGTCGGAGATGCTTTCGATCGCATCGATCAGGTGCCGGTGAGCGGTTTCCGCCCGCAGCCGGGCTTCGCTGAGCAGATGATTGCCGGCCTTGAGTTCAGCCATCGCCTGATTCAGCGCATCGGTGCGCTCGCGTACCTGTTCGGCCAGCACCACCGAATGCTGAAACGCCGAATACGGATCGTTGCCACGGGTCCCCCCGGATTCGATCCGTTCGATCAGCGCGCCGTTGATCCGTTGCAGCTTGCGGTTTTCATGCTGCAACCGGGCGATCTGTTCGTAGAGATCAGCGGCTGACGGGGGGCCGGTTTCGAGCAATGGCAACGCCGGTGAAGGTCTGGTTGATGTGCATGCCATTGAACTGTTCTCCGTAGGTGTTGAAGCCCATCACCCGCTGCTCGCGCAGGAAGGCGCCGATTTGCTCAAGGCTGCCGTTGTCTTCGAGCTCCAGACGCCTGAGGAAACAGTCACAACCTATCGTCAGCAGTAACGTGCCGAGACGCGCCTCAAGGCCTTCGAACAGCGTCTGCAAGTTCGGCAATAGCGGCCCGGGGGTCATGGCGGTGAGCACGATGCCGTTTTCCACTGCGCAATAGAAACTCAGGCTCAGGTCCGGGTGCACCTGCTGAATGGCCCTGACGTAATACTGCTCATTGATGCGCACCGCCAGTGGATGGGCGGCGAACACCCGGTGATCGAGCTCGGCCACCGGTACGCCGATATGTCGGGCGTATTCCTCGGCGGCAGGCTCGGCATTGAGCTCGTAGACCCGGCGCGAGGCGCTGTCGGCACGGGTGACCACCAGTTTCTCTTCGCGCGGCAGGATGTGATGGGTGGTGAAGACCTCGAAGTCCAGCCAGGTATTGACCAGCACCACCACCGCAGCACCGCTGTGGAACTCGCCGCCAAAATACACATGGGTATGGGTCAGGTAGTTGTCATCGCCGGCCGAGCCGCCGAAATGCGGGATGTCGCCGAGGGCTGCGCTCAGCGCCGCAAGGACCATTTCCTCGCGGCTGGACAGGCCATCGAGCAAGGTCAGCGCGAAACTGTTGCCCTTGATCGGCGCCAGGGTATTGCTGCGACAGTCGCCCACCAGACGTTCGACCATTTGCTGGGCATCGATCAGGCTCAAATGCTCCATCTGATCGATCAGCTCGATGGCGATGGAAAAATGCCGGTGATCGAAACCCACCGCGGTGATGCAGCCCCGGCCATAGCCATTGGGAGTGATTTCTCCGGCGCTGGTACAACCCACCAGGCGGATTCCGCCAAAGCTCTGTTGCAAGGCCGGGCCCAGGGCCTGCAAGTCGTACTCGGCGGAACAAAAGAACAGTACGAAACCCAAATGCGGATGCAGCAGTTGCCGCGCCAGATCCTGGGCGGCCTCCTGAGCATCGCAGGCCTGGGACATTGCACTGACGACGCCATCGGCCTGGCCCTGTTGCATATTCGCCTCCCGCAGGTGCGCTGTCTGAGCCATGAGTGTACGAAGCCAGCGACGCGGCCCGTATGCTACTTGGGTAGCGGGTAGGCGGTTCCATGGGATGAAGTGCGGGTGGCTGACAGCAAACCTGAGCACCCCCGCCACAGGGCCGCAAACCTGAGACCAACTGTAGGGGCTGCTGTCGAAGGCCGCGCCCGGCTCACGTAGCAGCTGCCGAGCCCGCGAGGCTGCGTTCGGCTGCGCAGCAGCCGTAAATCCTGATTCCACGGTTTGTCTGAAAGACCGCAGTGCCTGATTTTACGGCTGCTGCGCAGCCGAACGCAGCCTCGCGGGCTCGGCAGCTGCTACGGGGGGATGTACGGAGTCAGAGATTCCTTATCGGCACCACGCCGCGATGCGCGCAGCGCGGGCAGATCCGGTCGGGTTACCAGGTCAACACCGCTCCCACGGCGAAGGTATCGGTGTGTTCATTTTGGGCAACGGTGTCGTGCCCGTTGATTTTGAATTGGTTGTACTCGGCCACCAGCTTGAGGTTGTCATTGACGCCATGGAACAGCGCTATCCCCCGAGTGTCGTAGTCCGCACCACTGCCGACCACACCGTTGCCATCGTCGTTGGTCTTGCCATAGGACAGCGCGAGGCGGTTTTTACCGAGCTTGTAGGAGCCCTGTAGCAGATAGCCGTCGCTATCGACTTCGCGCAACGTCGCTTTGCCGGCGTTGTTGGTGAAGAACGGGTTGATACCCTTGGCCTGGAAGCCCGAGCCGGTCAGGGACAAACCGCCCATCTTCGCCTGCACGCCGTAACCGACGCCTTTGGAGGTCACCGACTTGACCGTGGAGTCGGTGTTGTCCGAGGTCTGGTAACTGCCGTTGACCCAGCTGTAGATCTTCGCCCCGGCGACATCGAACTGGTAGGTGATCTCGCTCTCGGTCCGTGGGTTTTCCTGATGGGCCTTGCCCAGTGCGCTGCTGTCGTTGGTGTCCACCGGATCCATGATCCCTACCGCAACCCGCAAGCCGTCCATGAGCGGTGTGCGGTAGGTAATTTGCGAGGTGGGAAACGGGTACGGGTAACCGGTGCCAATGTTGCCGAACGACACCCCGCCGCCATCCACCAGCCCCAGGCTGTCACTGACCTGGCCGTAACCGGCAAGCATTTCGTCGAGCAGGATGTTGGAGCGAGCGAACAGGCCGAAGTCTTTACCGATCAGCACTTCACCCCACTCGGGGTTGGCGACGGTGCCGTAGAACTGGCGTACATCGATGGCGGTGTCGGTGCCGTTGGTTTGACTGTCGTTGATGGTTACCCAGAACGACGCCCGCGCACCGAGCTTCAAGTCGTCGACTTGCTTGCCCATGTTGAAGCCCAGGTAGTTGGGCAAGAAGCCCATCTTCACCCGCGCCTGGCGCCGATCGAATTGATCGCCGGCGCGGTCGACTTTGCTGTTGACGTAAAAGGCGTTGATGTAGCCATCGGTGGAGAACGTGGTCTGATCCTTGTCGTATAGCATGATTTCGGCTTCGGCCATCGAACTGACGCCCAGGGTCGAAAAGCTGACAATCAAGGCAGGCAAGAAGCAGTGCTGGAATTTCTTATTGTTGTGCATGGCGCGCTCCGCAAACGGGGGACGAAATGTCGGAGGCGATTATCAAAAGGCGGTGCGCCGGCTTATATGCTGCCTTGGCGGCAATAGGCAGGTGCTTTGGATTGGGCGGGAGCGGCCCGGCAAATTCGGTGTAAGACCGGGTTGCCAAGAGGTACGAGACTTAAGGCTTGCACGGGCTTGCCAATGGGATGACCGACTAACCCGTCGCCGCTCCCCGTAGCAGCTGGCGAAGCCTGCGTTCGGCTGCGCAGCAGTCGTAAACCCTATGTCCACGGTTAACCTGAAACACCGCGCTGTCTGATTTCACGACTGCTTCGCAGCCGGACGCAGCCTTCGGCAGCTGCTACGGAAGCCATCACTAATGCCAGTTTTCTGTCAAATATTGACTTAATGACAGAAAACATTCACCTTCTGCTCCAAGCGCTGAATAACAACAGGAAACAGCCTTGAGCCAGCCCATCAAACAACGTCTTGAAAGTAGCCTGTCGACCGCCTCCGCCTCGGGCCGGGCGATCGCCAATTACATGCTGGCCAACCTCTACGAGTTACCGTTCCAGACCTCGGCCGATATCGCCGCCAGGCTGGGCGTCAGCGAATCCACCGTCGGGCGCTTCTGCCGCTCCATCGGTTACAGCCATTTCAAAGACCTGAAAAACGACCTGAAAGTCGACCTGGGCGAAGGTCCGTGGCTGGTGGGTGACCGTTTGCAGGAGTTCCGTCAGCAGTCCAGCCAGAGCCCTGAAGGCTTGCCGCGCAGCTTCGAACTGGAAGTCGGCGCGCTGATGAAAGTCTACGAATACAGCCTGACCCCGGCCTGGCAAACCGTCAGCCAGCGCCTGGCCACTCGGCGCAAGGTATTTGTTGCCGGATTCCAGACTGAGCGCGGCATCGCCGCGTCCATGGTCCATCTGCTGCAGTACCTGCGCGACGGCGTGCAACTGGTGGACGGCGCCGCCGGGCATTTCGCCGACGTGCTGCTCAGTAACCCTGAGGAGTGCGCGCTGGTGGTGTTCGAAGCCCGGCGTTATTCCCGTCACGCCCTGAACCTGTGCCGCAAGGCCCGTGAAACCGGGATTGCAGTCACCCTGGTCACCGACACCTTCTGCGACTGGGCCGAGCAAAACGCCGACGAAGTGTTCCGCGTACCCACCGAGTTCAATCTGTTCTGGGAGTCCACGGCGTCGATGCTGTCGCTGGTGCACCTGTTGGTCAACGAGGTGTGCAAGCAGTTGGGCCCCGAAGTCGAAAAACGTCTTGAAGCAACCGCTGCCTTACATAACGAGTTTGTTGGATACACATCCTCACCAGGACCAAAACAATAATCGAGGTGTTAGATGAAAAACGTCATTCGCTTTGCAAGTGCGTGTGCAATGGTCATCGCCGGTGTATCGGGCGCCCAGGCTGAAGTGCTGAAAATCGCCACTGAAGGTGCCTACCCGCCGTTCAACTACGTTGACTCGGACAACAAACTCCACGGCTTTGACGTCGACATCGCCAACGTCCTGTGCGAGCGAATGAAGGTTGAATGCACGATCGTCGCTCAGGACTGGGAAGGCATCATCCCGGCGTTGATGGCCAGGAAATACGATGCGGTGGTCGCCTCGATGATTGCCACCGATGAGCGCAAAAAGAAGATCGCTTTCACCAATCACTACTACCGTACGCCGCTGTCGATAGCCGTGGCCAAGGACTCGAACATCACCGATGCCCAGACCAGCTTCAAAGGCCGGTCGGTCGGCGCCCAGTCCTCCTCGACCCAGGCGATCTACGCCGAAGAGCATTACGGCCCGGCCGGTGCCGATGTGAAGTTCTATCCGACGCTGGACGAAGCCAACAGTGATCTTGTCTCCGGTCGAATTGACGGGGTGATTGCCGACAAGTTTCCGTTGGTGGCCTGGGCTCAAAGTACCGGCAAGGACTGCTGCAAGATCATTGGTGACGTCAACGGCACCACCGCCGACGCCTCCATCGCGGTGCGCCAGGGTGACGATGCCCTGCGTGAGCGCTTCAACAAGGCGCTGGATGAAATCGTCGCTGACGGCACCTATAAAAAGATCTCCAGCCGCTACTTCGCCTTCGATATCTATTGATCCCTCAGGTCCAGGGCGCTGGCTCTGGACCTTCTTCTCCGGCACCCCTGCCCCGCGCTCCGTGTGAGCGCGTCGGCGGCGTGCAGGCTTAATTTCGCGAGAGGGTTCGGGCATGTTCGAACATCTGTCACTGTTATCTTTTGCCAGCGGCGGTTGGGGTTCGGCCTTGTTGGCCGGTGCTGTGGTGACCATCGCCCTGGCCCTCAGCTGTGTGCCGATCGGCTTGCCGCTGGGCCTGGGTGTGGCGCTGGCGGCGCGCTCCAGACGACGCTGGCTGCGGGTCTGGGCCACAGCGTTTTCAACCGTATTCCGTGGGCTACCCGAGCTGCTGACGCTGCTGATCATTTATTACGGTTGCCAGATCGCCGCGCAGAAGATTCTCGCCGCAATGGGCTATCAGACCGAAGTGACGATCAACACCTTCGTTGCCGCGATGATCGCCTTCAGCCTGGTGTTCGCCGCATTTTCCAGCCAGATCTGGCTCGGTGCCTTCAAGACCGTGCCCAAGGGGCAGTTCGAAGCGGCCGCAGCACTGGGGCTGTCCAAGCGCACCACCTTTCGCAAAGTCGTGCTCCCGCAACTGGCGCGCATTGCCCTGCCGGGTCTGTCGAATAACTGGCTATCGCTGCTCAAGGACACCTCGCTGGTATCGACCATTTCACTGGTCGACCTGATGCGTCAGACCAACCTGGCCGTCAGCGTGACCAAGGAGCCGATGTTTTTCTACGCCGTGGCCTGCTTCGGTTATCTGTTTTTCTCGGCACTGTCCGGTCGCTTGTTCCACTTTCTCGAGCAGTACTTCAGCCGCCATCAACGGAGTGCCCGGCCATGAGCTTCGATGATGTGCTGAACCTGTTCCTCAGCCCCGAACTGATCGAGCGCTATGGGGCGCGCTTTATCGACGGGTTGCTGGTGACCGGCAAACTGGTAGCGATTTCCTTCACGCTGGGCGCCCTGCTCGGCCTGCTGATCGCCCTGGGCCGGCTATCGAGCAACCGTTTTGTGCGCAGCTTTACCGGCGCCTACGGGTACTTCTTCCGTGGCTCGCCGCTTCTGGCGCAGCTGTTCATGCTGTATTACGGCCTGGGTTCGTTCAAAAGTTTCTGGCAGGACGTCGGTCTGTGGTGGTTCTTCCGTGATGCCTGGTTCTGCACATTGCTGGCGTTCACGCTGAACACTGCGGCCTATCAGGCCGAAATTCTGCGTGGCAGCCTCCTGGCGGTCGCCCAGGGCCAGCGCGAAGCCTCGAAAGCCTTGAGCCTGTCGCGCTGGACGACCTTTCGCAAAGTCATCCTGCCGCAGTCGTTGCTGGTGGCCATCGGGCCGCTGGGTAACGAGCTGATCCTGATGATCAAGGCCAGCGCCATTGCCTCGCTGGTGACCATCTACGACCTGATGGGCGTGACCAAGCTGGCCTTTTCCCGCAGCTTCGATTTCCAGATCTACCTGTGGGCCGCGGTGCTTTATCTGCTGATCGTTGAAGTGGTGCGACGCAGCCTGAAACTGATCGAAGGCCGCCTGGGCCGTCATTTGAACTGAACCGACTTTCCCGGGCGGCCATCGCTGCCCGTGTACCAAGGATCTATCCATGCATTGCGAAACCATTGTTCTTGGCGCCGGGATTGTCGGCGTCAGCACGGCGTTACATTTGCAGGCTCGCGGCCGCAAAGTGCTGCTGCTCGACCGCCAGCAACCGGGCAACGGTACCAGCCACGGCAACGCCGGGTTGATCGAGCGCGCCAGCGTGATCCCCTACGCGTTCCCGCGCCAGTTCTCGAAGTTGCTGCGCTACGGCCTCAACCAACAGTCCGACGTGCGCTACAGCCTGCGCCATCTGCCCAAGGCCGGCCCATGGTTGCTGCAGTACTGGCGCCATTCTGGCCCCAAAGGACTGGCCGCGGCCACCCGCGCCATGCTGCCGCTGGTGGAGCGCTGCGTCAGCGAACATGACCTGCTGGCGGAACCGGCAGGCATGACCGGACTGATTCAAGGCGACGGCTGGATCGAAGCCTTTCGCGATCCGGCCGCATTCGAAAAGGCCCAACAGGATGCCTTGGATCTGAGCGAGTACGGGTTGAACTATGTGGTCCTCGACCAACAGCAGATCCACCAGCGCGAATCCGGGCTGCATGCCGACATTATCGGGGGCCTGCACTGGCTGGACCCCAAGACCGTCAGCGATCCGGGCGGCCTGACCCGGGGTTACGCCGAGCTGTTCAAAAACCGCGGTGGAACCTTCGTCCTTGGCGACGCACTGACCCTGCGCCAAAACAACGGCCAATGGCAGGTGCAAAGCGACAAGGGCCTGATCACCGGCAACGAGGCAGTGATCGCCCTCGGCCCCCAGGCCCGAGATCTTTTCGAACCTCTGGGCTATCGCATTCCATTGGCGATCAAGCGCGGCTACCACATGCACTACGCGGCCAAGCCCGGCACGCATTTGCATCACCCTATTCTCGATCCGGTGGGCGGCTACGTGCTGGCGCCGATGGTGCGCGGCATTCGTTTGACCACCGGCATCGAGTTTGCCTACAGCGATGACCCGATCAATGAAATCCAGCTGCGCCGCTGCGAAGAGCATGCCCGGCACTTCTACCCGCTGGGCGAACGCCTCGATGCCCTACCCTGGCTCGGTCGCCGGCCGTGCCTGCCGGACATGTGCCCGGTGATTGGCCCGGCCAGTCGCCACCCGGGGCTGTGGTTCAACTTCGGCCACGCTCACCACGGCCTGACCCTGGGTCCGGTCAGCGGTCGCCTGCTGGCTGAAATGATGACCGGCAGCATGCCGTTTACCGACCCGGCGCCCTACAGCGCCGATCGCTTCCATTGATTGCTGGAGACCTGAGCATGCAAACCAGTACTGCCCTGCTGCAACCCCCTGTGTTCGCTGCCCCCGATACCCGCAAAGTCGTGGTCGATATCAGCGGGCTGGACAAGTTCTACGGCGCCTTCCATGTGCTGCACGGTATCGATTTGAAAGTCCGCGAAGGCGAACGCATCGTCCTCTGCGGACCATCCGGCTCCGGCAAGTCGACCTTGATCCGCTGCATCAACCGTCTGGAAATCGCCGAAAAAGGCAGCATCCTGATCGACAACACCGACCTGTCGCAGAACACCCGCCAAGCCGCCAAAGTGCGCAGCGAAGTAGGCATGGTGTTCCAGCACTTCAACCTGTTCCCGCACATGAGCGTCCTCGACAACTGCACCCTGGCGCCGATGTCGGTACGCAGCCTGTCGCGTAAAAAAGCCGAAGAACTGGCGCGCAACTACCTCAACAAAGTCGGCATCGAAAACCAGGCCGACAAATACCCCAGCCAACTCTCCGGCGGCCAGCAACAGCGCGTGGCCATCGCCCGGGCGCTGTGCATGGAACCGAAAATCATGCTGTTCGACGAGCCGACCTCAGCGCTGGACCCGGAAATGGTCAGTGAAGTCCTCGACGTCATGGTCAAACTCGCCGGCAGCGGCATGACCATGCTCTGCGTCACCCACGAAATGGGCTTCGCCCGGCAAGTAGCTGAAAGGGTGCTGTTTCTGGACGGCGGAAAAATCATCGAGGATGCACCGCCGAATGACTTCTTTGGCGCGCCGAAGAGCGCACGGGCCAAAGCGTTTCTTGCGCAGATTGTGCATTGAGACGGGGCCGGGATCGGCTAATGCCGGTCAGTTAAGCGAACGCAGCCTTTGTAGGAGCAGCCGGTCGACGCTCGATTGCTCGCGATGACGTTAACGATGACGCGTGTTTGTTGGATAGACGCGTCGCCCTCAGGTCCATCGTCGGAACGCCGCCCGGAGCAAGCTCGCTCCTATACATTCCGAAGCCGCGATACAGCAATTGCTCAACGATGCAGGTTTTGGCACCGCTACACGATTTTTCAGCAGCCTGTTCTGGGGCGCCTGGATTACCTGCAAAGAGGGCTGAACAGTCCCATTGCCCCTCTGTGAGAAGAACGTGCGATGGCCCGCATAGGCCATCGACGCTTCCAGCGTTTCAAACCGATCAGAGTGTATTCGGCGACACGATGATCTTTACGTTGTGCTCCTTGTTGTTGACCAGTTCTTCAAAGCCCTGACTGACGATCTGTTCCAGGTTGATTCGCCCGGTCACCAGTGGCGTGATATCCAGCCGGCCATCGGCAATAAAAGCGATCACATCGGCAAATTCGCCGTTGTAGGCCAAGGCCCCCAACACCTGTTTCTCGGTGGCTACCAGCTCGAAGAAGTTGAACTCGCTCGGCTCTTCGAAGATGCCCACCAGCACACATTTGCCTGCCTTGCGGATCAGATCGATGGCCAGTTTGGCCGTGTGTTTGTTCCCGATACATTCGAAGCTGACGTCCGCGCCCAGGCCACCGGTCAGGCGCCGAACTTCGGCCAGTGCGTCGCATTGGTTGGGGTCCAGCACGTGGCTGGCGCCGACTTCCACTGCCTTGGCCTTTCGCGCACTGGACATTTCCAGGGCGATGACCTGGGCGGCTCCGGCCGCTTTGGCGCACATGATGGTGCACAGGCCGATGGTCCCGGCGCCGACCACCACCACGTTCTGACCCAACAGGCTGCCGGCTTTTTTCACCGCATGCATGCCTACCGCCAGCGGCTCGATCAGTGCGCCGGCTTCGGCGGGAAAGTTGGCCGGCAGTTTGTACAGCAGGTTGGCCGGGACGTTGACCAGCTCGGCGAAGGCACCGTTGTTCATCAACCCGGTGAAGGCCAGGTTCTCGCAAATGTTGTACAGCCCGTGGGTGCAGTAGTAGCAGGTGCCGCAATGCTGACAGGCATCGGCGGCCACTTGCTCACCGACCGTGAAGCCGTTTACATCGGCACCCATCCCGACAATCTCACCGCAGAACTCATGGCCGAGAATGCATTGGCCCTTGATCCCGGTCAGCGGGTGCGGTGCGTCTACCGGGATGAACACCGGCCCTGCAACGTATTCATGCAGGTCGGAGCCGCAGATGCCGCACCACTGCACGCGGATCTGCACCCAGCCGGCAGGTGGCGCGATGGGCAGCGGCACGTCTTCCACGCGGATATCGTTGCGGCCATGCCAGACGGCTGCGCGCATGCTGCGGGTTTGCTTGCTTGAAAGACTCATGGATCGTTTCTCCTTGAAATCGCTCAGTCCCGACTGCCGCGAAGGCAGCCGGGGACGCCGTCAGTGTTGTTGCACAAAGTCGAGAATCAGCCGGTTGACCTGCTCCGCCGCTTCCATTTGCACCATGTGCGCCTGGCCCGGGAGCAATTGGACCTGCGCTGACAAACCCTCGGTGTGCGCAACCGGAATGATCGCGTCATCGCTGCCCCAGATCAGCAGCACCGGTTGCGGTCCGTCTTGCACCACTGCACGCAGGTCGACCTGCTGTTGCCCTGCGGCGAACAGCGTCGAGGCTAGTTGGCGCAAGGCGCTATCGACACCTTCCAGTCGCTTGTACTTGAGCATGTCTTCGAGCATCTGACGGTTCACCAATTCTGCATTGGAGAACAATTGCACCAGTTGTGGCTTGAGCGCGTTGCGGTTGGTCGCGTCAATGAAGCCTTGCAGGTAATCGCCATTGATCTGCGCCCCCAGACCAGCGCTGCCGATCAGGGTCAGCGAGCGCACCCGCTGTGCTGCAAGCCGCGCAGTGTTCAAGGACACCGCCCCGCCCATGGAATGCCCGACCAGATGCACGGCCTTAATGTCCAGATGATCAAGTAACGCCAGTACCACCTCACTCAATTCATCAAGGTCACCGCGCAATAGCGTCTTGCCCGACTCGCCGTGGCCCGGCAGATCCAGTGCGATCACCCGTCTCCCGGCGGCTAGCGCTTCGTGGTTGAACATCCAGTTGTTCAGATCGCCGCCGAAGCCATGTATCAATAGCAGCGGCGTGCCGCCGTCTCCGCGCTCGAAATAGCGAATGATGCGCCCGTCCAGCTCGATCTTTTGCGGTGCTGGCCCGCTGTCTTCATCACCAGCATCTCCCGGCACGAAGCTGGCCTGGAACTGCTCGACCACCGCGTCGATTTCTTCCTCACTGGCTTCTCCCTCGACGATGATGCCGAGCAAGGCACCGACCGAGAGGGTTTCGTCCTGACGCGCAATGGTGCGTCGCAATACCCCGGAAAACGGCGCTTCGACACTGCTGGAAATTTTGTCGGTTTCCACATCGAGCACTTCATCGCCCTTGACGATGGCATCGCCCTGCTCCTTGAGCCAGACGTCGACCCGCCCTTCAGTCATCGACAGCCCCCACTTGGGCATGGTCAGGGTGTGGATCTGGCTCATGGGCGCGTCCTCCACTCGATGAGCTTGAGCACCGCGGCTTCGATCTTCGCCGCGTCAGGGATGTACAGGTCCTCCAGGGCGTCGGAGAACGGCACCGGAGTATGCGGCGCGGTGACCATTTCGGTCGGTGCCCGCAAGGCCGAAAAGGCTTTTTGCGCCACCAGTGCGCAAATGTCGGTGGCCATCGAACAGCGCGGGTTGGCTTCGTCGATCACCACCAGGCGTCCGGTCTTTTCCACGCTTTCAAGGATGCTGTCCTCATCCAGCGGGCTGGTGGTGCGCAGGTCGATCACCTCGCAGTCGATACCGCGCCCCGCCAGACTGCGGGCCGCGTCCATCGCCAGATTGACCGTGCGGCCGTAGGAAACCAGGGTTACGTCCTTGCCATCGCGAAGGACGTTGGCCTCGCCAAAAGGAATCGCATAGAGCTCTTCCGGCACCTCGCCTTGCATGCTGTAGAGCATCTTGTGCTCACAGAAAATCACCGGATCGTTGTCGCGAATCGCCTGGATCAACAAACCTTTGGCGTCATAGGGTGACGACGGGCAGACCACTTTCAAGCCGGGGATGTGGGTCCACAGAGAGGTGAGCATTTGCGAGTGCTGAGCGGCCGCCCGCAGGCCGGCGCCGACCATAGTGCGGATGACCAGCGGCGTAGAGGCCTTGCCGCCGAACATATAGCGGAATTTCGCCGCCTGATTGAGGATCTGGTCCAGGCAACAGCCGGCAAAGTCGACGAACATTAACTCGCATACCGGCCGCACACCGCAGGTCGCAGCGCCGACAGCAGCACCGACATAGCCCAGTTCGGACAAGGGAGTGTCCAGTACCCGTCCGGGAAATTGGTGGTAAAGCCCTTTGGTGACCCCGAGCACACCACCCCAGGCGTCGTTTTCACCGGGGGCACCGGCGCCACCCGCCACGTCCTCGCCCATGATGAATACACTGGGGTCGCGGCGCATTTCCTGGGCCAGAGCTTCATTGATTGCCTGTTGATAGCTGATTTTTCTCGCCATGATGAAGGTCTCGATTCTTGTTATTGGGGGCGTTCAGGGATAGGAGACGTAAACGTCGGTGAGCAGGTCGGCCGCCGTCGGTTTGGGATCGGATTTGGCCTTGCGCACCGCGTTTTCGATCAGCCGCTCGACCTCATCGTCGATCTGGTCCAGTTGGCTGGCATCGACCAGCCCGGCCCGAGTGGTGCGCTCGCGAAATTGCATCAGGCAGTCGTTATGCTCGCGAAAATGCTTCACTTCGTCAGGGGCCCGATAGGTCTGGGCATCGCCCTCGAAATGGCCGTAGTAGCGAGTCAATTTGACCTCGATCAGCGACGGACCCTCGCCGGCGCGGGCACGTTCGACGGCGGCGCCGGCGGCTTCTTGAACGGCGAAGAAGTCGAAACCGTCCACCGTGACCCCAGGCATGCCGAACCCGGCGGCACGGTCGGCAATGTGATCGCAGGCCACTGACCAGTTGGACGCCGTGGCCTCGGCATAACCGTTGTTCTCGGCAATGAACAGGCATGGCAGATTCCACACCGAAGCCATGTTCATCGCTTCGAACACCGCGCCTTCGTTAGAGCCGCCGTCACCGAAAAACACCACCGCCACGCTGTCGGTGCCCTTGAGTCTGGCCGCCAGCGCCGCGCCGACTACCAGGGGTGCTCCGGCACCAACGATACCGTTGGCGCCGAGCATGCCTTTCTCGAAATCGGCAATATGCATGGAGCCGCCCTTGCCTTGGCAGACCCCGGTTTTCTTGCCGTAGATCTCGGCCATCATCCCGTCCACATCGACGCCTTTGGCGATGCAATGACCGTGGCCACGGTGGTTTGAGGCGATGCAATCGTCATCGCCAAGATGGGCCATGACCCCGGCAGCGGAGGCTTCTTCGCCAGCGTAGAGGTGGACAAAACCGGGAATCTCGCCGGTGGCGAACTCCACGTGCAGGCGCTCTTCGAAAGCGCGGATGGTGCGCATCACCTTGTAGGCATGCAGCAATTGATCAGCGGACAGGTGTGTCGACATTTTTATTCTCCAGGGTTGTCTCGAGTCGAAAGATTCATGGGGTGTTGCGGGTGTTCACGGCCGATGGACAGCAGTCGGCGTTGCGCCGCGTAGGCCAGTGCGGCGGTTACATCGATGCTCAGCGGGCCGCAGGCATCGAGGGTGACGGTGGGCCGGTCATGGGCGTTGAACTCGATTTCCCGTTCGCCATCCAGGGCCAGGGTGCCGCTGGGCAACGACAGGCAATGGGCGACGCCCGGCTCCAGGCTGCCGGCGGCGAGTACCCCGCAGCCTTGCAACAGACCAGGCGCCAGCGGTACCAGCAACGCCTCGCAAGATTGCGGATCAAGACGCATCCAGGCTCCGCCCGGGGCCTGGCGGGACACCGGAAACCACAAGCCGCACAGCGCCGAAAGCCCGATGGCCTGGGGCTCGGCGAAAGTCACGAAAACCTCCGCCAGGTCCGCTGCGCGGCTGATCGCCCGAGCGCCGATAAACGGCAACGACGACACTGCAACGTCCACCAATGCCCATTCGCACACACCTCGGGTGGGCTCGCGGACTAACAGGCGTTTATTGCGTCGCAGGGCAATCTCGGGAGGAATCCGCCCGCTGGCGAAAAGCCCGCCAGCCAGACCGGCACTGGTGGCTTCGCGCAATTCGGGAAAGGCGTTGTTAGTGCCGGTGGACAGGGTCAGCAACGGGATATCGCCAATCTCGGCCGCCACCGCTTTGTGGGTACCGTCGCCGCCCAGGACGGCAATCAGCGACACGCCGCGCTCGGCCATCAAACGCGCCGCCTTGCGGGTGTCTTCGACGCTCTGGCGCAGGGTGATATCGAGAAATTCCAGAGCTGGCCAATGACTGGCGCGTGCCTGTCGGCCCTGGCTGTTCTTCAGCACTGCCGCGGCGATGCCGGTCATGTCGGTGGGGATCAGCACCTGCTCGACGCCAGTAGCACCGAATGCAGCTAGCAGACGCTGAATCACTGAGACCTTGTCGGTGCTGGAAAACAGCCCGGCATTGGCGGTCAACCGCCGCAGGTCTCGACCCGACGCCGGATTGGCAATGATCCCCACCGTCAATGGCGCACGGCTCATGGCGTAACCCGGACAGTCGAACAGCCAGGTCGGGAGCAGCCCAGGGAAACGGATCGGCAGTGGGACATAAAGGAACCTCTCGTTATTGTTATGGTTGCCTGGGCTAGAGCAAGGCCGATGCCATAACGCTGTAAGTCGCTGAAAACGCCCGAACTAGAGAGGTTCATGAAGAATATGGGAGCACCCGGGGCACGCTGTTTCTGAGACGCGGCATGTCAGGTTGCGCGCAAGGAAAGCGAGACGCTGAGACGTTGCGTCTCACCTCGATCGGTCGGCGTCCTGTCGCTTGTCTGAAGGCTATGAACAGCGCTTAATGGCCGCACAACTACAAAAAGCTGGAAACGGAGGCCCTATGCTTTCCGCACACTCTAAGGCCCATGTGGATTGCGTCAGTCGCGTACTGAAGAATGCCGCGCACTTGCCGCAAGTGCCGGTACCGAGCCTGATTCTCGATTCCTGGCGCCGCTCCATGGAGCAGCACCATCTCGACCCCGGCTCGTTGCAGGGGCCGCGTATTCTTTCGCAAAATGTGCTCAATGAATGCCGCGAGCGCTCCGAACTGTTCCTGCGTATCGCCAGCGAAGAAGTTGCCCGCCTCCATGGCCGGGTACGCGACGCTGACTACTGCGTGCTGCTTACCGACGCACAGGGCCAGACCATCGACTATCGGGTCGAGGCGGCAATTCGCAATGACTGCCGCAAGGCCGGGTTGTATCTGGGCACCTGCTGGTCGGAAGGCGAAGAAGGCACCTGCGGAGTAGCTGCGGTACTCACCGCCAAGGCGCCGGTCACGGTCCACAAACGTGATCATTTCCGCGCAGCGTTCATCGGTCTGACCTGCTCTGCCGCGCCGGTCTTCGACCCACAGGGCGAGTTGCTCGGGGTACTCGATGTGTCGGCCGTGCAGTCCCCCGATGACCGCCGTTCCCAGCACCTGATCCGGCAAATGGTGGTGCAGAGCGCCCGGGAAATCGAACACGCATTTTTCATGAACAGCGTCCAGGGTTACTGGGTGCTGCGTGCCCACAGCACCCCCGGTTATGTTGATAGCCAGCCCGACTTCCTGTTCGCCTGGGATGAGGACGGCAGCCTCAAGGCGCTGAACCCGGCGGCACGCCAGTTTTTGCTGCAGCGCTATGGTCAGCTCCCCGAGCATATCGGCCAGGTATTCGACCAGCAGATCCTCCATCAAGCGACGGACGAGTCCCTTTGCCTGCTGCGCAATCACGGCGGGCAGAGTGAACTGCATGCACGCTTGAGCGCCCCTCGCCGTCCTGCCAAAAGGTCCTCGCGGGTTGAAATCGCCGCCACGGAACTTGACCCGCGTATCGCCGAAAGCCTGCGCCTGGCGGTACGAGTCAAGGACCGTAACTTGCCGGTGCTGATTCAGGGGGAAACCGGATCCGGCAAGGAAGTGTTCGCCCGTCAACTGCACCAGGCGAGCAGCCGACGCGAGCGCCCTTTCATCGCGGTGAACTGTGCAGCGATCCCGGAGAGCCTGATCGAGAGTGAACTGTTCGGCTATGTTGCCGGGGCCTTCACCGGCGCATCGAGCAAAGGCCTGCAAGGCCTGCTGCAACAGGCCGATACCGGCACGCTGTTCCTCGACGAAATTGGTGACATGCCGCTGGCTTTGCAGACCCGGTTACTGCGGGTCCTGGCGGAGGGTGAAGTAGCGCCACTGGGCGCTTCTCGGTCCAGGGTCGTGGATATTCAGGTGATCTGTGCGACCCACCGTGACCTGGAAGGACTGGTCAGGAGCGGGGATTTTCGTGAAGATCTGTACTTTCGCCTCGGCGGAGCGCGCTTCCAGTTGCCGCCCTTGCGCGAACGCAGTGACCGTTTGGCGTTGATCAACCGCGTTCTCGCTGAGGAATCGGAGCTGTGCGGTGTGTCGGTGAAAATCAGCACCGCAGCGCTGGAGTGCCTGCTCGGCTATCGCTGGCCGGGCAATGTCCGTGAGCTGCGCCATGTCCTGCGCTACGCCTGCGCCGTGTGTGAGGCGCACGTCATCCAGTTGAGTCATTTGCCGGGGCAACTACAGGGTTCAGGGCTCGACGCCCTGCCCTCGACCGGCTGCAACGAAACCACCGATTGTCCAGAGCGTCAGGCGCTGCTCGATGCATTGGTCCGTCACCGCTGGAAACCGATAGCCGCCGCAAAAGCCTTGGGTATTTCCCGTGCGACGCTTTATCGACGGGTGCATCAGCACCGAATAGAGATGCCCGGAAGAAGCCCGGCTTGAATCGCGCCGGCCATGGCCAGGCTCTCCATCACCTGAGTGACCGCCCGAATGCGGTGATCGGCAGCCTCCAGTAACACATCGAGGGGAGCTTGAGTGTCGACAAACAGAGCCGGGATATCGCAATCGTTGCTGGTGAGGGCCATATAACGGTTGCAAGATTGATCTTCAAGACTGGCCCTATGCATCGTTCCCACGCTCCCGCGTGGGAATGCAGCCCGTGACGCTCTGCGTCACGGCCGAAGCGGACGCAGAGCGTCCAGTGAGGCATCCCCACGCAGAGCGTGGGAACGATCCCACTCCCCCACCCTAATCACCAAGTGGATTGATCTTCAAGACCGGCCCTATAAAGATCATCTTTCCACTCCTTACCCATCAACCTGTAAACATCCTCAAAGAATCTACGAGGATCAGAGGTGCCGGGCACAAGCCCCTCGCCACAGGTTTTGTGCCCGACGCTTATTCTTCTTGACTGACTGGGATCAGGGCTTGTCCTGAAACCTTGCCCTATAGCGCCCCGGACTTTCCCCCGTCCACTTCTTGAACGCCCGGTGGAACGCGCTGGGTTCTTGAAAGCCGATCTGCTCGGCAATTTCGGTGATGCTCGCCCGGCTCTGGCGCAGCTGTTCAAAAGCAACGCCGCGGCGCACTTCGTCCTTGATCTCCTGAAACGAACAGCCTTCGCGCTCCAGTTTTCGGCGAAAGGTACTGGGGCTCAGATGCTGTTCTATCGCGAAGGTCTGCAAGGTAGGCCACTGGCCGTAATGGCTGTTTCGCAGACGCTGATGGATCTGTGCCGCCAGGCCATGCTGGTTACGAAAGCGAATCACCAACCATTGCGGCGCACTGCGCAGAAACACTTTGAGTGATGCAAGATCCTGAACCACCGGCAGACGCAGGTAGCGACTGGCAAACTCGATTTCAGTGCGCTGCGCGCCGAAAGTCAGGTTGGCGCCCCAGAGCAATGGATCATCACTGAGCGACAAACGTTCATGGCGGAAATCCGCGCGATCGATGGGAATTCGCCGCCCACCCAGCCAGCACAGCAGACTGATCATCAACACCAGGAAGGTCTCTTCGCCGAAACGACTGACGTCGTTATTGTCCGATCGGGTCTGCAGGCTGATGACGGCGCGTTTGCCGCGCACACTCAAACTGCCGCGAAAGTCCCGCAGGAACAGCGCGAAGTTGGCCAGGCACTGGCGCATGGCCTTCTCCAGATTCGGCTCCTGAATCAATGCCCGGCAGATCAAGGCAAAACTGCCAGGCGGCATGCCGTGGGAGTCGAGCTTGAAGAACTCGTCGTTCAACTCGCGAATCTGGATCAACCACAACGCTGCAAAAGCACTGGCCGGCACCCGCGCCGTGGGCTGGTCCATCAGCGCCGGGTCGATTCCCGCCTGCTCGAGTACCGCCCGCAGGCGCTGCGGGTTCTCACGCAGTGCATGGAGCATTGCATGCATAAAGTAGACGGCAACCGAATCCTTTTCCCGCATTTGAACGTTTCTCTCTTCATCGCCTGAAAATGGCAAAAAACGCCAATGTCCTTGAACAGTTATGGCATAGGCCAGCGCCGCTGCGGACTCTAGACTCACATCCATACCAGGTACTGCAGCGCAGCCCCTGTGGGGGGCGTCTGAAGCCGGACGGCGCCCATGGTACGCCAGTCGCTGACTGCCAACGATTGCAACATTGATTCCAGGAGTCGATATGAACAATTCCGATATTTTCGTCGTCAGCGCGGTGCGCTCCGCCATTGGCAGTTTCGGCGGATCGCTGAAGGACGTGACCCCTATCCAGTTGGCAACCGACGTTTGCCGCGCGGCCATTGAGCGCTCGGGCCTGGCGCCCGAGCATATCGGCCATGCGGTGATGGGTCATGTGATCCCCACCGAAGCCCGCGACGCCTATATTTCCAGGGCGGTGGCAATGAATGCCGGCCTGTCGAAAGAAACCCCGGCGTTCAACGTCAACCGCCTGTGCGGCTCCGGTTTGCAAGCCATTGTCAGCGCCGCGCAAAGTTTGATGTTGGGCGATGCCGGGGCCGTGCTGGCCGGTGGCGTCGAGTCCATGAGCCGCGGTGCTTACCTGCTGCCGCAAGCGCGCTGGGGTGCACGAATGGGCGATGTGCAGGCTATCGATTACATGCTTGGGGTTCTGCAGGATCCCTTTGCCGGCTTCCATATGGGCATCACCGCGGAGAACATTGCCGAGCACTATGGCATCAGTCGCCAGATGCAGGATGAACTGGCCCTTGTCAGCCAACAACGTGCAGCCCGGGCCATTGCCGAAGGGCGTTTTGTCGAGCAGATCGTGCCGATTGAAGTGGCGACACGCAAAGGCACGGTGTCTTTCGCCATTGACGAGCATGTACGAGCAGATGTCAGTGCCGAGCAACTAAACGCTATGAAACCTGCATTCAAGAAAGATGGCAGCGTCACTGCAGGCAACGCCTCCGGGCTCAATGACGGTGCAGGCGCATTGATCATGGCCACCGAAGCCGTCGTTCGCGAGCAAGGCCTCAAGCCCATGGCCCGGCTGGTGGGTTACGCTCACGCCGGGGTTGAGCCGTCGATGATGGGCCTGGGGCCGATCCCCGCCACCCGACTGGTTCTCAAGCGTGCAGGCCTGACCGTCGCCGACCTTGATGTGATCGAATCGAACGAAGCGTTCGCAGCCCAAGCCTGTGCCGTGGCGCAGGAGTTGGGCTTCGATCCGCATAAGCTCAACCCGAACGGTTCGGGCATTTCCCTGGGCCATCCAGTCGGCGCCACCGGCGCGATTATCGCCACCAAAGCCATTTACGAGCTGCACCGCTGTCAGGGACGTTATGCCTTGGCGACCATGTGCATTGGCGGTGGCCAGGGCATCGCCGTGCTGTTCGAACGCGTTTGATTAAGGAAGTACCCGAACATGAATCTGCAAAACATCGGTGTGATCGGCGCTGGCACCATGGGCAACGGCATTGCGCAAATCTGTGCCCTTGCCGGCTTCAACGTGACGCTGCTGGATATCTCCGGGACCGCGTTGCAAAACGCTATGGCGACCGTGGGCAAGAATCTGGACCGGCAAATCGCCAAACAGCTCCTTTCCCGGGAGCAAAAGCTCGCGGCGCTGGACAACATCCAGACCAGCACGGACTACGCGACCCTGCAAAACGCTCAACTGGTGATCGAAGCCGCGACCGAAAACCTCGACCTGAAACTGCGGGTACTGCAACAGATCGCCGCGCAAGTCAGCGCCGACTGTGTGATTGCCTCGAACACGTCTTCGTTGTCTATTACTCAGCTCGCCGCCAGCGTGAGTCAGCCCGAACGGTTCATCGGCCTACACTTCTTCAATCCGGTGCCGATGATGGGGCTGATTGAAGTCATTCGTGGCTTGCAGACCAGCGATGCCACCCATGCCCTGGCGCTGGAGCTGGCGCAACGGCTGGGCAAGACCGCCATCACTGCCGGCAACCGTCCAGGCTTTGTGGTCAACCGGATTCTGGTGCCGATGATCAATGAAGCGATTCTGGTGTTTCAGGAGGGGCTGGCCAGCGCTGAAGACATCGATGCCGGCATGCGTCTTGGCTGCAATCAACCGATAGGCCCGCTGGCACTGGCCGACCTGATCGGGCTGGACACCTTGCTGGCGATTCTCGAAGCCTTCTACGACGGTTTCAACGACAGTAAATACCGTCCGGCGCCGCTGCTCAAAGAAATGGTCGCGGCCGGTTATCTGGGCCGCAAAAGCGGGCGCGGCTTCCATGCTTATGCCTGAGCGCTGCTCTCGCTTCGCGCAGCATCGAGACAAGGCGCTCGAGCTGTTCGCCAACAAGGGTTTCGGCCAGGTAGGGATGCGCGAGCTGGCGACCTATCTGGGGCTTGCGCCTGGCTCGCTTTACCATCATTACCCGAGCAAGCAGCATTTGCTGCTCGACCTGATCGAAGAGTTCTACGAGGAGCTGCTGGCTACCCTGAGACGAAACGAGAAAAAAGCCGGCCCTGGGCGCAACAGCTTGAAAGTGATCATCCGCGCGCACCTGAAACTGCATCGGGAGCTCCCTCGACACTTTCGCCTGGCCGAACGCGACAGTTGCTGCCTGAATGATGACCAGCAGCAGCGGGTCAGGCAGCTGCGCGAGCAATACGAACGCCAGTTGCTGGCGATGCTTGGCCATCGAACGCAGTTGACCGAACATGGACTGCTGGCCGCCGGACATGCCATTGCATCCTTGCTCAACAGCGCCCCGTCCTGGGTGGCACAGCACAGCCTCAATGATCGGGAGCGCGAAGAATTGATAGAGAACCTGGTGACCGGCGCAATAGAACGGCTGCTTGGCCCCTGCCCTCCGGGAGTGTCCTGTCTTCAGGCCGCGGTGGCTTGAGCCTGAGGGTGGGCAACAGAGACTAACCCGGCGACCTTTGTGGCGAGGGAGCTTCGGCTCCCTACCAACACTAGTGGCCTGTGTGGCTAGTTCGTTAGCTCAAATTCGGATGCCGGCGGCCCAGAGCCAAGGCGCTGTGACGAGTCATAGCCCGCTATGGCGAGGAACAGCAACGCAGGATATGGGCTGCTGGCGCCGAAGTTGACTAACAGAACTAGCCACACAGGCCACTAGACTCAACGCCGCGTGATAACCACCTCCAGATATTCACTCGGCACCACCAGCGACGCTTCGCCAGCCCGATTCATCGTGTCCAGCAATTTGCTCAGGTCACTTTCCAGCGCCATGGCCCCCTCAGCGGACAGCGCCGCGAAGGCCTTGTGGATCGGGCCGTACCAGGCGCGGAAAGTCTCAATGAAATGCGCGGCCGAGCGGTAGCGGAAGTTGAACATCCGCCGCGTCACGGTGACATTGTCAGCGCACTCAGCGAAAAGCGAATGCAGATGCGCTTCCGAGCCCCACAACGAAGGCGGTTGTGCGCCCGCTGGTGGTGGAAAATGCCGACCCAGCGTCGTGAACATCTGACCGACGAAACCTTCCGGGGTCCAGTTGGCAAGACCGATCCGTCCCCCCGGGCGACACACCCGCGCCAGCTCGGAGGCCGCCTTTGGCTGGTCGGGCGCGAACATTACGCCGAACGTCGACAGCACCACGTCGAAGCTCGCGTCCTCGAAGGGCAGTGCCTCGGCATCGGCCACCTGAAAGATCACCTCCAGGTTCTCTGCCCTGGCCCGGTCCTCGCCACGTTCGAGCAAAGCGGCCACGTAATCGGTCGAGGTCACCTTGCAACCTCGACGCGCTGCGGCGAGTGTGGCATTGCCATTGCCGGCCGCTACATCAAGCACGAGCTCATCGCAACGCAGGTCGCAGGCCTCCGCCAGCAGCTCCCCGACGATCTGTAAAGTTGTGCCGATCACGGCATAGTCGCCACTGGCCCACGCAATCATCTGACGGTTTTTCAGGGCGTTTAAATCAAGGGATGTGCTCATGGGAGCTGACTCTGTATGGGCTGGAATGCAGGCAGGGTACTGGAGGGCGATTACTCCGCCGTTGTCGGGCCAATGATGGAGGTGACTCGGGAAACGCTATTGGCAGGAAAACCGCCTTGTCTTGCGTGCTCCCTGACGAGTTCCTCGTTCGGTGCGATATACACGCAATAAATTTTCTCGCCCGTGACGTAACTATGCAGCCACTGTACTTGCGGCCCCATCTCGCGCAGGACCTTGCAGGACTTTTGTGCGATCGCTTTCAAGTCCCGTTCTGGCAGTGTTCCGGCTCCCGGAATTTCGCGCTCGATGACGAACTCAGGCATGGCAACCTCCACCTTGTGATTGATGACAGGGACGGCAGTGCTCCTGTTGGACAACTATCGCGCTCGGGCAGGTCGGCGTCCTGCCCGATCGTCGGCCAGGGCTGCCCGATCGTCCGGCGGTTTTGCGCCGCGCGGCGAGGCGCTCACAATCACAGACCCTGCAAGCACCGGAGCACAACAATGGACGCTTTGTCGCAAACCCTGCGCATGGTGATCTTCCACCTGATCACCGAAGGCGAATGCTATGTCGAACTCGGCAATGAGCCAGCACTGCGACATCTCGTGAGAAAGCCCAATATCGCCTAACCTGAATGCACCGTCGTGCAAGGGGGATCGTAACGTGAGCGTGCAGTTGAACCACACCATCGTCTGGTGCCGCGACAAGCAAAAATCTGCGACATTTCTCGTGGACATCCTGGGCCTGCCCAGCCCTGTCCCATTCGGTCCGATGCTGATTGTCCAGCTCGATAACGGTGTCTCGCTCGATTACTACGACAACGACGAGTTTTCTTCCCAGCACTATGCCTTCCTGATTGGTGAGGACGACTTTGACCCGGTTTTCGCCCGTATACAGAGTCGAGAACTCCCCTACTGGGCCGATCCCTGCAAGCTGCGCCCGGGCGAAATCAACCGGCTCGACGGTGGGCGAAGAGTGTATTTCGATGATCCGGACGGCCATCTGCTGGAAATTTTCACCCGGGATTAGCGTTGCGATGCCTGGTGAGGCGTAAGACGGTATCTACGGCCCTGGCGAACGACTGGTTTCCATCCGACGATGTTGCGCCAGGCTGTCATTCCAGACCTTGCGCATCAGGTCCTTAAGGATCAGCGCCTCGGCCCAGCGATCGGTGATGTCGCCTCCGTCGGCACCGGTGATGGCATAGGGTGGCGGGCCGAGTTCACAGGTGAAGGACAGGCTGGCGGGCCTGTTCGGGCGGGCCAGCCAATCCTCGATCCCATAGCGCCACCAACCCAGGAAACGCTCCAGCCAGGGTCGGTGCTGGGCGAAACTCAGGGGGACCTGGACCTGTTCACAACTGGCCACACGGCCATGGAAGCCCCAGCTGTGACGCAGGATGGTATGGATCTGTTCGTCGTCCTCGGCAGCGGCCGGTTCTGGCAGTTCGCGGCCCACGACATAGTGGGACAAGTCGGCCAGCAACTTGAGGTCGGGCATTTGCGCGAGAATGTCGAGGGTGAACAACAGGTCACTGGTGAGGCGGTAACGATGGGTTTCCAGGAGGATCGGAAAGTCCACCTGCTCGGCCAGACGCTGCCAGCCTTCAATCAGCTCGATCGCCTGCGTCAGCGTGCGCGGCCGGACATCGGCTTGTAGCGTGAGATGGTGGCATCCGTAGCGGGAGGCGACATCGATCGCCGCTGCCAGATCATCCACGGTGCGGGGGAACAGCTGACCTTCGATTTGCAGGCCTTGCGCCTTGGCGGCGGCACTCAGGCGTGCAGCCTGTGGCGCGAGCCAGAAATGGTCGGTGATCCCGTCGAAACCGGCGGCGGCGATCTTCTCCAGTTGCGCCTCAATGGAAAGATCGCAGTGGCCACGGTGATCTTGCATGGCCCACAAGGACTGAAACACCAGGAATTCGCGCATGTCAGTTCCTCAGCAGTTGTTTGAGCGATACATCGGCATCGGCTAAAGCGACCGCCGAGAGGGGGTTATGGTTAGCGATCAGCCGTTCGCACAACTTGATGTCCTTGGCGATGCTATTGCCCTGGCCCCAGCCGCAAGCCCCTAGCAGACGTTGTTCGGCATCGAGGTAGAACAACAGGAAACCGCCACCCGGGGTTGTCCGGCTCGCCGTCGGTTCGGTGTTTGCGATTACACCCACGGTTTGCAGCCCCCAGTCGTACTGATCGGACCAAAAGCCGGGAATGACGTCGTAGGGCTGCTCGCCGCCCAGCAGGTTCAGGGCGGCGTGACGGCCCTGGGTTTCGGCGTTGCGCCAGGTTTCCTGACGCTGGAACCCCCCTTGCGGGTGCAGACGAAACTCACAGACGTCGCCTGCCGCAAAGATGTCCGGCGCACTGGTGCGCAACTGCGCATCGACGCGAATGCCCTGACCGACCTCAAGCCCGGCAGCCACGGCCAACTCGGTGTTCGGTTGCATGCCGATACCCACCACGACCAGATCGCAGGGCAACAACTGGCCGTCGACCAGTTGCACCGCCTCGGCGCGAGTGGCGCCCAGCACCGTTTCGATGGCCACGTTCAGTCGGACATCCACGCCCTGACGGCGATGCAGTTCCAGCAGGACACTGGACAGGCGCTGCGGCAGGACGCGGCCCGCCAGGCGCGGCCCGGCTTCGAGCAAAGTCACCGTGCAACCCAGGGCACGGGCGGTCGCGGCGACTTCGAGTCCGATGAAGCCGCCACCGATGATCACCAATCGAGCGTCAGGCTGCAACAAAGCGCGCAGCGTCAGGGCTTCGTCATGGGTACGCAGATAAAGCACATTGAGCAGATGCTCGGGCACATAAGGCAGCAGCCGCGCCCTCCCCCCAGTCGCGAGCAGCAAACGGGCGTAATGTAACCAGCTGCCGTCGGCCAACTGCAGACGATGCTGCTGCGGATCCAGGCATTTCACCGGGTTGCCGGCCAGGTGTTCAATGTCCAGTTCGGCGAGCTGAGCGGTATCGCACAGGCTGCAGCCCGCCAGATCGACCGTGCCCTGCAACAACCCTTTGGACAGCGGCGGACGTTCATAGGGCGGGTGGGACTCGTCGCCTATCAGAATCAGGCGACCGCTATAACCTTCGCCGCGCAAGGTCAAGGCCGCGCGACCACCCGCATGCCCGGCACCCACGATAACCAGTGGATCGTTGTCAGGATTCATGGCACAGACTCCGTGCAGTTAAACCGTAATAGCGAGCAGGACACGACCCGCCTCGACCCGGACCTGATAGGTCTTGAGGTTGACGCACACCGGCGCGCCAAGGGCTTTGCCGGAGCGGTAGTCGAAACGCCCGTTGTGCTTGGGGCACTCGATGACATGCTCCATCACCAGGCCATCGGCCAGGTGGATGGATTCGTGGGTGCACAGGCCCGCCGTGGCGAAAAACTCGCTGTCGGCGGAGCGGTAGACGGCATAGGTGTGCTGGCCATGGTCGAAACGAATGACATCTTCTTCGTCGATATCGCCCACGGCACATACATCGATCCATTGATCGGTCATGGCGTTTTCTCTTGTAGTGGTACAGACAGGAAGGTGTCAGGCCGGCGTTACTTCAGGTTCTGCCTGGACGTTGGCGGCCGGCGCTGCGCGTTGTGGCAAGGGGCGACGGACGAAATAGGTCGGGTCTTTGCGCTGCTTCCAGATGGTCGGGATGATTTCCTTGAAGGCCTCTAACAGACTGGTGTAAGGCGGCGGGCAGTCGTGGCGGATCTCCTCGTGAAGCTGCGCCAGCGCGTGAAAAGGCACCATCGGATACATGTGATGCTCAAGGTGATAGTTCATGTTGAGGTACATAAAGCGCAGCACCGGGTTCATGTAAATCGTACGGCAGTTGCTGCGGTGATCGAGTACGTCCTCAGCCAGGCCGACATGCTGCGACAGGCCGAACAGGTAGGACAGCCAACCGCCATAGAGGGTCGGCAGACCAATAAACATCAGCGGCAACCAGCTCTGCAGATAAAGCGCAGTGCCCACGGTAAGCGAATAAATTGCTAGCCAGACGCGTGCGTCCCTCACCACCTTGGGCCACTCGGATTCGGGGATGAACGTCTGCTCTTCTTCACCCATCCGCCCTGTCGCATGCCGGCAGACTGACCCCATCGTCTTCAACGCGTAAGGCATTCTGAACAGGCTCAGCACCATATTTATCAGGCTTGGCGGACGTGGTTCGACGATCTCCGGATCGCGGCCGACGATAACGGTGTCGGTGTGGTGCCGTGCGTGGCTCCAGCGCCAGACTTGGGGTTCGAACATGAACATGAAGCTCGACAGCTGGTAGACCGCATCATTCATCCAGCGGGTTTTGAACGCTGTACCGTGACCCGCTTCGTGCCAACGGGCATTGGACGCCGTGCCGTAGAGCAGCCCGTAGACGAAGAAGAACGGAATGCAGGCCCAGGAGCCCCAGAAACAGTAACCGCCGAAGCCGGTCACGACCATCGCCAGCAGCCAGATCGCGGTATCAAGCAAGGCCGGGCCATCGCGGCGCTGCATCAATTCCTTCATGCGTTTACGAGAAATGGGGGATTGGTACCAGCTTGCCGATACCAGGCCTTTTTGCGCCGCTCTGGCGGCTTCGGGACCGGTCAATCGATAATCCCGAGGCACGGGTTTGTCGGGGTATTCAAAGGCTGCGTTTCGTTCAGGCATTTTATTGTTCTCCGCAAGCTTGATGGTTTCAGGCACTTGCCTGGATGCGCGATGGCATCGCTTGCGAAAATATAGAGAGCGCACAAATCACCCTCAAGCCCTTGAATACATTCCCTATCAAGCTATCATCCAGGCCCAGCAAGGCTTGATAGTTTTCTATCAAGGCGCTTCCGGGAGCCGCCATGAACAACAATAAACGCCCCACCATCGCCACGGTTGCTGAGCACGCGCGTTTAAGTGTCGCCACCGTGGATCGGGTGCTCAACGCCAGAGCTCCGGTCAGCCCGGCCACCGCCGAGCAGGTATTCCAGGCCGCCGAAGCGGTCGGTTATTTCGCCGCCAGGCTGATCGGTCAGCGGATCCGCGAACGTCGCCCCACCTACCGTTTCGGCATCCTGTTGCTCGGCACCGCCCAGGCGTTCTATGGCAACGTTGCCACCGCCATCACCGAGGTGGCGCAGCGTCAGGCCGGCGCCAACCTGAGCTGCCATTTCGAATACGTATTCGATCGCACACCCAGCGCCATCATTGCCCAGATCGAACAACTGGCGGTGCAGTGCGATGGCCTGGCGGTGGTCAGCTTCGCTCACCCGCTGATCAATGCAGCCATCGCTCAGATCAGAGAGGCGGGAGTTCCGGTGATCGCCCTGCTGTCCGACATCCATGAGGCGGCGGATGAGCCTTACGTCGGTCTGGATAATCATGAGGTCGGACGCACCATGGGCTGGCTGCTGGCTCACACCTGTGGTGCACGTAAAGGCAGCATCGGGGTGCTGCTCGGCGGCCACCGCTTTCTCGGCCATCAGGCGCGGGTCGAGGGGCTGCGCAGTTACCTGACGGAGCGCGCACCGGGGTTGCGGCTACTCGAAGCGGTGATCAACCTGGACAACTGTGACGTCACCGAAGAGGCGACGCTGGAACTGCTGGCGCGGCATGACGACTTGCGGGGTCTGTGCGTGGTCGGAGGGGGCGGTGACGGAATCATCAGTGCCCTGTCGCAGCTGCCGAAGCGGCCATCGCTGTGCTGTATCCTGCAGGAGTCGACCGAGCTGTCGCGACAAGCCCTGGATCAGGGATTGATCAGTCTGGTCATCGATTCCCAGCCGCGATTGCTGGCGACAGCGCTGGTCGACTTGCTGGTCGAGCTGCAGACCACGCCGGACTTCGATCCGATACGGCATCGGATCCATATTCCGCTGCAGATCGTGACCTCAGAGAACGCTCGACACTGACTTTGCATTTTCAATGGACGTGAACTCAGCCCGTCACGCAGGGATTGTAAGAAGGAGCTCCCGGTATGCTTTCGATAGAACTGCACCCCGCACAGCGCGATGAACTCGAATGCATCGAGAACCTGATGCAGTTCTACACCTACGATTTCAGCGAGTGGCTCCCGCTGAAATTCGGTAACCATGGCTTTTTCAACATCCAGCCAACACCCGACTACTGGAGAAAGCCATCGACGCACCCCTTCCTGATCAAGGTTGACGGGGAAATTGCCGGCTTTGTGACGATTGACGACGATGTCCGTTTTGACGATGTTCAGTACAACATCGGCTATTTTTTTGTCAGCCGCGGGTATCGAGGTCGAGGCGTCGGGAAGTTTGTCGTATCTGCGCTGCTCAACAAATTTCCCGGTCAATGGCAGATTTTTCACATCGACGCCAATCAGCCTGCACGGTCATTTTGGTCCAGGGTAATCCCCGCCCTCACCCAGGGTGAGTTCACTCGCCATCCGCTGTCGATCGATGGCCATGAGTGCACCCTGTTCAAGTTTCAGTTCAGTGCTGACCTTAAAGTGCCCCGCCAGCCCGGTTAGGTGCTTCACCGATCCGCGGTAGTGGCCAGAGTAGGATAAGATGGCTGCTTATCAGGCTCGCTGTGAGTAGCCCCGCATGACAGATAACAGTCGGAACACCACCCGTCTGATCAAGAAATACCCGAATCGCCGTCTGTATGACACGCACACCAGCAGTCATTTGACCCTTGCGGATATACGCCAGTTGGTCGTCGATAAAATCCCGTTCGAGGTAGTCGACGCCAAGACGGGCGAGGATCTGACCCGCAGTATTTTGCTGCAGGTCATTCTGGAAGCCGAAAGTGGCGGTCAACCGATCTTCTCCATTGAGATGCTCATGGGGATTATCCAGTTCTACGGTCCTTACCAGGGCGTTCTCGGCAGCTACCTGGATAAAAGCATTCAGACGGTCATCGACATCCAGTCCCAGACCGGCGCTCAGTCCTCTGAAGCCTGGGGCGAGTTCATGCACCAGCAAGCGCCGGTCATGCAGGACTTGATGCGCCAGTATGTCGAGCAGTCAAAAGCCCTCTACATGAACACTCAGAACCTCTTCGGTCTGTTCGGCGGCACGCCACAAGGCAAGCCAGGCGCCGGTGGCGGGCCGAAAAAAAATGGCGATGGGGAATAAACCCATCGCCATCAGTGTAACCATTCTAATGTGACTTACTTGTTACCGCTTGTTGCCTTGCCCTCTGGCGCGGCTTTCCCGGTTGCGGCAGTTGCGGCAGTCGCTGCATCGAAAGTGCTCTGGGCAACGTCAGCAGCCTGTTTTACAGCTTTCTGTGCGTTTTCAAATACGGTGCCGGCATTGGCCAGCGACGACTTCAATGCAGCCACAACAGGCTCGGAGCCAGCCGGCGCATTCTTGCTGATCACTTCAACGAACTCTTGCACCTGCTTGGTGCCCGCCTCGACCTGACGCGTGGTCAGTTTGGCGATTTCCGACTGGGTGCCAACAATCAGCGCTTGTACTTGACGATTGAACTCAGCCAGGCGTTCGGCTTGCACATTTGGCTGGATGAAAGAAGCCTGGAGCTCAGCGAACCCTTGTGGATCACGGACTGCCAGCAGTTTGCGAAAACCGTCGAACTGCTCCTCGGTGGAGGCTTGCAGAGTCTTGATCTGCAATTGGGTGAGCTGTTCAACGCTGGCGAAGATTTTGCCGCTGATTTGCTGCAGGAGGTCTAGGTTGGCTTTCTGAGCGTCTTGCAATTTTTCCAAGTTAAAAAAAGACATGCTTGAATCTCCTGATTCTGAAAGGCCGACATGGGCCTGAGGGCGCGATAGCGATCCTGCCGGTCATCGCGTTAGCCTTGATATTGCAGTGCACAAATTCGTTTGGCAATGATTTTTTGTGCGCCGCACAAAAATATTTCACCTCCCGCCACTATTCGCTATAGACTCCTGAAAGGCGAACGGCCAGCCAAGCTCTCTTTAATGATGAGATGCCGGCAAGCTACTTCTCATGCATAAAGCCAGGAGATCACCATGGGACAGGAAGATATTATTGCATCGCAATATGACAAACTCTCCTCTCAACGCGGCCTGTTCGAACACCTGAGTCATCTGCAGCGCCTCAATACCCTGAATGTCCTTGATGCTTTGCGCCAGCGCCAGGAAAAAACCCTCGCCCCTCTGAAGCGGGGCGAACTCAGACAACCCACGCCCTCTGACTGGCAGGAATACTTCATCGACCTCGCTCAACGTAGCCTGCTGTTCTGGGACACCCTGCGCCAGCGCGGCGACAATACGCTGGCCCATGAACGCGCCGGGTATCCGCTGCTGCTCAAGTTCGATCATGAAATCCTGATCGCAGGCGCCGATCTCCCGCGCCCGGTCAACTATTCACTGTTGCGAATCCTCCCCGGGCCAGAGCAAAGGATCTACAGCAAAGGCCAGCCGGTGATCATCATCGACCCGCGCGGCGGCCATGGCTCAGGAATCGGCGGCTTCAAACAGGATTCGGTATTAGGCGAAAGCCTCAGAGCCGGCCACCCCACCTATTTCATCTCTTTCAGTCACTCACCACAGCCTGGGCAAACCCTGGCCGATATCGTCGAAGCCCAGGCCCGGTTCATCGAAGTCGTCAGCGCCCTTCACCCGGCCAATAGCAAGCCGATCATAATCGGCAACTGCCAGGCCGGCTGGGCCTTGATGGGATTGGCGGCAACACGACCGGAATTGCCGGGATTGATCATTATTAATGGTGCCCCCTTGTCGTACTGGGCCGGTGTCAATGGACGCAATCCGATGCGCTATACCGGTGGCCTGCTGGGTGGCGGCTGGATGGCTCGCCTGGGCAGCGACTTGGGCAATGACCGTTTCGACGGTACCTGGCTGGTCAGCAATTTCGAAAACCTGGACCCGGCCAACACCTATTGGGGCAAGTATTATCAGCTGTTCAGCCAGGTCGATAGCGAGGCTGAACGCTTTCTCGACTTCGAACGCTGGTGGGGCAGCCCGACCCTGCTCAATGGCGAAGAAATCGAAATGATTGTCGATGACCTTTTCATCGGCAACCAGTTGTCCGGCGGCCTCGGCCGCAAGAGCTCCGGCATTGATCTGAAACGGATCGAAGTTCCGGTGGTGGTGTTCTGCTCCTACGGAGACAACATCACCCCTCCACAACAGGCATTGAACTGGATCGCCGATGTCTATCCCAGCGATCTCGCATTGCATGACGCAGGACGTACCATCGTCTACCTGCGGCACGCCAGCATCGGCCATTTGGGCATTTTTGTTTCCGGCAAGGTGGCGCGGCGTGAACACCGTGGGTTGCTCGGTGCGGTCGAAGCCATCAATGCGCTGCCGGCAGGGCTATACGAAATGCTGATCGACGATCTGCCGGCCACCTCAGGCAGCGGTGACGTGCAATACCGCGTGCGTTTCGAATCAAGGCGAATCGCCGATATCCATGATGACGTCGAGCCGGCCCGTGATGACGATCGCGAATTCTCTCTGGTGGAGCGTGCGTCTGACATCAACAGCACGTTTTACGACGGGTTCATACGTCCGTGGCTACGTCAGATAGTCAACGAGCCCGTTGCCGAACTGATGCGCAGGACACACCCCTTCCATCAGCAGCAAGTGCTATGGAGCAGCCTGAATCCGGCACTGTGGTGGGTAGCCGGGACCGTTTCCCAAGTGAGCAGCGATCGTCGTCCCGCACGCCAGGACAACCCTTTGCTGGCCTGGCAGGAGCTGTTCTCCAACCAGATACAAGACGCCCTGAATACTTATCGCGATGTGCGTGACGCCACCCAGGAGCTGTGTTTCTACGGCATTTACGGCGCACTGAGCGTCCTCACCAGCAACGAGCCTGTGCGAAATCTCCAGGCACATGCTGATCAGCAGGACCAGGCCCTGATCGAACGCCTGCAGGATGCGCTGCCCCATGGCGGCCCCTTGGAAGCTTTGGTGCGGATTCTGTTTTTACTGGGCCGCGACAGCGACAAGGCGGGCAAGGAAAGCATCGAGAAATTGATTCAGCAGGTGCATCGGCTGGTCCAGGACTACAGCAATGAGCCCGCTGCCCTGCGCGAAGCCATCCGATTGCAGAACCTGCTGGTTTTTGCCCACCCGCAAGAAAGCTTGCGCAGCCTGCCCTTGCTACTCCCGGACACCAAGGCACGCCAACAGGTCCTCGCAGCCGTTGGGCAATTGATGCCCGAACTGCTGACAATTACTGGAGCTGAAGGCAAATTCTGGCGTGAACTGCACGCGCTACTCGAAGTCCCCCTGCCAGGTTTTAGCCTGACCCAACCGCCCGGTGAAACAGATCCCATTCAGAAGGAGCCCCCTGCGGAGCCATCCCCGCTTGCGGCAGTGCTGCCGCCGGAGATCACACCGACGCCCGCCCCCGCCATTGAAGTTAAAGCTCCAAAGCGCAAGGCGAGCAAAAGGACAAAAGGTCCAAAGCCTGAATGAACGCCTCAATGAGCCTTCACAAGGAATTACCGGTGTATCCGTTCGGCGTAAGCGCTGGCGAAGCCTGCGATCTTTTGATCTCGGCGCAGACCCACGGGGTTCATGAGTCGGACCGGCACGGCTTGCTCGACCGCAAACAACGACTCGTCGGTCCGATACTGACCGGGGGTCATACCGAACCAACGGGTGCATGCCTTATGGAAGCTGCTGTGATCATGAAAGCCGAGCAGATACGTCACATGCTTCATGTTGAAATGAGAATGGCGCAAATAAAAGTCGGCCAACTGCCGGCGCACATCGTTCAGGACATCCTTGAATTGCGTGCCATCCTTCTCAAGGCCTCGTTGAAGCGTTCGCTTGCTGACGCTCAGTGCCGCCGCAATCGATTCCATATCACATTGCCCTTGGCCTTGCCCCTGGCTCAAGCGCTCGGTAATCAGCGCGCGAATCCTGGCGACAATAGAGTTGCCGGACAACAGGTCCAGCTGAGCCTCGGCAAAACTGTCATGGAGCGTGGCCAACGCCTCGTTGGCCATACTCAACGGATTCAGAAGCTCCTGACCATCGAACAAGATGCTGTCATAAGCGGCCCCAAAACGCAGTGGACAGCCAAAAAGCCGCTGATGCTCCGACGTGTCTTCAGGTTCGGGATAAGCGAACTCCACACTCAACGGTCGCGGCAACTTGCCACCCGCCAGCCAACGGCAAAAACCCAGCAGCGAAGCCAGCCCTGCATCCGTATATTGCCGGGGTTTGACCGAGCCACGTTGCTGATGATCGAGCGCGGCAAGACGGTAATGCTGCTGCTCCTGGACAAAGAAAAGGCTGAATCCAGTACCAATCAACGGGCTGAAACGAACCAGACGTTCGAGCGCCCTTTTCAGATTCGAACTGGACATCATCGTGTAGCCCACGATCTGAAAAACGCTGGGATGGAAATTCCCGTAGGCTTTCAAACCGATATTCGGATCATCCGAGGCCTGAGCGGCCAGGTCCCATAAACGATAGATAACGCTTCGCTCGCAGAATTCACCCGGGTTATTCACGAGCGTGACATCAAGTCCAGCCTCCTCGCACAGACTGGCAAAATCCAGTCCTTGAGCCAAAAGCGTATTCGCCAGCACGCTGGCATAACCTGAACTCATTCTATACATAGCGTCCTCAATAACCTGTGGAACCGAACATCCTGTCCGGAGCCAATATTGACCTACGCTGAACATATTTCAACCATGTTGCACAAATATTAACTGTCTGTTGAATTTCAGGTATTGATCCCAGTACCAGGTACTCCTCATTTTCTGCCAGCGGACCAAAACGCCCGTATGGCACCGTTGGACACCAATCAGTCACCTACAAACACTTCCGCCCGGCCCGTCGATATCGAACAATCTTCTCTCCTGCAGCGAAAAATAAGGAAGTAGAAGTATGGAGTCGCGTAGTCGTATTGCAGTGGTAACCGGTGGCATGGGCGGCATTGGCACAGCAATCAGCCAACGTCTATACAAGGAAGGCTTCAAGGTCATTGTCGGCTGCAGTGCCAATTCCAGCCGCAAGGATGACTGGATGGCAACACAGCTTGCAGCTGGCTATCAATTCGAATGCGTCGAAACCGACATCACCGATTGGGAATCGACCCGCAAGGCCTTTGAGATGGTGCGGGAACACTTCGGGCCAGTCGACGTACTGGTCAACAATGCTGGCATCACTCGTGACGCGTCTTTCCGCAAGCTCACCCCGGAAGACTGGAACGCGGTGATCGGGACCAACCTGAACAGTTTGTTCAACACCTCCAAGCAAGTCATTGAAGGCATGCTCTCCAAGGGCTGGGGGCGGATCATCAACATCTCGTCGATCAACGGCCAGCGTGGCCAGTTCGGTCAGACCAACTACTCGGCAGCCAAGGCCGGCATCCATGGTTTCACCATGGCACTGGCCCGGGAAGTTTCCGGCAAGGGCGTGACCGTCAACACCGTCTCCCCAGGCTACATCCAGACCGACATGACTGCGGCAATCCGCAAAGACATTCTGGACGGCATGATTGCCGGCATTCCGGTCGGTCGCCTTGGCCAACCCGAAGAGATCGCCTCGATCGTGGCCTGGCTGGCCTCCGATGAATCCGCCTACAGCACCGGTGCCGACTTCTCGGTAAACGGCGGCATGAACATGCAGTAACCCCAACCGGGGCATTTATGCCCCGGTCTGTTCGACGAATTTTGTCTTTTCAATGAGGTCACGCATGAACGAAGTCGTAATCGTTGCCGCTACTCGTACTGCCATCGGCAGTTTCCAGGGTGCTTTGTCCGCAATTCCCGCGACCGAACTGGGTGCCGCTGTGATTCGCCGCCTGCTGGAGCAGACGGGTGTCGATGCTGCTCAAATTGATGAAGTGATCCTCGGCCAGGTACTCACTGCCGGCGCAGGACAAAACCCGGCACGCCAGACAGCGATCAAGGCCGGCTTGCCACATACCACCCCTGCCCTGACCCTGAACAAGGTCTGCGGCTCCGGCCTCAAGGCCGTTCAGCTCGCCGTCCAGGCAATCCGTTGCGGCGACGCGGAACTGGTGATCGCTGGTGGCCAGGAAAATATGAGTCTGGCCCCCTATGTTCTACCAAAAGCGCGCACCGGTCTGCGCATGGGCCATGCGCAACTGCAAGACAGCATGATCCAGGATGGCCTGTGGGACGCTTTCAACGACTACCACATGGGTATCACCGCCGAGAACCTGGCGCAAAAGTACGAGATCTCTCGTGAAGCACAGGATGCCTTCGCTGCCGCCTCGCAACAGAAGGCCGCCGCAGCCATCGAGGGCGGGCGTTTCAAGAGCGAGATCACGCCGATCCTGATTCCCCAGCGCAAGGGTGAACCGCTGGTCTTCGACACCGACGAACAGCCGCGTATCGACAGCACTGCGCAAGCCTTGGCGAAACTCAATCCGGCATTCAAGAAAGACGGCAGCGTGACCGCCGGCAACTCCTCGACCCTCAACGACGGTGCAGCCGTGCTGATGCTGGCCAGCGCCGCTAAAGCGCAAGCGCTGGGCCTTCCGGTGCTGGCACGGATCAAAGCCTATGCCAGCGCCGGTGTGGACCCGTCGATCATGGGCATTGGCCCGGTCCCGGCTACACGTCTGACCCTGCAAAAGGCCGGCTGGAGCGTCGAGGACCTGGACCTGATCGAAGCCAATGAGGCCTTCGCCGCCCAGTCGCTGTCGGTTGGTAAAGAGTTGGGTTGGGACACCAGCAAAGTCAACGTCAACGGCGGCGCGATCGCCCTTGGCCATCCGATCGGCGCGTCAGGGGCACGGATCCTGGTGTCGCTGGTGCACGAACTGATCCGCCGCGACGGCAAGAAGGGGTTGGCCACCTTGTGCATCGGTGGTGGTCAAGGCGTCGGCCTGGCCATCGAGCGCTAACCAACGGCATCTGAGTAGCCTATGCGCGGACTTGGGACCCTTGTTCCGCGCATCAGGTTGGCGTCAAACAATGCTGCCCGCATTCCTGCCGTCGCTACGCCGGAGTCCGGCATAGCGCGGCTTTTTTTCTGCCCGGCTCATCTGTGTGGGCAAGGAATTTTATGGACAACAACGCGCATACATTCAAGACCTATTGGTCAGGCCAGGTTCCGTTCATCGCGTCCTTTGCAGTGCAACAATTGCGCCTATGGGTCAGCACTAATCCCTGGTTTTCCGGGCATGAGCACAGCGCCTGGTTCGAACTGCCTCGCGAAACCCTGGACAGCCTTCAAGCGGACTACCAGGTTCAATGGGGTCAACTCGGCCAAAAACTGCTGACCGGTCAACCCTTCAGCTTCGACGATCGACGTTTCGCCAGCGGCAACTGGAGCGAGCCACTGTTCGGCTCTCTCGCTGCGTTTTACCTGCTCAACTCCAGCTTTCTCCTGAAACTGCTCGACATGCTGCTGATCGACGAGAAGAAAGCGCGCCAACGCCTGCGCTACCTGGTGGAGCAAGCCATCGCCGCCAGTGCGCCAAGCAACTTTCTGGCCAGCAACCCCGATGCGCTCCAGCGTGTGGTTGAGACTCAAGGTGCCAGCCTGATCACAGGTATGCAGCATCTGGCCAGCGACATGAACGAAGGCAAAATGCGCCAGTGTGATAGCGGTGCTTTCAAGGTTGGCGTCGATCTGGCCAGCACCCCCGGCGAAATCGTCTTCGAGAATCACCTCTTCCAGCTCATTCAGTACTACCCACAAAGTGAAACCCAGTACCGGCACCCGGTATTCGTCGTACCGCCGTCGATCAACAAGTACTACATCCTTGATCTGCGCCCGGACAACTCGATGGTCCGCCACCTGCTGGAACAGGGACACCCTGTATTCCTGATATCCTGGCGCAACTTTGACCAGGAACACGCAGGCACCACTTGGGAAGACCTGATTGAGCACGGGGTGATCGACGCCCTGCAAGTGACCCGCGAGATCAGTGGCCAGCAGCGACTCAATTGCGTGGGTTTCTGCATCGGCGGCACCCTGTTGAGCACTGCGTTGGCCGTACTGGCTGCACGCGGCGACCGAGAGATCGCCAGCGTGAGCCTGTTCACCACGTTCCTTGATTACCAGGATACCGGTCCCATCGACATATTCGTCGACGAAGAACTGGTGGCCTACCGCGAGCGCACCATCGGCGGCGTGAATGGCCCCATCGGTCTGTTTCGTGGCGAAGACATGGGCAATACCTTCTCCCTGCTGCGCCCCAACGAATTGTGGTGGAACTACAACGTCGACAAATACCTCAAGGGGCAAAAACCGATTCCTCTTGATCTGCTGTTCTGGAATAACGACAGCACCAACCTTCCGGGCCCGATGTACTGCTGGTACCTGCGCCACACCTATTTGCAGAACGACCTGAAATCAGGAGAGCTGGAGTGCTGCGGGACCAAGGTGGATCTGCGTGCGATTGACGCCCCTGCTTACATCCTCGCCACCCATGACGACCATATCGTGCCCTGGAAAAGCGCCTACGCCAGCACCAACCTGCTCTCCGGGACCAAGCGCTTTGTACTGGGCGCGTCCGGGCATATCGCCGGCGTCATCAATCCGCCTGCCAAGCAGAAACGCCATTACTGGACCAACAATCGGGTCACAAAAAACCCGGACACCTGGTTCAAGAATGCCGAACAGCAACCCGGCAGCTGGTGGAATGACTGGTTCAACTGGCTGACCGGACACGCCGGAGAGCGCCAGCCCTCGGTGCTGCACGCCGGGAATGCCAAGTACCCGGCGCTGGAGAAGGCGCCAGGCCGTTATGTGATGCAATAAAAGACTGCGTTGAGCCGGCCCCGAATTTGTCTCGCAAGTGACAGGTTCGAGGGCCGTTTCTACGTCTTTGCGAACCGGGCACGGTAGTCACTCGGGGTAACGCCCAAGAGACAAAAAACAAAGATACGATCACTGTCATTCATCAAGGCGCAGCTCCTGGCCCAGGGGGCGACTGCAGATCGAACCAGTCCAATATGGGTTGTCGGGCTGGATGCAGGGCACCACCGGACTGTAGCCACAGGGTATAGACGCCAGAGGTTTTCAGAGCCGGGCCGAAGGGAATTATCAAGTCGCCACGGTTGATTAATTCTTGCGCCAGAGTACGGTCAGTCATGGCAATCCCCAGGCCGCGCGCAGCGGCATCAAGGGCCAGTTCGTCCAGATTGAAGGTGATGTGCTTGCAGTTGCCGGACAACTCCCTGCCCCGCGCTTTTAACCACGTTGCCCATTCCTGTTGTCCGGTTGAACCGTGGATCAGTGGATACTTTTCGAGTTCGTCCAACGAGGTCGGTGGTGACTTTCCATTCACCGAAGCCTGTGCGCATACCGGTACCAGTATTTCTTCGAACAGGATGTGATGCGCCTGATCGGCTGGTGCCCCAGGCAGGTAGAGGATGCAGGCGTCGCAATCCCCCGAGGGGTCGACCCGTTCCGTTGCCACTGTTTCGATCGACAAGGCCAGGTCTGGATGACGTGCATAAAAGTCGGTCAGCCGGGGAAGCAACCAGCGCACTGCGAGCGACACATGAATGCGTATGCGGAACGGTCTATCCCTGGGCGCTATGCGCTCTTCAAGGGTCCGTAATTCGGCAATCAGCCTACGTGCGGTTTCGAGCACTTCCTTGCCCTCGACTGTCAGCGTGACGCTTCGACTGCTGCGAATCAAAAGCGGCACGCCGTAGTGACTCTCCAGTTGCTGAATCTTTCTGCTGACCGCGCTTTGAGTCAGGCACAACGTCTCTGCCGCTTCGGTGAAGTTGCCGGTGTCAGCCACTTCGGCAAACGCTTGAAGGGCCTGTAGCGAGGGTGCCCGAAAGATCTTATCCATGCAAAAACCGAATAGCTGAATGCATTAATAGCGTTGGATTGCACATCGGGATCCCCATAGATTCTGGTTCTGGCGGTCGGATTGACGGCATGTGTCCATGCTAATTGTTCATGACGGCGGCGTTCAACAGATCCGTGCTGTGTGAGGTGAATAGATGACTGAAAATATTTGTGGCTGGATCGTGCAGGCGGGAGACTCTGTCGCGCAACCCGGCTTGCGTGGGGTGCAGCATGCGGACTGGCTGATCATTGGTGGCGGCTTCAGCGGGCTGTCGGCAGCCCACACCCTGGCCGAGATGCATCCTCAATCGCGAATTGTGATTGTCGACCGCCAGCGTGCTGCACAAGGGGCGTCGGCGAGAAACTCCGGATTTGTGGTCGCCCATGAAAATCCTGCCGGTGACGAACTGCTCGGTCGCCAGGGCAATGCCTATTACCAACAGAGCACCGAGATCAGTCGCGCCGCCAGTGAAGAAGTACGGCGCCGAGTGAACAGTCTGGGTATTGAGTGTGACTTACGTGACGATGGTTATTTCTTCGCGGTCCGCGATCCAGACAAGCTGGAAGATGCAGCGCTAAAAGTGCAGACCCTGCGCGAAGCGGGTGCCAATGCGCAGTTTCTGCAGGATGAGGCCTTGGCCCGGTGCCTGGGAACGGATTTCTATCGTGCAGGGATATGGTGCCGCGGTGGTAACGCACTGCTGCAGCCTGCGAAATACGCCAAGGGCTTGCGCGATGCCCTTGCAGACAATGTTTCATTGTATGAGAACACCGACATCACCGGGCTGGAGCGTTTGGCCAATGGCAATGTCCGTGCGTCATCGGCTGATGGCAGTATTGAGGCCAGGCAGGTGCTGATCTGCGTCGGTCCCTTTGTGCAACGCGTCGGTTTGCGTGATCGGGCAGTGTTCCCGCTGGAGCTCAGCGCATCGCTGAGCCGTCCGCTGACTGACGAGGAGTACCGCCAGATGGGTAGCCCGTCCCCGTGGGGTGTGCTGTCGACCCGGCCGGCCGGTGCAACACTGCGATTGACAACGGATCGACGGCTGCTCATTCGCAACACCGTGGAATACCGCTATCGCGACCTCGCCGGTCCAACGCTTGGCATTCGCCGACAAACCCACCTGCGTGGCTTGCAACGGCGATTTCCGTGGATCACCGAGCAACATCTTCAGTTCACCTGGACCGGGCATTTGAGCGCCACCCGTTCCGGTGAACCGCGCTTCGCCAGGCTCGACCGAGGCATTTATACCGTGGCCGGCTGCAACGGCTCCGGCGTCGCGCGCGGCACGCTATGGGGGCGCCTGCTGGCGGAGATGGCGTCTGGAAGCCAGTCGCCATTACTCAGCAGCGTACTCAGTCAGGCTGATCCGGGCTGGCTGCCGCCAACACCGTTTTTCGATATTGGTGCCTCGGTGCGTCTGCGCTACGAAGCCTGTCGCGCTCAATCGGAGTCCTGACCCGCAAGGCCATGTCAACGTCGTTTCCTTACCTGGAAGATAAAAATAATGAGTACTCTAAAATATTTTGCACTTGCACTTTGCGCGGCCTCAAGCGGGATCGCCGCTGCGGCAGATACCGTCCGCATCTCCAACTGGAGCAGCTACATTGCCAGCGATACCTTGAGCAACTTCACCAAACAGACCGGCATCCAGACGACTTACGACTTGATCGACAGCAATGAAATGCTGGAGGCCAAATTGATAACCGGAAGCAGCGGTTACGACGTGGTCAGTCCCTCGAACCACTTTCTTGCGCAATTGATCAAGGCGGGCGCACTTCAGAAGCTGGACAAGAGCAAATTACCGAACTGGAAAAATCTCGACCCGCAATTAATGAAAACGCTGGAGGTCAATGATCCCGGCAATCAATACGCTTTTCCCTATATGTGGGTCACGGTCGGGATCGGCTACAACGTCGAAAAAATCAAGGCGATCTTCGGCAATACCGATGTCACTAAAAGCTGGAGCCTGCTGTTCGATCCGCAGAACATCCAGAAACTCAGCCAGTGCGGGGTCGCGTTCATCGACAACTCGACGCAGATGTTGCCGATCACTCTCAACTACCTGGGGTTGAAACACGACAGCGAAGAGCCCGCGGATTACCTGAAAGCTGAGGCTGCACTGGTGAAAATCAAGCCGTACATTCAGTATTTCCATCAGTCCAAATACGTCAGTGATCTGGCTAACGGCAACATTTGCGTCGCCATCGGTTTCAGTGGCGACATTGCGCAGGCCACCTCCATCGCCCACGAGGCCAGGAACGGTATCGAACTGGGGTACACGATTCCCAGGGAAGGTTCGACCCTGGCCGTCGACATGGTGGTAATGCCCAGAAACGCGCCCAACCAGGATAACGGCTACGCCTACATGAATTACCTGATGGAACCCAAAGTCATCGCGGACATCAGCAATGCAATCCACTACCCGAACGGCAACAGTGCATCAACACCTTTTCTGGAGCCCGGCCTGCGCAACGACCCGGCGATCTATCCGGCGCCCGAGGTCATGAGCACCTTGTTCCCATTGAAGGCAATGCAACCCAAGGTCATGCGGCAAGTCACGCGGTTATGGACCAAAGTAACCAGTGGACTATGAGTGGATGTCGCGCAGGGCTGTCACCTGAAATACCCGTGATGCGCCATTGCCGAGCAATCCAGAAAGAGCGTGTGACCCACGCTCTTTTTCGCAAAGGACCGTCAGAGGAATATCCATCGATCAGTCATGTGATGGGTTCAGCGAATGCCTGCCAGACACCTTTCGAGGATATCCAGCCCCTCATTCAGCACCACCGGTTCGATGGTCAGCGGCGCCAGAAGGCGGATGATGTGCCGCGACTTGCCGCTCGGCATCAGTAGCAAACCGCTGTTTCTTGCGGCTTCCAGCAAGGCGGCCAACTGCGCCGTCGCGGGATGGCCTTCGGCGGTGATCAATTCGATTCCACACATGGCGCCCACGCCCGTCAGGCGTCCCAGGTAAGGCGAGAGTTTTTGTTCACGCCAACGCTCATAACGACTGACGATGATGCTTTCCTGTATCTCGCCCCATGCAGAGAGATTCGCATCACTCATTTCATCCAGCGTCGCCAGCCCCGCTGCACAGGCGATCGGGTTACCCGAATAGGTCCCCCCCAGGCCGCCTTTGGGTAACGTATCCATAAGGGCTTTTCGTCCGACGACCGCTCCCAGCGGCATGCCGCCAGCGATACTTTTGCCCAACAGCAACAAGTCCGGCTCGATCCCCAGGCGACTGAATGCAAAGCGTTGTCCGGTACGGCCAAAGCCCGACTGAATTTCATCGATAACCAGAACAATGCCTTTCTCGTCGCAGAGCTTGCGCAATGCCTGGGCGAATTCGATATCCAGCGCCAGGAAGCCGCCCTCGCCCTGCACCGGCTCGACAATGAAACAGGCCACTTCATCGATATCGATTTCCACGCTCAATAGCCGGTCCAAGGCCTTTAGTGTGTCCTGGGCGGTGACACCTGTGTCTTTGCTCGGATAAGGCAAATGGTAAACGGGACCGGGCAAGACACCGACCTTCTGCTTGTAGGGCGCGACTTTGCCGTTGAGATTGAGGGTGGCCAGGGTACGCCCGTGGAATGCGCCGTCGAAGGCAATCACCGCCGTGCGGCCGGTATGCGCGCGGACGATTTTCAAGGCATTTTCCGCAGCTTCGGCACCGCTGTTGGTCAACATCCCGCCGAGTGCATAGCTCACCGGCACAAATGCCGCCAGCCGCTCCATAAACTGTTCATAGGGTTGATGGGGGGCCGCATTGAAAGCGTAGTGAGTCAATCGGGTGGCTTGCTCCCGAATGGCGTCGACAATGCGCGGGTGGCAATGGCCCAGGTTCAACACACCGATACCACCGACAAAATCGATGTAACGCTTGCCGTTCACGTCCCAGACTTCGGCATTTTTGCCGTGACTCAGGCTGATCGGATGAACGAAGGAAATAGAGCTGCTGATAGAGGCACAGGCCATGGCCGGTCATCCTGCTGACAATGAGAGTGCCCTCTATGTAAGCGGTGATCGAGCGGTCCCCACAAGCGAAATAAACTCTCCGGGTTATTCCCCGGATTCGGGATGTGCAAAACCCTGAGACTACGTTTACCGCAACACCGCCTCCCCGGCCTGCAGTATCAGGTGCAGGTTATCCAGCGCATCGCCCGCACGGTTGCAATACGCCGATGTCTCAACTTGCAGAAAACCTCTCACGACTGTTCGTCAGATGTAACCACATCGCCGCTCGGGCGGCGTCCGGGTCCTGCTTTTTGATGGCATTGAGAATGGCTTCGTGCTCAAGATTGGCAAGGTGTCCGAGCCTGGCCAGGTCGGCTCCGCCACGCTCAGTGGCGTTCACCCGAGTTCTGGGAATCATGGAACTCCCCAAATACTGCATGACTTCGGTAAAGCAGGTATTACCTGTGGCCTGGGCAATGAGTAAATGAAAGCGCTGGTCCGCTTCGACACAGCTGTCGTTATTGGCCAATAAACGCTGATAGTCATCCAGTGCTTTACGCATCTGCGACAACTGTTTCGGGCTGCGACGCGTTGCGGCCAGGGCTGCCGCCTGGGTTTCGAGGCCCATGCGCAACTCCAGAATGTTGCGCACACTCATGGCGGTATCGACATTCAGTCGCAAGCCCTGCTCGGGTAAGCGCTCAAGCACAAAAGTGCCGATGCCGTGGCGAGTCTCCACCAAACCGGAGGCTTGCAATTTCGAGATCGCCTCACGCACTACCGTACGACTGACACCCTGCTCGCGAACAATCGCATTTTCTGCGGGAAGCTTTTGCCCGGGTTTGATTTGGCCCAGCAAAATGCTTTGGGTAAGCACCGTAACCAATTCATGGGCAAGATTGTGGGAGCGCTTGCGAGCAGGTGCATCAGGGGTATTTTGCATAATGATCATCCGCAAATCCGGGCTATCGAATCGTAACACCTTGCCGGTTTTGTGTTGCGCGCCTTCCATATCTGTCATGAAACGGTGCATCAAAAACCGATCAATGTTGTATGACAACACTCAACAAAAGGCCTGTAACCCGACACTTTTTGGGCTCTTCCTCAGAAAATCTTCGTTTCGAACCCAGTAAAATCAGAACCTCGACAAAACTCTATAAAACCTCATCCATCGCCTATATTAGGGGTTACACAGCACTTTTAGCGAGTTTAAATGCATAAAAAACGGCAATTTTAGAACGACAAAATAAACTTTCCTGGCTTGTGATGGAAAAATCTCAGTTGTATGATGTCTATCAACAAAAATCGCACCTCTCCTAACAAAAACCGCGAAGCAGGCTGACTCACCATGAATCCACAAGCACTTCATACCCTCCTTTCTGCAGGCCTACTGCCCTCCCCTGTCACCGATTTCGATACCGCCCCTTAGGCACCCGCCTGACACTTAATTCAGTCGTACCCCGCATAAAAATAACGAGTGGGAGATCAGATTGTGAGCACATCCAATTCCAAGGTGAGTGACGGCGCAGATCCGGCGTTGCTTTCGGCTGTTGCGAAAGTAAAGCGGCATGTCCTGCCCCTGTTTGTCATCATGTTTATCGTTAACTACATTGACCGAGTGAATATCGGCTTCGTGCGTTCGTACATGGAGCACGATCTTGGCATCGGTGCCGCAGCCTACGGCTTCGGTGCCGGCTTGTTCTTCATCGCTTACGCGCTGTTCGAAGTCCCTTCCAACATACTCCTGCAAAAAGTCGGCGCCCGTATCTGGCTGACCCGCATCATGCTGACCTGGGGCATTGTCGCCGCCTGCATGGCGTTCATTCAGAACGAAACCCACTTCTACATTCTGCGATTCCTCCTGGGTGTTGCCGAAGCAGGCTTCTTCCCCGGCGTGATCTATTACTTCACCCGCTGGTTGCCCGGTGTGGAGCGCGGTAAAGCGATCGCAATCTTTCTCAGCGGCTCGGCGTTTGCCTCTCTGATTTCCGGCCCCTTGTCCGGGTTGCTGCTGCAAATCAATGGTTTTGGCATGCACGGCTGGCAGTGGATGTACTTCATTGAAGGGTTGTTTTCGGTGGTGCTGTGCGTCTTCGTCTGGTTCTGGCTTGATTCCAGACCCCACGATGCCAAATGGCTGACCCGCGCCGAGCAGGATGCACTGGTCAATGCCATTGATGCAGAACAACTGGCGCGCGAAGCAGCAACGCCGATCAAACCGTCGTTGGGCAAACTGCTCAAGGATCGCCAGATCATTGTGTTCTGTCTGATCTACTTCTTCATCCAGCTGACCATCTATGCCGCGACATTCTGGTTGCCGAGCATCATCAAGAAGATGGGCGATCTCAGCGACGTCCAGGTCGGGCTGTTCAATTCGATTCCGTGGCTGCTGTCCATCGTCGGCATGTACGCCTTCGCCTCGCTATCGGCCAAGTGGAAGCACCAGCAAGCCTGGGTCGCCATTGCACTGTTGATTGCCGCTGTGGGGATGTTCATGTCCACCACCGGAGGGCCGATCTTCGCCTTCGTTGCCATTTGCTTTGCGGCTTTGGGTTTCAAGTCGGCGTCATCGCTGTTCTGGCCGATTCCACAGGCGTATCTGGATGCACGAATCGCCGCTGGTGTGATCGCGCTGATCAACTCGGTCGGCAATCTCGGTGGCTTTGTTGCACCGACGACTTTTGGATTGCTGGAAGAACGCACCGGCTCGATCCAGGGTGGTTTGTACGGCCTGGCCGCGACATCCATTATCGCCGCGATCATCGTCTTCGCCGCGCGTAACAAGCCTGAAGGCGCACCGGTTGTCGCGACAGCAAACCAACACCAACCTAGCCACTCCTGATAAGGACGGGGTCGAGCGCCATGGCCGATCAACGCCAGGCTGCGGCCCCGGATCAAACGAATACGAATGTACAGGACAACGAAATGAACCCCTCGAACGCTCAAGACGCAGGCAAAGCCCCGGTTATTACCAGCATGCAGATCATCCCGGTGGCGGGTCACGATGGCATGCTGCTCAACCTCAGCGGCGCCCACGGTCCGTTCTTCACCCGCAACATCGTCATCCTCAAGGACAATGCCGGTCACACCGGTGTCGGCGAAGTGCCTGGTGGCGAGCGCATTCGCCAGACCCTCGAAGATGCCCGCTCACTGGTGGTCGGCAACAGCATTGGCACCTACCAGAAAATCTTGAACAACGTGCGCCAGGCCTTTGCCGAACGTGACGCTGGTGGCCGCGGATTGCAGACCTTCGACCTTCGCATCACCATCCATGCCGTCACCGGCCTTGAAGCCGCCCTCCTCGATCTGTTGGGTCAACACCTGGACGTACCGGTCGCAGCCCTGCTTGGTGAAGGCCAGCAGCGCGATGAAGTGAAAATGCTCGGTTATCTGTTTTATGTCGGTGATCGCAATCAGACCGACCTGGCCTACCGAAGCGAACCGGATGCGGATAACGACTGGTTCCGCGTGCGCCATGAACAAGCCATGACTGCCGAGTCCGTAGTGCGTCTGGCCGAAGCGGCTCATGCCCGTTATGGCTTCAAGGACTTCAAGCTCAAGGGCGGCGTGTTAAGCGGTGATGAAGAAATCCAGGCCGTTACCGCCCTGGCCGAGCGCTTCCCCGACGCGCGCATCACGCTGGACCCCAATGGCGCCTGGTCGCTGAAAGAAGCCATCCGCCTATGCCGCGATCAACATCATGTGCTGGCTTACGCTGAAGATCCCTGTGGCGCAGAGAACGGCTTTTCCGGTCGAGAAGTCATGGCTGAGTTCCGTCGTGCGACCGGCTTGAAAACAGCGACCAACATGATCGCCACCGACTGGCGCGAAATGGGCCATGCGATCCAGCTGCAATCGGTGGACATCCCGCTGGCCGACCCGCACTTCTGGACCATGCAGGGTTCGGTCCGGGTGGCACAGATGTGTAACGAATGGGGTCTGACCTGGGGCTCGCACTCCAACAATCACTTCGACATCTCATTGGCGATGTTCACCCACGTGGCCGCTGCTGCGCCGGGTGAAATCACCGCCATCGACACTCACTGGATCTGGCAGGACGGTCAACGACTGACCAAAGCACCGCTGCAAATAGTCGATGGCTGCGTGCAAGTTCCAAAAAAACCAGGGCTGGGTGTCGAGCTGGATATGGATCAAGTCGCCAAGGCTCACGAGCTGTACAAAGGCATGGGGCTCGGCGCGCGGGACGACAGCGTTGCCATGCAGTTTCTGATCCCTGGCTGGAAATTCAACAACAAACAGCCGTGCCTGGTGCGCTGAACCCGTACCACTGCTCCAACTCCTGTAGCAGCTGCCGAGCCTGCGAGGCTGCGTTCGAGGACGCAGTCCTCGCAAATCCTGTGCACGCGGTTTACCTGGAAGAACGTGTTGCCTGATTTTACGACCGCTTCGCGGCCGGACGCAGCCTCGCAGGCTCGGCAGCTGCTACGGGCGTAGCCCTTCACCGTATTTCAAGTTGTGTAGACACCTATGCCCTGGCGATTCAACTGACCTAAGGGCACCCTGTCCCCTGCTGTTTCGACCAGCTGCGCGCGGCGCCGGCAATGATGCTCGCCAGTTGCCCGATGGCCTGCTGATGGGCCGACACCAGATCCTGCACCTGCGGGCCGGCGGGTTGGCGGATGACGCTGCTGCACGTCAGGCTACGACGCTTTTCGCCATCGCCGCGCAGGCTGATGCTCCAGACCACATCGATCAAGGCGTACTGGCCCGGCAGTGAGTCGAAACGCCGGACGTCGGTTTGCAGCGAGAGTGTCGGGAGCCCCGGGGTCTTGGGTAAGCCTGCCTGTTCCCGGACACCCAGCTTGAGCTCCATCTGGTCGGCCAGGGCGTCATGGAATTCGTCGGCCAGTGGTGCGCTCCAGCGCGAGGTTTCGAGGATCGCCAAGGCTGCGCTGCCCTGGCGAACAACCACTTGTGGCTGGTCGACCTGGACCGGTATGCGCACTGGCTGCATCTCGAACTGGAAGGCTGGCGCGGCGATATTCGTGCGTGCAGTGCTATCCGTCGCTGTCTGCACCAGCGTGTAGTAGTGGGTCGGCGCCGAGCTGCAGGCGGCCAGGCCCACTGTGGCGAAAATGGCCAGGGAACGAAGAGTCATGGTGTTCATTGCTGGTCAATGTCCCGAGAGGATGAAGTCGACGATTTATAGCTATCGGGCTGGTTGTCTTTGAGGCGCCCGCGGATCAGTGCCTCGGGATGCCGACCCAGGAAATCGGTCAGCACCCGCACCGAACGAGCGGTACGCTGGACTTCTTCCATCGTCTGACCCAACTGCTGGCGCTGCGGAGAGTCTTCGGAAATGCTGTCATTGGCCGAGGCCATGGTTTTTCTGGTCTCCACCAGGGTATCGCGCATTTGCGGCAGCACTTCACCATTGACCTTTGTCAGGGTTTTCTGCAGCTCGCCAAGGCTACCGTTGAGGTTGGCAGCAATCTGGTCGATCGGCAGTTTGCTGATCTTGTCGACCACGTTTTGCAGTTGCTCCTGAAGTTTATCCAGGCTGCCCGGTATCGTCGGAATATCCATCGGCCGTGCCGTCACGTCGAACGTCACCGGTTTTGCATGAGGCTCGAAATCCAGAGCGATGAAGAGTTGCCCGGTGAGCAGGTTACCGGTTCGAGCCTGCGCCCTGAGCCCGCGCGCGACTAACTCGGCCATCAATTGCGCACTTTTGGTTTCATCTTCCGCGCCCCGCAGTTTCAACATTTTTTCATGGGCCTTACCCAACCTGGTTGGGTAAATCACGGCGCCAATAATGGTCGGAAAGTCTTTCTTGTCCTCGTCATAATCCAGGTCAACCGAGACCACCCGGCCCAGGTTCACCCCGTGAAACTCCACCGGCGCGTTGACCACCAGGCCGCGCAAGGGTTGATCGAAGCGCATACGGATGTAGCGTGGCTCGCCATCGGCTGGCGCCATGGCGGTGTCCTGATCATTGAAGAGGGTAAATTTGGCATGCTCTTCGGCCTGCTGGGGATTGGGGCTGTATTTGGGCTCAACGAACGCGATGCCCCCGGCCAGAATCGATGCCACCGATTCGGTGTTCACCTTCAGGCCATCGGCGCCCAGGCTGACATTGACGCCGCTGGCGTTCCAGAAGCGCGTATCGCTAGTCACGAACTGGTCGTTCGGGGCATGGACAAAGATCTGCACTTCGACGCCTTTACCGTCCTCGGACAGTTGATAGGACACCACCTCGCCAACCGGAATGCGGCGGTAATAGACGTTGGAGCCGATATCCAGCGAGCCAAGGTTGTCGGTGCGCAAGGTATAACGCTTGCCCTTCTGACCGTAGGTAATGGGCGGTGGGGTTTCCAGGCCGACAAAGTTCTCTTTGGTGTTGTCCGATTCGCCGGCATCGGCCCCGATAAAGGCGCCGGACAACAGCGTATCGATTCCCGAGACACCGTTGGCGCCGATGCGCGGGCGCACCACCCAGAAGCGCGAGTCATCGGTCGCAAACGACTTGGCGGAGGCGTCAAGGTCGATGGTGGTCTCGACGTGACTGCGGTCGTCTGCCAGGGCAATCGAGGTCACTTTGCCGATTACCACGTTCTTGTATTTGACCTGGGTCTTGTTGACCTCCAGCCCTTCGGCAGTCAGAAAACTCACAGTGATCTGCGGCCCCGCCTGCCTGGCGTTATGCACCACCATCGACAATCCCACCAGCGCCGCGACAATCGGCACCAGCCACACCAGGGATACGTTGAAACGCCGACGCTTGATCTCAGGGGTACCCGGAGCAGGTGTATCGGAGGAACTTGGGTGATCAGGCATCTTCAACCTCTGCGTCCCAGATAAGCCTGGGATCAAAACTCATGGCAGCGAACATCGTCAGTACCACCACCAAACCAAAAAATAGAATGCCCATCCGCGGATCGATGGTGCTGAGCGAGCGAAACTGCACCAGGGCGGCGATCAGGGCCACCACCAGCACGTCGAGCATGGACCAGTAACCCACCACTTCGACCAGCCGATACAATTTGGCCCGCTCACGCATGGCCCATCGACTGCGGCGCTGACAGGTAATCAGCAGCGTGCCCAGTACCAGAAACTTCATGCACGGCACCGCCACGCTGGCAATGAAAATAACCAGCGCCAGGTCCCACTCGCCTGCGTGCCAGAACTCCATGATCCCGCTGAAGATGGTGTTTTCACTGCCACTGCCAAAGATGTTGGTGTACATCACCGGCATCACATTGGCCGGGATGTAGCAAATCATGCTGGCCAACAACAGTGCCCAGGTACGGGCCAGGCTATTGGGTTTGCGTCTATGCACAGTGGCGTCGCAGCGAAAGCAACGCGCGTCCGCCAATGGGCAAACCTGGCCGCAGGTATGACACAAGACCAGATTCATTTCGCTGGCATAGGGCGGCAGGCTCATGGAATCACCCCCTCCAGGTCTTTCCACAGCCTGCGGATGCCTTTACCCGAGATCAGGATGATCAGCACGGTCAGCATCGCCAGCGCCCACAGCCCGAGACCTGGATGCACATCGAGCATGCCGGCCAGCTTGATGATCGCCACCAGAATCCCCAGCAAACACACTTCGAGCATGCTCCAGGGGCGCAGCTGTTCCAGGGACCGCATACAGACCTTGAAGCCCGGAGCCGCGCGCCCGAGCAGGGCAAAACCGAGTACCCAGCACAACAAGATGATTTGCAGCATTGGCGCAAGGATGATCGTCAGCCCCGCCACTGCCGCCATCACGCTGATTTGTCCCTGCGCCAGGGCTTCCACCGACTGCCACAGCGTCGCCTGGTTACTCAGGCCTTGCAGGCTGATGGAGATGACCGGAAAGGCATTGGCGAAGACGAACAGCAGCGCCGCGCTGATGGACAGCGCGAGGAGTTGTTGAATGCTGAGCTGGCCACCACGGTCCAGAATGGCCGAGCAACGGACGCAACGCGCGGTCTCACCTTTGGCCAAGGCTACGGGCTTGTACACCGAGTCGCAGTGCTCGCAGATGATCCAGGCTGGGGAAGATGTCATGGGCTCGACCGAGGTGCATTGAGGATCTATAGGTTTAATGTGCCATTGTCCTTGGGGAGCCAAATTATCATAGACCCGATTGATATCGAAAAGCCGTTAACTCTTTTGTTGCCGCCGCCTAGTGGCCTGTTCGGCTGGTTCGTTAGCTCAAATTCGGATGCCAGCGGCCCAGAGCCAAGGCGCTGTGACGAGTCATAGCCCGCTATGGCGAGGAACAGCAACGCGGGATATGGGCTGCTGGCGCCGAAGTTGACTAACAGAACCAGCCGTACAGGCCACTAAAGCTGCGCTAACGTGATCAACCACAACCACTCACACATTATTAACGCGAGCGAGCCTGAATGATCCTCTTCCTGCTACCTCAAGCCGACTACGATCCCACCGAAAGCAGCGTGCCCTGGCAGGCACTGCGCCAAGCCGGCATTGACGTGTGTTTCTCCACTCCCCATGGCTTGCCCGCCTATGCGGACCCGCGGCTGGTCGCCATTGGCTTCGGTCCGCTGAACCCGTTTCTGATGACACGTAACGCCGATCTTCAGCACTACCAATCCATGATCACTGACGATGGGTTCCGCAAACCCATGGCCTACGCCGATGTCGACCCCACCCGGTTCGACGGGCTGGTGATTCCCGGCGGCCATGCCGTCGGCATGCGCAGCTTGCTGGAGTCGGAACAGGCCAGGCGCATCGCCCTGCACTTCTTCAAAGCGAACAAACCGGTCGCCGCCGTCTGCCACGGGGTGGTGGTGCTGGCCCGTACTCTGGACCCTGACTCCGGTCTATCGGTATTGCACAGACGCAAGGCTACTGCACTGTTGAAAAGCATGGAACTGCTGGCCTGGGCGGTTACCGCCCCGTTGCTCGGCCGCTACTACCGCACGTATCCGCAGACGGTCGAGGAGGAAGTCAAAGCCGAACTGGCCAGCCCCGACGACTTTATGTCCGGGCCGCTGCTGCCGCTACGCGATTCGGCAGCGCAGCCGCACCGCGGCTTCGTGGTCCGCGATGGCAATCTACTGACGGCACGCTGGCCGGGCGATTGCCACCGGTTTGCGGGTGAGTTGGTGACGATGCTGGAACAAGCCCGAGTTGCAGTTTCGCAACCAACTACAGACGATCCAGCGTCGGTGTCGCCATAAGCGCACTGGATATGGCGCGAGCGTCGCCGGTATCACTCACGCCCCTTGCGTATCTGGCCTTTACACCACCGATAAGCAATGTGTCGCCGTTCACCCCCAATCAACAGCGTTTTGCGCTGTACCCGGCCATGAACACCACACAAACAAACGACGTCTTTGCATAAGAATTTCGGGGCTGTCCGCACAGTGCCCCCTGGATCTGGCTGATGCCATTTGCACCGGTGCCTGGGCCTCTCCTTATCTTGAATGGAAGACTCGATATGCCTCGTTTCATGCTCAGCACGCTGACGCTCGCTCTGGCTTTGACGACAATGATGCCGGTGGTCCACGCTGCGCCCTTGCTCGATCCCGCCCCGGAACACCCACGCGCCGATAGTCGATCGAACCAGGCCAATACCTGGCTGGAGATCGATCAGGCCGCCTTCGAAACAAACATCACCAAACTCCAGCAACGGCTGGCGGGCAAAAGCCAGATGTGCGCCGTGATGAAAGCCGACGCCTATGGTAATGGCATCGCTCTACTGATCCCTTCCGCCATCAGGATGGGCGTCACCTGTATCGGGGTGGCAAGCAACGAGGAGGCGCGTGTTGCCCGGGCAAAAGGCTTCAAGGGCCGTCTGATGCGTTTGCGCAGCGCCACCGTTGGCGAAGTGGAAAATGCTTTGCGCTACAACATCGAAGAACTGGTCGGCAACCTGGACGTTGCACGCCAGCTCAACGAACTGGCCACGCGCAAAGGCGTGAAACTGCCTGTTCACCTGGCGCTGAATTCGGCGGGCATGAGCCGCAACGGCCTGGAAATGAGCACTGCCCAGGGGCAACAACAGGCAGTGGATCTGACTCGGCTGGATCACCTGAATATCGTCGGGATCATGACCCACTTCCCGGTGGAAGAACGAGAGGATGTACTGCGGGGCCTGGCCAGCTTCAAGGAGCAGTCAGGCTGGCTGATCGAGCACGCCGGACTGGACCGTAGCCGGATCACCCTGCACTGCGCCAATACCTTTACCACCCTTGAGGTGCCTGAGGGTTGGCTGGACATGGTTCGCCCAGGGGCCGCGCTTTATGGCTACCCGGTGGGCGGGCATAACGAGTTTCAGCGGGTCATGCAGTTCAAGTCGCGGGTTGCGGCGGTAAACGCCTACCCGGCGGGCAGCACCATCAGCTACGACCGAACCTTTACCCTGAGCAAAGACTCCTTGATCGCCAACATACCGGCCGGTTACTCCGATGGGTATCGACGAGCATTTTCCAACAAGGCCTCCGTGCTGATTCACGGTCAGCGCGCCCCGGTGATCGGCAAGGTCACCATGAACACGCTGATGGTCGACGTCAGTGGCATCCAGGGCGTCAAGGCGGGAGATGAAGTCGTTCTGTATGGCAAACAGGGTGATGAAGAAATTACCCAGACCGAACTGGAAACCATAAACGGCGCCTTGTTGGCGGACCTCTACACGATCTGGGGCAACTCAAACCCGAAAATACTCAAGAGCCGATAGCCGCCGGTAAACGCTACACAGGTGCGAACCTGAAGCCTCGCCGCGGCACTGGCGAGGCGACAAAACCAATCATCCAGATGTGTGGCCGGTAACCGACCACCAGCGCGGCAGCAATTGCCGGACCCTGGACTCGGCAAAACGGTCATCGATCAACATCACCACCCCACGGTCCTGCTGGGTTCGGATCACCCTTCCGGCGGCCTGCACAACCTTCTGTACGCCAGGAAACAGGTAGGTGTAGTCATAGCCGGCGCCAAAGATCGCGGCCATGCGCTGCTTCAGTTGTTCATTAACCGGATTCAGCTGGGCCAACCCCAGGGTAGCGATAAACGCGCCGATCAGCCGTGCGCCCGGCAAGTCGATACCTTCGCCGAACGCCCCGCCCAGCACGGCAAAACCGATTCCCTGGCTGTTCATCGTGAACTGCTCGAGGAAGGCCTGGCGCTGCCCTTCGTCCATGCCCCGCGACTGTGACCAGAGGCCAATGTGCGGGTGCTTATCGGCCAACAACTGCGCCACTTGCTGCAAGTAATCGAAGCTGCTGAAGAACGCCAGGTAGTTGCCCGGGCGTTGCTCGAACTGAGTAGCGATCAATTCGACGATGGGCGCAAGCGATGCCTGCCGGTGTACGAAGCGCGTGGATATCTGGCTGACAATGTGCACCTCCAGTTGGTCGGCGGTGAACGGTGATTCGACATCAATCCATACAGTGTTCGCCGGCAGGCCCAGCAAATCCGCATAGTAATGTTGCGGACTCAGGGTAGCGGAAAACAGTACGCTGCTGCGGGCCGCCGTGAGCCGTGGCCGGATGAAACCGGCGGGCACTACATTGCGCAAACAGAGCTGCGACACACTCCGTCTGGCGTTGAGGTCACGCTTGCTCACATCGAACAGGAACTGCTCATCGAACAGCTCGGCGACCCGGGAAAATTGCAGCGCCTCGAAATAGAAACCCTGCAGAGCGCTGTCCAGGCCCTGGGGATGGTCGTTGAGGTAATCGCCAATGGCCGAGATGCATAGCGAAAGCGCTTGAAGGAGTTTCCCCGGCGCCTGGGCGTAGGCCTGATAGGGGCGAATCTGCTCTTTGTGCAGGGCATTCCATTCGCGGTTCAGTCGTTGCAAGGATTTCTTCAACGGCTCTGGCGCATTATTGCGCACGCTGTTCAGAGTGGATTGATCGAGGCTTGCGCTGTACATCTGTCTGCCGCGCTCGACCAGGTTGTGGGCCTCGTCAACCAGAACCGAAACCCGCCACTGGTTGAGTTGGGCAAGACCAAACAGCAAGGCGCTGAAGTCAAAATAGTAGTTGTAGTCGGCAACCACCACATCGGCCCAGCGGGCCATCTCCTGACTCAGGTAGTACGGGCAGACCTCATGCCTGCGCGCGATATCCCGCAGGCTGCTCTGATCCCATAACCGCACCTGCACGGCCTCTTCCCGGGCCGCGGGCAGACGATCATAGAACCCCTTCGCCAAGGGACAGGATTCACCGTGACAGGCTTTGTCCAGGTGTTCGCAGGCCTTGTCTCGCGCCACCAGTTCAAGCACTCGCAGCGGCATATCGGGTGCGCTGTCGTAGATAACCCGGGCGGCATCGAGCGCAAGTTTGCGGCCCGGCGTCTTGGCGGTCAGGAAAAACACCTTGTCCAGTTGCTGCGGCGCCAGCGCCTTGAGCATCGGGAACAGCGTGCCGACGGTCTTGCCGATGCCGGTCGGTGCCTGGGCCATCAGGCAGCGACCGGTGCTTACCGCCTTGAAGACCGATTCGGCCAGGTTGCGTTGCCCCGGGCGAAAGTCGGTGTGGGGAAAACACAACCGCTGCGCCCCCTGATTCCGGTCGTCGCGGTGGGTCATCTCCTGCCCGGCCCACTGCAAAAACAAACCGCAGTGACGATTGAAAAAAAACTCCAGCCCCGCGGCGCTCCAGGCTTCAACGAACCGGGTTTCCTTTTCGCTGACGATATCGAAATACACCAGCGCCAGGCTGATCTCGGGCAGCTGCAATTTCTGGCACATCAACCAGCCATAGATTTTTGCCTGAGCCCAATGCAGCTCACGATGATTGGCCGGCATAGCACTCAGGTCGCCGCGATAGGTTTTCACTTCTTCGAGCTGATTCTGGTTGGGGTCATAGCCGTCCGCCCTACCCCTGACTCGCAATTGCTGGTACTGCCCCTGCAGCGCAACTTCGGTTTGATAACCCTCGTGACGTCGCGAGGCGACAGTGCGGTGGCCGACAATGCCTTCCAGCGCTGTGGGAGACGGGGTAAAGCGCAAGTCGAGATCGCCGACCTTGGCCGTGAATTCACATAAGGCGCGTACCGCGATGCTGTAGCTCACGCGTCCGGCTCCGCCCATTGCACATAACAGACGGCCACCGGCATCTGATGCTGATGACAGAACTCCAGCCAGCGCAGTTGGTTGTCTTGCAGGCGATCCCCCGGGCCTTTGACTTCGATCATGCGGTAGGTCTTTTGCTGCGGCCAGAACTGGATCAGGTCGGGCATGCCGGAACGGTTGGCCTTGATGTCCAGCAGCAAGCGATTGAACCAGTGTTTGAGGTGCTCGGCCGGCAGACAATCAAGGGACTGCTCGAGCAAGTCATCGGTCAAGACGCCCCAGAACACGAAAGGCGACTGCACCCCCGATTTGCTGGCGTAACGAGTGCGGATGGTCTGTGTGTAACGGCCATCATCCAATTCTGCCAGGCAGGCCTGAAACAGCTCGGCGCGCCGTGAATGAAAGTCCTCGTTGAGCAGGTCGACCGGCCCGCGTTGAAACGGGTGAAAAAACGCCCCCGGCAACGGCGCGAATATCGCCGGCCAACAGAGCAGCCCGAACAAGGAGTTGATCAGGCTGTTCTCGACATAGTGCACCGGCGCCAACTCCTCGGCGAGATGCGCCTGAACATGGAGTTCGACCGATAACGCCGGATCGGTTCTCGGCAAGCGAAGATCGAGCCGCAATGTATCCCGAGCGACCGCCCGAGGCATGGGCGGGCCACCGAGCTTGCGTCGCAGCCTTGGCAGGACTCGCAGCAGTTGCTGTTGTTCTGCGGCATTTTCCGGACATTGCCCGGCCTGGCTGGCGAGTGTCATTGCCAGTGAGTAGTCACCGCTGCGCTCTAGCACACGGATCAAGCGCAGCCGCGCGCCGGGATAAGCGCAGGCGCGATAGATTGTCAGGGCTGCCGGCAGATCGGCGATTCGCTCGCAGTGCTGGCCTATCTGGAACAGCAGCCTGGCGCGGCGCCTTTCAAGCCAGGGGTTGGCTGTGTCCAGGGCATTGATGTGCTCAAGTACCTCGTTCAATGGCTCACCGGCTTCGAAACGCCCCTGACAATCGTGCAGGTACAGAAAATCATCCACGTCTTTACGACTGCGCAAACCACGGGATTCGGAGCAAAATTCGACTTTTTCGTAGGTGAAGACGCCCAGGTCCGCCAATACGAATTCCGACCAGTCCTGATACAGGTTGCCGAAGAACATCAGCCGCAGCCGATCGCAAAGGCCCATGATGGTCAAGGTGAGGAGTTGATCGTCCAGGGTCGGACACCATTGGCTGAATGTGTGCGCTTCGCTGAACTGCTCGCTCAAAGACGCAAGCCAATCGGTTTTTTTTGCCTTGGGTTGATCGATCGCGGCTTTGAAGCACTGGAGAATTTCCGGTTTCTGCAAGACATCGAACAGTTCTTCGATCGTCAGCGACGCGTGCTCATCGACCCAACCCAGACGCCGCAACGGTGCAACCGCCGGCTCAATCTCACCGATTTCCTGGTAATGCAGTTTGCCCGCTCGAAAGCGCACGCCTTTGCGCATCACCATTCTGACGAGCAACGCCTGGGACGCTTGGGGTAGATGACCGAAGTCGAGAATGAACTGCTGCTCTTCAGCGCTCAGCACGTCGGCATAACGTTGCTCAAGCCAGGCGAGAACTTGCACGAAGTTGTTCAGGTAATAGAACGGATTGTCGAGCGGGTTGGAAGTCACGGATCAAGCGCGCCACATGAATGGGATACTGGTTATGCATACAGATACCAGCTCAGCCCCGGCGCTTGCAAACGGTATTGGATAAGCGGCCGGGCGTCGGACTTTTTTCTTGCCGGTACGAACTTTCTTTCAGTTAGTCACACCAACGCGGACAGCACTGCCTTCATGACTCGCTTGAGTGGAGGTGATCAAGTGCCTTTTGAACGAGAGGTTTATGCATGAACGTTAGAATCCTGGGTCTGCCGCTGGCAGTAGCGGCACTTCTGGCATTGGGCGGTTGCGCCTCGCCGACGGTCGTGACCCTGCACAATGGCACCCAGTACTTGACCAAAGAGACGCCGAAAACCAGGGATGGCTTTTACGAGTTCGAAGACATCTCGGGTAAGCGGGTGAAGATCAAGGCGGATGATGTCGTCACCGTTCGCCACGAAGACTGAATCCTGAAACCTGCGGGTGCCCCGAAAAGATCGTCCTGACGCGGCCCGAGCCTATCGGCAGCGCTTATAGAACTAAAATTAACTAATTGAAATATATAGTTTTTTTGTAGGAGCAGCCGATCGACGCTCGATTGCTCGCGATGGCGATGGCGATCTCAAGGATGCCATCGCCGGCAAGCCGTGCTCCTACAGGTGTTCTATGCGTGACAGCGCAGCGGCGAAGACGGGGTGTCGGGTTCGCGCTGCACTTTGTTGTGGTTAGGCGATGACGATGCCGGCGCCTGACAAGTGATCCAGTCCAACACCTACCAGAGTCACCGAATCGGTACCAAAGGTCAGTACCGTGTCGCTACCCACTGCGCTGGCATGCTCCCGGTAGTCATAACTTTGGCCCACGCCTTCGACACCCTGGAACACCAGTTTGTCGGTGGATTGGAAACCCAGGATTTTGTCGTTGCCGAAATCACCATTGAACAGGAAGGTATTGCTGCCCCCTCCCGACTCCATAAGGTCATTGCCGGCACCGCCGACAAAGACGTCGTTGCCTGTGGAGCCGATCAAGTGGTCGTTGCCGTCCAGGCCAAACAACCAGTCACCACCGGCATGCGCCTTGAGGGTATTGTCGCCCGCATCGCCCTTCACTGCCGACGCGTACTGCGTCAGGGTATTGCCGGCGAGCAGGCCCTTGTCGGTGACGCTGTGGGTCACGTCGTCCTTGAGCAGGCCCCACATAAATCCCGGCTCCTTGCTGGTCAGCGTGCCAATGTCGCGGGTGATGCTGATGCCGCCATTGGCATCACGAACATACAGCGTCCCGGCGCCGTCGTTGGCGAAATCGAAGTTTTTCACCGACTGCTGCAAATCCAGGGTGTTGCTGCCCTTGCCACCGAGCAGAATGTTGTAGCCGCCACTATCCCTGAAGGTGTCGTTGCCATCGCGACCCTCCAGGTAGTCGTTGCCGCGCCCTCCCTGGATCAGGTCGTTGCTGTCGGTGCCGATGATGAAGGTGCTGCCCTTGTGGGGTTCGGCGTTGCGGTTCAGGTCCTGGACCCAGGTGTTGCTGCGCGCCGGGTCCGAAAGGTTGGCGACGATGATGGTCGAGTCCTTGCTCGTCAAATCGTAGAATTTCGATTCAAGAACCCGGGTCATGCCGTCGCCGTAACCGGTTGGCAAATGGGAGATCCAGGTCGGGATGTTGGTGATGGAAAACGGCAGGATATTCCAGGCCGTGGAGGCGTAGTGATCGTTGAAGCTGACAATGTTGTTGGTTGCCGAATCCTGATGGGTATCGTGCACGCCCGCCGACGACAGGTTCAGTGACGAACCGTCCAGCACGCGGAACACCGGATCGTTTTCGTAGCCCACGTTGAGCACATTATTGCCGCTGCTTTGGGTCGGTGAGGCAAAGGCTACGTAGTTGGCATCTTTGTAGAACCCCGAAAAGTGATCGGTGCTCAGGTCGGCGAGGCTGTTGACCGCCAAGCCACCCAGGCTATGGCCGCTGACGACGATATCTTTGCCGGTGAGGCCGTTGGCACTGGCAAAAGTAGCCACGTCTTCAAGCAGCGAACCGAAGGCTTCGCCCGCGTAGTTTTTCGCATAATCCTTGGGCCCGAAGGCAGCCAGCAGGTCATTGATCACATCGCCGATGGAGTCGCTGATCTGCGATTCCCGCGGGCCGCTGGTGCCGCGAAAGGCAATGCCGATCGAGGTCAGGTGACCCTCGGCGTCGTACTTGCCGAGCACTTCGACCTGGGCACTGGTGTAACCGGCCTTTTCACCGAAGAAGGTTCCACGTGCGTCGACCTTGCCGTCATAACCCAGTTGCCCGGCGCTGATCGGCGTCCAGCCGGCTTTGTGTACCGCGTCCAATGCGGCTTTTTCCGAATCAGGGTTCCACGGTATTCCTGGAATGACACCCTGGGAGTCGGCGCCGCCGATCAACCCAGAGAGCAGCGTGGCCGGCAGTCCTAGCCCGAAACCATTGTGCTGGTAGCCGGCGGCAAAGCCGTTATCCAGGTTGTGGTAGGAGTAAAGAGCGATCGCCAGCGCATCGGAAAACAGCGCTTTGGAGTCCTCTGTACCGAGGTTTTTGTAGTCATAGACACCCATGGTATTGCCTCTCTTTGTTGGAATTGTCAGAGATTGCTCAACACGACGTTGCGAGGTATTAGTGCAATGTTGTTTTATCGAGGTTTAAGCAAATACGATCCCTGCCCCCGACAGGTTGTCCGGGCCGACGCCCACCAACGTCACCCCGTAGTTACCCACCGTCAGCAATGTGTCGTTGCCGATCTGCGAGAGGTGTTGCGTGTAGTCATAGCCTTGGCCTGCACCTTCGACACCCATGAACACCAGTTTGTCGCTGCCCTGATAGCCATGTATGGCGTCGAAACCGAACGCCCCGCTGAACAGAAAGGTGTTATTGCCACCACCGGTTGAGTGCATGACGTCATTGCCGCTGCCACCGACGAAGGTCACATGGTTTTTGCCGCTGCTCAGCAGATCGTCGCCCGCATTGCCGAACAGCCAGTCACCATCGAAACCGGCCGCCAGTGAATTGCCGTAGGCGTCGCCATTGAGCGAATGGCTGTAGAGACTCAGCTCAGTGCCGCTTCGCAGACCGGCCTGTGTCACGTAGTGGGTCACAACATTGTTGAGTGCACCCCAAAGCCAGCCAGGTTCTTTGCTCACCAGCGCGCCGATATCACGGGTCAGGCTGATACCGCCGTAGGCATCGCGCAGGTACAGCGTGCCGTCGCCATCGTTGGCGATGTCGAAGTTTTTCAGCGGCTGCTGCAGTTCGAAGGTATTGCTGCCCTTGCCGCCCAGCAGGATGTTGTACCCCCCGTCATCACGGAAGGTGTCATTGCCGTCACGACCTTCGAGGAAATCATTGCCGACACCGCCCTTGAGCAGGTCGTTGCTGTCGGTGCCGATGATGAAGGTGCTGCCCTTGTGAGGTTCGCCACTGCGATTGAGATCCGCCACCCAGGTGTTGCCACGCGCCGATTCCGACAGGGTGGAAACGATGAGGGTCGAGTCCTTGCCGGTGAGGTTGTAGAAGCCCGAGCTGATGACCCGGTTCAACCCGTCGGAATAACTCGGCGAGCCATGCGCCGACCAGTCCTGCGGGTTGAGAATGCTGAACGGCAACAGCTGCGTGGACGCGTAATGGTCATTGAAGTTGACGATATTGTTGGTCGCCGACCCTTGATGAGCATCGTGTTTACCCAAGGACCCTACGCTGAACGTGGTGCCGTCCAGCACCCGAAATACCGGGTCGTTTTCGTAACCGATGTTCAGCACGTTGTTGCCGGTGGCGCTCTGGGTTGGCGAGGCGAAAGCCACGTAATTGGCGTCTTTGAAGAAGCCTCCCCAATGGTCCGTGCTCATCTCGGCCAGGCTGTTGACCCCCAGACCGCCCAGGCTGTGGCCGCTGACCAGGATCTGCCTGGCGCTCAGGCCATGAGTGCTGGCGAATATCGCTACCTCATTGAGCAAACTGCCGAAGGCGTTCTGGACGTAGTGCTTCGCGTAATCCGCCGGGCCGACGGCGGCCAGCAGGTTGTTTTTCATGTCGCCAAAGGTGTCGCTGAAGCCCAGGCCGCCGGTGCCGCGAAAAGCAATGCCGATCGAGATCAGTTTGCCGGCAGCGTCATATTTGCCGAGGACTTCGGCCTCGGCGCTGGTGAAGCCTTCCTGCTCGCCAAAATAGGTGCCCTGGACACCCACCTTGCCTTGATGGCCCAATTGCCCGGCGTCGATCGGCGTCCAGCCCGAGGGCGTCAGAGGTTTACCGGTCGGCGTGTAGGCGTACAGCGCCAACGCCAGTGCATCGGCGTACAGCGCTTTGCAAGCGCCACTGCCCAATTGCTTATAGTCGAAAACACCCATGGTCTTGCCTCTTGGTTGTTGCTGTTGCGCGGTTGCGCTATTCAGAACTGCCAATCGAGCGTGAGCCCGACTCCATGGTCTTTCTCCCGGGAACCGAGCAGCCCGTTGTAATCCAGGTTCAGCTGGGTATCGCGCCCCAGGGAAAGCCCGGCACGCGCCCCGAGCACTGCCGCGTTGCGGTCCATGGAGACGCTTTGCACAGTGAACGGCGCGCCGCCGCTGGCAAATTCCACGTGATCTTCGGCGCCGGTATTGCTCAGGTGATGCTGCCAGCCGAGGGATCCGGAAAGGTCCAGTTGCTGCTTATCGGAGAGTGCGAAACCTTTACTTGCCCGCAGGCCCAGGGTCGACAGCACGGCATCGCGGTTGTCGTCTGCGCCCTGGAGCGCGGCGGCGTCACCTTTCTCGGTGAAGCTGTCGCGGCTCACATGCACGTAAGCGAGGTTGGCGAAGGGTTCCAGCGTCAGCGCCGGCAGCTCCAGCCGATACGCCGCTTCGGTGAACAGCTGGGTACTTTGTGCGTCACCTTTGGTTTTCTGCTGGCCGGAAACATCGCCATATTGCAGATCGCGTTTGACGTCGATTCGGTGCCAGCCATAGGCGCCGCCGAGGCTCAGACGCACAGCGCCGAACGCGTGCCCGGCATAGACCCCCAAGTGGTAGCTGTCGACCGATGCCGAGGAGTGGGTGCCGTCGCCCATGCTCAGGGAACTGTCGCTGTAACCGGTAACGAAGCCCAGACGAGTGTCTTCGCTGAGCAGGCCATCCACGCCGGCCAACAGACCGCCGATGGAGCTGTTGTCGCTCGCGTTGTCATGGCCACCGTCGGTCTTGCCCCAGGAGCCCAGCACTTTGACCCAGGCGTTGCTCTGGTCATCGGTCGGGGTTGCCGCGTCGTAGAGGTCGTCCTGACGCAAGCGCTCGCCCACCGCATCGCGCAGGTAACGGCTGTCATGGATCAGCAGCGTGCCGATCGCCGGATGGATTTCCCCGGACAATTGCTGGAAGGCTTGCCGCGCGCTGCTGGCCGTCGGCGACAACAGCAGGCTTTCGAACACTGGATTACCAGCCCCCAATTGCTCGGCCGCGGCGGCTACGGAACGCTGGTTCGGCGTTTGCCCGACGCTGGCGAAGGCGGTTGCGTTGCGTTCGATAGCCAGTTGTACGCCAGTTGCCGCGTAGTCGAGGCTGGCACCGAGAAACAGATAGTTCGGTACCACGGCAGCAAAACGCCCTGCGATACCGCCCGCGGCCTCAAGAATGTCGTACTGACGGCCCAGCAGGCTTTTCGCTTGAGCGGGACTCAGCAGCGTCGGGCTGTTTTCCAGCGCGAGGGTCACGCTGGCACCGCTGACAGTCGCCGTGCCGCCGGCAACGATGCGGTCGCTGCGGGTTTCGGAAAGCTCCACGGCATAGGTCGAGCCCGGCTCGAAGGTGACATCACCGGCTACCTGCAAGGTTCCGATCGAGTTACCGGGGGCGATGGTCCCGCCGCTTTTCGCGGTCAGCGATCCGACACGGCCCGAGCCGCCGAGGATGCCGCTGTTGTTGACTGTGACGTCGGATATGAGCGAACCGTTAACCGCCAGCCGTCCCTGATTCACCAGTGTCGGGCCGGCATAGGTGTTGGCCCCGGTCAGCACCAGGGTGCCGATCCCCTGCTTGGTCAGACCGCCGTGGCCGGAAATGTTGTTGCGCCACACGTCCAGGCCGCACTGTACGTCGGTGCACACCCGCTCAGTGGGTTTGCCGGCATCCACAATCGCGCCGATTCCCGGCAGATCGGCAACGAACTGCCCGGAGCCGTAAGCCCCATCGATACGGAATTCCTGCGGGATATCGGCTTGGGTGACAAACATCCCGGGGCCATCGATCCCTTTGCGCAAGTCGATCATTCCCCAGCCGTAGAGCGCATCGATACCCGGAGCGCCCATGTCGGTTGCGGTGGTCTTCAGCACCGTAGCGATTTGCGCACCGGTCATGTACGGGAAGCGCTCCATCAGTACCGCGGCACTGCCGGCGACATGGGGCGCGGCCATCGAGGTGCCGTTTTTATTGGCATAACCGACGGTCAAATCATCCAGCGTAGTGCCACCGATCACGGCACTGTAGATCCGGCTACCCGGCGCGGACACACAGAAACTGGCGGTATAGCCACAGCGAGATGAGAAGGTACTGATGTTGTAAAGATCCGGACTGTTGGTGTCCGGGTTTTTCTGCAGACTGGCAACCGTTAACCAGTTGGGTGCAATTTGCGGGACGAAATACGCCAGGCCGGCAATTGCGTCCGGGTTATTGAGGTTGTAGTCATTGCCCGCGGCGAATATGGTGACAATGCCGCTGCGGGCCGCATCGATGGCCCCCTGATAAGCGCCCCCCGATCTGGTGTGCAACAGCGGTCCGATCTGATCGAACTGCAGCTGCGCATCCTGCACCGTGAAGTGCGGGAAGGCCGGATCGCGTCCTCCCTGATCAAAGCGCTCAGTGATGCCAATGCCCCAGCTGTTGTTGATGACCCGCGCGCCACTGGCGATCAGTCCGTCCCAGCCGGCTTTATAAACCGCACCATCATTACCGAGAATAATGCCGTCCTCGGGTCCCGGGTCGCCGTTCTCGGCACTGATAATCCGGGCATTGAAGGCCACGCCGTGCATGGGCCCACCATCACGGTCACCCGCGGCAATCCCGCCGACATGGGTGCCATGAGAACCCAATTTGCCGTTGGAACCCACGGACGGTGTGCCGTCATAGCGGAAAGCATCCCCGGCTTTCACCGGAATATAGGGGTCGGTGTATTCCCGAATGCCACTGGTAACCAGCGTGAGCAACTTGTTCGGGCTGGCGAACTCGGGATGCTGCGCATAGACCGGCTGATCGAAAATACCCAGCTTGACGCCTTTACCGGTGTAACCGGCCGCATAGGCATCTTGCGCATGAATCGCGCCCAGCCCCCATTCAGCGTTGAATTCACTGCTGCGCCAGCTGTCGGGATCACCCTGTTTGCCGCTTTCGACATAAGGTGCCGCCTGCGCGCCGCCGATTGCTGCCAGGCAACCCATCAACGTGCCACCCAGCATTTTTGCTGGCTGGAACCTGCGCCCCTGAAAAAGATTGACGTCTCTACGCTTAAATTCCATTACCGCTACCGTCCTTAGTTGTCTTGCCAAAATCCTCGCGCCTTCAGCTGGGCGGTGCAGCGTTTAACGGGTTCGGGGCCGCGACATGAAGGCTTCGTCGACCTTGGCCAGATCGTCTTCGCGCAAGGTGCCGGCGTAGTAATGCAACTTGGTCCAGGCCATCAGATAGTCGTAACGAGCCCGGGCCAGATCCCGGCGTGTGGTGTAGAGCTGCTGCTGGGCATTCAAGGCGTCGAGGTTGACCCGCTCGCCACCGAGGATGCTTTGCCGGGTCGAAATCACCAGCGCTTCGGCTGAACTCAGGGCTTTCTGATACGCCTGCAACTTGCTGACTCCAGACAGGCAGGCGCTGAACTGGCGACGCAGTTCGATCAGGGTCTCCCGGGTTTTCGCATCCAGTTCGTACTCGGCCTGCTCCATCGAGCGGCTTGCCTGGCGGGTGGACGCAGACACCCCGCCACCGGCGTACAGCGGCACGCTGATTTCGATGCCAATGGTGTTGGTGTCATAGCGCTGGTTGTAGGTGTTGCCGCTTTCCGATTCGTTTTGCCGGACAGAGGCATAGGCGCTTACTTTGGGCAGGTGCCCGGCGCGATTGCGCTCGACCTCGAATCGGGCCGCTTCCAGCGCCTGACGCCGGGAAGCGAGGATCGGGTTGTTGGTGACCGCCAGTTCATGCCAGACATCGAAGTTGGCCGGCTGCAGAGTGAAGGACTCGAAAGAATCGCCCAGCGGGGCCAGATCGCCGATGTCCACCGCAGGTACACCGATCAGAGCACCCAGTTCGCGCAAGGCCGCATCCTGCTCGTCGCGCGCTTCGATTTCCTCGGCGCTCGCCAATTCAAAGCGCGACTGCGCTTCGAGAATGTCGGTGCGGGTGCCCTCGCCCTGGCGAAACAGCTGTTCGTTCTGCTGGAACTGTTCCTCCAGAGCTTTTTTCCTGGCCTGCGCGATGTCGATTTGATCCTGCGCGAACAGCGCTTGGGTATAGGACGTCAGCACCCGGACCAGCAGCTCCTGGCTTTTGCCGCGAAAATTTTCGTCGGCATACAACGCCTGTGCCACCCCCTTGCGGTAAGAAGCATAAGCCTCGTAATCAATCAAAGGTTGCTGCAGGGTCAAGGCCGAGCCGTAGCTGTTGTAGTTGCGATCATCGTGAGTGGTGCCGCGCCGGCCATCCAGGTTGGTCGCCCTGGAATTATTGCGCCCCTTGTTGTAGGTGTAACCGAGTTTGGGCAACAGCCCGGCGCGGCCGATGGCACGGTTCTCAAGGCCCGCATCGCGTTCCTTGATGGCGCCGAGAAACACTGGATCATTGCGCAGCGCCTGCTCGTAGACCTCGAACGGCCCCATGGCTTGCACACTGGTACACGCGAGGAGCGCAACGGCTGCCCCGAGCATGGAAAGCTTATTCATACGCCGGAACATCCCTATTGCTCGGTCAATGCGGAACCTGCCCGATCGAGCAGAGGTTTGAACAAGTAATTGAGGAGCGAACGCTCGCCCGTGCGCACGAACATTTCCGCCGGCATACCGGGCTTGATTACCAACCCGTTGAGCTTCTCCATGGCCACATCACTGACGCTGCTGCGCAACACGTAATACGGCACACCGGTTTTTTCATCGACCATCTGGTCGGCCGAAATCAGGCTGACTTCGCCTGGTACACGGGGCGTACGGCTCTGGTTGAACGCGGTGAACAGGATGTCCACCGGCAAGTTGCCGCCGACCTTGTCGATCAGGTTCACCGGCAGGTGCCCTTCCACCTCCAGCCGGGTGCCTTGCGGAACGATTTCCAGCAATGTTTCACCGGGCCGCACCACCGCGCCTTCGGTGTGTACACCCAGGCTCACGGCAATGCCGTCGGCCGGCGCATTGATCTCGCTGTGTTGCAGATCGAATCCGGCCGAGGTGAGCTGCTGCTCCAGGGTCAGACTTTTCAATTGTGCGTCGGCCAGCTGGCTGCGGACTTCTTTCTGGTATTCCTCGCTGTGTTGCTGCAGCTTCAAGCGCGACTCAAGAATGCCCTGCTCGACACGCCCGCTTTCACCGGTGTTTTTCGCCTGGTCCTGCTGCACTTGCGACAACTGTCGTTCGTATTCCATCAAGCGGTTGCGCGGAATGTAACCGTTGGCTGCCAGCGGACGCAGGTTGTTCAGTTGCTCACGCAGGGACTCGGCCTGCGCGCTCAGATCAGTGTGGGCGCGGCGCATCCCGGCCAGTTGTGCGCTAGCGCCTTCGATGTTGGCGCGAATGCCGGCTTGCTCCCGGGCAAAGGCTTCGCGTCGACTGCTGAACAGTTGCCGCTGGCCTTCGAGCACCAGCGCCAGTCGCGGGTCGGGATCGCTGCTCAACCCGGCAGGAAAACTGACCTGTTTGAGGTTGTCGCGTTCACTCTGCCAGCGCGCCACGCTGGCCCAGGCCATCCGGTACTGCGCTTGCAGGGATTGAACATCGGCGGCGACCCGGGTCTGATCCAGCACAAACAACGGCTGCCCCTGCTTGACCACCTGCCCTTCACTTACCAGAATCCGGCTGACGACACCGCCACTCAGCGATTGCACGGCTTTGCGCTTGCCCGAGACCACCACAGTGCCCTGCACTGGAATCCCTTGATCGAGCGGCGCAAGGCTCGCCCAGGCAAAGAAACTGCCGGCACCAAGGATTGCCAGAAGCCAGCCCATACGGGCAAAAAAGCGCGCGTCGCGTTCAGGGTGCGCCGGCGCATAACCTTGTTCGATTGTCATGTCGCTGTCCTTGCTCATGCGCCACTGTTCCTGTTTGCAGCCTGATACTGACGACTGAGGCTGAGCCCGGCCGGTGTGGGGGATGGGGCTTTTTCCCGTTGCGGCTCCTGAGCGCCGGACAATGCCTTGAGGACTTCATGGCTTGGGCCGAAGGCTTGCAGGCGCCCTTCGTTGAGCACCAGCAACTTGTCGGCCTGGGCCAGCGCCGAAGAGCGGTGAGTCACCAGAATCACGCTGGTCCCTTGGGCTTTCATCTGCGCAATGGCGGCCGCCAGGGCCGCTTCGCCGACGGTGTCCAGGTTCGAGTTCGGCTCATCGAGCACCACCAGGCTTGGGCCGCCATACAGGGCACGGGCCAGGGCCACACGCTGCTTTTGGCCGCCGGACAGGCCGCTGCCATCCTCCCCCAATACCGTGTCGTAGCCTTGCGGCAGGCGCAGAATCAGTTCGTGAACACCGGCCTGCCGGGCCGCCTCGACGACTTTCTGCGGGTCGGTGTCGCGAAAGCGCGCGATGTTTTCGGCAATGCTGCCGCTGAACAATTCGATGTCCTGAGGCAAGTAGCCGATGTAGGGCCCGAGGTCATCGCGATTCCAGCGATGAATATCAGCACCGTCCAGGCGCACCGTGCCTCCCAGGGTCGGCCAGACACCCACCAGCACCCGCGCCAGTGTCGACTTGCCCGAGCCGGAAGCACCGAGTACCCCCAGCACTTCCCCCGCAGCAAGACCGAAGCTGACCTGATGCAAGGTCGCCGCCCGCTTGCCCGGCGGTCCGGCGCTGACCTGTTCGAAGGCCACCTGACCTTTGGGCGCTGGCAAGGCCATGGCGCTGTCGCTGGGCGGGAACCCTTGCAGCAAGGTGTCCAGGCGCTGGTAGGCCAGCTTCGCCGAGCTCCATTGCTTCCACACGGCGATCAATTGGTCGATCGGGCTCAAGACCCGTCCCATCAGGATTGAGCCGGCAATCATCATCCCGGCAGTCATGTCGCCCTTGATCACCAGCAACGCGCCCAGCCCCAGTACCAGTGATTGCAGGCACAGGCGCAGGGTTTTACTGAGGGAGCTGATGACCGCGCCGGTATCGCTGGCCTGATTCTGCAAACCGAGAAAGCGCGAATGCACCTCAAACCAGCGTTTGCGCAAAACCCCGAGCATGCCCATGGCCTGAATGGTTTCGGCGTTGTGCAGATGACTGGTGGCCAACTGGCTGGATTTTTGCGAATAGCCACTGGCTTCACCCAGCGGCTTTTTGGTCATGGCTTCGTTGAGACACGCCAGCGCGATCAGCAGCAACGCACCGGCCGTGGCCAGCACGCCGAGCCAGGTATTGAACACAAAGATCACGAACAGATAGACCGGAAACCACGGTGCGTCGAAGAAGGCGAACAGCGCCGGTCCCGTGACGAACTGGCGAATGTACGTGAGATCCCCCAGCGACTGACCGGCATTACCCTCGCCCTTGAACAGGTTGCGTTCGAACGCGGCCCTGTAGACCCGCAGGTTGAAGCGGCGCTCCAGTTGGCTGCCGATCCGGATGACGATGAAGCTGCGGATGATTTCCAGCAGACCGATAAACGCGAAAAACCCGACCACCATCAAGGTCAACATGGCCAGGGTGGTTTCGTTCTGCGAAGAGAGCACCCGGTCATAAACCTGAAGCATATAAATCGACGGTACTAACATCAGTACGTTGATCAGCGCGGTGAAACAACCAACGCTGATCAGGGTACTTTTATAATCGCCCAGTGCCTGCAACAGCGGTGCAACGGGAGTGGTCTTCGCCATCTTCATGAGTCTTCCCTGAGCTAATACCCGCGCGATAGTTCGGCGAGGGTTCAATGTATTGTCCGCACACGCGTCGAGACGTTATTGGAGGATTGAAACGTGCAGGCGAAAGAACCTTATTGCCAGACGAAATAAGGTTCGAGGTAGTTATTAGCTGCCTGTTTTAAACTACCGATACGCGCATATAAACATCGCCTACTCTATTAAGCGCAGCGTTGTGTTTTATTACTGAGGGCGGTGCAGAACAAGTACAGTCCCTGACTTCAAAGTGGCGTGATAGAGCCCTTCCCGCTGTCGGCCTAAATGAATGATCCTCGAACCTTCTTTACCCGTCAGCGATATTCCATCCGGTTCCGGAAACCAGCCGCTGGGTGTTTCACCCAACCAACCGGCGACACATTCGAGTTCTCCGGCCAGGGTCTGGTTTTGTGCAAGCTCAAGCATGCAGACTTTCGTTGGCTCATCTTGCTGGTGGATCTGCCACTTCCCGGCCAGTTCCGAAGGGTCGGGTAATCTCAGGCTTCTTGCCATGCTGGCATCTCCAAAAAACATCATCAGCGTCGCGATCAACCACGCTGCGGCCCTGGTAAAGGCGGTCTGGTTCATAGGGTGTTTCATTCCGGGCTTTAGCCTCGCTTACACGAGGAGTCGATGCAAGGACAGGGAGCAGCGCATGCGCGCCGCCCCTGCTTTTACTTCGCCTTGCTGCTACGCCACGATGTCCGTGACTGCCGCTTGCCCGACGGTGGTGACCAGAAAGTCAGCCACACCGTGCCCGGAGAAGTCCACGGCCAGGGTGCTCAGGTTCATTCCCGAGGCATAGCTCAGCACCGCTTCGCCGGCAGAACCTGTGAATGAGTTGACGAAGTGCAGCCCCGTTCCAGCGCTAATGCCGGTCAGATCGATCTTGTCCAGGCCGCCGACAAAATCCATGATCTGGTCGGCTGCGCCCGGTCTGGAGTCCGAGCTTGCGCCAAACACGAAAGTGTCGGAACCGGCACCCCCCCAGAGCTTATCCGCGCCGCCGGCACCGTAGATGATGTCGTTGCCAGCACCGCCCTTGAGCACGTTGGCCGCGCTGTTACCAATCAGCAGGTCGTTGCCCGAACCGCCAATGGCGTTTTCGATGGTCACGCCTTTGGCAATGGACACGTTACCCACCAGGCCGCCAACGTCGGAGAATGAGGCTTCATTGAGGTTGATCTTCTGGTTTTGGGTAAAACCGGAGAAGTCAAAGGTGTCCTTGCCGCCCGCGTCCCACACCGAGAACACCAGCTTGTCCGAGGACGAGCTCGCACTGAGAAAGTCGCGACCGGCGTTGGAGTTGAAACCGTAGGTGGTGTCACCGGCACGGGTGTTCATGTTGGCGCCGTAGAGCTTTTGCACCGCAGCGATATCGTCCATCAACGGGCCGGATGAATAAGCCTCGACACCGCCTTTGCTGAAGTTCTGGCTGGTGTTGCTTTCACTCCAGTAGCTCATGAGGCTGTAGCCGCGAGAGTCCTGCCCATAGGACGCATCGTTATAGGTCGGATTGCCTTCGCCGGCATTGTAGTCGCCGGGGTGAGACAGGCCGAGGGTATGACCGATCTCGTGAGTCAGGGTTTGACGGCCGTAGTTGTTCACACCCGGGGCTTTGTTGACGTTGTAGCCACTGCCGGTCAGGTACCAGGACTGACCGTCATAGCCAGGCTCGGTACCCGGCAGGAAAGCAAACGCTGCCGCCCCTTCCTGACCGCCACTGTAGTTGCCGAAGGTCATGTGACCGTCGCCGCCCTTGGCGGCCTCAGTGAAGGTGACATTGGCCACATCTGCCCAGGATTGCATGGCGAGCACGGACTGAGCCTTTTGCAAGGCGCTGAACTGGCTGAAGCCAGTGACACCCAGGCCGCTGAAATTGGATGTTGGCGAAGTCAGAAACGTGTAGGTAAGTTCAATCTTGCCGCTGCCATTGAGATCTTGCCATGAAGCACCATCACGCAAGATCTGAGTCGCGGCCTGATCTACAGAGAAGGAGGGTTTGCCATTGACCGTGAGGTCGTCGCCACGGTCATACTGATGGCTGAAACTATCGATCTGGTTGAACGCCGAACTTGATGTGGCCTGTGGCGCCCATTGTTGTTCAGCTGCAACGATAGCGTTCTCTTTGACTTTCGACATAAACACACTTCCTTGTTTGCAATGGAACAGTTTTTTTCAGATAGCGACAATCTCTGGCGAGATCGTCCTATCACTCGCCCAATGAAGGCGAAAGAAAACTGACACAATTCGAAAACAAACGTCCACTACTTTTTTTGAGATCGAATTGTGTGGTTCCAGCAAACTCCCGGAAACAATGCCTGCAGGGTCTAAATATTTTGGGTGATTCCGCTCTCCCGACCAATTGTCCGACAATCTACTATTTAAATATTAAATAAAGGCAAGTTCGTTTTTATTCACTACATCGCGGCTTTATCAACTACTCGCGCGTGCGCCATCCTGTTGCGTTTAATGCGTGTAGTAATGTCTCTGGGTCGAGGGCAGGAACCAAGGTGCCAGTGGCCGTCCTCATGTGTTCGCCTGCCAGCAGCGCGTTTATGATCGCCTCCTCCACCGCCTCGGCGGCAGCGCTGAACAACGGCGAAATATGGTCATTGTTGAGCATCTCAAGGGACGTGCTCATTGGCAGGTCTTTACGTCCATAGTCCGCGGGCGGCAGGTCATGGTTGCCGGTGGCGAAGGCCAGGAAAATATCGCCGCTGGAATCTTCGGTACCGCCGCCGGTGCGGGCGATGCCGATCGATGCCCGTTGCGCCAGGCGTTGGCACTGATGAGGCAACAATGGCGCGTCGGTGGCCAGGATCACCACGATCGACCCCATGCCCGGCGTGCCCCTCTCATCGAAGGGCGACGGGATATCCGTCAATTGCCGACCGACTGGATAACCATCGACCCGCAACTCTTCACGCTTGCCATGGTTGGCCTGTACCAGCGCGCCGACGGTCCAGCCGCCCTGTTGCGCCGACAGTTTGCGCGAGGAGGTACCGATCCCGCCCTTGAACTCATGGCAGATCATCCCGGTGCCGCCACCGACCGCACCTTCCTGAACCGGGCCGGTCCCGGCATTGGCCATGGCTTCGAGCACCTGTTGCGGGCCGACATGCTGCCCCCAGATATCGTTGAGCACGCCGTCGTAGGTTTCCATCACCACCGGCATGCACCAATACACCGCCGGATCGGCCAGGCTGTCGTGCTCCCGGGCGATCAAGGCATCGCGAACCACGCCCACGCTATGAGTGTTGGTGATCGCCAGAGGTGTGGCCAGCAGCCCCGCTTCGCGAATCCACTCAAGGCCCGTGGCGTCACCGTTACCGTTGAGCACATGGCAGCCGGCGAAGCACGGTTGCAGTCGCGCATGGCTTGCTCGCGGCTCGATCAACGTCACGCCAGTGCGTACCTGCTTGCCGTTGACCTCGGTCTTTAGGGTGCTGTGCCCTACCCGTACGCCAGAGACATCAGTGATGGAATTGAATTGACCGGGTGTTCCCAGGCCCAGGCGGATGCCCAGTTCACGTGCACGCATAACCACTCCTTACAACTTCTGGAACGCCGGGCTGAACCGGCCGTTGGTGCCATACAAAATTACCGACACTGCCAGCAGCCCGATAATCACCATGATGTCCCTGGCCGAAGCCTCAAGGAACAGATTGAACAATAAATAACCGGCGCCGAGCACCGCCAGCAATGCGGGCAATGGCCACAGCGGCATGCGGTAAGGATGCTGCCGATCGCGCAGCACCACCCGACTCATCAATGCACTCAAGGCGACGATCAGGTAAACCAGCATGATCAGCAGCACGCTGAAAGAAGTCATGTCTGCCAGGTTCGAGCTGAAACTGAGCAGCGCCGATGGAATTGCCAGAAACAGCGTGGCCAGCCACGGCGAATCCCAACGCGGATGAATACGGGTGAACAGCCGGTTGACGGTGGGCGTCCACAGGGCGTCGCGGCCGCTGCTGAATACCACCCGGCCGATCTGGATCACGATCGCGACGATGGCGTTGAACACCGACAGGAAAATCCCGGCGCTGACCACACGGGACAGGGTTTCGTTGCCATGACTGGTGAGCAGATAGCCGATCGGGTCAGCGCTGTTGATCATCTCGCTGAGGGACGGTGCGCCGATCAGTAACGCGGTCAAGGGCACCAGTTCGATGACCACCACCAAACCCAGCGACCAGAGCACAGCTTTGTGCACGCCGCGCCCGCCGCATTTCATGTCTTCGCCCAGCACCACCGCCGAGCCAAATCCGTTATAGGAGAACAAGCCGATACCTATGGCGCCAATCACCAGAGCCCAGGGTGCCAACTGCAAAGCGCCGTTTTCGACGATCTGCGGTTGCAACAGGATGCTTGCCGGTTGCGAGGCATGACCGAAGCCAATAAACACAATCACCAGCATCGCCGCGACTTCCAGCAGCAGACAGGTGCCGGTGATCCAGGCGTTGAGTTTGATATTCAGAATGCCCAGCAGGTAACTGCACACCACAATGAGCAGGGCGACGGTCTGTGAATCGAAATGACTCCCCAACGCGTTGTTCAGATAGGTCGCGGCGCCGGTGGCCAGCACCGGCGGAATGAACAGCAACATCGCCAACACCGTCAGGAAGGTCGCATAACCGGCCATGCCGCCAAACACTCGCTTGGCGTACACGTATTCACCACCGGCACTGTTGTGAGCCCTACCCAGCTCGGCGTAACAGTAGGCGAACATCATGGCCAGTAAACCGGCCATGACGAACGCGAGAAACACTCCGGTGCCAGCCTGATGAATCGCGAACGGCGCGATCACGAACACCGAACTGGCCGGTGTCACGCTCGAGACGGTAATCGCCACGACGTCGAAGACACTCAACGTGGGTTTCAGGGTGCCGTTTGGTGCTGCGGGAGAGCTCATATCGTTATCCTCCTGGTTATTTTTAGTCTGAGGCAGAAACGAAAAAGGGACCGGGGGTGCGTTCCGGGCCGCACTGGGTGGGGCTACTCTAGGCAGCACGACAACGGCGGCCAATTCCCCTATTGGAGTACTCCCCTTGACCTTGGGCGCAAAAAGGTTGAAACCGTCGGCCGGGTTTTGATTTTTTGAATGTGGAGCAACACACATGAGCAGTCTGTTCAGGGAAGTCGGTATGCACGCGGGACTGGGTCGCACCCTCTCGCAGGTCGGCACCGAGCGTTTTTGGAAGCAGCTTGTTTTGTTGTTGCACCAATGCCTGCCGTTCGATAACGCTCTGGCGATTTTCTATCCGCAAGACGGCCTGCCCCAGGCGCTGGAAGAGTACGACGCCGAACCCTCGAGCAAACCGGCGTCGATGCTGACCTACCTCAATGGTTTGTACCTGCTGGATCCGTTTTTCCAGGCGTGCCGTGAAGGCTACCCCAGCGGCCTGTATCGGCTGGAGGAAGTGGCACCCGATCACTTCCGGCAAAGCGAATACTTCCACAGCTACTTTCACGAGAACGTGCGCGAAGACGAGGTGCAGTTCATTCTTCAGCTTCCCGGGGCCGGAACGCTGTCACTGTCGTTGGGCATGCAGCGCGTGTTCACCGCGGATGAAGTGGGCCAACTGACCACCCTCGCTGCCTGGGTACTGCCGCTGATGCAGCAGCACTGGCAGCAGAGCAGCCAGCGCACACAGGCGCCGGCACAGGATGAAATGGCCAGTCAGATCCGCGATGCCCTGAGCCAATTCGGCTGCGGCGTACTGTCGGACCGCGAACTGGAAATCGCCCGGCTGATCTTGCGCGGGTTTTCCTCCAAAGCCATGGCCGAGCGGCTGAAAATCTCACCGGACACCATCAAGGTTCACCGACGGCATCTGTACGCCAAGCTGGATATCTCATCGCAACCGGAACTGTTTTCGTTGTTTATTCAGTCGTTGGGGCATGATCTGGAAAATCCTTGAGGCCTTCGGCAGACTCAGGCATTCAACGAAAATGTTCATCTGGTTGGCCCGAGCAGCGCAATCAACGCTTCCTGCAGCGCCTCGCCCTCCTGCTGTGCCGTGCAACCGTGCAGTTCGCCGGCACAAATCTGCTCCACCAGCATGCGCATCAGTCGGCCACTGGTGCAGTTCTGCGAGAGCTTTCCGAATTTACGTTGATGGTCTGGAAGATGGCGGTAGACCTCGTCCCGAGACAGGTGAAACGAGGCGTGTTCGATCAAGCCATGGGGCACGATTTCACAGGCTCCGGCAAGTTCATCTGAGACCGCGTTTGCCGGTTTTACGACCGCTTCGCGGCCGGACGTAGCCTGGCGGCAACTGCTACGGAGTGTATACAGTTCATTCAATAGCGCGTTCGACTCAATTACGACCGCTGCGCGGCCGGACGTAGCCTAGCGGCAACTGCTACGGAGTGTGCAGTTCATTCAATAGCACGCTTGACCCAATTACGACCGCTGCGCGGCCGGACGCAGGCTTCGCCAGCTGCTACAGGAAGACGCGTTTGCCGTGAGTGCATATCCCCGGCAAATGAGCTTTACGTAGCAGCTGGCGAAGCCTGCGTTCGAGCGCGCAGCGGTCGTAAAACAGTCACCTCAGGTATTAAAGCCAACAGGCATCCCACAGCGGATAATCGTGGACACGCTTGACCAGGCCTGCTCGCAGAGGGTTGCGGACAACGTAACGAGCAAGGTCTTTTACATCATCATCCTGACGCGCTGCGCGGTCGTAATAACCCTTTTGCCATAAGCGCCCTCGCCGTCCCATTGCTTGATTCACCGTCAAACTGCTGCGTGATTTGACTCGGCACATCAGTTCGGCCAGCGTTTTGTCCTGGAGTTGGAGCAACCAGTGAAAGTGATCCGGCATCACCACCCAAGCCAATGAATCTGTCCACCCATCTTCTTGAGCAAGCCGAAACTGCTCCACAACCAACCGCCCCAAACGCCAGTCGGAAAAAACCGGTTGGCGCTGATGCACAACAACGGTCAGCAGATAAATTCGCCCCACCTCAGAAACACGGCCAATGCACAGACGATCAGCATTTGTCGCAACAGGCATTCCTTTGCCTCCTCATCATTAGAAAGGAGGCCCAGAACCTACAGGGTTGAACGTCTGTTAGCTGGCTCGATAATCGACCAGATATTACCTGTCAGCTCCCCGTCCTGATCTTGTTCCACAACCGAGTGCGAATCCGGTCGATGTCCAGCGGCATGGCTTCCAGAGCGAACAACTTGCCCATCATTTCCGGGCTTGGGTAGACCTTGGTGTCGCTCTTGATCGCCGGATCGATCAGGCTGTCGGCCTGTTCGTTGCCGTTGGCGTAGTGCACATAGTTACTGATGTCGGCCATGACGTCCGGACGCAGCAGCTCGTTCATAAAGGCGTAACCGGCCTTCTCGTCCGGGGCGTCGGCGGGCATGGCGACCATGTCGAACCAGATTGCTGCGCCTTCTTTTGGGATCGAATAGCCGATTTCCACACCGTTTTTGGCTTCACTGGCGCGGCTTTCGGCTTGCAGGATGTCGCCGGAGAAGCCCACGGCTACGCAGATATCGCCGTTGGCCAGGTCACTGGTGTATTTGGATGAGTGGAAATAGCTCACATACGGCCGGACTTTCATCAGCAGTTCTTCCGCTTTTTTGTAGTCCGCCTGATTCTTGCTGTGGTGCGGCAGGCCGAGGTAGTTCAGCGCAGCCGGCAGCAATTCCGGACCGTTATCGAGAATCGCCACGCCGCACTTCTGGAGCTTTTTCATGTTCTCGGGTTTAAAGATCAAATCCCAGGAGTCCACCGGCGCATTATCGCCCAGTACCGCTTTGACCTTGGCAATGTTGTAGCCAATCCCGGTGCTGCCCCACAGGTACGGAAAACCGTGCTCGTTGCCCGGATCGTTGGTTTGCAGGGCCTTGAGTAATACCGGGTTGAGGTTTTTCCAGTTCGGTAGCTGGCTCTTGTCGAGCTTCTTCAGCGCCCCGCCCTGAATCTGCCGGGCCATGAAATGGTTCGAAGGGAACACCACGTCATAACCGGATTTGCCGGTCATCAGCTTGCCGTCGAGGGTTTCGTTGCTGTCGTAGACGTCATAAGTGAAAGCGATGCCGGTTTCCTTCTGGAAGTTTTTCATCGTGTCCGGCGCGATGTAGTCCGACCAGTTATAGATCTTGACGGTCTCGGCCGCCTGACTGAGTGAAGCGAGGAGCATCAACGGAGCTAACTTCAACGAAGCGGTGGTCATACGGATCATGAGTCGATTCCTGATTATGTACGGCTGTTTTTGTCAGGCAGGTTTTCGGTTGATCAGCGGATCAAAAAATCAAAACGTAAGTCTTGCGCACGGTTTCCTGGATATCCCAGATCCCGGTGCTGTTGGCCGGCAACATCAGTGCGTCGCCCGCTTCTATTTGTAAAGTTTCACCGTCATCCGGGGTGAAGGTGCAGCGGCCCTGAATGAAGTGACAGAACTCTTGGGCAACGATCTGCCGCCGCCAGCGACCGGGCGTGCATTCCCAGATGCCGGTTTCAACGCCGTCGTTGCGTTCGACGCACGTCACCGAGGTAACGGCGATGGGCGTACCCAATGGCACGGCTACCGGGTTCGATTCGTCCAGGATGGCGGTGGCGGTATGTTTGAACTGTGTGATGCTCATGGTGGTCCTTACGGGTGGATGATCGACGAGCCGTTACTGCATGAACCCTTCCATAAACCCCGCCACCCGACTGGCAAACTTGCGCCGCCACGGTGCGGTCTGCGGATTGGCCAGGGTCTGGTCTTCATGGACGAAACTGCGAATGATCGCGTTGTAGCCGAGCCAGCGGCAGGGTTCCGGTTCCCAGGCTTTCAGCGCGCTGAGGCCGCCCTGCTGGATCACCCACGGTTGATGCACCAGTGTGGTGTCGCGTTCGAGAATCAGGTCGGCCAGGGTCCGGCCACCAAGATTGCTCGCGCCTACGCCCTCGCCACCGTAACCACCTGACAAGGCGATGCCGTTGCTGCGATCGCAGAGCATGTGCGGCTTGAAGCGCCGGGACATGCCCAGGTTGCCGCCCCAGGCGTGGGTAATCTTGACGCTCTTGAGCTGTGGGAAGAGTTCGCCGAACAGGTAGCGTCGTAATTCGACTTCGTTGGTTGTCAGGTCAAAGTCGTGGCGCAGTTTCCCGGCGAACTGATAACCCCCGCGCGCGCCGAATACCAGACGATTGTCGGCGGTGCGCTGGCCGTAGGTGACTTGCCGACTGCTTTCACTGAAGGCCTGGCCCTGGCTCAAGCCAATCTCGTCCCAGGTTGCGGCGGACAGTGGCTCGGTGGCCACCAGCAAACTCTGCACTGGCAGTTGATAACGCCCCAACGGTGCCAGCGTCACGGCATAGCCCTCCACCGCGGGCACGATCCAGCGGCTGCGAACCTGCGCCTTGGCGGTGCGCAAACTGCCGGATTGCCAGTCGGTGACCGGACTGTTCTCGAAGATTGTTACCCCCAGGCGCTCGACAGTCCGGGCCAGGCCACGCACCAGTCTGGCCGGCTGAATGGTCGCGCAATGCGCTGCATGGATACCGCCATAAGGTTTGGCGACGCGGATCTGTTGCGCCAGTTGCTCAGGGCTGAGCCAGCGGTAGTCGGCTTCGTTGAGGCCCTGGCTGTAGAGTGTGTCCAGGTAGTGGCGCAGGCTGGCTTGTTGCTCGGGATAGCGAGCTGCGCAATACAGCGCACCGCCCTTGCGGTAATCGCAGTCAATGCCTTCGCGTTCGAGGACGATCTCCACCTCATCAGGAATGCCGTGCAGCAAGTCGAACGATGCCCGGCGTTGCTCGGCTGGCAGATCGCCAAGTAAGCGATCCTCCCCCAGCAGGTTGCCCATCAGCCAGCCGCCATTACGTCCGGACGCACCGAAACCAGCGGTCTGCGCTTCAACGATGGCGATGTTCAACCCGGGCGCCAGACGCTTGAGGTAGTAAGCGGTCCAAAGCCCCGTGTAGCCGGCGCCGATGATCGCCACGTCAACGTCCAGGTCTTGCTCCAGCGACGGCCGGGCAACCAGGGGCTCCTCGAGTTGATCCATCCACAAACTGATAGTGCGCCACGCCGGCATGCAAGACTCCGCAACCCAAAACTAGATGGCTGCGATCCTAGTGCCTGGGTTCAGAGGCTGTCTTGCGCGCGTGCACGCAAAGAAATGTGTTTGGCATAAGCCTTCGGTGACAGGCCGGTGTGTTGGCGGAAACAGCTATAGAAGGCCGAGAGGGAATTGAAACCAGCGGCGAACGCCAGCTCGTCGACCCGCAACGGTGGCGATGCTTTGTCCAGCGCCGCCAACACGTGCTGAAGGCGAGCCTGGTTGACGTAGCGATAGAAGCTTTGCCCCAGCACCTGGTTGAGCAGATAGGAGATCTGATTGCGGCTGTAACCGCACTCTTTCGCCACCCGCTGAAGATCGAGTTCCGGGTCCAGATACGGTTGCTGACGCTCGAAATACTGTTGCAGGTCTTGCGCCATAAAACTCAATTGTCGCGGCGAAAGCCCCAGCCGACTGACCGCCGGGCGCAGGCTGGTAGCGGACTTGCTGGACGGGTGCTCATGCACCAGCGAGGCATACTCGTTGACCCGCCAGATCAGACCGTCACGCACCGTGATGGCTTCGCTGGCGCGAAACGACACCAGCCCCTGGCCGCCACGCAACGTCACCCGGTACTGAATGAACGCGGTATTACCATCCAGACGGATGCGGTCGGAGTGTTCGAGCGCTTCATCCGGATCGCGGGGCATACTGCTGCGCACGTACTCACGCAGCTCAGCCAGACCGAGAATGCGGTTCTGAAAGAAATCGTTGTACTGGACGTCCGGGTGATAGAGCGCCATGACCCCCTCCAGGTCACGGTGTTTCCAGCACAGGTGATAACGCAGCACGGTTTCGCCGGTGGCCTGGGTTTGCAGCGGGCCATCATCATTGGCAGGCATAAAACACTCGATGACAGAAAAACAGAGCTTGCCGAACTTCAGCTTGCGCTTCAATGGCCAATTGATGGCTTGAGATAATGGCGCGTTGTCTTAGACATACCGGGATTTGACCTGCATCAAAGCTTTTCAAAGCAATCGCCAAACGGCCTGAAAAAAACCTCCTGCCTGTCGCGAGTGATGCTACTTTTAAAAGCTCAAAGGTTGGGCCAGTGAAGGCCCTTCCGTTCCTACCGCGAGCTTAAGGAAGTGCTCAACGAACAAGGTGGGCAACACATGAATACGGTCTTTTCCAAGGTCACCTTTCCTAATGCCTGTCAGCTCATGCGCTGGCATTTTCATCCAATGGGCTTCGAGGCCAGCATGGATGCCCCCGACAGCATGATTGCCCGGCTATTCGACCGAGCCAGCGGCGAAACCATGATCGCCATTGCCGGTATCCCTTGTGCAACAGTGATGAACGCCACCGATGTGGAGAGAATAATCGAGGCGGTAGAAGACGAGCTTGAATCGTTCATTCCACCCATGAGTTCAAGAGGTTTTAGTTAGCCATTGAAATCCCGGCTGTAGGAGCAGCCGGTCGACGCTCGATTGCTCGCGATGGACGTTAACGATGACGCGTGTTTACTGGATAAACACGTCGCCCCCAGATCCATCGCGAGCAAGCTCGCTCCTACTCCTGAACCTTCATCCCCCGCTGATCATCGAAGAACGCCTTGCCCCCGGCGATCCGGTCGGAGGCCTTCGGAACATTGGCCGCCTGCACATCCTGACTGTCGACATACCAGTAGCAGTGCTTGACCGCCCGGGTAATACCGACATACGCAAGGCGCAGGATTTCGTCTTTCTGGGCACTGTCATACGGTTCGACATCGCCATCCCTGGCCAGCCCGGCCATGCGATACACCTGGTTCTTGTAGGGTGAACTGGTCAGATGCTGGCAATCGCCCAACAGAAACACTGCATCAGCCTGCAGGCCTTTGGAGCTGTGGTAGGTCAGTTGTTTCAGTCGGCGATCCTCGATTGGCAATCTAGAATCGACATTAACTACAGCCTGAATATGCTCTTCTATCAATAACTTATCGCTACTTTTTCGAAACAACATCAAGACCGAATCGCCGTTTCGATAGTGTTCGACCAAGCGCTTGGCCAGCGCCAGGTCATCTCTATCCATGACCTTCACCGGGAGCAACTCTTTGGGGTCACCGCTGGCCTTGGCCTTTTTCCCGGCAATCGCGGGGGCCGCACGGACAATATGCTCTGCCGCGTCGATGATGTGCTGATGGCTGCGATAGTTATCGCTGAGCATGACCCGAGTGGTACTTGGAGACGGGAACTCCTTGTTGAATTCCATGAAGTATTTCGGCGAGCTGCCACGCCAGCCATAGATCGATTGCCAATCATCCCCGACGCATAACAGCGACGAACGCTGCGCGCCCCGGCCGACATGCATGGCCGGGCCACGGCTGCGGATCTCCCGCAGGCTGGCGCGGATCCAGGAGACGATTTGCGGGGAAACGTCCTGGAACTCATCGATCATCAGGTGCGACAGCGGCCGCAGCAGCTCGTCGCTCAACAGCTTGAAGTTTTCCGGTGAGTGCTCGCTGAACAACGCGAACATGCGGTTATAAGTCATGACCGGCGGCGATTGATCAAGCAAGTGATCCTCCAGCGCCCGCCAGAAGAGGCTCAGGGCCTCGAAAAAAAAGCGATCAGGATCGTCTTTGGCAAAGCTCATCTGGCCCACGGCGGCAGGTACATCCAGCCCCAGGTTCTCGATAAAACCGGCCGCAGCGACAAAGCAATCCAGCAGCGGCGCGGAACCGAGCTCGCCTTTGACCTTGTAATCAAAGCCTGGTCCCGCGCTGGCATCCCCGGCCAGCGACGACAAAACGCGTTTCGCTGAATCATAACTATCAAGCCAAATCAGTGGCTTACGACAGAAAGCTTGAAACAAGGTGCGCTTTACCGCCCATTCCGCGCGGACCGACAGCTTGGCGCCTGGCCGGCTGATCTGTGCATTCTCACGAGGGTCGAAGCCCAGCACGACCCAGGCATCCAGCTCGGCAATATAGCCGTGGCAATGAAATGATGAACCATTGATCTCGAACCTCTGCCGGTCAGGTTCGATGCCTTTGATCGGCCAGGCACCGGCGCGAAACCACAGGTCTTCGATCGTGTCGCAGAGCTCTTCATCACGCTTGGCCGCAAGCTCGGTCACCGCGATGCGCTTTTGCACGTCCGGGTGATCACGCTCCAGTTCCTTGAGCTGCAAGGCGTGCCGGGACAGCGGTTTGATCAATTCGCGGAATCGCTCATCACGGGTATGCAAAGCGTGATAACAGGCATTCAGTTGCTGGCGCTGGGTGTCGTTGATCCGCAGATCGAACGGATTACTGTCAGCGCCTTCATCACCCGGCAGCGAGCGGGCATTGAGGTTCTCGAAAGCCTGCAACCGAGAGAAACCCGGCAGGCTACGGACCATCGGCAAGATTCGTGAGTGGAAGGTTCGCACCACGTCTCGGGCATCCTTGAGGCTCAGCGAGAGCCCCCAAATGGCGAACATCTCCGTCAGCTTGTTGATGAAGTCTTTGCGCGACTCACGGGTGAACGTCACCACCGTCAACGAACCCAGTTCAAAACCCAGGTAATGGGTCAGCAACAGAATGCGCAGCACCAACGAGGTCGACTTGCCCGCCCCCGCACCGGCAATCACCGTGGTCGAGGGTGTGTCGCTGAAGATCATCTTCCACTGCGCTGCACTCGGCTGCGCCTGCGGCGGGAGTAACCGGGTGACATCGGCTTTGATGCGCTTCTTCAGCTCGGCGGTGAGCGGCAAACGCCAGTCATCGAACAGGTTCTCATCGACACCTGGCGCGCGGTGTTCGGTGCAGCGCGTGTCGCGAATCAGCAGAACCTGCCGACCTTCTTCGATGCCCTCCAGCTTGCCTTCTTTGTAGCCGTAATCCACGCCGGCGCTGTGCCCGCTACGAAAGCCGTCGGCCTGGCCATGCAGCCAGGACGCACGGTGCTGGGCGCGCAAGCGATTGAGGCCATGGCCGAAGAACCTGGCGGCCAGACGCTTGAACAGCGGCATTTCGGCCAGTGGTACAAGCTCGGGAGGAAGATCGGGGGTGTGTTGCGGCACGCTGACTCCAGTGTGTGAGGCTGTTGGGCTATGGTCGCTTCATTTGCCGATGACTTCTAGTGAAATGCTTATGCGTCATTGGCTTAAGCGATGAACTGAAAGCTGTGAGGGAGAATTCCTCCTCCAAAACCATCTGTTAATTAGATTGGTTTGAAGTATTTTTTCCGCTTTTTATCGATATTGGCTTGTTGGATGATACTCGCCATCAACCACCGGTTTAGTTCTGCGGCTCAAATGTTCAGCCACATGACGAACCTTTACTGGAGACGATCATGCTTGAACTCAGACCCTTCACCTCCCTGGGCGGCGCTCACCATGGCTGGCTGGATGCCCATCATCACTTTTCGTTCGCCGAGTACCATGACCCTAAACGCATGAACTGGGGCAACTTGCGGGTCTGGAACGATGACGTGATTGCGCCCGGCACCGGCTTCCCGAAACACCCGCACCGTGACATGGAAATCATCACCTACGTTCGTGAAGGTGCAATCAGCCACGAAGATAACCTGGGCAACAAGGGCCGTACCGAAGCCGGTGACGTGCAGGTGATGAGCGCCGGTACCGGGATCGCCCACAGCGAGTACAACCTGGAATCGACCGCGACCAAGATCTTCCAGATCTGGATCATCCCGAATGAAGCCGGCTCGGCACCATCCTGGGGGGCCAAGCCGTTTCCTAAAGGGCAGCGCGAAGGTTTCGTTACCCTGGCCAGCGGCAAGGCCGGCGACGATCAAAGCCTGCGCATACGCGCCGATGCACGCCTGGTGGCGGCCAACCTGAAAGCCGGTGAAAGTGCCGAGTATCGCCTGGACAGCGGTCGTCGGGCGTATCTGGTACCGGCAACCGGAGTCATTGAAGTCAATGGCTTGCGTGCGCAAGCTCGAGACGGAGTTGCGGTGGAGCATGAGCAAGTGCTGCGAGTTACTGCGATCGAGGACAGTGAAATCGTTCTGGTGGATCTGGCTTGATGCTGTAAATGCCAGGCAAAAAAGGGGCGACCGTTTGGTCGCCCCTTTTTTTGTCTGCGCTTGATCGTTCCCACGCTCTGCGTGGGAATGCCGCCCTGGACGCTCCGCGTCCATGTGACGCAGAGCGTCACCGGGATGCGTTACCACGCGGGAGCGTGGGAACGATCAAGCGCCACAGGGCCATCAGTCATTTCGCAGAAATTGCTCCATCCACCAATGTCTGAGCTTCTGCCACCAGTTGCTTGAGATGCTCATCACCGATGAAGCTTTCAGCGTAGATCTTGTAGATGTCTTCGGTGCCCGAAGGGCGTGCCGCGAACCAGCCGTTCTCGGTCATGACTTTCAAACCACCGATGGCCTGATCGTTGCCCGGTGCATGGCTGAGAATGCTTTGAATCGCCTCCCCGGCCAACTGCGTGGACTTGACCTGCTCCGGCGACAGTTTGCTGAGCAAGGCTTTCTGCTCGGGATTGGCCTTGGCATCGACGCGCACCGAGAAGGGCTCACCCAGCTCATCGGTCAGCGCCCGATAGATCTGGCTTGGGTCGCGACCGGTACGAGCAGTCATTTCCGCCGCCAACAGCGCTGGAATCAGGCCGTCCTTGTCGGTGCTCCAGACGCCGCCGTCCTTGCGCAGGAACGAGGCACCGGCGCTTTCTTCACCGCCGAAGCCCAGAGAGCCGTCGAACAAGCCGTCAGCGAACCATTTGAAACCCACCGGCACTTCATACAGACGGCGCCCCAGTCGTCTGGCAACCCGATCGATCAAGCCGCTGCTGACCACGGTCTTGCCCACGGCCGCATCGGCACGCCATTGCGGACGGTTCTGGAACAGATAATCGATGGACACCGCCAGATAGTTGTTCGGCGCCAGCAAGCCGCCGGATGGCGTGACGATACCGTGACGGTCATGGTCCGGGTCACAGGCGAACGCAACGTCGAAGCGCTCTTTAAGGCCAATCAAGCCTTGCATGGCGTAGCTGGAAGACGGGTCCATGCGGATCTGACCGTCCCAGTCCACCGACATGAAGCGGAACGTAGGATCGACCTGGGTGTTGACCACATCCAGATCCAGACGGTAGTGCTCGGCAATCGCTGACCAGTAGCGCACCCCTGCTCCGCCCAACGGGTCGACGCCCAGACGCAGCCTGGCGCCACGAATGGCGTCCATGTCGATCACATTGATCAGATCGGCAACGTAGGTGTTGAGGTAGTCGTGACGATGGGTGGTGCTTGCCTTCAGTGCCTGCTCGTAGCTGATGCGCTTCACGCCAGCGAGCTTGTTGGCCAGCAGTTCGTTGGCCTTGGCTTCGATCCACTTGGTGATGTGGGTATCGGCCGGGCCGCCATTGGTTGGGTTGTATTTGTAGCCCCCGCTTTGTGGCGGGTTATGTGATGGGGTGATGACGATGCCGTCTGCCAGTCCAGAGGTGCGACCACGGTTGTAGCAAAGAATGGCGTGGGAGACCGCTGGTGTCGGGGTGTATTCGTCGCCTTCGGCGATCATCACGGTGACGCCGTTCGCCGCGAGCACTTCCAGCGCGCTGGCACCGGCCGGAGTCGACAGTGCATGGGTGTCGATGCCGACAAACAGCGGACCATCAACACCCTGAGCCTCGCGATACAGGCAGATGGCCTGGCTGATGGCCAGGACATGCCATTCATTGAAGCTCAGCTCGAAGGAGCTGCCGCGGTGTCCCGAAGTGCCAAAAGCCACACGTTGAGTAGCAACTGCTGCATCAGGTTGGCCGGTGTAATAGGCCGTTACCAGTCGCGGGATATCGACCAACAGTTCTGCCGGTGCCGGTTTGCCCGCAAAAGGACTGATTGTCATGCATAACCTCTGGAAAGGATGGTTCAGGGATAGAGGCGCAGTTTACTGGCAGTTTGAGCGCTTTGCGACGTTATCTATCGCCTTGAAATGCTTGCTGGCGCCACTCACTCAAGCAACTCAAGCCTCAAGGCATCCGCCAGATAACCCAGCGCCGCATCCAGATCATGATGACCGTTGAAGGTATGACTCAATCTCAGGCTCTGGGAATGAAGCCCGTGAATGCTGAACAGTTCGCCAGGGGCAACGACGATCCGCTGCTTGAGCAGGCGCTGGAACACTTGACGTAAATCCACCGGCCTTAAACAGCGCACCCAGACAGTGGCGCCACCGGCGGGCACGATGAATTGAAGTGAGTCGGCCAGGCGCTCCTGCAGCCGTTGCATCATGTACCACATACGCTCTTCCAGCATCCGGCGCAGCACCTGTAGATGCTGGTCGAGGCGACCATTGCTGTATAACCGGGCGATGGCTTTCTGGCGAATGGGCGACAAACGGAAAGACCGCAAGAGAAAATGCCGATGCAGTTCGACACTCAATTGGCGTGAAAGCAAATACCCGTAGGGCGCTTCCGGACCAATGATCTTCTCGAGTGTAGAAAACACAATCAACCGGTCAGTGCTGACCAGGTCACGAAAGCGCCATCCGGTTTGTTCAAAAGCCAGCTCACCGTAGATGTCGTTCTCCAGCACCCAACAACCGTACTGCTCCAGCACCTGCGCCACATGTCGCCTGTCGCTCGCCGGCATCAGGCTGCCCATTGGCATACTGATGCCGGAGGACACCATCACTAGACGTACCACTTCGGTCCTCAGTAGATGTGTGAGCGAATCAAGGTCCAGGCAGCCAGTGTCTTGCAGTGGCAACTCGATCACCCGCACACCGGCCGTCTGCAGCAAACGCAAGATTCCCCAGTCACAGGGTGATTCCACCAGCACCGTAGCGCCCTTGAGCCCAATCACTGCGATGAGGATCTCCAACACCCCGCGCAGGTCCGCGCCGATATAGACATCATCGGCATGCCAGCAACGCACCGGGGACGAGGTGTAGCGGGCGGCCAGCGCGGTGCGCAACTCCAGCTCGCCACATGGCTGTGACAGCGACTGAAGCTGACGTGGATACTGGCGCAGCAGTTCTCGCTCCATCAGCAATAAAGGGTTATCCAGAGACAGCAACAGCGCTGGCTCGTCGCCGCTCAACACCAGCATGTCCGGGCGTCTGGCACTGACGTAGACCGTTTCAAGCAAATCATTGCCAATGCTCAAGCAACTGCTGAAAGATACCGGCCGTGCATAGTAGCCAGACTTGGCGATCGAATAGACCCGCCCCTCCTTCTCCAGCAGTGAATAGGCATATTGAATCGTCGAGATGGAGACATTCAGCCGGTCCGCCAGCTGTCGCAGCGAAGGCAATTTGACGCGGACATCGGTGCCCACCTCACCGATCAGGCTGGTCAGATAACGGTACACCGCCTGATAAGCGAAATCGGTTTTTTCGACGCCTTTCACAAGAGATGACACGGCCTGCGTGACGGTACCAGGCATCTGCAGGCGCTTTTGGATGTCCGGCAAGTGCGAACGTGGAAACACATTATTTGACCCTATCAACTCAACCCCCTTCAACGTCCCGCTGACTCTTCGGTCGTCACATCACCACTATCGGAGATGAGGAGTCCTTCCTGGCCTTGATCAGGCTCACCAACGTCTGCCTGACACATGCCGTAGAGCTTGCCAAGCAAGCCGACGGGCAAACCGCTGACATCGACCATCCATTGCATGACCTGCTCCGGCGCCCACTGCATCTGCAGCGCTTTATGTACCTCAGGCATAGCCACGAGCATGCCCGGATGACAACGACGCAGGAAGTTCTCAAGACCTTCCCCGCCGTTGACAAAGGGCGCGAACAGCAGACAAACCAGTTGCACCTCATTCAGGCCCAGCGTTTGTCGGGCATAGGCGTTTGCCTGGGCGCGACGCTCCTCAATCCTTTGCGCACTGGCGTAGGCGCAAAGCACTTGCTCTACCAGGCTTTCGGGCAGGTCCTTATTACGCATCTGGAGCGAAGCCAGTCTCAAGTATTCGGCAACCCCCTCTGCATAACTCAGGCCACGCACAAACTGAGCCTGCAAGCCTCGCATATGAGCCAACAGCAACAGACTGGCGTATTCGCTTTCGCTGACGTGAGAGGTGAACAGATCGAACTGAAAGCCGAGAAACTCGCTGAGCAACCGCCAACGCTCCTTCTGCTTACCACCAACCAATTCATGCAGGCAAATGTATGACACCCGCCGACGCGCCTCATAAGCCACCGCCTGCTGCACGTATTGCTGGTCATTGTCTGCGCATAGCACGCGATAATAGTCCTGCCCAAACGGCTCGAGCGCCCCCAACAGATCATTGAAATCGGGTGCACTGGTGCACTCGGCCGATAACCCGATTTTCTTCGCGGCACTCATGAAACAACTCAGATACTGTCTTTGCTCGAAGGGAGAGTCACCATTGATCAACGTATCGACACCACCGTCCCAGCGAGCCATCACCCCGTAGAAATCACCCATTGATAAATGATAGTCATCGCCAAACGTCGAGCTCCCTTCGCCGTGCGAAAGGTGACCACTGATCAACAGGTTTCGGCAATTGAGTTCACGACCTGTTTCGGAGATTGGCGCCAGATGATTAAAAGGCAGGACATTGCGCGCATCGAGCATCAACGCCTCAACCCGTGGATCGTCATAAACGAACAACGCGCCGTAGCTGCGGTGGATATTGGCCAATGTCTGCGGGCTCATCCAGGCATGGCGCAGGGTAGCGACCCGCAAGTTGAAAGTTGCCGGGGCTCTGCCGGCGAGACTCAGCTGAGCGGCGCGCAGAAAACCCAAGGTGTAGCTGCTGTCCCAGGAACCCGAATGGACCATCAGCACCTTGTGTTTACCGATACGCTCCATTCCGCCGGCAGAAACGACGAGACGCTGGATGAACAGTTGCAATGCCGTTCGTTCTGCGCGGGAGAAATAGCCCAGTAAGCGATGCAGTACTTGCTGATAAACATAGCTCATTGCCTGATCGTGAATTGCACTCATCGTCGTCACACCTGAAATGTATAATCGGTGTCAAGCAGGCCATTGCCAGCTCTGCTTCACCTTCAGTTACCAAACATTAACATCGCGATGAAATATCAGGACTGTCAAAAGGCAAATGAAAGCAAGTTGGGAAACTTCCTACGACTTCCTACAAACAATGAGCACACAAAACAAAGAAGATGCACGCAGGCATTATTGATCGCAACTAATTCAGCTCGCCATGCTTCTTGCAAGTGACGCACAAAACCACGCGCAGCGGGGGGCTTGCGGGGAATTTCGACACAAAAACAAAGCGACCCTTTAACTTCAACCATGACTCATTCCTTGAGACGAAAGTGATCATCCAATTATCAAGGCTTATACAATGATTGGAAGATACAGATTCGTATAAAAAACCAGTTCAGTTGCCAAGCCTTTAGAACACGGGATGTGTGGCATCATTCAAGTTAAACGGCGCAGGGAGCGAATTACTTACGGATATCGGCCTGAGCTGGCACGCGAGAACGGAGAATGCTCAATTAAAATGACTGGACAGGTGAGAACAAACAGGCGGGAGAGTAAAAGTTTCAGCGTGCTTTAGAGAGTACGGGGCCATTCGCTTTGGCCAAAACGTCAGAGCCCGCTGCAACGGACTCTGACGAAGGCAATCAGGCCGGCTCGACCTGAAGGGCAACCCGCACGCGGCATGGGCATTCGTCCATGTAACGATGGGCCTGGACAAACTCATTGAACGGGAAGACCCGAGTCTTGAGTGGCAGCAAAACACGATCCGCAGTCAGTTGATTGATGTCGCGCAATGCTCGTTGCAACGCCACCTGGTCCTGAATGATGCCCAGCTCCGGTTTGCCGGTGAAGTTACCGATGCAATGCACAAAGAACTGAATGTTCTTCTGGAACGCCGCGCAGGCCGGGAACGGTGTCTGGTTGCCGCCTTGCAGGCCATACAACACCAGGCTGCCGCGAGGCGCCAGCACATCACCGAGCAACGACATCTGCGGTCCGCCGAGGCCGTCGAACACAACGTCGACGCCACGACTGTCGGTGTACTTGTTGATCTGCATCAGCAGATCCTGTTCTTCGGTAACGATTACCTTCTCGGCACCGAGCGACAGCAAATAATCACGTTCATCAGCCGTCTTGGTCGCGGCAATGACCCGCACCCCCAACGCTTTACCCAGCTGCACAAAGGATGGCCCGGCACAGTGGCTGGCATCGGTCACCAGGGCAAATTGACCCGGTTTGACCCGCGCCAGATCGACGTAGGCAAAGTAGGCTACCAGCAGTGGCGTGTAATGCACGCTGGCTTCAATCGGGCTCAGTACGTCGGGGTAACGGGTCAACGCCGAACGAGGCAGAACGATCTGCTCACCGTAGACCGGATAATCGTTCGGGCTCTGCGCCGGGAAGCTGGCGACCTTGTCACCCACCGCCAGATCATCGACACCCTCGCCGACAGCCGTCACCACGCCGGCCATTTCATGGCCAAGGCCCGAAGGCAGTCGAGCGTGGGACGACGCCAGATTCTGACGCCAGAGCACGTCGTACCAACTGATGCCAATTGCCTCGACACGCACCTGCACTTCGCCCGGTGCAGGCATCGCTGCCGCATGCTCTTCGCATTTGAGCACCTCGGCTGGACCAAACTTGTGAAAACGGATCGTGCGGGACATCGCAAACCTCGTCAAAGTAACCTCTAATGCCCTGAACTCTATCTGGGCTTTCTGACCAAGACCATCAGTGGCTATTAATAGTCGACATGCCTGTCATTGATTCCGCAGCTCCGGCAACGACGTCAAAATCCGTAGAAAACCGAACCAGCATCGTGGGAAATCTGAATTATCCGGTGCAGAGTACCAGTCTTTCCCCGTAAGATTCATGCTGGTCATTGTTCTCATATGACTGTTCCCGTCAAGTTTGCTGACTCTGCCAGGACCCCAGATGAATCGTAATGACCTGCGTCGTGTCGACCTGAACCTGTTGATTGTGTTCGAAACATTGATGCATGAGCGTAGCGTGACCCGGGCTGCGGAAAAACTGTTCCTCGGCCAACCTGCCATCAGTGCGGCGTTATCACGCCTGCGCGGGCTGTTCGATGACCCGCTGTTCGTGCGCACCGGACGCAGCATGGAACCTTCAGCACGGGCGGTGGAAATCTTCGCCCTGCTCTCTCCGGCCCTGGATTCGATTTCCACTGCGGTGAGCCGCGCCTCCGAGTTCGACCCGGCGACCAGCAACGCAGTGTTCCGTATTGGCCTGTCGGATGACGTCGAATTCGCCTTGCTGCCGATGCTGCTCAAACGCGTGCGCGCTGAAGCGCCAGGCATCGTGTTGGTGGTGCGGCGGGTCAACTACATATTAATGCCGGGGCTGTTGGCGTCCGGCGAGATTTCGATTGGCGTCAGTTACACCACTGATTTGCCGGCCAATGCCAAACGCAAGGTCTTGCGCCGCAGCATGCCGAAACTGCTGCGCGCGGACAGTATGCCCGGAGCCCTGAGCCTGGATGACTTCTGCGCCCGCCCCCATGCACTGGTGTCATTTGCCGGTGACCTGAGCGGATTTATCGATGAAGAGCTGGAGACCCTCGGCCGCAAGCGCCACGTGGTGCTCGCCGTTCCACAGTTCAACGGCCTGGGCACGCTGCTGGCGGGCACCGACATCGTCGCCATGGTGCCGGACTATACAGCCGATGCCCTGACCGCCGCTGGCGGTGTACGCGCCGAAGAACCGCCGCTGCCGGTGCGCAGTTTCGAACTGCACATGGCCTGGCGCGGCTCTCAGGACAACGATCCGGGCGAACGCTGGTTGCGCTCGCGGATTCAGATGTTCTTTGGGGACCCCGATAGTCTGTAACAGAATTCCACTAAATGCCAAAAAACCTTTTATTAACATGGGGTTATAGTGAAATTCAGTCCAAGTCGTCCGTCCAATTCCACTGGATTCCAGAGCTCATGGGGGCATAATTGGGGGCAAATTTCGATTTTTAAAAAACGATGCCCCCACCGATGCCCCCAGATAATGCCCCTGTTTTCAAACGAAAACTCAGCGATGCCTTCATCCGCTCGCTGACCGAACCCGGCAAGCACGCCGACGGCGATGTCCCAGGCCTCTACTTGGAGGTAAGGGCGTCGAGCAAGGCAGGAAAGCCACCTTCCAAGTTCTGGCGCTTGAAGTATCGGCTGCATGGCAAGGAGAACCGCTTCTCGATCGGTGCCTACCCCGACATCGGTCTGAAGGAGGCACGCGACATTGCCCGCGGCGCACGCCGCGACGTGGCCAACCACATTGCTCCGCTCAAAGCCAAGACCGCGAAGATCGAGGCACAGCTGCTCAACGAAGAGCGCACCTTCGAGTATGTGGCCAAGCAGTGGCTAACATTTAAGTCTGCCGAACTGGTCACCAAGTCCATCTCAGGGTTTAGTGGCGCGCTGAGTAACCACATCTTGCCTGCCATCGGCAATAAACCGGTCAGCGAGATCAAGCTGGAACACATCACCACAATCATCACGGAACTGCGCCGCCAGCGCATCATGGCTATGGCTCGGCGCGTACGCACCATCATACGTTCCATCCTGGGTTTTGCCGAAGGTCGAGGCTGGGTGGAGCGCAACGTGGCGCTCAGTAACATCGAGGAGCTAAAGATTCGCCACGTCGTGACTAGCAATCCGGCGATTGAAAGGCCAGCCGACCTGGGCAGATTTCTTCTACGCCTGGATGACTGTAACGACGGCAGCGTTGCCACCGCGATGCGGCTGCTGGTCATGTTGCCAGTCCGCCCTGGCGAACTGGTGCAGATGCGCTGGGGGCTGTGTATGCGCGTGCGCAACTGCTAGTGCAACGCCGGGAGGCGGCTCAACAATGGGCGAACTACTTAGACCAGTTGCGGCAAAATGCAGAGCGAGTGACGACAGATTGAACCAGTAAACGGCAACTTGAGCGGCTGTTTGTCGCCGAAACCAGTAACACTCCAGCCCAATTCTACCGTCAGGTTCGACTCAGGTTTGGCCGATGGCTCCTTATCAGCTCGGATCGACATATAGGGGAAATCGCTTTCGAATGCAGGCTCGCCGATGCACCTCATTTCATTCGACATATTCAGAACATGTTTGGCATGTCCCCCGGAAAATTGCGCAAAGAGTTGATGCGAAAAGCGACACAGTGACGCAATTAAAACCCGATCACCGGATAAAAGGATAGTGACGTCGTCTCTCGCTCTGAGTGACTCGCCTGATAAAGCTTCAACAATGTTCGATCGACGATGGCGCTGAACGCCACAACATTCAGCGCCCTCTGACTCGCTCACTTCCTCTCGCGGTTCACCACTCCCTTCTGTTTGAGAAGAAGCGTTAGATTGCCCTCGCTATCCGCAGTTGTTGAAGCAGATCCGGGCTGATTGTCAGCACTGCCATTTCAGGATTTATTTCCACCAATACTCGACCTGAAACCCTACGTTGGAGCCTTGCAGATCTGTACCAAACGCACCGGTATCAGACAACGCCGATCCCGGAGATTGTAAGCTGGCGGCGCGTTGCGCAGCCTTGTTCCAGGTTGCGTAGGTGTAATACAGACGAAATTCCGGCCTGTCCCAGAATCCCGTGCCCTTCGGTGACCAGGTAGGCGCGATGGTGTACTTAGTGAGTTTTCGGGTACCGTCTGCGGCTTCAACCTGGTCGCGCCCAACTTCTGTGATCAACTTGAACTGATCCGTGAACGCATAAATTGGCCGAACACCAATGGATAACCAGTTCTGATCATCACCATCAGGCCGCGTGTCTTTTTGATAGACCAATTCAACTTGACCACTGAAAGCATGAGTCATTTGCCAGTCGAAAAACTCCACGAGCCGCCAGCTCTTGTTGCTCTCATCCAACGTGGTATCACCGGTGTAGCCCAATGCGGTGCCCGGCCCTCGGCCGTATTGAACAGCGAACTTGTTGACTCCGCCGAGAAACGCGACCTGCTTGTGCTGGGCAACCACCGACCAGCCCTGATGAGCATTCTCGCGGCTCGGCTTGTCCAGATAACTGACGCCCAGCTGAATCTCGCCACCGGGATTTGTGTTGAATCCGCTGACGGTCACATCATGACGAGTAACAAAATCCTTTTGGAAGACGTTGTCCTTGCGTGAGAATACGTAACTGTATTTCAGATCTCCCAATGCGACTTGATCGAACCCAAAGCCCGTTGAGCTTTGGTTCCAGTAGAAGTAGTCGGAAATATTGATGTCGTTTCGGTTGTAGTAACGACGGCCCGCCCAGAAAGAACCGCCATTCAATGCCGGCATCTTGCTCCACTCAGCGTAGAGCTGGCTCATCCGCGTATAGCCGTGCTCCCCGTCAAATTTTGGTTCATGGCCATACTCGTTGAAAAACTGTGCCATGCCTTCCACGCTGACCACCGAGCCGTCGTCCAGTGAAAGCAGATCCTGACGCAAATCCAGTTCCAGATATTGCTCACATTCGTTGCCCAGACGGTACTTGGATTGCGCGCCCGGTAGCTGAAAACACGACTGTTTCCCTCCTTGAGTCGAATCTCCTACTCCGGTTCTGAAATAACCACTGAAGTCTGTTGCATACGCATCAACGGGCAAAAAGCCGACAGCAAAGGACGCACCCAGAACTGCGCTGAGAGTTTTAACGTTCATTCATAACACCTTTTGTTTGTTATATTTATTGGACAAGGCCGATAACACGAACAGCACGCTTTTGATTCGGATACGCGACTAACTCCACGCACCGGTTTCCGACAGGGAAATACCAAGTTAAATCGAATAAAAAAGGCACTGCATTACCTGAACCAAAAGCATGCGAAAAATCCAGGCAGTGCAAAGTGACCACGACGAGCTAACGATAAGGCATTAGTCCCGTCCAATCTTATGAGGCTCTACCCCCGATGACGTCCTCGGAAGAAATCTATAAGACCCTGCGTCGAGGAATCATCAGCCGGTTGCGCGTCATAGCGAGTCAGGAGGCTATGGACGCTGTTGCTTAGCTCCTTGCCCAGTTCCACGCCCCATTGATCAAACGAGTTGACTCCCCAAATTACGCCCTGGACAAAGACCTTGTGCTCATAAAGGGCGATCAGCGCACCAAGACTATGTGGATTGATGATCTCAAGAGCAACTGTATTGCTTGGCCGGTTACCGGGGATCACTTTATGCGGCGCCAGTCGTTCAATCTCACTGGATGAAAGGCCTTTGGCTTTTAGCTCTGCCTCAGCTTCACTGCGGGTTTTGCCCCACATCAGCGCTTGGCTTTGAGACAAGCAATTGGCGTACAGCCATTCCTGATGATCAGCCACTGGATTGTGGCTGACCACAGGCACAATGAAGTCAGCTGGAATCAGAGAAGTTCCCTGATGCAGCAACTGGTGGTAAGCGTGCTGTCCGTTACACCCCACGCCGCCCCAGATTACTGGGCCCGTGCTGCAGGACACTGACGTGCCGTCATGACGAACACTTTTGCCATTTGACTCCATGTCCATCTGCTGCAGATGCTTCACGAAGTTGCGCAGGTAATGGTCATAGGGCAAGAAAGCATAACTTTGCGCACCCCAAAAGTTGTGATACCAAACGCCGAGTACCGCTAAAAGAACAGGAAGGTTCTGTTCCAATGGTTCGTTCAGGAAATGCTGATCCATCGCGTACGCGCCGGATAGCAGCTCCTTGAAGTTAGCAATACCAATGGCCAGAGCAATCGGTAGGCCAATTGCAGACCATAGTGAGTAACGGCCACCGACCCAGTCCCACATAGGAAAAATGTTTGCTTCACGAATGCCGAAATCCAGCGCCGCTTGGCGATTACTTGTCACAGCAATGAAATGGCGATATAGCTTCTCCTCCGTCCCGCCCTTAGCCAAGTACCAGCTACGAGAAGCTTGTGCATTCTTCAAGGTTTCAAGAGTACCGAAGGTTTTGCTGGAGATGATGAACAGCGTTGTTTCTACGTTCAGTCCGGCTGTAACCTCTCGGAATTCACTGCCGTCGATGTTAGCTAGATAATGGCACCGCACTCCATGCCGAGCAAAAGGCGCCAATGCCTCAGAGACAAGCTCCGGGCCCAGAAATGAGCCACCAATACCAATGTTTACGACATCGGTGATGACCTTGTCGTTGTAACCACGCCACAGATGGTTATGGATACGACTCACAACGTCAGTCATTTGCGCCAGGGCTCCATGCACATCGCGCATCAAGTTGCGACCATCGACCATCAAAGCGTCACCCACTGGTCGCCGCAGCGCGGTATGCAGCACAGGACGCCCCTCGGAGCAGTTGATTTTCTCTCCACTGAACATGGCATGCGCTGCCTGTTCTACGCCTGCCTCGCGAGCAAGGTTTACAAGCAATGAACGCGTCTCGTGAGTGATCAGGTTTTTGGAGTAATCCAAAAAAAGCCCGCAGCCCGCCAAGGAAAACTCTTGAAAGCGTTTACTGTCATCTCGAAAGGCATCGCGCATACTAAAATTTTTCATGCTCTCCCGATGGTCGAGCAGATTGCGCCATGCCGGCAGTGCAGTTACATCATTCGTTTTGTTGTAGTTATTCATGCCCAGCCCCTCTTCGCCAATACGGCTTGTGCCGTCTAAATCGACTCTTGTCTTGCAATTCAAATTTAAGCATTTCGTAATTCTGCGAACGCAGAAGCGCCATCACAGGAATAAGCTCTGCATTTTGCAGTTACAACCAATTACCTGAAGAAAAACAAAACCGAACGCGGGGCACTCAAGCAGAAAACACTGAAAACATACATATACGTGCACGACAAATGGAAACCAGGTGCTAGTCGTTTAGTTTCAAAGTTATCCATGCGGCGAGACGTGAACAAGAGTCAAGTAATTCACGTCTGCACCGCTAGATCCTCAGGACGAAATCCTGATTACAGTCATTTGGGAGCGCCGCATGAATCTCGCTGAATTAAAGAGGGTTTCAATCTAATAGTCTGACGTCTACCCTCAGGTTGCTTGATACGCTTCAATAAAAGCTTCACAGCCTGGGCTCCGAGTTCCTCGAGAGGTTGCGCTACAACTGTCAATCTTGGGCTAAAAGCATCCGCCCAGTCGAAATCGTCAAAGCCAACCAACGCGATATCCTTTGGCACCTCAAGCCCCGCTTCACGAAGGGCCTGCATTGCACCAATGGTCATCAAGTTGTTTGCAGTCATTATTGCGGTGGGCGGGTGCTCTAGCGATAGCAAATGGCGAGTGGCTTCCATTGCCGGCGCAATCGCCGATTCACCACAGCAAACCAATTGATCTTCGTACTCAATTCCAGCGTCAGCTAAAGCCGCACGGTAGCCGTCAATTCGCTCATGAGAAGAAGACTGGGTCAATCGTCCGGATACCATCCCGATACGCCGATGACCCAGCTTAATCAAATGTGCAATCAACTCTTGAGAGGAGTGCTTATTCTCTACCCCCACCTGATCAAAAGACGTCGAGAGAAGTCGATCGATGAGAACCGTGGGTATCTTGTTGGCTTTTAAGTAATTAAATACTCGATTTTCTGGATCATATTCCGAAGCGAGTACAATCCCGTCAACACGTCGCTCATGCAGTGCCTTAACCGCTTTGAGTTCCTGTTCCGGATCTCTTTGCGTATTGACCAATATCATCATCAATCCGCTTTTCGCGCATGCCGCTTCGATGGCACGTACTGTTTCACTGAAGTAATAGTTTGAAAGCGTAGCAATCGCCACGCCGATAGCACCCGAACCCGAAGAGGAGCGAGCCAGAGACCGAGCGAGTGAGTTTCGAATATAGCCTACGGACTCTACAGCCTGATTCACACTACGGACGGTGTCAGGATGTACTTTACGAGTACCGTTGAGAACATGAGATACCGTAGACATTGATACGTTCGCGGCTCTCGCGACATCGCTCATCTTTGCGCCCACTGTGCATCACTCCTTTCTCACGTGATTTGATGGATAGCGCTGAACTCATGTCCAGTTGCTACCTATTGTAAAGCTCACGGCGAGAAAATGCGTCGATGGCTCTCGGAATTGATGCCGGGGCGAGCCCGCAATTTCGTGAAAGACCCAGCGAGATGCGCAGCGCATCTGAAGTCTGTGAATCGAGATGGTGGAATCCGCTATGCAGCATAGCCGGGCACTCCTTTTTATTATCGTAGCGATCATCCTGCGAACCAATTGATGGACGCAGCAGCGCTTGTTGAAAAAAGCATAGCCGAGACGAAAGCGCTTGCGCAAGCGCTTTTCTAACATCCTTTTCATGTGTTCTTTGATCGGGGCTTCCCTAGGGAATGGACGTTGAAGTGCTTTTTGGAGAATTCCTCGAACGAAAAGGAAAGCGCTTGCGCAAGCGCTTTCCTTTCGACTATGTTGCTCAAACAAGAACACCGATGAGAGGTTTCAACTGCCTCTCAAATCGGTAGATAAGGAGTTAACAGCTATGCTGAGCACTGGATCTGAAAGCCCCCCTCCTGCCCTATTGGAAATGCATTCCATCTCGAAGTCATTCAATGGGGTGCGCGTCCTGCATGATATTGACCTCAGTATTTTCCCTGGACAAATCCACGCGCTAATGGGCGAAAACGGCGCCGGAAAATCCACTCTGATGAAAATACTATCGGGGGCCTATGTCGCCGACAGTGGCACTATACGAATCGACGGATGTGATATTCGAAACTATGGCGTGAACGATGCGAAGCGCCATGGCATATCCGTCATCTATCAAGAGCTCAGCTTGTGCGCAAATATGAGCGTGGTGGAGAACATCTACCTGGGTAGAGAGATTCGTCGATGTGGAGTTATAAACCGCAAGGCAATGACCGAAGGCGCGCTCGTAGTACTAAAGCGACTTGGCGTCACATTTGATCCGCACGCACTGGTCGGCACCTTGTCGATTGCGGACCAACAACTTGTTGAAATCGCGCGTGCAATTCATGCCGATACGCGAATCCTGGTGATGGACGAGCCTACAACGCCGCTATCCACAAAAGAGACCGAAAGTCTTTTTACATTGATTCGGCAGCTACGTGATGATGGCGTCGCGATCATCTATATCAGCCATCGAATGGCCGAGATATACGCATTGTCCGATTGTGTTTCGGTGCTCCGGGACGGTCGTTACGTTGGTTCGCTGGATCGCGTCACGCTGTCAGCTGAAACCCTGGTCCGGATGATGGTTGGCCGCGATGTTTCCGGCTTCTACGCCCATGAGCGTTCTTTGTGCTCTTACGAGCAACCGATACTACGTGTTCGCAATCTTACAGATGACTTCAATATTCAAGATTGCAGTTTCGATCTGTATGCCGGCGAAATTCTCGGGATTGCAGGACTGGTGGGCTCAGGGAGAACCGAACTTGCCCGATTAATCGCAGGTATCGATGCACACTCAGGCGGAAAGATTGAAATGGACGGCGAAGTTGTAGTCATACGCTCTCCTCGCGATGCAGGTAATGCAGGCATCGCCTATCTGACAGAAGACCGCAAAGCGCTGGGCCTTTTTCTCGACATGAGTGTCCACGACAATATCAATGTATGTGTTGTGGGAAGTGATGCTCGACTTGCGGGGTTTGTGGACCGAACGGCCGGAACTGGACGTACCGAACAAGCAATCCAGGCACTCAATATCAAAGCGTCCTCAGATATCAATGTTGGAGCGCTGTCTGGAGGCAACCAGCAAAAAGTTTTGCTGGCTCGTTTGCTGGAGATGAAGCCCAGGGTATTGTTCCTCGACGAGCCTACATCGGGTGTCGACATTGGGGCTAAATCAGAAATATATAAAATCATCAATGCATTAGCAGCATCCGGCGTTTGCGTAGTGATAATTTCAAGTGAACTACCAGAGATCGTTGGAATTGCCGACCGTGTACTGGTCATGTGTGAAGGTAAACTTGTCACCGAACTCGGTGGCCATAGCGGTCTTGATATCACACCTGAAGCCATTATCGCGTTTGCCACAGGCAGCGACAGGTTGACTCTAGCCAACGGAGACTTAGTCCAATGACTTCCCCACTGCAAAGCAAAGTAGCAAGTGACTTCACCGCGCCTGATGCACGAAGCATCGCCGGAGTTTCCACGCAGGATAAAATGCGCCAACTGATGAGAGTGGCGGGCATGCTACCCGTGTTGTTACTCCTTTGTGTAGGCTTTGGCCTGATGAGCGAGAGTTTTTTCTCGGTCCAGAATTTCTCAATCATCAGTCAGCAAGCCTCTATCAATGTGGTATTGGCGTCAGGTCTGACTTTCGTGATTTTGACAGGTGGAATCGACCTTTCGGTTGGTTCGATTCTGGCTGTTTCCGCAGTAGTGGCGCTATTGGTATCGCAAGTTCCGGGTTTTGCTCCCCTGGCCATCGCTGCGGGGCTTGGAGTCGGACTGCTGCTAGGGCTCGTCAATGGTGTATTGGTCGCGTTTGGAAAGCTACCGGCATTTATAGTCACGCTAGGCGGTTTGACTGCGATGCGTGGAATCGCACGCCTCATCGGCGAAGACAAAACGGTTTTCAATCCCGACCTGTCCTTTGCTTACATTGGAAACGATACGTTGTTCGGGGTGCCATGGCTGGTTGTAATCGCGGCAGTCGTGGTTACTCTTTCGTGGGTTATTCTTCGACGTACGGTGTTAGGCGTACAGATTTACGCAGTGGGCGGTAATCCTGAGGCCGCACGGTTGTCGGGAATCAAAGTCTGGAAAGTCCTGTTATTTACTTATGCCCTGTCCGGTTTGTTGGCGGGCGTGGGGGCCATCATGACTTCCGCTCGACTGATGGCTGCTAATGGACTGCAAATGGGACAGTCTTATGAACTCGACGCTATCGCCGCCGTTATTCTGGGAGGCACGCGCTTTACAGGAGGCGTCGGCACTATCGTCGGTACGCTAATTGGCGCCCTGATTATCGCTACACTTTCCAATGGCCTGATATTGCTGGGAGTCTCGGATATCTGGCAATACATTATCAAAGGTGTTGTCATCATCGGAGCGGTAGCCCTCGATCGCTTTCGGCAGTCAGGTGCACGAACCTGAATCATATATACCCCCCACACTCCAATAACAAGAGACAGTGCTCATGAAAAAAATAATATTTACCGCTGTTTGTACACTACTGGCATTTAGCAGCGCTCAAGCGCGAGAGTTGAAATCCGTCGGGATAACTGTTGGCTCGCTGGGTAATCCTTACTTTGTAGCGATGGTAGATGGCGCCAAAGCCGAGGCACTGCATATCAATCCCGCCGCAAAATTTATCTCAGTGTCGGCAGATTACGATTTGAATAAGCAGTTCACTCAAATCGATAACTTCATTTCTTCGGGCGTAGACTTGATTCTTGTCAACGCCGTCGACCCTGTCGCAATCGCGCCTGCGATTGCGAAAGCAAGGAAGGCAGGCATAGTGGTTGTGGGCGTAGATGTCATGGTGCAAGGTGCCAACGCCACGGTACAGACCGATAACGTCGAAGCCGGCAGGATTGTATGTCAGTACATCGCTGAGAAACTGGGTGGCAAGGGTAACGTTATTATCCAGAATGGTACGCAAACTTCAGCAGTCTTGGACCGAGTCAATGGCTGTAAGAGTGTATTCGCGCAGGCACCCGATATCAAAGTACTGTCTGATAATCAGGATGCCAAAGGCTCGCGCGAAGGTGGCTACAGCGTGATGCAAGGCGACTTGACTCGCTTTGCAAAAGTCGACGCGGTGTTCGCGATCAATGACCCCCAGGCCATAGGTGCAGACCTGGCAGCAAAACAACTCAAGCGCAAAGGCATCATTATCGCATCGGTGGATGGAGCTCCCGATATAGAGACTGCGCTAAAAAGCGATACACAGATCCAGGCATCCGCCTCGCAATCCCCTTGGGGCCAGGCACAACAGGCCGTAACGATGGGTTATGACCTGTTGAATGGCAAATCTTTGGAAAGCACAACGGTACTGCTTCAACCCTCACTGGTAACACGAGCCAACGTCATGGAGTACAAAGGCTGGCAAGCTGACCACTGACCAATTGACCACTGAGCGATTGAGTCAAATGACATAGGGGTCCCACCTCTTTAATGCGGGGAATGGCTGCTGCGAGTTGCTCGCAGCGGCCGAACGGCATGAAAATCCCTAGAGGGGCGAACCTACGGGAAACCTGAGCGACGGCTGCTGAGGAGAGATTTGGCATGTTTACCAAAACAAACACAATAGTAAGTACAGAGCTACTCAACTACGTTAAGGCCCTGTCTGGGAATCGAATTGTCGTTGCGCTAGCGGGGCCGCCTGGTGCCGGTAAGTCCACCGTCTCTCAGGCCTTGGTAGAGGCTCTTAATAGCGTTATGCCGGGGAGCGCAGCTGTTGTTCCCGGAGATGGCTTTCATTACGATGATGCGGTTCTTGGATCCTTGAACCTTTTAGATCGTAAGGGCTCACCTGAAACATTCGATGTGGGTGGCTTCAGGAGTCTGCTGCTACGGCTTCGTGCGAACAACGAACCAGCGGTTGCCGTTCCGGTATTCGATCGGATCCTGGAGATATCCCGTGCTGCAGGACAATTGATTTCCTCTGACGTGAAATATCTCATCGTGGAAGGAAACTACCTTCTATTAGACCTCGCCCCATGGTCGTCCTTAAGAGACTGTTTTGACGCCACCATAATGCTGCAGGCTGACCGCAAAACCCTGGAAGCGCGCCTGCTTGATCGATGGCGATCATTGGGTTTCGATGAGTCTACTTCCTATGAAAAAGTTCATCGCAACGACCTTCCGAATGCCGACATTGTGATTTCTGCCAGCAATATCGCTGACTTCACGATCACAAATTAAGATCCCACTTCCTCTCTTTTGAGAAAGAATCACGCCGTTAACCAAGCGCTTTGCTTGGCTAGCTTTTCAACGCTAACAGGCCTACGAACGCTATTAACAACTTGTAGCGAACCTTTAAAGAGCGAATGACTATGTATCTGGTATGTGGTGAAGCGCTGTTCGATTTCTTCAGTGAAAACGACGTCAACGTTCAAGCTTCAAAAGTGAACTACAAAGCGATTGCCGGTGGTTCGCCGTTCAACGTCGCCGTCGGCTTGCGCCGTCTGGGCATCGACGTGGCGCTGTTCGCCGGGCTGTCCAGCGACTACCTCGGCCGGCGTTTACAGCAAGTGCTGCAGGAGGAAGGCGTGCGCCCGGACTACCTGCAGGACTTCGACGCACCGACCACCCTGGCGATGGTCGCCGTCGGTGCCGACGGCTCGCCGCATTACAGCTTCCGAGGCGAAGGTTGTGCCGATCGCCAGCTGTTGCCGGGGCATTTACCTGAATTAGGCGCTGAGGTGCGTGGGTTGCATATCGGCTCGTTCTCGCTGGTGGTGCAGCCGATTGCCGACACCCTGCTGGCCCTGGTCCGCCGGGAAAGCGGCAAACGCCTGATCAGCCTCGACCCCAACGTGCGACTCAACCCAGAACCGAATATCGAACTGTGGCGCGAACGCATCAACACTCTGGTCGAGCATGCCGACCTGATCAAGGTCAGCGACGAGGACCTGAACCTGCTCTACCCCGAGCGTAACCCGCAGAGCGTGATCCATGGCTGGCTGGAACACCGCTGCCAGCTGGTATTCCTCACTCGTGGCGGCCAGGGAGCAACGGTATTCAGCCGCCGCCATGGCAGTTGGTCGGCGCCGGCCTGCGTGGTGGTGATGGCTGATACCGTGGGCGCCGGCGACACCTTCCAAGCGGCATTAATCGCCTGGCTGACCGAACAGCAGCTGGATTCAGTGGAGGGTTTGCAGCGCTTGAGTCGCGAACAGATCGACGCGATGCTCACCTTCGCCGTCAGCGCCGCCGCCCTGACCTGCGGCAAGACCGGGCCGGACTTGCCTTATCGACATCAGTTGGATTGATATCTGGTCGGGATCTGTATCGCGGGCATTGCAGTTTTCGCGAGCAAGTCGGCCCCACCACCGCCGCTTGACTTGGGCTGTGCCGAAGGCTGGCTGTTGCGGGCGCTGGCTGAACGGACTATCAAGGTGATCGGCGTAGATGGCGACGCGACCTGGTCGGATAGCGCGAGGACCACCGTGCAATCTCCGTCTCGTATGGATGAAGGTGATTTGTCGAATGTAAGGTCAGGTAGGCGGTGGGCGATACCTCTTTGAGGTTGCGCAATGTTTCGGGAAAACCCCGGGCGCAGGCAACTCGTTCATACGGAGAAAGAGATTGTGTGACAGGGGGCTTGGGAAGCGCTACCACATCAAGGTCCAACGCGGAATTTTGGCCAAGCCCCTCAACCTTCACCAAGGCGTATCGGAGTAATTGCTTGAACCAGGTCCGACATTTTTCCGCTGTCGTTAACGCCTCGCGTTGTTCGATTCCGCTTAGCAAGTCGAACTGGTCGTGGCGATTAATGTCGTAGATGGACAGCCGGCCGTGCGTTGGCAGGAGGTTTTTTTGAAGATTCTCAAGATCTGCGGAAGCGTGCTCTGGCGACCTTCCTTGAGGCTCAGCCTGCGGAACTCGACCCACTGATCAAACACTGCTTCAAAAGTGTGCTCCGCTGCGCTACGAACTGCGCGACGCTGCTGTTTACGATGCTCATAAGGGTTGATGCCCTGGGCAACCAAAGCACGCGCCTCATCACGGCGACAGTGCTTGTCCGAATTCAAGACTCTCATTCGAGACTCAATTTAGGACTTAAAAGCACTGGATGGTGCTGGACTTCAGCAATTCCCGTCGGAACGAAAAAAGGACCCGACGGTCCTGATTTCAATCACTTACAGAATTCTGTGGAACTCTGCAGCGCAATAATTGGAGCGGGAAACGAGACTCTCATCTAGCGTCCGACCCATTGAAATCTAAAGGTTTTATAATATCCCCTCAGTGGGAATGGGCTCATTTTTGGACTTGTTCGGAGGGCATGTCAAGAACGAGAAGAACATAAGTCCGAGTCGCGCTACCGAGTGCTTTCTACAGTCACGCGGAGAAGCAGCTATCAGGCCGTGAGTATCATTTTCCACACGATTGCCGCGATGGTCGGAGATACGTCGATCAGCTGTGTTCTCTCGTTTATCGTGGCGATTCAAAAACGACATCGCCCGATCGAACACCACTCCAAATATCGAACGCCGCAAAAGCGGCCTCGCCGTCGATGGACTCTTGATGAACATGGTATCGGAGCTCCTCGCACCTAACTGACATTCAGTAACTAAAATCATGCCCCAACTCTTTCTGCATCCATTCCAGGAATCGTCTGACCCGAGGGAAGTGTGCGTGGGCCCTTGGGAAAACCAAGTGGTGTGCAGTAATCGAAGCGCTCAGCTCCGGCGCTACCTCTACCAACGCACCGCGTGCGAGATAGTCCTGCGCCAGCAAGGTGCTTTCGAGGGCAAAGCCGAGCCCGTGGCTGGCAGCCTCCAGCGTCATGTAGGAACGATCGAAGCTTAGGGTGTAGGGCTTCTCGGGGCGTGACACACCATGTTGGGCAAACAACTGCGGCCACTTGATCAGCGTGGCCTCCGACAGGATCAACTGGCTGTCCAGCAAATCCGCAGCGGTCCGGATCGGGTGTTTTTCCAGCAGCTTCGGGGAAGCCATGACTGCAATCTGTTCATTGCGAATCGTCCGCACTTCGTAGCTGGGCCAGTTGGGCATGCCGTGGCGGATGTCCACATCGATCTTGTCGCGACTGAAATGCAGCGATTCGTAGGAGCACGAAAGGTTGAGCTGGATGTCGGGATGACTCTGGCGAAACTGTTCGAGGCGCGGCATCAACCACAACAGGCCGAAACTGGGCGACGAGTGCAACCGCAGGCAATCCAGGCTGACATCGCTGGTGGCCCGTTCGGTCGCCACCGCCAGACTGTGCAGGATGCCGGAAACCTCGGTGAGGTATTGCTCACCGACCGGGGTCAATGTCACGCCCCTGGCCGTTCTGAGAAACAGCTGGCGTCCGATCATCGCCTCCAGTTTGGCCAACTGGTGACTGACCGCTGAGGGTGTCAGATCGAGCAATTCGGCGGCGCGAGCGACGTTGCCGAAACGTGCTGTCTGCTCAAAGGCCTGAATGGCTTTCAGTGGTGGCAGGATCGGAGGTGCATCGCCAGGTGTACTCATGATTATTGTTATTCCGCTGCAAGTGGCGTGGGCCGGGCATGCAGCTATTCAAACATCGGGAGAGCCCATTGGCGAGTGCTGAATTTTTTTCAGCATCAAGTGACATTCGCGTTATTGCTCAGGGTCAGCGTGGAGAACAAGCTGAGTCATCGGTTCTTCGTGGATCGACCCAATAAAAACAATCAGAGGTACTCTTCCATGCTTCTTCAAGGCAAAGTCGCGATCATCACCGGTGCAGCTTCCGCACGTGGCATCGGCCGCGCTACTGCAACGACCTTCGCGCAACAAGGCGCACTTGTCGTGATCCTCGATCTGGACGAATCCGCCGCACGGGATGCCGCCGCATCCCTGGGCGAAGGTCATCTCGGCCTCGCCGCCAACGTCGCAGACGAATCGCAAGTCCAGCAGGCCGTCGCCAAAATCATCGAGCACTTCGGTCGCATCGACATTCTCGTCAACAACGCCGGTATCACCCAACCCCTCAAGACCCTGGACATCCGCCCTTCGGATTACAACAAGGTGCTGGACGTCAGCCTGCGCGGCACCCTGCTCATGTCGCAGGCGGTCATTCCGATGATGCGCCAGCAGTCGAGCGGCAGCATCGTGTGCATGTCGTCGGTCTCCGCTCAACGCGGCGGCGGCATTTTCGGTGGCCCTCATTACAGCGCCGCCAAGGCCGGCGTGCTGGGCCTGGCCAAGGCCATGGCGCGGGAACTGGGGCCGGACAAGGTGCGCGTCAACTCCATCGCCCCCGGCCTGATCCACACCGACATCACCGGCGGCCTGATGCAGGACGAACGCCGCCACGCGATCATCGACGGCATCCCGTTGGGTCGCCTGGGCGAGGCGCAGGATGTGGCCAATGCGGCGCTATTTCTGGCCAGCGACCTATCCTCCTACCTGACCGGCATCACCCTGGATGTGAACGGCGGCATGCTGATTCACTGACAACACCTGGCGGGCCTCGCGGCCCGTGCGGATCTGGATCGACGACGCAGCCGGGCCCTATTGCCTGGCGGTCAATAAAAACAAGAGATCAGACCATCATGACAACCCTGTCGCTCGAAGCGGTTTCGACCGTGCGCTCCAACGCCTACCGGAAAACCGCGTGGCGCCTGATGCCCTTTCTGATGCTGTGTTACCTGTGCGCCTATCTGGATCGAGTCAATGTAGGCTTTGCCAAGTTGCAAATGATGAACGATCTGGCGCTCAGCGAAACGGTCTACGGGCTGGGCGCAGGCATGTTCTTCATCGGCTACTTCCTCTGCGAAGTCCCCAGCAACATCATCTTGCACAAGGTCGGTGCGCGGGTCTGGATCGCGCGCATCATGATCACCTGGGGCATCGTGTCTGCCCTGTTCGCCTTCGTTGAAACCGCATGGCAATTCTATGCCTTGCGCTTTCTGCTTGGCATTGCAGAAGCAGGGCTGGCGCCGGGTCTGTTGTTGTATCTGACCTACTGGTTTCCGTCCTACCGTCGTGCGCGCATGACCGTGTTGTGGTTTATCGCCATTCCGCTGTCAGGCATGGTGGGTGGCCCTCTCTCCGGCTGGATCATGACCCACTTCGCTGGTATGCACGGCTGGGCCGGATGGCAATGGATGTTCGTGTTGGAGGCTATACCCACAGTCGTGGTTGGACTGCTGGTGTTGAGCTATCTCAAGGATGGCGTGTATCAAGCCGGCTGGCTCAACGACGATGAAAAGGCGCTGATCACCCGTGAGTTGGCCGAGGATGACCAGAAAAAAGTCACCCATGCCTCTGTGGGCGAATTCATCCGCGACCGTCGTCTCTGGTTACTGGCCGCCATCTACTTCTGTGTCGTGATGGGACAGTACGCAATTACCTTTTGGCTGCCGACCCTAGTGCGTAACGCAGGGGTGTCCGACCCGATGAAAATCGGCGTGCTGACCAGCCTGCCCTACCTCTGCGCAATTGTGGCCATGCTGTATGCCGGACGCAGTGGCGACAAACATCGCGAGCGCCGCTGGCACCTCATTGTACCGATGATCGCGGGTGCTATCGGGCTGAGCCTGGCTGCTCTGATGGGCGGAAATGTGATGCTCTCTATTCTGAGTCTTTGCTTGGCCGCTTCCGGAATTTTATCCGCGACGTCGATGTTTTGGATGTTACCCACCACGCTGCTTGGTGGCATCTCAGCCGCCGCAGGCATCGCGGCGGTCAACAGCTTCGCCAACCTCGCCGGCTTCTGCTCTCCTTACCTGATTGGCTGGATCACCACGCTGACAGGCTCCAGCGCTATTGGCATGTACCTGATCACCGGCGTTCTGGTCGGCGGTGCTCTATTGGTACTGCGCATCCCCGCCGCCTTGGTTAATCGTTGAGTTAACGGAGTTTCATCATGACTACCAATCCTTCACTCGCTTCATCCAAAACATTGGTGGAGCGCGCGTATAACATCCGCCGCCATGCACTGCGAATGGGTCAAGTCCAAGGGCAAGGATACGTTGGCCAGGCCCTCGGTGCCGCCGACTTGCTGGCTGTCTCGTATTTCCATGCGCTGAACTATCACCCCGAAGATCCTGAATGGGAGGAGCGTGATCGCTTCTATCTCTCAATTGGTCACTATGCGATTGCGCTGTATGCGGCCTTGATCGAAGCCGAAATTATCCCGGTAGATGAGCTGGAAACCTACGGATCGGATGACAGTCGCCTGCCAATGTCGGGCATGGCCACCTACACCCCGGGAATGGAGATCACGGGGGGCTCCCTTGGCCAAGGTTTAGGGATTGCGGTAGGTGCTTGTCTGGGCCTCAAACGCAAAGGGTCGCCCTCCTTCGTCTACAACCTGTTGTCGGACGGCGAGCTGAATGAAGGCTCGACCTGGGAAGCCGTGATGTCGGCTTCGCATTGGAAACTCGACAACCTGATCGCGATTGTCGACGTCAACAACCAGCAAGCCGATGGTTACTCAAGTGAAATCCTGTCGTTCGAGCCGATCGTCGATCGCTGGCAGGCGTTTGGCTGGTTCACCCAGCGGGTCGATGGCAATGATCTTGATGCATTGGTCACCGCATTCGACGCCGCGCGCAGCCATCCTGGAACCCAACCACGCGTCATCATCTGCGATACCCGCATGGGCAAGGGCGTGCCGTTTCTGGAAACCCGCGAAAAGACACATTTCATCCGCGTGGAAGAACACGAATGGGATCTGGCACTGAACAACCTTGAAGAAGGAAAAAAACAATGAGTAACGCGGCCAACACTCCGACCTCGAAGGGCGAACCGGCAAAAAAACGCCTCACCACCTCGGCGATGATCGCCTCGATCGCCTCCGAAGGCCAAGCCACCAAGTCGGCACCTTTCGGGCATGCGTTAGCCGCGCTGGCGGATCAGCGTCCGGATATCGTCGGCATGTCCGCCGACTTGTCCAAGTACACCGACCTGCACATCTTCGCCAAGGCGCATCCAGATCGCTTCTATCAAATGGGCATGGCTGAGCAACTGCTGATGAGTGCGGCGGCGGGGATGGCTCGGGAGGGCTTCGTTCCCTTCGCCACCACCTACGCGGTTTTCGCCTCCCGTCGCGCCTACGACTTCATCTGCATGGCGATTGCCGAGGAAAACCTCAACGTCAAAATCGTCTGTGGTTTGCCTGGTCTCACCACCGGCTACGGCCCGAGCCATCAGGCCACGGACGACCTGGCGATCTTCCGTGCGATGCCCAACCTAATGATCGTCGATCCGTGCGATGCGCTGGAAATCGAACAGGCGGTACCCGCCATCGCGGCTCACCAAGGGCCTGTCTATATGCGCTTGTTGCGCGGGAATGTGCCCCTGGTGCTGGACGAATACGGCTACAAATTCGAGATCGGCAAGGCCAAGACCCTGCGCACCGGCAATGATGTGCTGATCATCTCCACCGGCTTGATGACGATGCGCGCATTGGAAGCGGCCAAAGAACTGCAGGCTGACGGCGTTGATGTCGCCGTGTTGCACGTGCCGACGATCAAACCACTGGATGAGCAAACCATCCTTTCTGAAGCCAGGAAGCCTGGTCGTCTGGTAGTGACTGCAGAAAACAGCTCCATTATCGGTGGATTGGGCGAGGCTGTTGCGACTGTCTTGCTACGTAACGGCGTTACTCCAACCTTCAGACAAATAGCTTTACCTGACGCGTTCCTCGACGCCGGAGCTTTGCCGACACTGCATGATCGTTACGGTATTTCAACTCAAGCCGTTTGCACCCAAATCAAAAGCTGGCTGTAGCAGCAACGTAGAGGCACCTGAAAACAGGTGCCCTTTAGCGGCCCTCGTTGAAGCAGGCGAACTAAGACCTTTAGAGGCCGGTAGTGCTGCTCTCCTTGATGCTCAATAGCGAGTCCCAGCTCTGGTAGGTAAATGTCGAGTCTCATCCTGCCAAGCCACTCCGGAGTAGCCTCACGCAAAACCTGATGATCAGGAAAAATCTCCCGTACCAAGCCGTACAATGCGGACTCCCGCCGCCACCGGCTTAACCCCAGTACATGCATCACCTCAGCGCGAGCGGTTCTCTGATCTACCTTCAGATCAAACATCACCTGATCGAGGTAGCTTTCATAATTGGTCTCAATACTAGGACCGTACCTTTCGTCTTCAGCGGCCGCCTTAGCAATACACAAGTGGCACAGGCCCGTTCCGTAGTCGCACGTTGAAATGTACTCACGCAACACGGACCTGTGATATCCCCCAGCTTCCAAATTCGCCATAGCGTTTTCATGGAACGCTTTGGAGCACTCACAGAGGAGTCGCTTGCCAGACAGCATATGATCGAATGAGACGATTCTCAGCCCCCACGAACTTGAGCCTTCGAATGCTCACCCTGTGCGATCCGGTGAAGGTTAGTTTCGAGAGAAAACCACGCTCGTTGATCCCGGCCAGCGTGTGGCGCAGTAAATTCATTCCAGAGTTGGAATCCCGGGCATTGATCAGCCGATGGCTGCCCTGGAAACCCACCAGATCAGTCACGGCCGAATCTGCTCTGCAAAGCAGCAAACTGCAATGGTCACCACCCGAGCTATGGGTAAGCTCATAACTCGGGCGCCCTACCAGTCTCACCTTTCCCCGCAGTGACGTGATGAATGGATAACCACAGGTCTGGGATAACAAGAGATCCGGAGAAAGCCAATGGGGCGTTGGATCAACGATCGGCTTTTGCTCACGGCGCTCGCCCAAGATCTCCAGGACGCATTGGAGCCAGGCTTCTTGTGCCTGTACAACCCTGGCAGAAGCGATCTATCCATGTACCTCGCTCCTGCCAGGGTGATTGTGATTAGCGCTTGGCCCCAGATCACAGCAAGAAGCTATTAACAGGCTTTTTCAAGCCCAAGCGGTCCCTCAGCGTCCCAGGTTCATATTCCTTGCGGAAGACACCTTTGGCTTGCAGCAAAGGCACCACGCCGCGGGTGAAGGCTTCGAAGTCCGTCGGCAAAAACGGAAACATGAGGTTGTAGCCATCGACGGAATTCGACTCGTATAACGCTGAAAGCTTATCGGCAATATGCTCCACCGTTCCGATCAGCAGCCAGGTACTGGAGCTCTTGACCAACCGGCGCCCTATTTCGCGGATAGACAAGGAAGTATCGTACTTCTTGAGCAGGGCCAGCTCAGTTCGAATGCCATCGAACTCAGATTCATCGGGCAACGCTGGCAATGGGCTGTCCGGCGAAAGTCCTGTCAAGTCGAGACGGGTGTAACTGGAGACCAGATCGATCGCCACGGCATCGATGATGAGGCTGTCCTCCAGTTGCCGGCGTCGCTCCTCCTCAGTCTCATTCTCGAGAACCACCGGAAGCACACCGGTGATGATTTTCAGATCACTGGAATGCCTACCCTTCAACTCAAGTCGGCGATTCAAATCGGCCCTATACGCCAGTCCTTCTTCGACCGTATTGATGAAACAGAAGTGCACGTCCGCATGGGCGGCGGCCAGGTTCTTGCCCGCTTCAGAAGACCCCGCCTGGGCAAGGACCGGATGTCCCTGAGGTGGACGCGGCACGTTAAGCGGCCCACGTACGCTGAAATGTGCGCCTTTGTGATTGATCGGGTGAATCTTCGACGAATCGGCAAAGTCGCCGGTACCCTTGTCAAATTCAAGCGCACCGTCTTCCCAGGAGTCCCAAAGCTGCTTGACGACATGGATGAATTCCTCGGCCCGCAGATAACGATCGCCGTGCTTCGTCACGCCTGACAATCCGAAATTCGAAGCCTCTTCTTCCAGCCAGGAAGTCACGATATTCCAGCTGGCTCGCCCTGCGCTGAGATAGTCCAACGAAGTGAAATATCGCGCGAGGTTGAACGGCTCGTTATAGGAAGTTGAAGCGGTGCCCATCAGACCAATGTGATCAGTCACGGCAGCCAGTGCGGACAAGAGCGTAATAGGTTCAAGGCGGGCGTTGGCATAGTGCCTCAACCCACTGGCCACGGAGTCCCAGACCGCGACGTGATCCGCGACAAAAACCGCATCGAACTTCGCCGCCTCGGCCGCCTGCACCAGTTTTACGTAGTACTTGAGCGTGAATATTTCCTGGGTCGGTGACAGCGGGTGGCGCCAGGAAAAACGATGATCTCCTTGGGGGTTAAAAAAGAACAAATTCAAAATCATACTTTTATTGGACATAACGCCTCCGCGACCTTACCAACGTCGCATTCATTTTCACTGGGCCGTCTTGACGGTATGTTCGGCGACCCACTGCGCCGCGACTTTTGCGGGATCCTTGTGATCGATATCAACAAGGCGATTGAGTTGCTTGAGGTCGTCATCGGTCAGTTTTGCAGAGACCTCGTTGAGCACCTGGGTGACTTCTGGGGTTAGCAACGCCTTGCGACCCAGTGGCGTGATGTTTTGCAGGGGCTGTTGGTGCTTGTCGTCCTCGAGGACAACCCAAGGTTCCTTAGCCAGGATGCCTTGCGTGGAGACCACCGTGGCGACGTCGATAGCGCCTGAGTTCAACGCCAGCCGCGACAAGGGCCCGCCCATGTCCAGCGATTTGATGCTCTTGAAGTTGATGCCGTAGACCGCCTTCAACCCGGGCAGGCCCAATGCAGCAGTGGCGACTTCGGGAGGCCCGCCCAGCGTGAAATCACCCGAGACGGGCGCCAGGTCGGACAAGGTGTGCAAGTTGTACTTTTCTGCGGTTTTCTTGGTAACAGCCCAAGCGGTAATAGAGCCCGCGGACGAAGGCTCAAGCAGCTGGAGGTCCGCCGGCAACTTCTGTTGCAGAGCGCTGAGGATCTCCTTTTGGGTGGTCAGGGCGGTCTTGTCGTCATAGAAACTCAACAGTGATCCTATGTATTCGGGCACAACGTCTATATCCCCGTTTTCCAGCGCCTTGGCGATGATCTGGCGGTTCCCCAGATTGAGTCGGGTCTTGACGTCAATCCCTTCATTTTTCAAGGCTGACGCATAGATGTTTGCAAGAATCGTCTGCTCGGAAAAATTGGCCCCTCCTATGGTGATGGACTGGGCACTGGCAAACGTGCTGCCAACCAGCAAGCCTAACCCCAGCAACAATGAAAACGAGTGCACTGAGCGAGCCTTCGAACGTTGTTTGTTTTTCATTTGGATTTGCACCTCTGCAAAGTTAATACGCACTTTCAAATGCCTCTGGTCATGTAGCGCTCAGTTCAACATCCCCCGCTCGCCATTTTCGAACCATGAGTGTTTCTATCATTGAACAAACCCACTCGCTGATAATCGCAAGTGCCGACACCATCAGTGCGCCGCCAATAATTTGCGGCGTATCATTTCGGCCCAGTCCATCAATAAGAAACCTGCCCAGCCCGCCGAACCCTGCATACGCAGCGATGGTGGCTGTTGCGATAAGTTGCACCAGGGCTGATCGGAATCCAGAAAAGATCAGCGGAAAAGCCAGCGGCAACTCGAGCTGAATAAACATCTGCCATCTGCGCATCCCCATTGATCTGGCAGCCTGCTTCAGAGACGAATCCACCTGATCGATTCCAACATAGGTATTGGTTAATATCGGCGGGATGCTCATGGTCACCAATGCGATAATCACCGTGCTGGTTTCATAGCCAATGAGCATGATTGCAAGTATCACAATACCCAGAGAAGGTAATGCTCGCCCAATATTGAACAGCCCTATCGCCACCTGCGCGCCTTTGCGGTAGTTAGCCAGAAGTACGCCGAGCGGCAACGCTATTGCACAAGCAATAGCCAGGCTCAAAGACACATAATAAATATGCTCTGCCAGCCGAGTCAGTATTCCGTTTTCACCCAACCAATTGTCAGGAAGAGAAAACCAAAGGTAGACACCTGCGATCATGTTCATCAGCGCACCCAAGGGACCAGCCATTTATTAATTGAATAAAACAGAAAATCAAAACATAACGCCAACATCACCGTCAGGACCAAGCTGACCGCCACAGGCGTAGTGAAACTTTGAGCCAGCCCGGTAATGAATAGCTGGCCTAATCCGCCTTGGCCAATCAAGGCAGTAACAGTCACCAGCCCCACCAAAGTAACCGAGGTTGTTCGTAAGCCCGCCAATAACGCAGGCAGCGCCAGTGGAAGTTCAATCCCGAGGAATCTCTGCATGCGCGTATACCCGAGCGCACGGGCTTCCTCCAATACGTCCGCAGGGTTACTCGCAAGCCCCGCCAAGGTGTTCCGCAACACAATAAGCAAGGAATACAGGCTCAAACCAATGACCGCCGTCGTCTTGGATAAACCGGTAAAAGGCATTATCAAAATAAACAGCGCCAGGGACGGAATGGTAAAGAGTATGCCGCTGACATAAATCATAGGGCGCGCCAATCCTGGCTGCCACAACGTCAAGAGCACCATTGCGCCCGCTAATAGCATCCCTATACACAGGCCCAAGGTCACCAGCTGAATATGATCAACTAACAACTGGCCGATCTGCTGCCAGTTTTCAACGATCCAGGACCAGTCAATCATTGCGCACTTCCGAAGCGGCGCTCATTAAGTGCGCTGTGAAGGCTGGCAATCGAGAGGCAACCTTCGTAACCGCCCGCCTCGTCCACGCGAACAACCACACCGATAGGAGCCGTTAGAATTTTAACCAGTGCGTGATGCAACGAGTCGTTACTCGACACCGTTGTCAGCTCGGGAACAGGCACGTCCGATTCACTGACCCACTTCAACGGGTTGGACTTATCATCCAGCAGAAGTTTGAATTCGCAATTGACTTCATCCGCTGGAAGATCAGAAACCTTCATCAGCGAAAGTCTTTTTAACAGCGGATCTTTGCCGATAAAGTTCTTCACAAACTCGCTGGCAGGATGGGCAAGGATATTGTGAGGCGTATCGAACTGAACAAGCTTTCCTTCGCCCTCGAAGATGGCAATCCGGTCCCCGACCTTGATGGCCTCCTCCATATCATGGGTCACCAAAATAATGGTTTTATGCAAACGTCTCTGAAGCGCAACCAGTTCATCCTGGAGTCGCTCGCGTATCACCGGATCAAGAGCGGCAAAGGGTTCGTCCATCAATACAACCGGTGGGTCCGAGGCCAATGCCCTCGCCAGAGCGACACGACTTTGCTGCCCGCCTGACAGCTGATTAGGATACCGGTCAAGAAATTCGGGCTGAAGTCCAACCAGGGAAATGAGCTCGCTCACGCGCTGGCAGATTTTATGTTTGCTCCAGCCCAAGAGCCGCGGTACTGCGCCAATATTTTCTGCAACCGTCTGGTGAGGAAATAAGGCTGCGCTCTGCATCATGAAACCAATGCCGCGGCGTAGCGTAACGACGTCAAGCTCATCGGTCGCGACCCCATTGACACAGATGCGACCACTGTCCTGGGTGTCCAGCCTATTGATCATTCGCAAGATGGTCGTTTTGCCACACCCGCTTGGCCCGACAAATACGCAGATCTCCCCCTCCCGAACATGAAGCGTTAAATCGCTCACGGCCATTCGCGGGCTGCCCTTATGAGTTTTCTTGATGGCTTCAAAACGTATCATTTTTCCGACGCCCAGATTAGCTTTGGTATTTTTAGTGCCTGGCAGGATGGCGAGGACAATCCACGGGATTGACCAGATGCCGATGCAATAATTGGAAGTAGCCGTGAATGACATAGCCGTTGTTTCGAGCGATCCATTGTTCACGCCTGGCTCTATACACCCGGGGCAAGTAAAACCAAGGTAAACCGGGAAGATCGTGATGAACCAAGTGAAGATTGAGGTTCAGAAAGAGCCAGCTCAAAAGCCCTGACGATTCATTGATAACCGTGCGGTGCTCCGGCAGCGTTGACGGCCGATGTTCGTAAAACGACCGGATCATCGAAATGGACAAGGCCGGCAGCGAAACTAAAAATATGTACTGCACGGAGCTGATGGCGCTGTATTGTTCAACCAAGGTCAGCACCGCGACAACACTTAGCGAGTGAGCCGCCCACACTCGCCTAGCGCTTCGCTCCCCGAGAAATAAGTCTCTGATCTCGCTACCCAGAAGGGATGTCACCGCCAATGGCGCTCCCATAAGCAAGCGGCCACCCAAGGTCTTATTTACCCAAAGCAACGCTTTCACATAACGAGGTGACTGCAACCAGAAGGCACTTGTGACATAGCGACTTTCTGGATCTTGCCCAGGCACCGTCAGCACCGCGTTGTTGTGATGCGCCAAATGCGTGTCTCTATAAATATCGTAGGGGTACCACACGGCAAATGGCAGGAACCCGAGGGCTCTGTTTATGGCAGGCCAACGGGTTGGATGACCGTGGATAAGCTCATGCTGAATCGACAGCCAGAGCACGACCAATGGAATAAGCAGAACAATGGTGAATACTTCGCCAAATGCTTGCCCATAAAAAACAATAACGGCCCAGACCAGATAGAATCCGACCAATAAAAGCCAAGTAGGCCATTCAGTTTGGCTGGTTAATGTAGTGCTCAGCTTAACAATTTCAGCTCGATGAGCTTCATCCAAATAGTTTGGCATTTGTTGTAAGTCGCGATAGATCTTGCTCGGAACAGAAGCCCAATCACTCACGCGTCAAGCTGCAACCCCATGGGACCGGGTATTACCTGAAGATGATTGGCTAGACTAACGGTATGGAAGTGCCCAACAGCGATTATTCACATGGCGTAGAGAAGAAACGCCAAGCCTTCGCTGATTGCACTGCAGGCTTCGCTGTTGGCCTGACAAGGGAGAGGTTTGCCGGTAACGAATGGAGTGGCAATGGAGGCACAAGGACTAACGCGGATATTGCCTGAGTGAGAAATCACTGCATTGGCTCCGTCATACGACAGAGCCTCAAGGCTGATTTGTAAGATTCGGGCGCCGGACATAGTCGTACCATAAAAATAGGATTGAACATATCCGGCGGTCCGGTAACCGCAATGTAGCATGATGACTAATACGATCAAGGAATATATTTCATTATGCTTATTCCTAAAATGAATAATAATTAAGCAATGCGTCTCCCCCGCTCTGAATTTGCCTGCTCCGCTAGCCTAGTCGCCGATGCATTTTTTGCCGCCAGCCTTGCTGCTCCAATCGGTGGATGCCCGCGCCGCACAAATTTGGACGCCATGACACGGTGCCCGCCCGCGCCATGAAGAATCTAATTAGAGACGCGGTGTAGCCTGCGCGTAAATGCCCGGGCCACACTGCAACGCAATCCTATTTGCGCGGATGTTGAGTGGCCTTAACACGTCTGGTCATTAAAACAGTCATGGCGCATTCAACAACAGGTTACGATCTCGACCTCGCAAAATCCGAGGCTAAACCTTTGTGGCATCACACTCTCCACTCCGCTGTAAGGCTCAAACCAATTCGGCTAAAGATGTCGGATTGAAGCCCTTCAGATCCGCGTAATCGCCTTTTTCCACTTTGGCGACCCAATCCTTGTCACTCAGCAGAACACGCCCTACTGCGATCAGATCAAACTCTTCGCGCTCCATGCGCTCGATAAGCCGCTCCAAACTCGCCGGGGTTGATCCCTTGCCGGCGAAGGCATTAGTGACATCATTGTCTAGCCCAACCGAACCGACGCTAATGGTTGTGGCTCCAGTGACTTTCTTCGCCCAGCCCGCGCAGTTCAGGCCGTTCTCACCGTCAATCTCGGGGAACTCAGGTTCCCAGAAGCGGCGCTGTGAGCAGTGCAGGACGTCGACACCAGCCTCGACTAATGGCAACAGCCAGTCTTCCATCACAGCTGGCGTTTCAGCGACGCGTACTCCGTAATCCTGTTGCTTCCACTGGCTGACACGCATGATGATCGGGAATTCAGGGCCAACAGCATGACGAACAGCAGACACGATCTCACTGGCAAAACGCGAGCGTTCCTTGATTGTCGGGCCGCCGTAGCGGTCGGTGCGCAGATTGGTACCAGACCAGAAAAACTGATCGATCAAATAACCATGGGCTCCGTGGATCTCAACGGTATCGAAGCCCAGTCGTTTGGCATCCGCTGCGGCCTTGGCGAACGCTGCTACCGTGTCGGCAATGTCCTCTTCACTCATCGCCAAGCCACGCAGGTCACCTGGCGAATCAAGGCCCGACGGGCTTTCCACTGGCGCATCTGGCTCCCAGTCGTTGATGTAACGCGTGGCACCGGTGTGCCAGATCTGCGGTGCCATGCGCCCGCCAGCGTTGTGGACCGCATCGATCACGTTTTTCCACCCAGCCAGCGCCGCTTCGCCGTGAAAAAAAGGAATACCGGAATCATTGCGTGATGCTGGGCGATCAATCACGGTGCCTTCCGACAAAATCAGCCCGACACGTCCCTCTGCCCGCCGCCGGTAGTAGGCAGTGCTCGCTTCACCCGGGATGCCTTCAGGTGAGAACAGACGCGTCATTGGCGCCATGACAATCCGGTTCTTCAATTCAAGCGACCGGATGGAAAAAGGACGAAATAAAATGCTGGTATCAGGGTTTGACATTGGATGGACTCCATTTGCTTTTGGAAGCCATATAAGTATATTTTGTAAACCAAATGTCAATTAGGCACCTAGAGTCGCCTAGGTATACATGAGGAAACTTCGATGCTGGAATTAAAGCCGCAATGTTTTTCGTCGGAGTGCCCAAGCCGGGCGCTGTTCGACCAAATCGCAGACAAGTGGTCGATGATGGTTCTGGCGGTACTTGATGACGGGCCGCATCGTTTTAACGCCATCAAGCGTCGCCTGGAGGGCGTCACTCAGAAGGCCCTGACACAGTGCCTGCGGCGACTGGAACGAAATGGTCTCGTCTCGCGCCAGGTCATCTCGTTCTCGCCCGTGGCAGTCCAGTATGAGATCACCCAACTTGGTCGAACACTGCAGCAGCCATTTCGCGAATTGCATAAATGGACGCTCGACAAATTGCCTGAGGTTGAAACGGCCCGGTTGAAGTTTGACGAGGCCGCGGAGGGAAGCTGACGATGCGAGTCTTTTTATTGACTCGCCGCCACTGCCACCCTGCAATGCATTACTTGATAGATCTGCTGGCGGTATCCCTAAACCTACCAACGCTACATTGAGTGCCTAATTGACTCTAGGTTTATCTGCAACCGCCTGATGAGGTTATTGCTGGCTCAGGCGATCGCAGAAGCAACACTGCCAAGTGGTGAGCGTGCAGAATATTCGTCACAATAACGATATGGGATAATTAATAAAAATCCGGTTTTCATCAAACTCATTGGTGCTGAAATCCCTGCGAACACTCGAGTTTCGCCATCTAAAGCTAAGATTCTTCAGCGCGCCGGACTGCACGACGTAGGCCAATTCCGATTCTCGGCCCCATTCTTTGCCATCTGTGATCGAACCTGTGTGGACATTATCACCGCTGATATATCGGTTCATTAATGTCAGTCCCGGGACACCGAGCACAGCGAAGTTAAAGTCATGCCGTACCTGCCATGAGCGCTCCTGAGCGTTATCAAAACTGGCGTTATAGCTATCGTTGGCCAAAGTTCCGCCACTGGTGCCGTTGACCCGCATCCACGCGCTGTCGCCGGTGAGTTTTTGCAGGCCCACGTAGAAGGTGTTGCCGCTGTATTTGGCCGAGAGCAGGGCGAAGGTGGTCTTGTTGTCGAGCTCGCCAGCCCGGGCGCTGCCGTCTTCCTTGCCGTTGAAGAAACCCAGATTGGCCCCCAGGGTCCAGTCGCCCACGGGCTGGCTGTGGGTCAGATTGACGTATTGTTGCTGGTAGATATCGGTCAATTCGGCGTACCACAGGCCGACCTGGGTGCGCTTGTCGTTGAAGCTGTATTCGCCGCCGCCGAAGTTGAAGCGGTCGGAGGTGAACGCGGCTTTGCCGTTCATGAACATTTCTTCCATGCTCGCGTCGTTGCGCGGACTGTTGCCACGGAACTGGCCGCCATAGAGGGTCAGGCCGGCGATCTCGTTGGAGGTCACCTGGCCGCCACGAAAGGTCTGCGGCAGAGAACGGCCATCGTCGGAGCGCAGAATCGGCAGCACGGGCATCCATTCACCCACCTTCAACTCGGTTTTTAACAGTTTAGTTTTCAGAGCCACCCCGAGGCGGCCGAAATTATCGGCTGGTCGGCCGTCGTCGTGGATCGGCAACAGTTGGGTACCGCCGGTGCCTTTGCCACCATCAAGCTTTTGAGAATAAAGACCCAATACATCAACACCGAATCCTATCGGCCCAGCGGTATAACCAGAGCGAGCGTCAAGGATGAAGCTCTGTGTCCACTCCTCTGCTTTATTCTGTGGTGCGGCGCTGTTGGGATAGGCAGGATTGATGAAGTTGCGATTGATGTAAGCGTTGCGCAAGTTGAAGGTGGCCGTAGCGCCATCGACAAAGCCGCTATTTTGATCGGCTTGAACAGCGGCTGACGAACCCGCGCAGAACGCAAGAGTCAGACTGATCAGAGATTTATGTGCAGGCACGCTGCGGAAAATAACAGGGTAGCGCATGATGTTTTCTCACAATGAGTTATTATTGTTTTTGTTGCGATTTTTAGCTCGCGATTCAACTTATTCACAGGCAACACGAAGAGCTAATTACCGAGCAACTGCGGGAATCCCTTATCTGTCTTGTAATAGTCCGTTATTGAGAAACTTCATAATTGTTTAATATCGCCTTAAACAAAACCCGAGCGTGCGCAGACGCGAGCCTAACTCAATGCCTGTATCGGCACGCTCGTGGGGAATTGCGTAATAACAATGACTGAAAGTTAAAACGTGCTCTAACGCTCGGCGATCAACCCGCACTCCCCGGCGTTTTGCAACGTGTATATTCCAATTGATAAAGCGTGGTTTCCGCTCCCATCGATTGCCCCTCCAACAGCCGTTGCAGCTGCGCCACAAAAGCCTCGCCGGCGACACGAACGTAGTCGGGCGCACAGCCTTCGATCATGACGATCCAGGCCGGTATTTGGGTCCCTTCGGCGCGGGCTTTTTTCTCTGCGGTTTCAACCTTGCTCACGACCTCATCTGCCACACACAAATGCACGCCCGTAATACCCTGTTTATCAGCAAGGGGAGGAAGCACGCGTTGGCGCAATGCGTCTGACACCGATTTATGCTGCCCTTCGACAACATCGAAACGGACCGTTAACAAATACGCGCCCTGCCCCACACCGCTGGTGTAAGTGACCTCGCAAATGGATCGCGCGACGTTGCGATAGGACTGCACCGACTGCTGGGTCCATGCCGTCGGACTGTTGAGACGCGATAAATAATCCTGCCCTCCCAACACCTGCACAGTATCAGCCTCATAGAGGTTGAAATAGGTCGGACCTGCATCCAAAGCGATGTATCGGCGTCCCCGCAAAAAACCCGGAATTCCAGCCCGCTCAGGCATGTGCTCACGGTTATGCCACTCATAGAACTCGTCCCGCGCTTCGGGCAAAAGATCGTGCCAGATTGCGACTACACCTGTTCCAGCAAAGCTCATAGCGTTTTCCTCTAGCGATAGTCAGTCAACATTGGGATGGCGACCGGCGACCCATGCAGCCCCCATTTCAGCAACGTACGGAACCACGGTCTGAAATTGTTCACCCAGGCCTTGGCCACCGACACGCATGGTGTCACCCGCCTTGAGGAATACCGGCGGCTTCTGCCCGAGCCCCACACCTGGTGGCGTACCTGTAATGATGACGTCACCCGGCATTAGCGGCATGAAGCGACTGAGGTACGCGACGATATGTGCAACGCTGAAAATCATCGTACGGGTATTGCCGGTCTGGAGACGGTTGCCGTTCACATCGAGCCAAAGGTCAATTGCCTGCGGGTCGGCAATTTCGTCACGGGTGACCAGCCAAGGTCCCAGAGGAGCGAAAGAAAAACCGCTTTTCCCCTTGGTCCACTGACCTTCGTATTCAAGCTGATAAGCCCGCTCGGAAACATCATTGGCCAGGCAATAACCGGCAATGTGATTCAATGCCTGCGACTCATCGATCTGCCAGGCAGGCGTACCGATGACGATGGCCAGTTCAACCTCCCAATCCAGCTTCTGAGCGCCCGTTGGTAAAATGACCGGATCGTTGGGTCCGCTGATGGAAGCGGTGTGTTTGTTGAAGACCACCGGCTGACTGGGGATAGGTGTATTCGTTTCAGCCGCGTGATCGGAGTAGTTCAGGCCGATGCAAATCAGGTTCGGTACGCTGCCTACGCATGGACCAAGACGTGTGCCAGGCGCCACCACCGGCAGCTTTTCAACGTCAACAGCACGCAGTTTTTCCAGCACTGTCGGGCTCAGGGCCGACGCATCGATGTCGTCGACAATGCCCGAAAGGTCTCGCACGATCCCTTGCGAATCCAAAATTCCCGGCTGTTCCTGCCCCGGTAAACCAAAACGAACTAAGCGCATTTGTTACTCCTCCAGCGTTGAGAAATGGACAGACAATGAGCCTGCTTCACCGAACTGAACATGCAGTGGCTGATTGACGGGCACATCGAGAACACCTGCATAGGACCCGGTGATAATCACCTGCCCTGCTTGCAGCCCTATCCCTTGTGTAGACAGAAAATTGGCCAGCCATACGATCGGCAGCAACGGATCCCCGTCCGGATGGCGGCCCTTGATATTCAGAAGCTCTGCCGTTGCATCGCTCAGGGTGATATCCAGTTCAGAGGGCATGCTCGCAGAGTTCGACAGCGTGATTGCCGCCCCAAGTACCAGGCCGTGATTGAATAGACCGTCCGCGAGCAATTGCTCGAACGGCAGTGTGTGTGGATCGGTATAACGGCAATCGATCACTTCCAATGCCAAGTGCGCGTCGCTGATCGCAGCAACGATCTCTTCAGTTGTATAAGGCTCGACACGAGCCGGCAAATCATGGGCCAGGACGCACGCCAGTTCAGGCTCGATGCGCGCCTTATCGGCGTCGGCGGCCAGTCGGTAACGTTCGCCTTTTACGATGCTGTCGCTGTAGATCGGGGCAACGATCCACTTGCCAGCCGGGGGTAACGCACACTTCCACCCCCCCACGGTTTTTCCAGCCAATGGCCCCACATGCTGCTGGATGGCAAAACCTTGTGCGAGGCTGCTTGGCAGGTTCGGGCCTGGCAAGGATGCCAGCCGAACACCCTCTAGCCGTGCACGGACCAGAGCGGCAGCGGCGACTTCCAACCCTGGCCCCGCCTCGGTCCATGCAGGTGCGAGCTGGCTCATACGTTCTCCGCATGCACGCTGTTCTGGCGCGGCCAAACCGTACCCAGCTTGTTGGCTGCATCTTCCAGCAGGGCATGCAATTCGTCATAACGTTCAGGCTGCATGCGCAAGACCGGGCCGGCGATACTCATCGTGCCGACCACAGTACCGGACGGAATCAGCTTGACCGGTACGGCAATCGCCCAAACACCCGCCTCGGCTTCTTCAATGACCAAGCCATACCCGCGCTTTCGGGTCAGCGCTAGCTCGGCCAACAAACCTTCGATGCTGTTGATCGCTTTCGGCCCCTGCCCCATCCCGGCGTCAGCTTTCCCCAATCCGCTACGCAGCGCATGCTCAATGGCCAGTTCATCAGGCATTGATGCCAGCCAGGCTTTGCCATTGGCGGTGGCGTAGAGATTGATCGGTTTATCCATGGCCGGCGAATACATGAGCCCCGGCGCGGCACCTTGGGCCGAAGACAGCCAGGACAAGGTGCCCTCGTTGACCACCGTCAACCGCACCAACTCATGACATTGAACAGCCACTTGCTCAAGGATCGGCTGGACCAATTCAGGCAAGCCAATCCCATGTAAATAGCGCTGCCCCAACAGTGCCAGCTTCAGAGTCAAGCGGTATTGCGAGGTGGCTTCATCCTGCTCTGCCCATCCTTGCTCGACTAATTGAGCAAGCACTCGATGAGCAGGCCCCTTTTCCAAGCCCAACTCAGCTGCGATATCGGACATCCGCATCCAGCGAGCTTCACGTGCCAGCAGCTCAATAGCCTCCAGGCAGCGGTCAACAGCACCTTTAACGACTCTCATATTTTTCTCGACTTATCTTTGACAATGAAGTGAATGTGAGCAACATTGTTCGTACTGGAACGATGTTCCAATAGTATGCGGGCGCCACCAGATAAGTCAAACCCACTTGTATCTGGTTGGCCTTATCGAGACAGAGCTGGACGCGCAGGTGGTTTCCAGGAGGCGGGACGCCTGACAGATATAAAAAACCGAACCCTTCGGTCCGGCTCTTTTATCAATAGACGTGCGCCTGTATATGTTCAATCTTTGCGGAAGAACGCCGAATGCATCTCCCTTCCCAGCCTTACCTACAGAAGCCCGCGAGCAGCAAGATTGTGCATCATTGCTCGCAAGCCGAAAGTCCAGGGCGCAGCCTCATGACTGTATGTGACTGTGTTGCGCAGTGTGCCCAACAACGGGCTACCTATGCTGACCTCATCACCCTGCTTATGCGTAAAGCCGCTTCCCGGCTCCTCACGATCCTGGGTAGGCGCAAACAAGGTCCCAAGAAAAAGCATGAAGCCATCAGGGTATTGGTGATCGCCGCCGACAGTCTGGGCCACGAGATCCAACGGGTCACGGCTGATCAATGCCATGGAACTGCTGCCTTTAAGGATAAAGCCGTCGTCACCCTGAACTTGCAAATCCACGACGCAATTGCGCACGTCATCGAGCGTAAACGCTTCATCGAACAGACGAATATACGGGCCGATCGCACAGGACGCATTGTTGTCCTTGGCCTTGCTCAACAGCAGTGCGCTGCGACCTTCGAAATCACGCAAATTGACGTCATTGCCCAAGGTGACGCCATGCACTTGGCCTCGACTGTTCACCGCCAGCACAATTTCCGGCTCTGGGTTGTTCCATTCAGACTTGTGATGAATTCCGATTTCGCTGCCGCAGCCCACTGCGGCCAGAACCGGTGCCTTCGTGAAAATCTCCGCATCCGGGCCGATACCAACCTCCAGGTATTGCGACCACATGCCCTGCTTGATCAGCACAGCTTTAAGGCGCATCGCTTCTGGCGAGCCCGGTTTGATTGCCCGCAAGTTATCGCCTATTGCTTCTTGCACCAAGCGGCGAACACTTTCGGCTTTGGCAGCATCACCTCGGGCCTGCTCCTCGATCACCCGCTCAATCATGCTGGACGCGAAGGTCACCCCAGCCGCCTTGATGACTTGCAAATCCGCTGGGGGCAACAGAGATGCCTTGCCGGGATCGGAATGGTTGCCGGTGTTCCAAAGCAGCTCATCGACTTTTTCTGAGATTGCTGCGGTGTCTCTTCTCTGTAGCCGCTTGCCGCTGTCTGGCGAACTCTAATAAGGTCGCAACAAACATCCGTGTTGTTCGCTCATGCTGCGCATTGCCTCGGGCGAGCGCAGCATAAGCGAACAACACGGATACGGACAAAATGAGTTCGTGCCTTGGCAGATCGGCGCCGTCACCTGATTTTCAGTCCTGGGAATACCTTGCCCACCTATCTCTTGCACGTTCAACCTGGAGACAACCATGTCCCTCATCACAGGCCAAAATTTTATCGGCGGTCAGCGCAGCGCCGCCGGCAGTATCATCGTCAAGAGTGTGGATGCCAGCACCGGAGAGACCTTACCCTATGCCTTCCACCAGGCGACTCCGCAAGAAATCGAGGACGCTGCCCATGCAGCCAACAACGCCTTTTCCAGCTACCGCAGCCTGAACGCGAGCAAACGGGCTGAATTTCTCGATGCCATTGCTGAAGAGCTAGAGGCTTTGGACGATGAGTTTATTGCGCTGGTTTGCCGTGAAACAGCATTGCCTGTAGCTCGCATCCAGGGCGAACGCGCACGTACCAGCGGTCAAATGCGCTTGTTTGCAAACGTACTGCGGCGTGGTGACTTCTATGGAGCTCGCATCGACCAAGCGTTACCACTTCGCAAACCGTTGCCGCGCCCTGACCTTCGCCAGTACCGCACCGCAATCGGTCCGGTTGCTGTGTTTGGTGCAAGTAATTTTCCGTTGGCTTTCTCCACGGCCGGCGGCGATACCGCCTCGTCACTCGCGGCGGGTTGTCCGGTGGTATTCAAAGCCCACAGCGGCCACATTGCTACTGCAGAACAGGTAGCCAACGCAATTATCCGGGCGGCCGAGCGCTGCGGCATGCCCGCCGGTGTCTTCAACATGATTTATGGCAGTGGCGTAGGCGAAGCCTTGGTAAAACACCCGCTCATCAAGGGAGTTGGTTTTACCGGATCGCTCAAAGGCGGTCGAGCGTTGTGCGATATGGCCGCCGCTCGCCCGGAGCCCATTCCAGTCTTCGCCGAGATGTCGAGCATCAACCCGGTTGTGATCCTGCCTCAGGCACTCTCGCGTCGAGCTGACAGTATCGCTCGGGATCTTGCCGCCTCGGTGGTTCAAGGTTGTGGGCAGTTTTGCACCAATCCCGGACTGGTAGTTGGCATTCGTTCGGATGCATTCAGTGCCTTTCAGAATAGAGTGGCAGCATTGATAAACGACCAACCGGCACAAACAATGCTCAACGCAGGGACCCTGCGTAGCTATGCGGATGGCTTGCAGAACCTGCACGCGCACCCCGGCATCGTGCACCTGGCTGGCAGCAGCCAACAGGGTCACCAGGCCCAGCCACAGTTGTTTAAGGCCGACGTAGAGTTGTTGCTTAACGGCGACAAGGTTCTTCAAGAAGAAATCTTCGGCCCCACGTCAATCTTCATCGAGGTCGCTGACCAGGCGCAACTCAACGCTGCCATCAATGCCCTTCACGGACAATTGACCGCAACCTTGATTGGTGAGCCAGAAGACCTTACGCAATTCGTAGAGTTGACTGCTTTGTTGGAGATGAAGGTTGGCCGCATCCTCATCAATGGCTACCCAACGGGTGTCGAGGTCTGCGATTCAATGGTGCACGGCGGCCCTTATCCTGCGACTTCCGATAGTCGCGGCACCTCGGTCGGCACCTTGGCTATCGACCGCTTCCTGAGACCAGTCTGCTTCCAAAACTACCCCGATGCATTGCTTCCCGATGCTCTCAAGAACGCGAATCCGTTGAACATTTCGAGGCTCGTCGACGGTTATCTCTCGCGAGATAGCTTGTAGGTTGGCAAACGTGCAAGGCGGCATGCAGACGAATTGATTTCCGATTCTCTTAAGGCGCGGGGCTAGTGCGCCTTAAGGTCACCCTGTACCGCTGACACGCCCAACTTTTGCAGAGCAACCTACTACAACGTTAAAACCTGTCGTTGGGGTCATTGCTCTCGACAGTGCTGACAGCTTGACGCTTGGGAACCTGTTCATCCTCTTACACCCTATTCGCTCAATTGCACGAGCGGGCTTTAGCGTGCTCGCTCGGCTTGGCGACAACGTCAGACGTATGAACTCAGCACCTAACAAATAACCAGCGTCCCGCCTTGATCGACCAAGGAACGACTCCCTTGACAAGGCAGCGACTCTGGTAACAGAATTACTGATGGAACGCAGTTACAATAACAACAATTGAGAAACCGGAGACACGTGATGAATCAGAGCATACCGATCGACGCTCATTCCAAAGGCCAGTCAAAGAAAGCCGCAGCTAGCGGCTGGATCGGCTCGGCACTGGAGTATTACGACTTCTTTATCTATGCGACCGCGGCGGCCTTACTGTTTCCACAGCTCTTTTTTCCATCTGATAACCCAGCGGTCGGCATCATTGCCTCTCTGGCCAGCTTTGGCGTGGGCTATATCGCCCGGCCGATAGGCGCTGTTGTCCTAGGGCATTTGGGTGATCGCCACGGCCGTAAAACGGTTCTGGTTTACTGCATGTTCGTGATGGGCTTCTCGACGATGTGTATCGGACTTCTGCCAACGTACCAGCAGATCGGGATCTGGGCTCCGGTGCTGCTTGTGACGATGCGCCTGATTCAGGGTTTTGCGGTGGCCGGGGAGATCTCCTGCGCCAGTTCCATGATTCTCGAACACGCTCCGTCCGGTCGCCGTGGTTACTTCGCGAGCTTTACCCTCCAAGGGGTTCAGGCCGGGCAGCTGCTCGCGGCAGCAGTCTTCTTGCCTCTCGCTCATTTCATGCCTGCGGATCAGTTCGCTTCCTGGGGCTGGCGGATTCCGTTCCTGCTCAGCGTCGTCGTTGTCATCATGGGGTATATCATTCGCCGCCAGGTCGATGAGACACCTGCGTTTGCCGAACAAAAAACGCAAGGCGAAGCTCCTGTCCTGCCAGTCGTCGAAGTCATCCGGCAGAGCTGGGGTGATCTCTTGCGTGTGATCTGCATGGCACTTGCCGCTGTGATCGCAATTGTCGCCTCGGTATTCGGCGCTACCTACGCGGTTCAACCAGCCTATGGAATCGGCTTCCCTGCAGGCGTCTATTTGTGGATTCCTCTGCTGGGTAACATGTGCGCGGTGATCCTAATCCCCTTCGTTGGTAACCTCTCGGACAAGATCGGCCGCAGGCCCCCAGTCATCATTGGCGTTCTCTGCGCGGGACTGCTCTCGTACGCGTATCTGTACGCTATCAGCATCCATAACCTGTGGTTTTCGCTGGTTCTCTCCGTACTCATGTGGGGCGTCGCCTACCAGGGTTTCAACGGTGTATTTCCGAGCCTCTTTCCCGAATTGTTCCGTACGCGGGTGCGTGTGACCGGCATGGCCATCGGACAGAACATAGGGACTGCGATGACTGCGTTTCTCCCGGCAATCTTCGTTACTGTTGCGCCCCCCGGCTCCGACAATATCCCACTAAGAATCGGCTCTCTTACATTAGGTATTTGTGTTATCGCTGCGATCGCGGCGTTCACTACACGCGAAACATACCGGATTCGCCTTGAAGATCTCGGCAAGCGTAACGCGGTGCCTATCGCCAAAGAAGAATACGATCGTCTGCGGGCCGAAGCGATGCGGGGCACAGCTCCGACAGCCGCCCCGAACGACCTGGCTAGCCAACTGCGCTCGTAACGACCTTCGACGATTACACTGGTGCGACCATTAGGTTTTCGCGACCCACACAGGCCCGACGGGCAGAGCAGCATCATGCGGTCGGCACTTGCCAATGCATAGCCATCGACGCTGTGCATGCCCAAGAAGCCAGCCAGGGCGCCTCTTCCCGTCAACATCAAATATCAGGCAACCATGGCCTCACATATCACAGGAACAACTCGGCTTTATGGATTGGTCGGCCATCCGCTGATGGCTGCCAAGTCTCCGCAATTATTCAACCGGCTCTTTATAGAACAGCAGGCAGACGCGGTTTGTGTTCCATTGGAGGTCAAGGCCGATGACCTGTCCTCGTTCGTGGCGGGTGCCAGAGCACTGAACAATCTCGCTGGCATCTTGGTCACCATGCCACATAAGCAAAGGATGCTGGCTCTTGTCGACGAACTTCATCCGACTGCTCGTCAAGTGGGTGCAATCAATGTCATTCGTTGCGAAACAGACGGACGCTGGGTCGGCGCAGTATTCGATGGCCTCGGCTGTGTTCTTGGCATGCAATGGGAAGGCAACCATCCAGCGAACAAAAACGTTCTTTTGGTAGGCGCTGGAGGCGCAGGCAGAGCGATCGCATTTGCCGTCGCGTCGGCGGGTGCTCGATCGCTGACTATCTCCGATGTCGACGAACACCGAGCTGAGGATCTGGCGAAAGCCGTTGCTGCCGAAACAGGTTGCATCACGCAATCCGGCCCACCGGACCCACATGGCTATGAAATCGTGATCAATGCCACGCCGCTTGGCATGAGCAAAAATGATCCTATGCCTGTCGACCCCGAGCGGCTCGAGCCCGGCACCCTCGTTGTGGACATCATCAACTCGCCGGAATCGACACCGCTTTGCGATGCTGCGCGTAAACGAGGTTGTCGTACCCAGGACGGGGGCCCCATGCACAAAGGTCAGGCGTTGCTTGCACTGCGCTTCCTTGGGTTCGATTACCACCCCGATAACGTAACAGCAGTCGATGCCGAATTATTGTTGCCGCCGGCAAGAGATGCCGGCCATTTGACGTAAAAGCGCTTCAGCGAAAACGGAAAGAACGACCCGTTTTCATCGAAGCGAATAAAGGGGAAGACCATGAATGATTCCAAAGCCGCTGAAACCTATAGGGCGATCATTTTCAACCCGAACATTCCAAATGTCTGCTTGTACCGCGCCAGGAGTGAGTACGTATGAAAGTTGCGTTACTGGAGGTCAGCCATTGGCACGTTCCGTTGTATTTGGATGCTCTTGAGACCAACGGGGTCCAAGTGGTGGCCGTATCGGATTCGGAGCACGTGAAGGGCGAGGCAATTGCCGAGCGATTCAAATGTCCTTTATATAGCTCATCCTATGAGTTGCTTGAGCGCGAGGAGGTCGATTTTGCTTTCGTGTTCGGCAGGCATTCGGAAATGCCGTCGCTGGCAGAAGCCGTGATCGCACGAAACATCCCCTTTGCCCTGGAAAAGCCCTGCGGCATCAACATGGCACAGGTCACACGGCTACGGGAGCTGGCCGAGCAAGCCAATCTCTACTGCGCTGTACCGCTGATCTTCCGCATGAGTGAACTGCTGAGTGCTCTGCAAGATGCTGAGGGATGCTTGGCCGCAGACTTCAACTACATGTCTTTCCGTTTCATCGTAGGTCCGCCCGCTCGCTATGAAACTGCAGGCTCAGGCTGGGCCATCGATCCCGCTTTTTCAGGAGGCGGATCCACGATCAACGTGGCTACGCATTTCATAGATCTCTTCAGACTATTGACCGGTAAGGAGGTCTCGCGAGTCTCAGCCATCATGAATTCACTGACGCATCGGGGTGCCGTCGAAGACTATTCGTTATTGACCCTGCAGACTGAAGATGGCGTGATCGGTGTTGTGGAAACGGGATACAGTTTCCCCAGTACCGCCGACGAGCAGCGCGAGTTCTCCTTCACCCTTTCATCTGATCACATGTATGCCAAATCCGGTCCCGACCGAATCGAAATAAGGGATCGACAGAACCTTGCAGCCGGCACTCGAAGCCGCCGACTACAACTGGACACAGACGTCTATTACCCACTGTTCGTCAAGCAAGTGCTTGCTGAATGCCGTAACGGGGTCAAGCCAATTGCATCATTACGCGACGCCGAGGCAATCATGCAGGTCATGGACGCGGCCTACGCTTCAGCTCGGCAAGGAGGTACGCTTTTGACGCTTACGCAGACGTCTGAATGAGTCGAACATGCTGATGTCGCGCGATTCCAGACCCACGGGCCAGTTGCAGGAAGCCTTGTGCAAAGGTAACGAATTCATGTGGCCTCGATCGATTCTCGATGGAATGACAATCCAGGATGTCGACCCAAAGGCTTCGTTCCTGGATATCCTTGTTTGGGCGATGGCGGCCACGCACTGACGAAAATACACCCCCATCCGTGCGGGCTGCGATGCATCGTTCAACTCAGTCTGCGGCGATCTGCGCTCCTCCCTTGCGCGGCTCGGCACTGAAAAACAGAACTTTGATCACGATGACCAGTACGGCCAGCGCCGCAAATAGCAAACCACTGTACAAGGTGCCCTGCAAACCCATGCGCGCCAGGAACCACCCACCCGTGGTTGACCCGATCGTCACCCCCAGGTTGATGAACAAGATATAAATGCCGGTGGCGAATTCGGGCGCTTCCGGCGCTTCGGAGGTCAGCCATATCTGCGTGACGATCAGCCCGCTGGTATGGGTTGCGCCCCAGATCACCACAATAATCAACATTGTCATCAGGGACGGACCGGCAACGTTTGAAAAGTGGACAGCCCGAAAAATGCGCGTAATGCGTTATGCAGATAATTTCATCATCACTGGTTGTTCGAAAGAATGACTGAAGAATGAAGTCAGGCCCGCTGTGGTTGAATCCCTGGCAGAACCTGGACTCATTCTCTCCCCCCGGAAAACCATAATAACTACATAGGGGACGGGCTCGACTTCCTCGGTTGGAACTTGCGCAAGTACCACGGCAAACTCCTGATCAAGCCATCGGAAGCGAACATCAGGGCACACCTTGCCCACCTCCGAGAAGTGATCAAGACCAACAAGGCGACCAAGCAGGTCAATTTGACAGGTCTGCTCGACCCGATTTTACAGGGGGTGTATCAAGAGCAAAAAGATAGAGTAACTCAAAACCACACTACCAAACGCTGGCGGATTTTATGTAGCAACGCAGACTTCAAAATGGTGCATACGCTTTTACAACGACTCTGATCGATTTCAAAACACCTCACAGGGGTTGATCCGTATAGGGACGCCGCTCAGGTAATGCGATGACAACATGCTAACGGACACAAGGTTTCAGTAAAGAAAATCATTCGCGCTATACGTCCGTTTTTTTTCAGAGCCCCGTCCACCGAATGAATCAGTCAACTATCAAAAAAGCATATAGCCAGTAGCAATAACCCACATAACAAATATCAATACCACATGACCACTTCACCATTAACTCACTATTTATGACTGAAGCAACCTCATTGAATATCGTTCACTCAACAACGTCTTCACGGCACCATAAAAATCATCCAACTCACTGTAATCATTAAATAAAAACCTTATCAAGACACTCACTCCATTGACTGTACCACGTTGCTCCATCAGTTCATCTAAAACTCTGCCATCAGGCAAGCTTGCAAAAACATCACAACCGTCTAAGTTCATGATTATCTTTGCAAGCGTCATCAACCGCACATAAAAACAGCCATTCAGGCGGGGGAGCTTATTTTCTAAAACAAACCAGACGCTGCTTTTAATTGCTGAAACGGAAATCAGTCATAACAATCAAGAGGGATGCTTGATGAAGCGCAGCCGTTGGTATCGTGCGTTCTCGCAAAGAGGGCCAGCCGAACATTTTTGGTTGTCATTGTTTTGCTTCTCGGGCCTGGTGATCGCCAGCTTCTTGTTGTTCGAACAACAGATCCAGGACTTCCTGACCCATCTCAACCTGTACCTGCCTTCGACGCCCACCCAGAAACTCAACCTGGCGCTGCTGCTGATCGCCCTGCTGGCGCTGGACGTGGTGTTGCCAGTGCCTTCGAGCATGGTCGCGCTGCTGGCCGTGGCCATGCTTGGCGGTCTCGGCGGTTACCTGGTGATTTTCATTGGCCTGTGCCTGGGTGCCGGGTTGGGTTATGCACTGGGTGCTGGCTATTTTCGTCTGTTGTCCGGCCGCCTCGGCCTGCATCAGCGCCAGCCGGGGCAGCTGGCGTATCGGCTGAGCACGCTGTCGTTGATCTGCCTGCGCGGCGTGCCGGTATTGGCGGAAACCTCGGTGGTGGCCGCCGGTATGCAACGTTATCCGCTGCGCGCGTTTGTACTGGTCACCACTCTGGCCAATACCGGCCTGGCACTGGCCTACAGCGCCATCGGCACCTTCCTTGTCGAGCAGAACGCGCTGCTGGTGACCCTCCTCGCCAGCATGGTGTTGCCCGGGCTGTTTATCGCCGGGTACAGCCTGCTCAAGACCTTGCGCAAACAAGTCGCGGAGCAACCCCTGCACGGGCGCTTCGAGGTCAGTTACGACTACCCGGTGGTGTTCACCGATCACCTTTTCGAGCCGTCCAATCCTTGTCTGCACCGCCAGCTCACCGCTCAGCACAGAGGCCCGGTGACGGTGCTGGTGTTCGCCGATGAACAACTGTTGCAAAGCGCCCCACACCTGCTGGAACAGATCGATGCCTACTTTGCCGCGCATGCGGCGGATCTGCATTTGCAGGCGGCGCCGATTGCGCTGCCGGCCGGCGAACTGAGCAAGGATTCACAGGTGTTACAGCAGCTGTACACCGACATGCTGCAGCATGGGCTGGACCGGCACTGCTATGTACTGGCCCTGGGAGGCGGCGCGGTGCTGGATGCGGTGGGCTACGCCTGCGCCACCTTCCACCGTGGCATTCGCCTGATCCGCATCCCGAGCACCGTGTTGGCCCAGAACGACGCGGGCATCGGTGTGAAAAACGGCATCAATGCCTTCGGCCAGAAGAACCTGCTGGGTGCCTTCTACCCCGCCACCGCGGTGATCAACGACTTCCAGCTGCTGACCAGCCTGACCCGCCGCGACCAGATCGCCGGGCTGGCCGAGGCGGTAAAGGTGGCGCTGATCAAGGACCAGGCGTTCTTCCAATGGATGGAGCAACAGGCCGACGCCCTCGCTCACTTCGATCACCCGGCCAGCCGCTATGCCATCCGCCGCTGCGCCGAACTGCACCTGGCGCACATCACCGGCGCCGGTGACCCCTTCGAACGCGGTAACGGGCGGCCACTGGATTACGGGCACTGGGCCGCGCACAAACTGGAAAACCTCAGCCAGCACCGGCTGCGCCATGGTGAAGCCGTCGCGGTGGGCATAGCTCTGGATGGGCTCTATGCCAATGCCTTGGGGCTGTTGAGCGATGCCGACACCGAGCGGGTTCTGAACCTGCTGCTCAAGCTTGGTTTCAGCCTGTGCCCGCCGGAACTGACCTTGAAAGATGCTCAGGGACGCTCACAGGTTTTGCTCGGACTGGAGGAATTCCGCCAGCATCTGGGTGGGCAACTCTCCATCCCCATGCTCAGCCGGATCGGCGAGTCGGTGGACCTGCATGAAATCGATACCGCGCGGATGGAGCAGGCGCTGCAACGGCTGTCCACCCGCAGCGGCCCGGCGCTCACCCTGAGCGAGGGCTGCGCGCAATGAGCCAGACACCGCTGAACCTGAAGACCTGGATGACCCTCGGCCGGGTATCCAACCTGCCCACGGTGTGGACCAACACCCTGGCTGCCGCCCTGCTGGCCAGCAGCGCCAGTGCCCTGGCGCCGCCGTCGTCCCTGGTGTGGATCCTGCTGCTGGCCGCACTGTCGCTGCTGTATCTGGCCGGCATGTTGCTGAATGACCTGCTGGACGCCGACTGGGACCAACAGCACCATAACCCGCGCCCCATCACTTTGGGCCTGGTCAGCCGCCAGCAAGTGGGTCTGGCCACTGCGCTGTTGCTGATGCTGGCCGCAGCCTCAGTACTGGGCCTGAGCCAGTTGATCGACCAACCGCACTGGCTGCTGGGCAGCGCCATCCTGTTGGTGGGCTGCATCCTCGGCTACAACCTGCTGCACAAGAAATACGCCCACAGTGTCTGGCTGATGGGCGCCTGCCGCTCGGCGCTCTACCTCACGGCGGCGGCCAGCCTGGCGGTGCCACCGGAGCCGATCTGGCTCTGCGCCATTTTGCTCGGCATCTACATCAGCGGCCTGACCTACCTGGCTCGTCAGGAACACGACAACCAGTTGCTCAGCCGCCTCCCTCTACTCCTGATGTTGAGCCCGCTAGCGCTGGCGATCTATTCCGACAACGTCTGGTTCTGGCCGGTGCTGCTGCTCTGGCTTGGCTGGCTGGGCTGGCACTACTGGCAGCACCTGGCCAACCCGCAGCAACGGCAGGTCCGCGCCTTTATCGGCGCTGGCCTGGCGGCCCTGCCACTGTTCGATGCCCTGGTGCTGGCCGTGGCCAACCAGCCACTGGGCAGCCTGTTATGTGTCCTGGTGTTTTTCCTGCTTCCACACTTCCAGCGCTGGATCAAACCGACATGAACATGGACGTCACTGCGCCGCCATCGGCGGCCCTCGAAATGCGCCACGACTGCCTCGCCGAACAACACCAGGCCCTTACCCAACAGCTCGATGGGACGGAGCTGCAGTGGTGGCGCACGGCACAGGAGCGGCTTGCCCAACGCCCGGACGCCAATACCGCAGCGCTCTTGAGCAGCCAGTGCAAGCGCAGCCTCAAGGAAGCTGCACTGCCCAATAATGCTGGCTGGAATCACGTGCAACTGGCGCGGGCGTTGTTGCTGTCTCAGGTCCTGGAGCAACACCCCCTCACCGGGCAACTGCCCTTGCTGCGCCAGCTGTTTCTATGGGGCGACGATCAGGAAAAAATCGCTACCTTGAAAGCCCTCGACTGGCTCGACAGCCGAGGGCTGTGCGTGGAGCTGGCCCTGCAGGCCGGGCGTACCAGCAACAGCCAGGTGTTCGCCGCCCTCGCGCTGGACACCCTCTACCCCTCGCGTCACTACAGCGAACGCGCCTTCCACCAACTGGTGCTGAAAGCACTGGGCATGGGGCTCGACGTACGACGCCTGATCGGCCTGACGCAACGACACAGCGTCACCCTCAACCAGTTGGCCCTCGACCTGCTGGACGAACAGCTCGCGGCCGAACGAACCGTGTCCGCCGGGCTGCCCCGGGTAATTGCCTTCAACCTGCTCAGCCCGGCGCAACACCAGCGCCTTATCAGCCTGAGTCGGCAACAACGCTTACCGCCGGAATGGCGTGACCAGCTGGCCGGCACCTCACCGAACTGATGCTCAACGGTTCCCTTCCTTTGACGAGGATTCACCATGCTCAAGTACTTCGACCCGCATATTCATATGGTCAGCCGCACCACCGATGACTACCAGAACATGGCCGCCGCCGGCATCACCGGGGTGATCGAACCGGCCTTCTGGCAGGGCCAGGCCAGGACCAGTGTCGGCAGTTTCATCGACTACTTCGACACGCTGTTGGGCTGGGAGCGCTTTCGCGCCAGCATGTTCGGCATCCATCACTTCTGCACCATCGGCCTCAACCCCAAGGAAGCCAATGACCTGTCGGTGGCCAATGAAGTGCTGGAGATTCTGCCGCGCTATCTGGTGAAAGACGGCGTGGTGGCGGTCGGCGAAATCGGCTACGACGACATTACCCCCGAGGAGGATCGCTTTCTCGCCGCGCAACTGGAGCTGGCCAAGCAATTCAATTTACCGGTGCTGGTGCACACCCCGCACCGCGACAAGATCGGTGGCACCAAACGCACCCTGGCGGTGATTCGCGAAGTGGGGATTGCCGAGCACTTGGTGATCATCGACCACCTCAACGAACTGACCCTGCCGCTGGTGCTGGACAGCAACTGCTGGCGCGGCCATTCGATCTACCCCAACACCAAGATGTCGGAACAGCGCATGGTCGCCCTGCTGCAGGAATACGGTACTGAAAAAATGGTGGTCAACAGTGCCGCCGACTGGGGCATCAGCGACCCGCTCAAAGTGCCAAAAACGGGCCAGGCGATGCTGGCGGCCGGCTTCAGCGAAAGCCAGGTCGAACAAGTGCTGTTTCATAACCCCGTGGACTTTTTCGCCCAAAGCGGCCAACTGGACAAAGCCCTGGTCAGCACCCCGCTGCCCATCGACCAGCGTCGGCAGTGGCAGGACAACTCTGCCCTGCGTGGTCAGGAACCGGTGATCAAATGAACGCCGGCACGGGTTGGGCTGCCGCGCAGGTCGGTTATTGCAGCAACGTGCACCCGACCCGTGACCTGGCCGGGCTGCGGTCATCCATCGAACAGCATTTTCAGGGCGTGCGCACCCTGCGCGGCCTGGATGAGCAAGACAGTGGGCTATGGATCAGTGCCCTCGCCGCGGCCGAATTGCAACAGCCGTCGGCTCGCGCGGACTTCCTCAGCCTGCTGCAACGCAGCGGGCTACGGCTGACTTCGCTTAACGGCTTTCCCTATGGCCAATTTCATCAGGGCGCAGTGAAAACCGAGGTTTATTTACCCAGTTGGGCCGAGCCTGAGCGGCTGGCGTACAGCCTGAATCTGGCACGGATCCTTGCCGATGCGCTGCCGCTGGACTGTCGTCAGGGCGTGATTTCCACCGTGCCGTTGGGCTATGCCACCAGCTGGAGTCCGCAGTTACAGCAGCAAGCCGAACATCTGCTGCGCCAGCTCACCGCTGCGCTGGCCAGGCTCCATCTGGAGACCGGCAAGAAGATCGTGTTCTGCCTGGAGATGGAGCCGGACTGTGTACTGGAAAACACCGACCAGGCGATCGCCTTCTTCCACCGCTACCAAGCCAGCGACCCGCACCATGACTATCTGGCGCTGTGCTTTGATGTCTGCCACCAGGCCGTGGTTTTCGAACACTGCTATCAGTCGCTGGAGAAGCTGCGTCAGGCGCGGGTGCCCGTCGGCAAGATTCAGTTGTCCAACGCGTTGATATGTCGCCTGCCCGCTGAAGACGACAACCGGCGCGAACACGTGCTCAAGACCTTGAGCGACTTCGCCGAAACCACCTACCTGCATCAAGTCAAAGCCCGCGATGCGCAGGAGCGGTTATCAGGCTGGGCCGATCTTCCCGCAGCCCTCGACGATTGTGCCAATAACCTGGAGCAGTACCCCGAGCTGCGGATTCATTTCCACATTCCGTTGTTCAGCGAACACTTGCTGCTGCCTGAGCTCAGCGGCAGTCAGATCGCCCTGTCGCAGACTTTCGACTTTCTCGCAGACCATGGGGATTTTCGTCCCGTGCTGGAAGTGGAAACCTACAGCTGGGGCGTCCTGCCCGCCACGCTTAGGCCCACTACCGAGCACGCCCAACTCCAGGGAATCGCCGCAGAACTGCACTGGGTCGAAGACCAATTGCGGCAGCGGCAGTTGCTGCAACCCCAAGCGCGGGAGGCGTACGCCGATGCCCTCTGATCACCCGCGCCAACCGCTGCTGCTGATCAACGTGGTGGGGCTGACACCGGCGCTGCTGGGGCCGGCGACACCGCACATCAATGCCCTGCTGAAAACGGCAAAAATGGCCAGCCTGCAACCGGTGTTTCCGGCCGTCACGTCAACGGTGCAGGCGTCGATTCTCACCGGCCTGTCGCCGTCGGAACACGGCATCGTCGGCAATGGCTGGTATTTTCGCGACCAGGCCGAAGTGCGTTTCTGGCTACAACCCAACGCACTGATCCAGGGAGAAAAGGTCTGGCAGGCGCTCAAGCGTGAGCTCCCCGGGTTTCGCTGCAGCCAGCTGTTCTGGTGGTACAACATGTATGCCGACGTGGACGCCGCCATCACCCCACGCCCGCACTACCCGGCCGATGGCCGCAAAATGTTCGGCTTGTATTCGGCACCGACAGCGTTGCACGAGCTTATCGAGCAGCAGATTGGCGAATTCCCCTTTCCGAGCTTCTGGGGCCCGTCGGCCGGCATTGCGTCGAGCCGCTGGATCGTCGACTGCGCCATCGCCGAGTTCCAGATCGATCGACCTGACTTGCAGTTGGTCTACCTGCCCCATCTCGACTACTGCCTGCAGCGACTGGGCCCCGATCATCCGTCGATTGCCGACGAGGTTCGGGCCATCGACAGTGAAGTGGGTCGCCTGCTGACCTTTGCCCAGGAGCAAGGCGCGGCGGTGATGGTGTTGTCCGAATACGGGATCGAAGCGGTGCAGCAGTCCGTATCGATCAACCGACTGTTGCGTGCGGAAGGCTTGTTGCAGGTCCGCCAGTCGCTGACCTGGGAGTTGCTCGACCCCGGCGCCAGCGCGGCCTTTGCCGTGGCCGATCATCAGGTCGCGCACATCTACGTGAAACAGGCGCATGACATCCCTCGGGTCAAAGCGCTGTTGCAGCGCCAGCCCGGCATCGAGCAGGTGCTGGATAAAGCCGAACAACGGGCCTGGCAACTGGATCATCCGCGCAGCGGCGAGCTGGTGACCGTGGCCACACCGGGTTACTGGTTCGATTACTACTACTGGTTCGACGATCGCAAGGCACCCGACTTTGCCCGCACTGTGGACATTCATCGCAAGCCCGGCTACGACCCGCTGGAACTGTTCATCGACCCGGCCATTCGCTTCCCGAAATTGAAAGTGGCGCGCCGCCTGCTGCAGAAAAAGCTCGGCTTTCGCTACTACATGGACCTGATTCCGCTGGACACCCGCCTGGTCCGTGGCAGCCATGGCCGCCTGCCCGACAGCGAGAAGACCGGCCCGCTGCTCATCACCAATTGCGATCTGCCGTTGCCGCAACGCCTTGCGGCCACGGCAGTGAAGCAACTGCTCCTGGAGCACTTCCTGGGGCACTCACACACCGACCCGGCCAATGCCAAGGAGCTTCCATGCGGCGAGCCATTTCTATAACAGTTCTGAGTGCCCTGGCCGGTTTGGCTCAGGCCAAGAACACCAACAACTTCGACTGCAGCAATTTCCTGCAATTTGGAGGAGACGTCGACAAGACCCGGGCCGCATTTGCGCAGAGTCCCGAGACCATGGCCTGGAACTGGTTCGTCTGCCTGAACCAGCCCGCAGCGGCGGGGAGCCCAAACCGCGAGTGGGAATCGATGAAACCTTCCGACCAGGTCTACCTGCCCAATGGCGCCAAACCCGCCCCTTATGGCACCTCCGTGCCGCCCCCGAACGCGGTGCTTACACAGGCCAAGGCGCTAGGAATGGACATGTCCCGAACCTTCCATAACCTCAAGGCCACCCAACAGGTCGATGGCTTGATTCTGCAAATGGGCGGTGCGGTGCCCACGACAGAAAAAGGCAACCCCGTGCGCTTTCAGCTGCTGATGGGCCAGGGCACGTTCGATTACATCGTGCAGAAGCAGGTCTACAACATGAACGGCCAGGCCGCCCTGACCAGCAATTTGGAGTTTCCACCCATCGCCTGGGAGTTGAAATCCTCCTGGCTGTGGATCGGCTCCGACGCGACCTACAAACAGAAACTGGAGAAAGACGGTTACTACATCGCCCAGGCCTATTACCTGCAAAACGGTATATACAAGGTCGGCTATGCCGCATTGAGCGGCTTGCACGTCGTCAATAAGCTGAACGCCAACTGGGTCTGGACCACCTTCGAAAACGTCAACAACAGCAAGTACACCGTGACCAATGCCGTACCGGCTACCCCGATGACCAACACCACAGGACCGACACCGGTTGCCAAAACGGTCAATACCAGCTTTCAGGCCGCTAATCCCGCCCTGTCGAAGTACGAACTGATCGGGGTGGAATTCCAGCCCATCACCCAGGTGCTGGCCAACTCCCAGCTGGAATCGGCCTTCCAGAACACCTCATCCTGCCTGGCCTGCCACGGCACCGCCGCCTACTCGAACCAAAAGGGTTACTTCAATTTCGCCCTGAAAGAACAGGGCGGCATTGTTTACCCCACCACCCCGCTGCCGAACTCGGCTTTCGCCGGTTACAACAAACTGGATTTTGTCTGGTCGTTGAAACACGCCCAGTGGCAACGCTAAGGAGCATGACATGAGCGTATTGAATTTCCCCCGTATCTACCTCAACGGCCATATGTTCTGGAACCCGCCAACGGCCAACAACAACGATGTGTTTCCGCTCTATGACGCGGTCAACATGGATATTAACTGGCCGTTTGTGAACTTCTACGACATCACGCGCCAGAGCGCCCCCAACAAGCTGATGCCCTGGGTCATCAGTCCCGTGAATAACGTCCCGGACTACGTGCCGATGGTGCCGACCAATGGCAGCCCGACCCCGTACATTCCCGCGGAATGGGATCTGTTTGGCGACAATGCCTGCGGCACGGTGAGCTACGAAGATATCCGCTCCGTGGTCATCGGCGGCGAGCTACAGGCCAACAACTACATCGCCCAGGATGCGCTGGTCGGCAAGAACTACCAATTGCTCGGTAACCCCTTTGGCAGCGCCAGTCCTACTGCCGCGCGCTTCGTGGACATCAGCCCGTGGCAGAACACCTTCACCGCGTTGTATTTCGACAAACTGGTGCTGGGGGATGATAAATGCGGCCTGACCCTCAATCGGCAATACCGGATGCTGGACCGATTCCTGAACTTCAATTGGGGGGCCCTCGGTGGTCTGAAGTATGTCACCACCACCTGGCAGACCTGCTTTCCTCAGGAAAACCTGGAATGGGTTATCGGCAACTCCGCGCTGTTAAGTCAGCTTCAACAGCAGATGAAGCAACAAGGGGCTCGTGGCTTGATGTTCAGGTTTTCTACCTACCTGACCTGCTATGACAAGAACGGCATTTTCAACGACTTCCCGCCGATCAATACCCACTCCACGACGCCCGCGGACATGGCCAAAGTGCAAGCGATGTATCAGAAGGGCCTGGACAACGTCTCCGATATATTTTTCAACCCCGCCTATAGCAGCACCGCGGCGACCCTGGGCCTCTGGTTTGCCGACGAATACCCCACCGCACCCGCCGGCCGGCGCCTGGTGTCCGCCAACACCGTACCTGTTATTGAGATAACCGAACCTCAGGATGTAAAAAACGTCCCGCTGGGCGTGATTTCGGCCCAGATTACCGACAACACCCTGTCGCTGGATCTGGCCAATAGTTTTCCGTTCCATCCGGTGGACGGCGCCGCTCCTATCCTGACGGCCGAAAAATTCCATGCCGGCGATTATCAATTGGGCGTACGCCAGAATGGACAATTCAACCCGGTGATCAACTTCGGCTTCGAGGATTACCGACAAGCAGCCTTCGACAAACGCTCCGGCCTCCTGGACTTCCAGCTCACCTCGGCGCAGAAGACGACACTGCAGTCAGGTCCTCTTGAACTGCAACTGCAAGGCCATGGTGTGCGAGCACCCGTGATCGCCTCCACCCAGCAGATGTGGACCGCCGAAGTGATAGAAAGCGGCAGTTTCATCGACGTGGGTGATCACAAGACGCTGCAAATCATGGTGCAAAAAGATGGCAAGCCAGCGGCCAACACCGTGCTGTGGGTGGCGGAGTATGGCAACCCCTTCACGGTGACCACCAGCAACTACTATCTGGCATTCAGTAATCCGGCCGACTTCACGCTGTTCTACGACCATCCGGCAGACCGCACATTGAACAAGCCCAATCTGCCCCAATTCAACGACATGCTCGCGATATCAAGCCACCTGTCTACCGGTAGCGGCCGTGGACTCACCGCTCTACAGGCCGTGGATGAGTCGAATGTCGAGCCTTCGGGAATACCGGTAAATTATCAGCAGTTCCTGCATGACCTGGGTAGACCGGTCGCGGTCAACTTGCGCCCTTGCCTGGTATTTGACGCAGCCATCTCCAGAACCGGGACGCTGCGCGATGCTCAGAACAGCACCGTCAATTACTCTGTTGCAAAGATCACCACCAACGCCAGCGGCATTGCCCAACTGGGCGTCAGTGCCCGAGCTCCGGGCTTTCCCACCCTGCGGTTCTTCGTGCAGGAAGACCACAACAACCCGGCCGTCCCCTTCAGCTTCAACTACACCCAGGCCTACACAGACTTCCTCGCCCCGATGCGCGTCCTGCCACTGGATCCCCAGTTGCAACAGGACTTCATCACCTACTGGAACTCCATCTGCACGCGTCAGAACGCCGCGACGCTGTTGTGGGAAAACTTCATCTACCCGCGCATCTTGCAGACCTTCTATTACCTGTACCCGATCATGAACAAGTTCATGCCGCTCAACTCCCAGGCACGAGTTGAAGGCGCCATCGACCAGCTGATTGTGCTGATCAGCAAGGAGTACCAGGAGGAAAGCACACTTGCCATGCCCATCACCCGCGACATGTCACAAAGCCGACGCGCAGTACTGGAGCTCTGGGCGCAGTCCCTGGTGAAACGCAATTTCCCGCCCGTCCCGCTCAGCATGAGCGACTACGAACAAGGCTAAAGCCACAATGCTTCAAGCAGGACCACCGGGTGACGAGCGTCACCCGGCACTTCACAGGAGTGTCATATGAAAGCCAGCATTTTGAACCGGCTGTTGCTGCTGACCCTGCTGCTCATCCCGGCTCTATTCGCCCAGGCGGACAGCGGCGCCGTCTACTTCACCATGGGGGTGCACAACACCGAGGGGTGCAACGAACAGAACGGCAACTGCATCGCCAAACGCGCACCGGGCGATCCTTCCGATCCGTTTTTTCCAGCGTTCTGGATCAGCGACTGGACCATGTACCGGGTGATGCACAACTACGAAAAAAACCCTCCGCCCTACAGCGATCCGCCCAGCACCCTTGCCCCGGCGGACTACACCGTCTCCCGGGGTACCAGCTACTACGACACCACGTATATCCCGCCGGACGGCGACGGTTTCGGCGCGATGATGGAACACTACGAGAAGTACTGTCTGCCGATCTTCCCGATCAAGAACAACAACTACACCTGTTCCTTCGTATCCCTGGGCAACAAGGCGTACTTCCTGACTTACCCGCAAGACCGCCCCAAGGACATGCCGGCCTGTTGCATGTTTTCGCCGATGAATCATCCACCGCGGCAAGACTTTATCCAGCACCTGCCCTACAGCGCCGAGCGCAGCAAAAACCTCGATGGCAGCGTGCAGGCCTACGCGCTAGATCTCGAATCACCGCAAGGTCCGATCCTGTTCGGCTACGCCTTTTACAAAAAACCCTCGGGACAACCGCCCTACCGGCATCCCCAGTCATTCTATTTCTCCGGTGACGCCAGCGTCGCCAATGCGCCCATCGTCAGCCAGAACTACACCAACTTTCGCATCGCCAAACCGGACCCGGCCAAGACCTGGGCTCAGGTAGCCGCCATGTGCCCGGCGAATCCGCCGCCCTGCCAATTGTTCGAGCCACCGGCTTCACAGAGCAACGGCCAAAAGGCGCAGTGGAACAAGCTCATGCAGCGCAAACCCTGACCAATGACGAAGGATCGCCATGAAAACTTCACTCCGTCTCACCGTGATGCTAATGGGCCTGGCCAGCCTGCCGGGCCTGGCCCGGGAACAGGCCAGGCCGTCGACGCAGACCAGCAACCTGAATTGCCAGCCCCCCAGCACTGCGCCGGCCGCCACGGCCAGTCAGGACCTGTTCGATCAATACAGCTGGCAGATGTTCATCGCCTTGAACTGGCCCGCACAGGACGGGCAGCGAGGTGATCCCGACTGCAACAAACAGCCTGGGGATCCCGGCTACACCGTCTGGCAGACCTACAAGACCGTGGAGGAAATCTTTTTGCCGAGAGGGGCCGATCCTGGCCCGTGGAATACCCAGCAAGCCGCCAAAAGCCTGGGCATCATCAACATCGCCGCGCTGAAGAACAGCTCTCAGGTGAATGCCGTCGACCAGGCCGTCGGCGGCTGGCTGATCGACCAGGCCGGTAACCCGACCTATTACGACATCTCGGCAAACGAGACCTCCTACAACTACATCGTCGCCAACAGTTTCTATAACGCTGATGTGGTTTCCAAAGCCAACAACATCAACTTCCCCTATGGGGTCATCGAGGTCAAATCGAGCTGGCGCATCCTCACCACCCGTGACAATGCCAGCCGTTATCTGACCATGCTCGCGCGCGTGGCCAAGTTCGACGACCAGGGTCAGCGCATCGGTGTCACCGAGGCCTACCTGGGTCTGGTGGGCCTGCACATCATCACCAAGGTGAACGGCTATCCGCAGTGGATCTGGTCGACTTTCGAGCAGATCGATAACGTTCCGCCCAAGGTGTTGGTGAACGGCGTGTGGGTCGACCAGCCGACATCCGGCACGGCCTACTCCTACTTCAACCCCACCGCCCCCGCCGCCAGCCTCAACCAGTCGCCGTGCGACTGGCAAACCCAGGGCGTGCATCTGGTCTGCGTGCCCAAACCCGGGACCACGTTCCAGACGCCGAACCCGTTGAACCGGTTTACCCCGATTGCCGAGGTCACCAACGGGGTCAACACCCAGTACCGCACCGACCCGGGGCTGCAAAGGAGCGTGTTGAAGTACTACCAGCTCATCACCACCCAGCGCCCGCTGATGCCGGATAACCCCAGCAATCCACTGGGCCAGCCGACACCGGCCCTCTCGGCCAACGTGACCATGGAGAGTTACATCCAGCCCAACAGCAGCTGCATGAATTGCCATTCCATGGCGACACCGGTCAAGAGCCCCTACAAGTCCGATTACTCCTACCTGTTCAAATTCGCCAATGCGCCTGTCGGCAAAACCATCAAGGACGAGGAATAAATCATGAGCATCCTGAACGGACCACGACTGAATTTCTGGGGCGGCATCCGCACGGACGTCAGCTTGCCGAACAACTCCCCCACCATTCCTTACGACGGCAATGATGAATGGCCGCTCTTCGACCTGACCACTTCGACCCTGGCGCCGGGTGCCCAGTCTTACACCGACGATCAGCTGAACAACATGATTAACGCGCCTGACGGCGACTACTACACCGCCGGCGGCTGGAATCACTACGGGCAGCATGTGGTCGACATGCAGAACGCCTTGATCAGTTCCCAGGGTAATCCTGGCAGCATCAGCACCACCGGCGACATGGTGGGCCAACCGGTCTATCTGCTCGGTTCGGTGGACCCGGTGACCGGACAAGGGCCTGTGTCCGGCCCAATGATGGTGGACCTGGACCCCACCTCCTCAACGACCACCCAGATTTTCGTCGGCGGTCTGCAAATAGGCGGTAACAGCGACATCCAATTGCTGATTCGCAGCAATACCGTGTGCAGCAGTTTCGATGTGGCCGGGCGTGTGCTGTTACCCGCGAAAATGGATGCGCCGGGCTCCTTTCACGCCAGTGGCACGTTCCAGTTGACCTTTCCCCTGAGCAGCATCGTCAGCTGGAACCAGAACAGCGCTGGCCTGCGATCGATCATCCAGGCACCAGGGGCGACAGGCATCGTCCTGCGTTTCGTCATGTTCGAAATGTGCCCCACGATGACCACCGAACAACTGGACGCCGATTACGCCGCCGGTCGATACACCCCCAATCCGAGCATCGGCCGGGTCATCGGTACGCTGGCCCCGGCTTTCGCCGACGAGCCGCTGAACTGTCAGCCAGGCCGGCAATTGGTCAACCAGAGCACGGGGAATGCCGGCTATGCCGACCTGGGCAACAACGGTTACCTGAGCATCGACATGGTGAACGTCATTCCGAAGGAAACCTTCAGGGCCGTCAGGGACGACATCACCAGCCCTATCGGGCCCAACGCGAACTACGGCCCCGTCACCATCACCGCAGGCACCACCACACTGGCCACCCTGGACCCGAGCAGCCGCTCTTTGTTCGACTACTACGTGTATGGCGGCATCGTTGACCTGCCGCTGACCTTCAACCAACTGCAGGCGGTGCAGACCGCCGCCCTGGCGATCAACGCGCCCGGCAAGGTCGCCGGGACCACGTTGCAAGCCACCGAATCGACCTATCGGATCTATGCCGACCAGCGCAACGTTTATCTGGAGGACTATCCGAATGGCCTGTCGCTCACCCTGCAGGTCAGGTATCTGGGCGGTCCGGTGCCCAGCACCACCGAAATCGACCTGCAGGCGGGTGCTCCTGCTGTGTACGTTGAACCGCAATACTGGGACTTCCTCGACTTCCCAGCCTCGTTGACCGTGAATGCCGGCCAGCTCGCCGTCAGTTTCCCCGTCACCGTCAAACCGGGCAGTGCCGGCCAGGCGGGCTTTGTCGCCCTGACCTGCACGGCCAATGGCCTTCCAAGCAGCGGCTACTTCACCAGCTTTCGCAAATACGCGCAGACCGACTTCGGCATCCCCGCGGGCACCTCCATCACCTGGCCGCTGATGTATCCGAACGTCCTGCGTTTTCACTACCTGGCCTTCCCCGCCATGTCGCGCTACATCCCGCTCAATCAGCCCGACGCGATCATGGCCGCCAAGAACCCCATCCTCGCCCGAACCTCGGATGCCTACAAAGGCACCACGCTGTTCATGCCTGTGGTGCGCTCGATGTCGCCCTGCCAGCGGGCGCTGCTCCGGGCCTATCTCACCGGTGAACCGTGGCAACCGCCGCAGTAGCTACGCCCACCCTTGTCCATGGAGAGCGACCTTATGCCCGTACCCATTCATATCCCCGCACGCCCCGGCGAAACCCTGTGCCCGAGCACCATCATCGCCGAAGGCCTGCTGAACCCTCGCGGCGTCTGTGTGCAGGCCGATGGCAGCCTGCTGCTGAGCGAAGCCGGCTCAGGCCTGCCGGACCAGACCTTCAGTGGCCGTATCAGTCGACTGCGACCGGATCCGCACAGACCCGGCGCCTACCTGCCCCGCGCAATACTGGCGCAAGGTTTTCGCTCCATGAACATGCAGGCCCGCATGCTGCGTGATGAAATCATGGGGCTGTCGGACATCGCCTGCGGTGACGGACGCTGCCTGGTCAGCCAGACCGATTACGTCGAGGGCTCCAGACTGCTGGACCTGCAATACACCCCGCCCGAGCCGGTGTTTCACAGCCGTGGCAATCTGAATGCGCTGTGTTACCACCCAACCCGCCGCAGTTGGCTGGCCGTCAAACCCGATACCAATCGGTTGGTGGAGTTCACCAGCGGCCAGGACGAACGCGTGCTGGTCCAGTTGCCTGTACTGGACCAGGGCCAGGAAGCCGTTCCCGTGACCCTGGTGTACGAGCCGGCGACAGACGCGGTGCTGATCAGCCTGTTCTCCGGAGAACTGCAAGGCGACCCGACGCGCAAGGGCATCGACTTTGCCGACAAGGCAGGCCTAGTGATTCGGGTGTCGCCGGCCAGCGGGCAGATCGACATACTGATTCGCGGCCTGCAACTGCCCACCGGACTGGCGTTGTGTCCGAAGGGGAACGTGCTGGTCCTGGAACTCTGCGACCGCTTGCAGCAACCCTTGCCGCCGGACTGGAACGGCGAACCACTCCATGGCGGCTTTAGCCGATTCACCGGTCGACTGCTGAGCTGCAACCTGCAAACAGGTCAAGTCGCCGTGCTCGCCCGCGGCCTGGATACCCCTTCCAACCTGTGCCTGTTGCAGGATGCGGTACTGGTGAGCGAAGGCATGGGATTGACCGGCCGGCCTCTGCCCACGCCAGACAACAACGTCGTCCCGTTGAGCGGCAGATTGCGTCGGGTGCAACTCTGAAAAGCACGTGCCTAGTGGCCTGTGTGGGAGAGAACCTGCTCGCAAAGACGGCGGCACATTCTAGCGCCGGCAAGACTCGCATCGCCGAACTGTGCATTTTGCGCTGCCTGGCCAGGCGCTTCGGCAATGGCTCAACTCAAAAGCTATCGCCATGTCGAGCGCCTCACCCGATTGGCCCACGGCAGAGACAAAAGCAATGTGGGCAGAATTCTTGAAATGCTTCATACCTCGAGAGCAACTAACTTGGGCTGACCGACGATATCAGGCGCAACAGGGGCAAAACTGGAGGCAGATTTATGACCCAACTGCCTGAAAAGCCTAGATAGAGCCTTGGTGAAATGTTCTTTGGCGACCCTGAGAGTCTACTTTGACGACTTTACGCGGCCAGGCAAGCGTCGTCCCATACGCTTCTCCTACAAGGCACTCCAAGCCATTATCGTTTTCGGAAAAAACCGTTGTTTTGTTATCATTTTCAAGTGATCGTTAGCGTTTTCGCGCCCCCCTGAATTATCATTTTCGCGTACTATCCCCTTCCGGTTATCATTTTTAAGCTCGCGTTAGGGGTTTCGACAATGAAGGCAGGCTTCAAGGCACTCGCCGATCGCTACGGTATCGCGCTTGCACAACCCCTACGTGTCGAATCGGTGATCGGTACGACACGGATGAGCCGCGAGAGCAACGGACATGTCGAGAACAAGTATCCCGCCAGCTACCAGCCGGTGGACAATTTCGCGGGGCATTTCGAGTTTGGGCTCAAGTACGAAGAAATTCACCTCGAGTTTTTCGCCCGTCTGTTTGCGGCTGTTGGACCAGAGCCCATCGAAGCCTGGTGCCGGCAAGCGCCCTTTGGGCAATATGCCCGCCGCACCGGATTCCTGTACGAGTGGCTAACCGGACAGCATCTGGATGTGCCAGATGTGACCAATGGCGGCTATGTCGATGCCGTTTCGTCGCAGCAGTACCTGACCCGCGTTGAGCCACTGCGGATACGGCGCTGGCGCATCAACAATAACCTGCCCGGCGTGCCGGAGTTCTGCCCCCTGGTCCGCCGTACCGATACCGTACAGCAAGCGCTGCAATTTGACCTGGATGCAGCACTGCGCGAGCTGAACCAAACCTTTGGCGCCGACATCCTGATGCGCACGGCCAGTTGGCTGACGCTCAAGGAGGCGCGTGCGAGCTTTCTGATCGAGAAAGAGGCAGACCAGGCCGACAGGATCCAGCGGTTTGCCCACGTGATCGCCAAGTACTGTGGCCATATCAAGGATCCGTTGAGCAACGATAGCCTACACACGTTGCAAGCCGGTATTTTGGGTCATGAGGCCTTCGGACTGGGCCTGCGGTACTCGCCGGTCTTCGTAGGACAGGCGACCATGCGCGAGGATATCGTGCACTACATTGCGCCGCAATTTGAGGTGCTAGCGCAACTGCTCGATGGCCTGAAAGCATTCGAGCTGGCAACACGGGGCGCCGAGCCGCTGGCTCGAGCTGCGGCCATCGCCTTCGCCTTTGTGTATATCCACCCCATGCGGGACGGCAATGGTCGGATCCATCGCTTCCTGATCAACGACACCCTGATCCGCGATAAGGCGGTACCTGATGGCGTGATCCTGCCGGTGTCGGCCACCATCACGAGCTCGATCGATTTTCGGGCGCGCTACGATCGTACGCTGGAGGTGTTTTCGCGGCCATTCATGCAACGTTACGCAGCGTCCTATCGGTTTGGCGAACTCGTCGTCTACGAGGACGGCACCCCGAGCAACCTGGTCTTCGATGACTACGACGACGCGCAATTCGCATGGCGCTATCCCGATCTGACTGAACACGTCCTGTACACGGCACAGGTCGTGGCGCATACAGTCCGTACCGAGATGGCCGATGAGGCCCGTGTGCTGGTCATTTTCCAGCGCGCCCAGGAGCGGCTCAAAGAGGTGGTAGAAATGCCGGATCAGGACGCGAACCGCATCATTCGCTCTCTCAAGGAAAATGGCTGGCAGGTATCTGGCAAATTGAAGAAAGCGTATCCGCAACTGGACGACGCTCACCGGGCGGAACGTGTTGTGGAAGCCGTGCGCTCCGCATTCGAAGAACAAGAAGTGGGGAGCGGCGAAGAGTGATCTTCAACTTCACATCTCAGTCTTTCACAACGCTTGGTTCCTAGGATCGAAAGCAGATCGAAGGTGACTTGTCCCGATTCCTCCGCGCCTCACCGAAAACTCTGCAGGCGTTCGGCCTACTCCTGGCGTTTGGCGATGTAATTTCGATACCTTTTCGACAACCTCGCTAGACATTCATACACCCCTCAGGGGAGGGGCTGGAGGGCATTATGTGTGCGGATGCGCGCCAACAAACATCAACGACATTTGCCAAGATAGTACAAGCATCTGGCGATGCAGTTGGCCCCGGTTTCCAATGGCCGCTTCAACCCAAAGCGGGCGCATCACCAAGATTTTTCGGCCTGAAACTACCGCTCTAGAGCCCAGCCAAATGTTCTTTGGCGACCCTGAGAGTCTTTGAAAATCAACCGCCAACCTCTGGCTGGAGACTGCTCGACTATGCCGAGGGTTCGGTGATGACGACACCCTGGCGATTCAACCGCTTTGCCGCGGACAAGACCCAGACAAAGAACACCGGCACCCACAAAACTCCAAGCACGGTCGCCGCCAGCATGCCACCGATGACGCCTGTGCCGATCGCCCGCTGGCTGGCAGCACCCGCACCGGTGGCGATTGCCAGGGGTACCACACCGAGAATAAAGGCCAGAGACGTCATGACGATCGGACGAAAACGCAGACGCGCGGCCTGAGCAGCCGCTTGCGCGAGGCTGGCTCCCTGAGCGTGTAGCGCCTTGGCAAACTCGACGATGAGAATCGCGTTCTTCGCCGCAAGCCCAATGATCGTAATCAACCCCACCTTGAAATAGACGTCATTGGGCATACCCATGACCGTCACCGCGGCCACCGAACCGAGCATGCCGATAGGCACGATCAACAGCACGGCAAAGGGAATGGTCCAGCTTTCATACAGCGCCACCAGTACCAGCAGCACCACAATCAACGACAACCCCACCAGCAGCGGTACCTGATCGCTGGCCTGCTGTTCCTGAAGTGACAGCCCGGCCCATTCGAGGCTGAAACCGGCCGGCAGCTGACGGGCGATTTTCTGCAGTTCTTCCATGGCTTGACCGGTGCTGTAACCCGGCGCGGCATCACCGGAAAAACGTAGCGACGCCGAGCCGTTATAGCGAGCGATCTGCAGTGGCCCGACCTGCCACTCGAAACGGCTGAAGGCGTCCAGTGGCACCAATCGGTTCTGCCGGTTGGGCACTTGCAGGCGCAGCAGCGCTTCAGGCGTCTGGCGGCTGATGCCGTCCGCCTGAACGATTACCCGCTGCATCCGCCCCTGATTGGCAAACTCATTGATTTGTTCCGAGCCCAGCGCCGAGGACAACGCTGAACTGATCACATCAAAACTCACACCGAGGGCTTCGGCTTTCTCACGGTCGATGCTGACATTGATTTGCGGCGCATCAGCCAGGCCATCCTCCATAAGGTAGTCAATCACCGGCGATGCCTTGGCCGCCTCCAGCAATTGGGTTCGAGCGTTCAATAGCGCTTCGTGCCCCTGCCCCGCCAGATCCTGCAACCGTAACTCGAAACCATTTGAGGTGCCGAGGCCTTCCACCGGTGGAGGCACCACGCTGAACAGCGTGCCATCGACGGCATTTTCAAAGGCCTCATTCGCGCGCCGGGCCACCGCATCGCTGGCCTGCCCGTTTCCACGAACCGACCAGTCCTTGAGGCTGACAAACGACAATGCAGCGTTGGCCCCGACCCCGGAGAAACTGAACCCCATGATCGCCAGCACCTGGTCCGTGGCAGGTTGCGCCAGGGCATAGTGCTCCCACGCTTGCACCGTCACGTCGGTGCGCGAGGCTGAAGCCGCGGGTGGCAGCTGGATATCCGTGATGATGTAGCCCTGATTCTCGGACGGCATGAATGAGGACGGCAATCGGTGATAGGCGAATGCGAGTACCAATAGCAACATCAAGTACAGGCACATGCTGCGGGTGCTGCGCCGGACCCAACTCGAACTGAGCCGTTCGTAACGCTGGGCCAAGGCATCGAAGCGTCGATTGAAGGCATTCGCCCAGCGGTTGGGGCGGGCCTGATGCGTCGGATCGAAGGGTTTGAGCAACGTGGCACACAGGGCCGGCGTCAGGGTCAGTGCGAGGAACCCGGAAAACAGAATCGACACCGACAGCGCCATGGAAAACTGCTGGTAGATCACCCCCACCGAACCGCCCATGAAGGCCAACGGCAGGAACACCGCCGCAAGCACCAGAGTAATGCCGACAATCGCCCCACTGATCTGCTGCATCGCCTTGCGGGTCGCGTCTTTGGGCGACAGCCGCTCTTGAGTGATCAAGCGCTCGACGTTTTCCACTACAACGATGGCGTCGTCCACCAGAATACCGATGGCCAGCACCATGCCGAACAGGGTCATCATGTTGATCGAAAAACCCAGCGGGGCCATCACCGCGAGTGTACCCAACAGGCAGACCGGCACCACGATCGCCGGGATCAACGCGTAACGCAGGCTCTGCAAGAACAACAGCATCACCAGGAACACCAGCACCATGGCTTCGATCAACGTGTAGATGACTTGCTTGATCGCCACGTCGACAAAGTACGAGGTGTCGTAGGGCACACTCAATGTCATGTTCGCCGGCAAGGTGCTCGACAGTTGCTCGAGCCGCGCCTTGATCGCGGCCGCTGTTTGCAGCGCGTTGGCGCCCGGTGCCAATTGCACCGACATGGCCGCCGCGGGTTTACCGTTGAGGCGAGCGTCGAAGCGGTAGTCCTGACGCCCCAGTTCGACCCGCGCCACATCGTGGATCCTGACGCTGGAGCCGTCGTCATTGGCCCGCAGCACGATGTTGCCGAACGCCTCCACCGATTCGAGCTGCCCCTGCACCATCACGGTGGCGGTAATGTGCTGGTCGGCAGGCCCCGGACGTTCGCCCATGCTGCCGGCAGGCACTTGCACGTTTTGCGCGGCAATGGCTTTGCTCACGTCAGCCATCGACAGGTTGTAACCGACCAGCCGGGTGGGATCGACCCAGATGCGCATGGCGCGCTCGGCGGTGTACATCTGCACCCGCCCGACCCCGGCCACGCGGCGAATCTCGTTGTTGATGCCCCGTGCGGCGTAATCCGCCAACCCGATAGAATCCTGCTGCCCATCGGTGTAAGACAAGGCGTAGATCATCAGGAAGTTGGCGCGCACCTGTTCCACTTTCAGGCCTTGCTCGATCACGGCTTGAGGCAGCCGCCCAATCACCCGTTGCAAGCGGTTCTGGACATCGATCTGCGCCATGTCGGGATCGGTTCCCGGCTTGAAGGTGATGGTGGTTTCGGCGCTGCCGTTGGCGCTATTGGACTCGTAGTACAGCAAGTCTTTCAGCCCGTTGAGTTCCTCCTCGATCAGACTGGTGATGTTCTGATTGATGATCTGCGCCGAGGCGCCGGGGTAGCTGGCGCTGACACTGATTTGCGGTGGGGCCACGTCCGGGTATTGGCTGACCGGCAAGGTGCCCAGTGTCAGCACTCCCACCAGCGCAATGAACAACGCGATGACCCAGGCGAAATTCGGACGATTAATGAAAAAATCGGGCATTGGTAAAATCCTGGCTAACAGCCGTGGAAGAATGCGTCAGACCGTCAGTTTCGGGCCTGCTGCTCAGCCAGGGTAACGACGGTGACCGGCGTGCCGGCACTCAGTTTATCGGCCCGCTCAATGACCACCTGCTCGCCGGCCGACAACCCTTGAGTGATTTGCCAATCGGAGCCAAGCATCGCGCCAGTGCTGATAATGCGCTCGCGCACCACCCCCTCGGCGTCCACCAACATCAAACGGGCCTGACCGTCAGGGCCCCGCTGCACTGCTTTTTGCGGCACAAATAGCGCATGAGGATCGACCCCCGCCGGCGCCACTACACGCACATACATCCCCGGCAGCAGCAGGTTGTCAGGGTTAGGAAACTCGCCGCGCAAGGTGACCTGCCCGGTGCTTCGATCCACGGAGATATCGGAGAACATCAACTTGCCTTGTCGGGTTTGTGCCGGACTGCCGATCTGCACCGTGACCTTGGCCGCGCCTGCGCCGGTGAGGGTCAGGCGACCACTGGCCACGGCTTGCTGCAAGGCCACGACCTGATCGACGGACTGGGTAAAGTCGGCGTAAATCGGGTCCAGTTGCTGAATCCTCGCCATCTGCGTAGCTTCATCCTGGCCGACCAGTGCACCCTCGCTGACCAGGGCACGGCCGATGCGGCCACTGATCGGTGCACGCACCTGACAGTAACCGAGGTTGAGTCTGGCAGTGGCCACATCAGCCTGAGCGGCCAGGCGATTGGCCTGGGCACTCTTGAGATCAGAGACCGCGTCGTCAAATGCCTGCGGGCTGACAGCGTTGACTTCCACCAGCTGTTTGTAACGCTGGACATGAGCATTGGCGCGATAGACATCCGCCTCGGCTTTGGCCAAGTCGCCTTCGACCCGCATCAAGGCGGCCTTGAGCGGCGCCGGGTCGATGCTGAAGAGCAGTTGGCCCGCCTTGACGTCACTGCCCTCCTGAAAATGACGGGTCAACACAACACCGGCAATTCGCGCGCGCACCTCGGCGATGCGCACCGGTTCGATTCGGCCCGGCAGGTCGGAGGTCATGGCAAACGGTCGGGGTTGCACGGTGAGCGTCTTCACCTGAGGCGCTGACGCAGTGTGTTCAGAGGGCTGATCCTGAGCACCGCAGCCGCTTAATCCCAACACCGCCATCAACACCCAAGCGGGTTTCATCGTCGCTAAAGCCTTGCGCATTGTCAGTCCCTGTGCAAAAAAGAGCGGGCTTGCCGGCCCATCTCGGCAAGCCCTGTGCATCGGCAGATCATTAACCCGTGCAGCGCTCATTGATCGAGCTCGCTGCCTGGAACAGGATTTGCGCGACGAAATCGATTTCCTGTTCGGTAATGATCAGCGGCGGCAAGAAGCGCACGGTCGCACCATGGCGTCCGCCCAGCTCGACAATCAGACCGTACTTCAGGCAAGCCTGCTGAAAGGCCTTGGCCCGGACCGCGTCCACTGGCGGATGCCCCTGTACGTCGAGGGCGCCTTGCGGGTCGACGATTTCCATACCGAGCATCAGGCCGCGACCACGTACATCGCCCACCCAGGCGAACTCGCTTTGCAGCATCCGCAACTGCTTGCGCAGATGCGCGCCCGCGGTTTCGGCGTGTGCCACCAAGCCTTCATCGCGGATGAAGCGCAAGGTCGCGGTACCGGCGGCCATTGCCAGTTGGTTGCCACGGAACGTACCTGCGTGGGCACCCGGCTGCCAGACATCCAGCGAATCGTTGTAGACCATGACCGACAGCGGCAGACCGCCACCGATGGCTTTGGACAAGGTGATGACGTCAGGTGTGATACCGGACTGCTCGAAGCCGAACATCCGGCCGCTGCGGGCGATGCCGCACTGAATCTCGTCGACGATCAGCGGAATGCCGTGAGCCTGGGTCAACCGGCGAAGCTCCTGAAGCCAGCGGTCCGGCGCGGCAATCACCCCGCCCTCGCCCTGGATCGGTTCCAGAATCATTGCCGCCGGTGCAGTAACACCGCTTTCCGGGTCGTTGAGCAAATGCTCGAGGTAACGCAGGTTCAGGGTGACCGCTTGATCGCCGGCCACACCGAACGGGCAACGGTAATCGTGGGGGAAAGGCAAGCGTTGCACGCCTGGCATCAAGGCACCGAGGGCATTTTTCGGCGACAGGTTACCGCTGATGGCCAGCGTCCCCAGGGTCATGCCGTGGTAAGCCCCTTCAAACGCCAGGATCGAGTGCCGCCCCGTGGCGGTGCGGGTCAGTTTGAGCGCCGCTTCAACCGCATCGGCCCCGCTGGGGCCGCAAAACTGGATGCGCGCATTGCGAGCGAATTCTGTGGGCAGACAGCCAAAAATTTCTTGTACGAATGCATCCTTCACCGGCGTCATGAGGTCCAGGGTGTGCATCGGTACACCAGCGGCCATGACCTGGGTGATGGCTTCGATAATCACCGGGTGGTTGTGGCCCAGCGCCAGGGTGCCGGCACCGGCCAGGCAATCAACGAACACTTGTCCACGACTGTCCTGCACGTAAATGCCATGGGCTCGTTCGAGCACCAGTGGAATGCGCCGAGGGTAACTGCGGGCGTTGGATTCCTGCTGTTGCTGGCGTTCGAGCAGCGGTGTCGGATCCAGGCAGTAAGGACGCGACAAACCGGTATGCAACAGATGTAGCTGTTGCGCGCCACCCGCCGTGACATTCGAAAAAGCATTCATGATTTCCTCCATGGAGGCTGGGTTTGGAAGGGAACGGGGCTGCCTGAAAACGAGCGTCGCAGGCAGCAACAACCTTGAAACCGAGCGCGGGGAGACTGCCTCCTCGCGCAGATGGGTTTACATGTCGTAACGCAGAACCACACCCACCGTGCGCGGTGCGCCGACGTCGATGATGTCACCGCTGCGGTTGTTGGTGACGTATTCCTTGTTGAAGGCGTTTTTCATGAACCCGGACACTGCAACATTCTGGGTGACTTTGTACTCGGTGTTGAAGTTGGCCAGCCAGTAGTTGTCGCTCTTGCGCACACCGGTGACCTTGCCGCTCGAATCAAACTCGTATTCCGACGGGGTGGTGCTCTGGTAGGTGACGTCGGTGGCGAATGTCAGGCGGTCGTCGAAGCGATAGACGCCGCCCACCGACATCTTGTATTTGGGCGAAAAAAGGAACGATTGGCCGCTCCTGTCCTTGCCGTCATCCGCGACGAAGTCCTTGTACTTGCCATCGGTGACGGCGCCACCGACGGTCAGTGTCAGCTGTTCGGTGATGTCTTTTTCAACGAAGACTTCCAGGCCCTTGATGTCACTGCGACCGGCGTTGAAGATGTGAACGAACTGAGTGTCCGGGTCCAGCACACTGACCTGCTGATTTTTCCAGTCGGTGTAGTACAGGTTGGCGCGGGTACGCAGGGTCTTGTCGAAGAACGAGCCGCGGTAGGACAGCTCGTAGTTGGTGGTGTATTCCGGATCGTAGGCCGCGTGACCGCCACCGGCGCGTACGTTGACGCCACCGCCGCGATAGCCTTTCTGCACCATGAAGCCGACGAACTGATCCGTGGCCAGTTCATAGTTGATGCCGACTTTCGGCAGCGCGGCGTTGAACGACTTGCTGACTTTGCCGGCGCTGGAGAAGTCATCCTGGTCGATGTCGGTGTCGTTCTGCTCGTGGTCGAAGCGCAGGCCGGTGATCAGGGTCCAGCGCGGGGCGAACGTCCAGTTGATCTCACCGAACAACGCCTGGTTTTCAATGCGCGTGTCACCCTTGGTGGCGCCGGCCAGTTCGTTGTCGAACAACAACTTGTCGTGGAAGTTGTTGGTGGTGTGGCCGTAGTAGGCACCGACGAAACTGCGAACAGTGTCGGACTGGTAGCCCAGGCGCAGCTCCTGACTAAACATGTCACCGTTCTGCTTGCGCAGAATGACGTCATTGACCTCGGCGGTCTGGTCGAAGTCCAGCCGGGCGCTATAGTCGGAGCGCGTGTTGGCGGTCAGGCTGGTCAGCGTCCAGGCATCGTTCAGGCGGTAATCGATCTTCGCGCTGAGGGTGTCCTGCTTGACGTTATCGAACGCCTGCGTATTGGAGGACAGCTCGTAATAACGGACCCGGTTGTTGACCCGCATCACCGAGTTGTCGCCCTGGCGGTTTTCGCTGTGGGCATAGGTCAACAGTACATCGACATCGTCGTTGGGCAGAATCAGCAACTTGCCGCGAGCGTTGCTGGTGCGTCGCGGGTTCGCGTCGTCATTCAGCGTGACGTTACGGATATAGCCGTCGCCGTCCTGATAATCCACGGCAATGCGCCCGGCAATCTTGTCGTCGACGATCGAACCGCCACCGGCTACGGCCGCTCCGCGCTCACCATAGTTCCCCACATTGGTCTGCGCCGAGAAGGTCGGCTGGAAGGTTGGATTTTTGGTCTGGATGACCACCGCACCGGCCAGGGAGTTACGGCCTTGCGTCGAGGATTGCGGACCGAGAAACACTTCGACCTGCTCCGCATCCCAGAGCGGGATCGGGCTGAGGGTCAACGCGCGGTTCGGCTGCTGGGCGCCGTCGATGAACACCGATACCGCACCGTTGAGCGTGGCCGGGCCCTGGTCGTCGAAACCGGACACCGGCACACCGCGAATACCCCAGTTTTCGTTACCGGCCTGGTTGTACACACCCGGCGTACGGGCAAACACATCCACCAGATCCTTGTCAGCATGTTCACGCAGCTGTTCGCCAGTAACTACTACGACGCTGGACTGGGTTTGCTCAAGGGTGCGGTTGATTTTTTCACCCGTCACCGTGATCGGAGCGATCTCCATTGTGTTCGACTGTTCAGTCGCCCATGCGCTGCTAGCCAGGCACACCGCCGACCCTACAGCCAACGCAATTGTATTCTTTTTGAAATTCACGCCCCGCTCCCATGCAACAGATATTTGTGTTTTTTTCTTACGTCAAGAACGCTGTTTTTCTACAGAGGGCGGCAGTCTAGATCAAAAAAAAACTTAAAGGAATAGCATTGATAATCTCTCTCATTTGTATTTAATATGCCGCCGCATATCAGAACGAATACATTTCAGTCGGACTTTGTCCTGGCAACCTTGCCCCGATTTTCAGGTTTGCCAACGTCATTCCGACTGACCGAGAAAGATAAAAGGATGCGTAAGGATGACTTCAATCGAACACCTGAGCGGGCGTTCCGAACCCTTATCCAATGCTCCAATGGATGGCCGCGAGCCAACGTTGCCCGTGCTGGTACTGGCGAAACCGGGACAGTCGATTCATGACCTCGACGCGTCGATCCGCGACACGTTGCCCCATATCCTGACCACCGTTGGCGGGGTGCTGTTTCGAGGCTTTACCGTCGCCACGCCCATCGACTTCAAGCGCTTTGCCGCCAGTTTCGGCGCACCGCTGGCCAGTTACGAGTTCGGTTCCACGCCGCGCAGCAAAGTGTTTGCCGGGGTCTATAGCTCCACCGAATACCCGGCCCATCAATTCATTCCCCTGCACAACGAGCAGGCCTACACCCGGCCATGGCCTTCGCGCATCTGGTTCCACTGCATCAAGGCCAGTGAAAGCGGTGGCGAAACGCCGATTGCCGACAGCCGCCTGATTTACCAGCGCATGCCCGCTGACATCCGTGAACTGTTTGCCGGTCGCGAGCTGCTCTACGTGCGCAACTACAGCGGTGCGCTGGATCTGCCGTGGCAGAAGGTGTTCAACACCGAGGACCGTGCCCAGGTTGAGCGCTATTGCCAGGACAACGACATCGAGTGGGAATGGAAAGCCGACGGCGACCTGCGCACCCGCCAGCGTTGTGCCGCCGTGCTGCAGCATCCCGATACCGGTGAGTGGGTCTGGTTCAATCAGGCACACCTGTTTCACGTGTCGGCCATCGAGCCGGGCGTGCGCGCCAGCCTGCTGGCCGCGGTGGGTGAAGAGAACCTGCCCCGCCACGTTTACTTCGGCGATGGCTCGGCCATTCCCGACGTGGTGCTCGATTCCGTGCGCGAGGTCTATCGCCAGACCGCCATCAGTTTCCCCTGGCAGCCCGGCGACATCCTTATGCTCGACAATCGACTGGTCGCACACGGCCGCAATCCTTACACCGGTGACCGCAAAGTCATCGTTGCCATGGCGTGAATCCCACCATGTTCTCATTCAATCACTGGATCGAAGTGCTGGAGGCCAACGCCCTGCACTTCCCGCAGCGTGCTGCCCTGCACTTCTTGCCGGACGGCGTCGAGATCGGCGAAACCCTGACCTTTGCCCAACTGCACGAGCAGTCCCGATCCCTCGCGGCCGCCCTGCAATCGCGTTACGCAGCGGGCGATCGCGTGTTGTTGATGCTGCCCAGCAGCCTCGACTATGCACGCGCGTTTTGCGCCTGCTTATATGCCGGCCTGATTGCCGTGCCGTTGTTCCCGCCGCCGTCGCGCAAGCCCCGGCACCTCGACCGCGTGCGCAAGGTGGTGGTGGATGCCGAACCGGCACTGATCCTCGCACCGGCGGATCATTGCCAGGCATTGCTGGAACTGGTGGAAAACCAAATCGACGTGTTGACGGTCCAGAACCTGGGCATGCCGCCAGCCAGTGACTGGCAACGCCCGAATGTCGACGGTGCGACCGTTGCCTTCCTGCAATACACCTCAGGCTCCACCGGCACGCCAAAAGGCGTTGAAGTACGCCAGCGCAACCTGATCGCCAACGTCGAACTGATGCGTCAGGCTTACGGTTTCGATGAACATGGCGGCATGGTCAACTGGTTGCCGCTGTACCACGACATGGGTTTGATCGGTGGCATGCTGGCCCCGCTTTATAGCGGTATGCCCTGCTACCTGATGGCTTCGCAGACCTTCGTCAACGCGCCGTCTACCTGGCTTCAGGCGTTGAGCCGCTACCGCGCCAGCGCCAGTTTTGCCCCCAATTTCGCCTTTGCCCTGTGCAACCGGGTGGTCAGCGACAACCTGATCGCGCAGCTCGACCTAAGTGCCTGGCAACACGCAATCAACGGCGCCGAACCGATCCACCCCGGCACCCTCGAAGCCTTCGCCCAGCGCTTTGCCGCTTGCGGTCTCAATCCTCTGGCGATCAGTCCGGGTTATGGCCAGGCCGAAGCGACGTTGTGCGTCAGCGCCACGCCGGCCGACGCGCTGCCGGTGGTGTTGCGTCTGGACAAGGCCGTACTGGAAACCGGTCGTGTTGCCCTCGCGGCAACCGATGCCGCCGCCGTGGAATTCGTCGCCTGCGGTTATCCGCAGGCCTTGCACAGCATCGCCATCGCCGATCCGCAGAGCCATGAACGCTGCGCTGCCGATCGCATCGGCGAAATCTGGCTGAGCGGCCCGAGCAACGCCGAAGCCTATTGGAAAAACCCCGAAGCCAGCCGCGAAGCCTTTGAGGCGCGCATTGTCGGCGAACCCGGCAATTATCTGCGTTCCGGCGACCTGGGTTTCATGCACGAAGGTCTGGTGGTGATCTGCGGGCGTCTGAAGGATCTGCTGATTCTCAACGGGCGCAACCTGTACCCCCACGACATTGAATTCGCCATTACCGATTCCGAGCCGGGCATTCGCACCGGGCGCATTGCCGCGTTTTCGGAAATGGACCCGCTGCTGGGTCGCGAGAAATTGGTGATCGTCGCCGAGCCACAACGCAAGTTCGTCGACCCGGCGCATCACCCGGTGCTGTTTGCGTCAATGCAAAACGCCGTGCGCGAAGCCGCCGACTGCGGCATCGATCAGATTGTGCTGGTGCAAGCTGGCACCATCCCTATGACCACCAGCGGCAAGATCGCCCGTCAGGGTGCACGCAAACAACTGGCTGCGGGTACTTTGAGCATCATCGCCCAGAGCGGCGGGCAGATCGCCCCGAACAGCGAAACCATTGACCTCATTCAACTGAAGCAGTTGGTGGGCAATACGCCGCAACTCGCGCAAACCGCTTGCCGCCAATGGCTTGAACAAACCCTGCGCGAGGTCAATCCGTATCTCGCGGCAGACTTCGAACTCAGCTTGATCGGCTTGGGTCTGGATTCCATCAGCGTCGCCGACTTCGCCGCTCGCCTGCACAAGGATCTGGGCTGGAAGCTCGACACCCTAAGCCTGTTCGGCGAACAAACCCTGGCGCAATGGGCGCTGGCCTTGCAGGGTTTCCTGAGCGAGCCATCGCCGATGGCTAACGCCTCGACCGCACGTACGAACGTCAGCCAAAGTCGTCAATCATTCGCGCAAAGTCGCCTGTGGTTTTTGCGCCAACTGAATCCGGACGACACCCGGCACAATCTGGTGTTGCACCTGAGCCTGCAAGGTCCGCTGGATTTCGAAACCCTGGCGCTGCGGCTGAACACGCTGGTCAGCCGTCACAGTGTATTGCGCACGGTGTATCGCGACGGGGTCAATGGCCCGCAGCAACAGGTGCTGCCGGCCACCGCCGTGCCACTGACCTGGCACGACCTGCGTGACCAGAGCGAGCCGCAGCAACAGCAAGCACTCCAACACTGCCTGGCCAACGAACACGCCACGCCAGTCGAACTGGAAACCGGACCGCTGCTGCGCGCTCAACTGCTCAGCCGAAACGACGAGCGGCACAACCTGCTGCTGACCCTGCACCACATCGCATTCGACGGGCGCTCGACGCAAGTATTGCTGGCAGAACTGGCCGGCGTCACCGACGCCGAACTGCCGGTGCAATATCTGGATTTCGCCCACTGGGAAACCGAGCATTGGAGCGCACAACGGATTGCTGCGCAGCAAGACTTCTGGCGTGAGCATCTGGCAAACGTGCCGCAAACCCTCGATCTAGGTGGCAGCGGCCAGACCCATGGCGAGCACAGCCTGAACTTCAGCGTGCCTCAAGCGACCTGCGAACACCTTGCAACCCTGGCCCGCGAGCAAGGCATGACCCTGTTCATGCTGTTGCTGGCCAGCTATCAGCTGGTGCTCAAGCAACTGGGTGGCCAGGAGCAGTTTCTGCTGGGCACCGACGTCAGCGGCCGTCCGTTGGCGGAACACAACGACGTCATCGGGTTCTTCGTCAACCAACTGATCCTGCGCTGCGACCTGCATGGCAAACCGACCCTGGCCGGTTTCCTTGAGCGGGTTCGCGACCAGGCACGACTGGCCTACGCCCATCAGGGTCTGCCTTTCGATCTGGTGGTGTCGGCACTGGCGCCGGAGCGTCGTGCCGGTCACTCGCCGCTGTTCCAGGTCAAGCTCAACTATCAACCGTCACGGGTAACCCCGACCGATATCGCCGGTGCGCACATGACGGCGCTGGACGTGGCGCAGGCGCCGGGGGATTTCCACCTGGTGCTCGATCTGGTGCACGGTGCCGAAGGCATCGACGCGACCCTCAAGTATCGCGGCGACTGCTTCGATCAGGATCGCGCCTTGCGCCTGCAACACCTGTGGACGCGCCTGTTGGGCGAAACCCGGAACCTGTTGGACGAATCGCTGCCGGCACTGGCCGAACGCCTCGGCGCATGGGATCAGGTTTTCCAGCGCGAACGCCAACAGTCCCAAGCCCTGGCCGGTCGCAGCCAGCTGATGCAAACCAAACGTCGCTCATTGACCCTTTAACCGAGTTGGATGCCTTTATGTCTATCGTGCCCCCATCGTCTCGCGCCCTCGGCGCTGTGCGCCGCAAAGCCATGAACGTCTCGGAACAGCAACTGGTCAGCGAGCGCCTGCTCAGCCCGGACCACGCCTTGCCGCTGGTGATTGAGCCGGCGGTCGGCGGCGTCGATCTGGTCGCCTGGGCGACCCGTGAACGTGAAAGCATTGAGAAGAAACTGCTGCAATACGGCGCCCTGCTGTTTCGCGGGTTCTCGGTGTTGTCCGTGGAGCAATTCGATCAGGTGATCGCCGCCCTCTCCCCCGGTGCGCTGGAATACATGTTCCGCGCCTCGCCGCGCACCCGGGTCGGCGGCAACATTTATACCTCGACCGACTACCCGGCCGACCAGATGATTTTTCCGCACAACGAACATTCCTATTCGCCACGCTTTCCGCTGCGTTTGTTCTTTTACTGCCATATCCCGTCCGAGACCGGTGGCGAAACCCCGATCGGCTCGACCCGTGCGGTGAAGGCAAAGATCAGCCCCGACATCGAAGCGCGGTTCCGTGAAAAAGGCGTGCTGTATGTGCGCAACTATGGCGACGGTTTCGGCCTGCCGTGGCAGACCGTGTTCCAGTCCGAAGACCGCAGTGAAGTGGAAGCCTACTGCGCCAGCGTCGGCATCGAAGTGGAATGGAAAGAAAACAACCGCTTGCGTACACGCCAGCGCGGGCCGGCGGTGGTGCGTCACCCGCGTACCGGCGAAGAAGTCTGGTTCAACCACGCGACCTTCTTCCATATCAGCACCCTGCCCCCGGCGATCCGCGATTCGCTGCAAAGCAACTTCAACGACCTCGACCTGCCCACCAACACTTTTTATGGCGATGGCGAACCGATTGAACCGCAGGTGCTGGAGTCGCTGCGAGCGGCCTACCTCGACTCGCTGGTGCGCTTCAGCTGGCAACAGGGCGACGTGTTGTTCATCGACAACATGCTCGCGGTGCACGGTCGCGAACCTTTCACCGGCAAGCGCGCAATCATGACCGGCATGGCCGAAGCCCTGCTGCAGAGTGACGTCGCCGTCTGACTTTCAACGGGTACACCAGTTGCTCGCCAGAGGTTGCCTGACATCTGTTCGGCGAGCCTCAGCGCCGCTGTCGTGGCCCAGTTTCAAGCCCCATTTTTAGTCGAGTTGAACATGAGCGGACTTCAAGGTTTTCGTATTTCGCCGCAACAGGCATCTGTGTACCCGCACATCAACGGCACGACCGAACACCCGTTCAGTTGCCATTTGCAGTGGTCGTTGTCCCGTCCAGTGGACGCAATTTCGCTGAACAGCCGTCTGCTGGCACTGATGGCCGACAGTGAAATCCTGCGCACGCGCCTGACGCCGGTGCCGGGTCTGCGGCACCCGGTGCAGGTGATTCACAACACTTGTGCACTGGCCGTGACCGTACAGGATTTGCGTCGGCACAGCCCCACGGATCAGGACGCTGCACTGGCCAGCCTCGCTGCGCTGGCCCGCGACTGGGCAAACCCGCTGTCCGTGACGTTGGTGCAACTGTCGGATGAACAATCGGTACTGGACCTGGCCGCCGCCAGCAGCCACTTCGACCTCGCCAGCCTGAAACTGCTGGCTGCTGCGCTGTTGCAAGACGCTCAACCGGACCTGTCCGAAGCCCTGCAATACGCCGATTACGCTGAGTGGCGCTGGAGCCTGACGGAAGACGAGCCGGACCATCCGGGCGTGAGCTTCTGGAAACCATTAAGCGAAACCGAACAGCCGGCCTTGCAGCTGTCGCTTGAATCCACCAGCGGCAAAGTGTTTGCGCCGGCGCACCTGGAGATCGCAGTGCCCGCCGATCTCGCCCGCCATCCGTCCCTGACCTCAAACCTGATGCTGACAGCCTGGGCCGCAGTACTCGGACGACTCGCCGGCCAGCAGCAAGTCCCGATCACACTGATCCACGAAAGCCGTGGCCCGGAACTTGAAAACGCGCTGGGTTTGTTCGAGCAGTGCCTGGCGGTGCGCATCGATCTGCAGGCCCAGGCGACCCTGCTGGAGCAAAGCCAACACGTCGGCGCCATGATCGAGCGGACGGTTGGTTGGCAGGACTATTACACCCAGGACCTGACTGGCGGTTACGCCTTCGCCTGGCGTTCGGGCGATACCTGGGAGCGTTATGCCAGCGCGGTGATGAGCCCGGTAAAGGCCTGTCTGGATGTTCGTCAATTGCCCGACAGGTTGCACGCTCAGGTGGTTTACGACCGCCACACGTTAAGCAGCGAAGCGGCGGCCTGCCTCGCCGAACAATGGCTACAGCTGCTGCTGGGCGCGCTGGCCGAACCGCAGCAAGCCTGGGCTCATCTGCCACTGAACGGGCCGCTTCAAGCACAAATTATCGGTGCCCAACCGAACTTGTCATCGATCGAACCGGTGACCCTGGTCGAGCTGATTGCCCGTCAGGTTCAGCAACAGCCGAATGCCATCGCGCTCAGCGACAAGGACGGCGACCTGAGCTACGCCCGGCTCGATGCCTGCGCAACGCATCTGGCCCATCAACTGGTGGCGGCCGGCATCGGTCCGGGCGTGCCCGTCGGCATTCTGTTCGCCCGCAGCAACGCAGCCATCGTCGCCATGCTCGCGGTGTTGAAGGCCGGTGGCGCTTACGTGCCGGTTGATCCGACCTACCCGGCGGATCGCCGTGCCTACATGCTCGCCGACAGTGCCATTGCGCACATCGTGGTCAGCGCCGAATTGGCTGACAGCGTGCCCGCCAGTCTGCAACGCTTTGTGCTTGACGATCTGACAACTGTAAAAAACAGTGACCTGCCGCCACTGCCCATGCCCGGTGCGGACGACCTGGCGTATCTGATTTACACCTCTGGCTCCACCGGCGCACCGAAAGCCGTGGAAATCAGCCACGGCGCACTCAGTTTATCGACCCAAGTGCGCATGGCCGCCTATGAGGCGCCGGTGCGCGCTTACCTGCTGCTGTCATCGTTTGCCTTTGACAGCTCGGTCGCCGGGATTTTCTGGACCCTGGCCCAGGGCGGCCGTCTGGTGCTGCCAGCCACAGGCGAAGAACTGGAGATGGCCCGTCTGGCGCAGTTGATTGCCCAGCATCGGGTCAGCCACGGTCTGTCGCTGCCGTCGCTGTATCAGGCTTTGCTCGATCAATTGCAACGCGATGGCGGTGCCAACAGCCTTGAGTGCTGGATTGTCGCTGGTGAAGCCTGCCCGCCTTCATTGATCGCCCAGCACAGCAAGACCTTGCCGCAAGCCCGGTTGGTGAACGAATACGGCCCCACCGAAGCCACGGTCTGGGCCACCTATGAAGTGCTGGACCCGAGCCGCGCCTTGACCATTGGCCGTCCGATTGCAGGCATGGACCTGCGGGTGCTGAACGAACACGGCGTCACCAGCAGCATCGGTGAACCGGGCGAAATCGTCCTCGCCGGCCCGACCCTGGCGCGCGGTTACCGCAACAAACCCGAAGAAACCGCCAAGGCCTTTGTCACCCTGGCCGACGGTACCCGCGCCTACCGCACGGGCGACTTGGCCTGCTGGCTGGCGGACGGACGCCTGGCGTTCCTCGGGCGCAAGGACCATCAGGTCAAATTACGCGGCTACCGCATCGAACTCGGGGAAATCGAGCGTCAACTGTGCAGCCATAGCGATGTGCGCGAAGCCGCGGTGATCGTGCAAGAGCACGCCGCCGGCAAACGTCTGCTGGCCTACATTGTGGCGGCGCATGGCTATGCGCCGGACTCGGAAGCGATCAAGCGTTTTCTCGGTGAACGCCTGCCGTCGTACATGGTGCCGACCCGAGTGCTGACCCTGCCGACCTTCCCGCGCACGCCCAATGGCAAGCTCGACACCCGCCAGTTGCCCGACCCGGACCAGTTCGACGAAGACGCCCACGTGGCACCGCGCAATGCGATGGAAACCACCCTGCAAGCCATCGTCGCCAAGGTCTTGAAGCTGTCGACCGTGAGCGTCACCGAGAACTTTTTCGCCATCGGCGGCGACTCGATTCTCAGCCTGCAAGTGGTGGCCCAGGCCCATGAGCAAGGCATTGCGCTCTCGGCCAAGCATGTCTTCGAGCGCCAGACCATCGCGGCCATGGCCGAAGTCGCGCAGCCGCTGGCCGCTGACACCGTCGAGCCGCTTGCCGATAGCGCCGAGTTCAGCGCTTCGGGCCTGTCCGATGACGAAATGCAGGCGCTGATGGCCGAGCTGAGCGAGGCCGACCTGTGACCGGTTTCCCTCGCCGCCGTGCCATCACCGTCGCCCCTTTTTTTGCAGGACGCTTTCAATGACCACCGAAAAAAACACTGCCAATCCGATAGAAGACATCTACCCGCTGTCGCCGTTGCAGCAGGGGATGCTGTTCCATTCCCTGCTGCATGAAGACTCCGGCGTTTACCTGATGCAGGATCGCTACCGCATCGGCGGTGCCATTGATGAAGTGGCATTCCTTGAATCCTGGCGCCAGGTGGTGGCGCTGCACCCGTCGCTGCGCGCCAGTTTCCAGTGGAAAACCCAAAAACAACCGGTGCAGGTGATCCATCGCGAGGTCAAGGTGCCGCTGGACACCCTCGACCTGCGCGGACTCGCCCCGCACGAACAGGAAGCGCGGATCCGCACGTTGCTTGCGGACGAACAGAAAGTCGGTTTCAACCTGTCGAAGCCGCCGCTGATCCGCTTCCGCCTGGTGCGACTGGCCGATGAGTCCTACGAATTCATTCGCAGCTTCCACCACATCCTGATGGATGCCTGGTGCATTTCCCTGGTGACCGTGGACTTCCTCAAAGTCTACGAGGCGCTGTGCAATGAGCGCGCGCCTGAACTCAAGAGCCCGCGCCCGTTCCGTGATTACATCCAATGGCTGCAACGTCAGGATGCAGGCAAGGCCGAGCAGTTCTGGCGTGGCCAGTTGCAGGGCCTGAATGCGCCCACACCGCTGACCGTGGACAACGGCGTGACCCGCGACCGTTACACCGACGCGGTGCTGGTGGACGATCAGCTGATTCACCTGACCGAGCAGGAAACCCAGGCATTGGCAGCGTTCTGCCGTAGCCACCGGATCACCCCGAACACCTTCTTCCAAGGTGTCTGGTCGCTGTTGCTGTCACGCTATAGCGGCCAACGCGACGTGCTGTTCGGCGTCACCGTCGCCGGTCGTCCGGCGGAGCTGACCGGCGTGGCAGAGATGATCGGCCTGTTCATCAACACCCTGCCGCTGCGGGTGTCGGTGGACCCCGACGCGTCGCTCGGCAGTTGGCTGAACGCGCTGCAAGGGCTGAACGTCGACATGCGCGACTTTGAGCACACACCCCTGACCGACATTCAGGGCTGGAGCGATTTCCCCCGGGGTGAAACCCTGTTCGACAGCATCCTGGTATTCGAAAACGCCCCGATCGACGAGCAGATTCTGGAAGGCGGTTTCCAGTTCAGCCTCGAAGGTATGGACCACAGCGTGCACACCCACTATGGATTGACCGTAGTGATCCTGCCCGGCGAGCAGTTGGGCATTCGTGTGTCTTACGATCGCGAGCGTTTCGAGGCGTCGACCGTGCAGCGCTTGCTTGGTCACATCGCCAGCCTGGTGCGCAGCATGCTCGCCGCACCGGATGCGCCGCTGGGCAGTTTCGAACTGCTGGCCGCTGATGAGCGTCAGCAACTGTTGAGCGACTGGGCCGTCAATCCCCACGACTTCCCGCTGGATCATAGTTACGCCGAACTGTTTGCCGCCCAGGTCGCCCAACGCGGCGGGCAGATTGCTGCGATCTGCGACGGTGAATCCCTGACCTACGCCGAGCTGGATCAGCGCGCCACGCGCCTGGCGCATGCCTTGCGCGAGGCCGGTGCCGTTGAAGATCAACTGGTCGCGCTGGTGGCCCCGCGTGGTCTGGCGCTGTTGACCATGATGATTGCCGTGTTCAAGACCGGCGCAGCTATGTTGCCCCTTGAAGTCAATCACCCGCCCGAGCGCCTGCGGGAAATCCTCAGCCTGTCCCGCGCACCGTTGCTGGTGGCCAGCGAAGAGTGCAGCGCTCTGGTCGACCAGTTGCTCAGCGGTCTCGATCAGGCACCAGACGCCCTGCTCGCCGAAGCCTGCTGGAAGTCCGCCAACGATGCGCCGCTGCCGTTGCTCGGCGGCCCGGACAGCCTGGCCTACGTGCTGTTCACCTCGGGCTCGACCGGTACGCCCAAAGGCGTGATGATCGAACAACGCGGCATGCTCAATAACATCTTCGGCAAAGTGCCGGCCCTGGGGCTGAACGCCGAAGACCGGATTCCACAGACCGCTTCGGTGGCCTTCGACATTTCCGTGTGGCAGTTCCTCGCCGCGCCAGTACTGGGCGCCACGCTGCACATCCTGCCGGACGACGTGGCGCACGACCCACAACGCCTTCTGCAAGTCATCGCCAGCGACCGCCTCAGCGTGCTGGAAATTGTCCCGAGCCTGATGCGCACGCTGCTTGCGCTGTGCCCGTGTGACCTGCAACTGCCCGATCTGCGCTGGGTGCTGCCCACCGGTGAAGCGCTGCCGCCGACCGTGGCCCGGGACTGGTTTGCGCGTTTCCCCGACATCGCGTTGATGAACGCCTACGGTCCGGCCGAATGTGCCGACGACGTGGCCTTCCAGCCGATTTTCGAAGCGCCGGACGCTAATGTCAGCCATATGCCCATCGGCCAGCCGACCGCCAACAACCGCTTGTACGTGCTGGACGAAGCGCTGCGGCCGGTGCCGATTGGCGTTGCCGGGGAAATCTGTGTCGGTGGCGTCGGCGTCGGCCGCGGCTACCTGCACGATCCGCAACGCACCGCTGACGCATTCATCGACCACCCGCAGCTTGAAGGTCGCGTGTACCGCACCGGTGACCTCGGGCGCTGGCGTGCCGATGGGGTGATCGAATACCTCGGCCGCCGCGACCAGCAAGTGAAACTGCGCGGTCACCGGATCGAACTCACCGAAATCGAACACCGTCTGGCCCAGCACCCGAACGTGCGCGAAGCCGCCGTGCTGCTGCGCGAAAACAGCGTTGGCGAAGCCTGGCTGGTGGCCTACTGGTCGGCCCATGACGATACTTTGGGCAACGACGGGCTAACCGAACACCTACGCGCCCAACTGCCGCCGTACATGGTGCCGGCCGCGTTCGTGTGCCTGGAGCGTTTGCCGCTGAACAACAACGGCAAGGTCGACCGCAAGGCCCTGGCCGCCCAGGAACTGAACTGGCAGGCCGATACCCAGGAAAGCATTGCGCCACGCAACGAGCTGGAAGCTGCCGTGGCGAAGATCTGGGCTGAGGTTCTGGGTCGCGACACCGTAGGCGTGGAAGACAACTTCTTCACCCTCGGCGGCCACTCGCTGCTGGCCACTCAGATCGTCGCGCGCCTGCGCACCCATTTCAAACTCGACCTGCCGTTGCGGGTGCTGTTCGAACAACCGACCGTGGCGCTGCTGGCTGTCGCCATCGCCGTGCGCCAGGCTGACGCTGCAGCGCCGCAAGCCGCCGCGATCAGTGCGCCTAAAGCCCAGGTGCGCCCGGCGCTACTGCCGCTGTCGTTCTCGCAACAACGCCTGTGGTTCATCGAGCAACTGACGCCCGGCACGACGCTGTTCAACATCCCGTTTGCCCTGCATCTCAAAGGTGAACTCAACGTCGAAGCGCTGCACGCCAGCCTGAATGATTTGCTGGTGCGTCATGAAATCCTGCGCACCGGCATCCGCAGCACTGATGGCGTGCCCAGCCAGCACATCAGCGAATCGTTGAACATTGCATTGCCGTTCGATGACTTGTCGGGCCTGGGCGCCACTGCTCGCGAAGGTGCGCAGTTCAATGCCCTGCAAGAAACCTTTGAGCAGCCGTTCGACCTGACCTCGCCGCCGTTGCTGCGTGCACGACTGCTACGTGTTGCACCGGGTGAACATGTGCTGGGCATCGCCCTGCATCACCTGGTCTCGGACGCGTGGTCGGCGACCATCGCCCTGCGCGAACTGGCGCTCGGTTATGAAGCCCGTTGCAACGGTGCGCCCGCCGAACTCCCGGCCCTGGCGGTGCAATACGCCGATTTTGCCCTGTGGCAGCGCGAACACCTGCAAGGCGCCGAACTCAAGCGCCAACTTGATTACTGGACCACCACGCTGGATCGTCGCAACAGCGAAGGCAGTCCGCTGCTGGCCTTGCCCACCGACTATCCGCGGCCTTCGGTGCAAACCTACCGCGCCGGCATTGTGCAGCGTGAACTCAGTGCCGACCTCAGTGGCCGGGTGCAAGCCTTTGCCAGTCGCCTGGGCACCACACCGTTCACCGTGTTGTTCACCGGGTTCACCGTGCTGATGCACCGCTTGAGTGGCGACGCCACCGTGTTGATCGGCACCCCGGTCACCCACCGTGAACAACCGGGCACCGAAGGTTTGCTCGGCATTTTGCTGAACAACCTGGCCATCCGTGCCGACTTTGAGCCGCAAGCGGATTTCACCACGCTGGTCGGCCAGGTGGCCCAGCGTCTGCGCGAGGGTTTGCAGCATCAGGATCTGCCGTTCGAGCAACTGGTGGACAGCCTGCAACTGCCGCGCAGCCTCAGTCATGCGCCGCTGTATCAAGTGATGGTCGCCCAGCAGCTGGCCATGGAATCGCGGTTGCGCTTCCCGGGGCTGGAATTCGAAGCCCTCGACACCCCGCTCAAACAGTCCGAATGCGATCTGGACCTGCACGTGCTGTGCCCGGCCAATACGCCGATTCAGCTGGAGCTGATGTTCGCCCTGGATCTGTTCGCCGCCGACAGCGCCCGCCAAACCCTCGCCCGCCTGGAACACTTGCTTGAGCAAATGCTCGCCGAGCCGCAACGCCCGGTGGCCGCCCTGCCGCTGTTGATGGCAGCGGAATGGCAGCGCACCGTGGTCGAGTGGAACCGTACCGAGATGGAGGTGCCGCAACACCTGACCTTCGCCCAACTGTTTGAGCAGCAGGCCGAGCGCACCCCGGAGCGTGACGCGCTGTGCTTCGAAGGCCGCAGCCTGAGCTACGGCGAACTGAACCGTCGGGCCAATCAGGTCGCGCATTACCTACGCAGTCAAGGCGTGGTCGCCAATCGCCCGGTGGCACTGTGTGTCGAGCGCTCGCTGGAGTTGTTGATCGGTTTGCTGGGCATTCTCAAAGCGGGTGGCGCCTACGTGCCGCTGGACCCGACCTACCCGGTGGATCGTCTGGCGTACATGCTCGAAGACGCGCAACCTGCGTTGTTCCTCGGCCAGCAGGGCTTACTGGAGCAGCTGGGTGCCGAACTGCCGCGCTTGCGCCTGGACAGCGACGCGGCACTGTTCGCCGATCAGCCGGACAACAACCTCACGCCACTGGCCGGTCCCGATGACCTGGCCTACATCATGTACACCTCCGGCTCGACCGGTAAGCCCAAGGGCACATTGGTCACCAACGGTTCGGTGGTCAACCTGGCCTGGGCGCGCATCCATGGCCTGTATCGGCGCTACACCGATCAACCGATGCGCAGCAGTTTCAACTATTCGTTTGCCTTCGACAGTTCGGTGGCCGAGCTCATCTTGCTGCTCGACGGCCATAGCCTGTACCTGACCCCGGAAGACGTGCGCTACGACCCCGAGGCACTGGCGCAGTTTTTCCGCGAAACCCGTCTGGACGCTTTCGAATGCACCCCGGCGCAGCTCAAGGTCTTGCTCGAAAGCGACGGCGTGCGCCGGGGCGAGGTTTACCTGCCGCGCTTCGTGCTGTTCGGTGGCGACGCGGTGGATGCGCAGCTCTGGCAGCGCCTGCCATCGATTGCCGGCAGCCGCTTCTTCAACACTTACGGCCCCACCGAATGCACCGTTGATGCGACCGGGTGCGCCGTCGATGACTACCCGCAGCGTCCGATCATCGGGCGGCCGATTGCCAACGTGCGCACCTACGTGCTCGATGCCTCTCTCAATCCGATGCCGGTCGGCGTTCCGGGTGAACTGCACATCGGTGGTGCCGGCGTGACCCTGGGCTACCTCAACCGCGCCGACCAGACCGCGAAGGTGTTCATCGAAGACCCGTTCTCGCCGCTGGCGGGTGCGCGGATGTACAAGTCCGGCGACCTGGTGCGCTGGCTGCCCGACGGTCAGCTCGAATACCTGGGGCGCATGGACCATCAGGTGAAAATCCGTGGTTTCCGTGTCGAGCTGGGTGAAATCGAAGCCTTGATCGGCGCCCAACCGGGTGTCCGTCAGGCGGTGGTGCTGGCCCGAGAAGACCTGCCCGGCGACAAGCGTCTGGTGGCTTACGTCACCTGCGACCAGCAGGCCGACATCAACGCCTGGCGCAAAACCATCGGCGCCGCCCTGCCCGACTACATGGTGCCGTCAGCGTTCGTGCTGCTCGATGAATTGCCGCTGACCGACAACGGCAAACTCAACCGCAAGGCCCTGCCAGCGCCGGACATCCAGGCTGAACCGGATGCGCAGGACCCGCCGCGCACCGTCGCCGAACAGCAACTCGCCGCCCTGTGGTCCGAGCTGCTGAACGTGCCGCTGACCCAGATTGGTCGCGACAGTCATTTCTTCTACCTCGGCGGTCATTCGCTGCTGGCGGCGGTGCTGTTTGCCCGTCTGCGCCAACAGTTCGCCACGGTTCCGTCACTACGTGCAGTGTTCGAACACCCAACCCTCGACGCGCTGGCCGACCTGTTGGGTGAGCCGCTGCATGCGCCAGCGGCGACCTTCATCCCGGTGGCACGTCCCGCCCGTTTGCCGTTGTCGTTCGAACAGCAACGCTTGTGGTTCCTCGAGCAATTGAGCGCCGGCGGTGGCGAATACAACGTGGTCAGCGCCGTGCAGTTCGACGGTGAGCTGAACACCCAAGCCTTGCAGTCGGCCCTGAACAGCGTGGTTCAACGCCACGAAATCCTGCGCAGCCGGATCGTGCGCGATACCGCTGGCGAGTTGGCGCTGATCATCGAAACCGACGCCCACCTCACCTTGCGCGTGGCAGCGCTGGACGCGGCCACCGACGATACCTGGCAACAGCTGACCTTTGATGCCATCCATGCCGAAACCGGACACCGTTTCGACCTTGCCACCCAAGTGCCGATCCGCGCCACGCTGATACAGCGCAGCGGTCGCGCCCAGGCGTTGCTGTTGCTGACCGTGCACCACTGCGCCACCGACGATGCATCCAGCCAGAACCTGCTGGATGAACTCGCGCAGTTCTACGCCGCTCAATGCCTAGGCACCGTCGCCGCACTGCCGAATCTGGCGCTGCAATACCCGGATTACGCGCTCTGGCAGCGAGAATCAGGGCAGCAGGCATTGTTCCGTGGTCAACTCGAGTACTGGCGCACGCAACTGGAAGACGGCAATTACCTGTTGGACCTGCCCACCGAACAGGGGCGGCCAAACCAGCTGGACCCGGTTGCCGGCGCGGTACAACTGCAGTTGCCGCCAGAACTGGTGGGACGCTTGCGGCAGTTCGCCCAACAACGCGGCGCCACCCTGTACATGTTGATGCTCAGTGCAGCGCAACTGCTGTTGGGGCGCTACGCCAACCAGCGCGACGTACGGATCGGCAGTCCGGTCGGCCAGCGTCCGCTGGCCGAACTGCAGCCGCTGATCGGTTGCTTCGTCAACACCCTGGTGATGCGCGCCGACCTCGACCCGGCGCTGGATTTCGAAGGTTTGCTGAGCCAGGTACGCAACCGCGTGCTGGATGCCCAGCAGCATCAGGACGTGCCGTTCGATCAGGTGGTTGAGCACCTGGCGCCAGAACGCAGCCTCGGCCAGACGCCGCTGTTCCAGGTATTGTTCGTGATGCAGAACGCCGACACTTCGGCCAGCCACTGGCCGCAATTGCAGGTGCGCGAACGCGCGGTGACCGCTCAGGCCACCAAGTACGACTTGAACTGGGAAGTGCATGACGGCGAGGTGTTGTCGGTATTGCTCGAATATCGCGCCGCGCTGTTCAGCGAAACCACGGCCCGAGGTTGGCTGGCGCAATGGCAACAATTGCTCGAAACCATGCTCGATGCACCACAGACTCGCCTCGGCGACTGGTCACCGTTGACGGTGTCGGAGCGTCAACGGCAACTGTTCGAGTGGAACGCTACCGAACATCATTACAGCGGCCCGAGCAACCTGCACACCGCCCTGACCCAACAAGCGGCGCTGAGCCCCAACGCTCCGGCACTGGTGTTCGAAGGCCAGCGCCTGAGTTACGCCGAGCTCGATCAGCGCGCGCAAACCGTCGCCCGGGCCTTGCGCGCTGCCGGTATTGGCTGCGGCGCCATCGTCCCGGTGTGCATGCAGCGCTCGGTGGAAATGGTCGTGGCCCTGCTCGGCATCGTGCATGCCGGTGCGGCGTGGTTGCCGCTGGATCCGGAACTGCCGGCTGCGCGTCTGGCGTTCCTGATTGCCGACGCTGACGCCCAGGTCAGCTTGACTCAACCGCAGTGGCTGGCGCGTTTGCCGGCCGGGCACAACGCCTGGACGCTGGATGCCTTGCCAAAGGCTGAAGTCGGCGAGCCGATTAGCGTCAGCGCCAACGACCTGGCCTACGTGCTCTACACCTCCGGTTCCACCGGCCAACCGAAAGGCGTGATGAACGAACACGGCGCCTTGATGAACCGTCTGCACTGGATGCAGGACGCCTTCCCGATTGGCCCGAACGACCGTGTACTGCAGAAGACCCCGTACAGTTTCGACGTGTCGGTATGGGAGTTCTTCTGGCCGCTGATCACTGGCGCCACCTTGGTGGTGGCTCGTCCAGACGGTCATCGCGATCCGGCGTACCTCAGCCAATTGATCCAGCAAGAGCAGGTCACCACCCTGCACTTCGTACCGTCGATGCTGCGCGCCTTTGTCGAAGAGCCGAGCCTGACCGACTGCCGCAGCCTGCGTCAGGTGTTTGCCAGCGGCGAAGCGCTGCCGGTGGATCTGGTGCGGCGTTTCATGAGCCAACACCCGGCCGCGCTGGTCAACCTGTATGGCCCGACCGAAGCGGCGATCGACGTCTCGGTATGGCGTTGCTCGGTGGACGACCTGGTCGTGCCGATCGGCCAACCGATCGCCAACCTGCGGTTGTACATTCTCGACGAGGCGATGCAGCCACTGCCGATCGGCAGCATCGGCGAGCTGTACATCGGCGGGGTCGGCGTCGCTCGGGGTTACCTGAAACGGCCGGACCTGACCGAGGAACGCTTCCTCGCCAGCCCGTTCATCGACGGTGATCGCCTGTACCGCACCGGCGACCGTTGCCGCTTCCTCGCCGATGGCAACATCGAATACCTGGGGCGTCTCGACCATCAGGTGAAACTGCGTGGCCAACGAATCGAACTGGGGGAAATCGACGCTGAATTGCTGGCACAGACCGGCGTTCGCGATGCCGCCACGCTGTTGCTTGATCAGCGTCTGGTGAGCTTCTGGTGTGGTGACGCCGAAGAAGCTGCACTGCGCGCGGCATTGAGCGACAGCCTGCCTTCGCACATGCTCCCAAGCCTTTTGGTGCAACTCGACAGCCTGCCACTCAACAGCAACGGCAAGCTCGACCGCAAAGCGCTGGCCGCCATGGCATTGCCTGAAACGAAAAGTGACCAGCCACGCACAGCACCGCGCAACGCCACTGAAACGGTGCTCTGCGAGTTGTTCAGCGAACTGCTGGAATGCCCGTCGGTGGGAATCGATGATCACTTCTTCCACCTCGGTGGCCACTCCTTGCTGGCCACCCGGCTGGTCGCCCGGGTCCGTGAACGCCTCGGCGCCACCCTGCCGCTGGCGCTGGTATTTGCCCAACCAACGGTGGCGGCGCTTGCCGGTCATCTGCGCGCGGCGATGCCGGGCGAACTGATCACCGCACAGCCGCGTCCGGCACAACTGCCACTCGGTCTGGCTCAGCAACGGTTCTGGATGCTCAGCCGCCTGGTGCCGGATTCCCGCGAGTACCACATGCCGTTCGCCCTGACCTTGCGTGGCGAGCTTCAGGTTCAGGCCTTGCGTGAGGCGTTCGAGCAGGTCAGCGAGCGCCACCTGGTGCTACGTAGCCGCATTGTCGAAGTCCAGGGCGAGCCGCAGTTGTTGATCGACGATCACGGCCCGGCGCTCGCGGTCACTTCGGTCGCCACACAAGACTGGGCGGCGGCGTGCGCCGTTGCTCAGAACGAGCTGATGGCACCGTTCAACCTGGCTGCCGCCGCACCTTGGCGCGCGCAACTGTTGCAACGTCAAGGCAGCGACGAAAGCCTGTTGCTGGTGTGCCTGCACCATAGCGCTACCGACGGTTGGGCCATGCAATTGCTGATCGACGAACTGGCCCAGGCCTACAGCGCCGGCCTGAACGGGCAGTCGCCCGTCTGGGCGGCGCTGGACGTCGACTATGTCGATTTCGCCCTGTGGCAGCAGCACCCGGACACCCAGGCTCGGCGCAACGACAGCCTGGATTACTGGAAAAACCACCTCGGCCAGGACGACTACCAACTCGACCTGCCGCTTGACCATCCACGCGGTGTCGAAGCGGAACGTCGCGCCCAACAACTGACTGTCAGCCTCGGCGCCCAGCGAGCCGAGGCGATCCGCCAGTTCGCCCGTCAACGCGGCACCACCACCTATGTCGTGCTGGCCACTGCCCTGACTGCCCTGCTCGCCCGCTACAGCGGTCAGCGTGATATTCGCCTTGGCACCCCGGCCGATCAACGTGATCAGCCACAAACCCAGGCGCTGCTGGCGTGCCTGGTAAACACCTTGGTGATTCGCGGTGAAGTCGACCAACAGGCCCCGGCCGAGCAGTTGCTCGCCAGCGTTGAAGCAGACCTGCGCGCAGCTCAGGCCCATGCCGACCTGCCGTTCGCCACCTTGGTCGGCGCCGTGGCCCAACGCCGCGACCTTAACCGCACGCCGCTGTTCCAGGTGATGTTCTCCCTCAACCACGGCCGCATGGACAGCAGCCAATGGCCGGGGCTGAACATCGAAGAGCAGACGCTGCCGGTGATCGATGCCAAGTTCGAACAGAGCTGGGAAGTCCAGGACGACGGCAGCGACATGAGCCTCGCGCTGGAATACCAGGCGGCGCTGTATGACGAGTCGACGATGCAGCGCTGGAGCGCGCAATGGTGTGCCCTGCTGGACGCCCTGGTGGCGACGCCGGAGCTGGCGCTGGTTGAACTGTTCCCGCAACAACAGGATCAACAGCAACTGGATCGCTGGAACGCTACCGAACGTCATTACAGCGGCCCGAGCAACCTGCACACCGCCCTGACCCAACAAGCGGCGCTGAGCCCCAACGCTCCGGCACTGGTGTTCGAAGGCCAGCGCCTGAGTTATGCCGAGCTCGATCAGCGCGCGCAAACCGTTGCCCGGACCTTGCGTGCTGCCGGTATTGGCAGCGGCGCCATCGTCCCGGTGTGCATGCAGCGCTCGGTGGAGATGGTCGTGGCCCTGCTCGGCATCGTGCATGCCGGTGCGGCGTGGTTGCCGCTGGATCCGGAACTGCCGGCTGCGCGTCTGGCGTTCCTGATTGCCGACGCTGACGCCCAGGTCAGCTTGACTCAACCGCAGTGGCTGGCGCGTTTGCCGGCCGGACACCAGGCCTGGACGCTGGATGCCCTGCCACCAGCGCCTGCCGGAGAACCGATCAGCGTCAGCGCCAACGACCTGGCCTACGTGCTTTACACCTCCGGTTCCACCGGCCAACCGAAAGGCGTGATGAACGAACACGGCGCCTTGATGAACCGTCTGCACTGGATGCAGGACGCCTTCCCGATTGGCCCGAACGACCGTGTACTGCAGAAGACCCCGTACAGTTTCGACGTGTCGGTATGGGAATTCTTCTGGCCGTTGATTACTGGCGCCACCTTGGTGGTGGCTCGTCCGGACGGTCATCGCGATCCGGCGTACCTCAGCCAATTGATCCAGCAGGAACAGGTCACCACCCTGCACTTCGTACCGTCGATGCTGCGCGCCTTTGTCGAAGAGCCGAGCCTGACCGACTGCCGCAGCCTGCGTCAGGTGTTTGCCAGCGGCGAAGCGCTGCCGGTGGATCTGGTGCGGCGTTTCATGAGCCAACACCCGGCCGCGCTGGTCAACCTGTATGGCCCGACCGAAGCGGCGATCGACGTCTCGGTATGGCGTTGCTCGGTGGACGACCTGGTCGTGCCGATCGGCCAACCGATCGCCAACCTGCGGTTGTACATTCTCGACGAGGCGATGCAGCCACTGCCGATCGGCAGCATCGGCGAGCTGTACATCGGCGGGGTCGGCGTCGCTCGGGGTTACCTGAAGCGGCCGGACCTGACCGAGGAACGCTTCCTCGCCAGCCCGTTCATCGACGGTGATCGCCTGTACCGCACCGGCGACCGTTGCCGCTTCCTCGCCGATGGCAACATCGAATACCTGGGGCGTCTCGACCATCAGGTGAAACTGCGTGGCCAACGAATCGAACTGGGGGAAATCGATGCAGCGCTGCTGAACCAACCTGCAATCACCGGCGCCTGCACCCTGGTGATCGACAACCGCTTGGTGGCGTTCTACAGCAGCAGCGCTGCGCAGTCGGCGCTGGGCGCCCTACTCAGCGCCGAGCTGCCGGCGTACATGGTGCCAGCGGTATGGGTCGAAGTACCGGCCCTACCTCTGACAGCCAACGGCAAGATCGACCGCAAGGCCTTGGCCGCCCTGCCATTGCCACAGACTCAGGAAGATTACGCCGCACCGCGCAATGAACTGGAAACCCTGCTCTGCCAGTTGTTCGGCGAACTGCTCGGCGAAGCCTTGACCGGTGGTCGCGAGGTCGGTACCTCGGACAGTTTCTTCGCCCTGGGCGGTGATTCGATTCTCGGTTTGAAGCTGATCTCGCGGCTGCGTGAGCAAGGCTACTCGCTCACGCCAAAAGACCTGTTCCGCTCGCCGACCCCGGCGGCATTGGCTCAGGTGGCCAGCCCGCTGCTGACCCTGGCCGAACAAGGCGACGTGACCGGTGCGATGCCGCTGATGCCGTTGCATCAGTGGTTCTTCGACCAACAACAGCCGCAGGCCGCGCACTGGAACCAATCGGTGCTGGCCGACAGCGACCGGCGTCTACAGCCAGACCTCGTGCAGGCGACCCTTGACCGTCTGGTCGCCCACCACGATGCATTGCGCTTGCGTTTCACTGAGATTGAAGGGCAATGGCAGGCGCAGATCGCGCCGGTTGAGCCTGCACAATTGACGTGCTGCGAACACCTGGAGCAACTGCAACAGGTCGCGCAAAGCCTGGACCTGCAACACGGCCCACTGTTCGCGGCGGCCTTGCTGGAGGGCGAACCGCAACGCCTGTATCTGGTCGCGCATCACCTGGTCGTCGACGCGGTGTCGTGGACGCCGTTGCTGGAAGATTTCCAGCAGCTGTATCAAGGGCTGGAACGTGGCGAGAAGCCGAGTCTGCCGGCGAAAACCACGTCCTACCGGCAATGGGCCGAGCACCTGCACGCCCATGCGGCCACGGTCGGTACCGAACAGCGCTACTGGAACGCCCAGACCACCGCGAACATCCCGCCGGTGGCCACAGTCGCCGAGAGGCAGACGTTGTCGGCTCGCTGGGATGCCACCCGCACCCACCAATGGCTGACCGAGTCCCAGGCCGCATACCGCACGCAACCGGAAGAACTGCTGATTGCCGCCCTCGCCGCCACCCTGGCGGAAGCCGAAAGCCGCGCCGACATTGTGGTGGATCTGGAGCGCCATGGCCGCGATGTGCCGTTCGAAGGCCTGGATGTCAGCCGCACCGTCGGTTGGTTCACCACCCTGTTCCCGTTGCGCGTGAACGCAAGCGGGCCCCCCGGTGATCGGGTGCGCAACGCCAAGGAAGCCTTGCGCGCCGTGCCGGGTCAGGGCCTTGGCCATGGGCTGCTGCGTCAACGCGGCGAGTTGCCGCCGGGCCGTGGCGATGTGCTGTTCAACTACCTGGGGCATGAGCAAACGCCGCAGGGTTGGTTGCGCGCCAGCACCCTGACCCCGCCGCCGGAAGTGGCGTTGGCCAACCGGGTGACCCATGGCCGTGAAGTGGTGGCCTGGCTGGAAGACGGCGTACTGCGTGTCGAATGGCACAGCGTCACCCCGGCCGCTGACAGCCGCTTGCCTGGCCGTCTGCTGGAACACCTGCGAGCACTGGTTGGGCATTGCCTCGACCCGCAGGCCGGGACGTTGATGCCGTCGGACTTCCCGCTGGCCAAAGGCATGAACCAGGCGACCCTCGACACCCTGCTCAAACGCCTGGGGCCGAAGAAGTGAGCCCCGTCATTGCCCTGAATTTGACTTCGGAGTGCGCCGTCCGCGGCGCACGTGCCTCTACGTTTTTCTGGATTGAACACTGCTGCCATGCATGACCAAATCGAAAACATCTATTCGCTGACGCCGCTGCAAAAAGGTCTGCTGTACCACGAGGCCTATGCTCCCGAGTCCCGGGTCTACTACCAGCAGATGAACATCGCCCTGGCCGGTGACCTCGACCTCAACGCTTTCCGTCAGGCCTGGCTGGCCCTGATGCAACGCCACGCGGTATTGCGCACAGCGTTTCTCTGGGAAGAGCTGGACGACGCCTATCAAGTCATCCTCAAGGAAGTCGATCTGCCGCTGCGCGAAGTCGATTTGCGCGGCAACCCGCCAGGGCTGGCAGCCCTGGCGGCGGAAGATCACGCTCAGGCCTTCGAGCTGGGTGCCGCTCCGCTGATGCGTTTGACCCTGGCGCGGCTGGACGATCAAAACGGCCAGGCCCACTGGTCGTTGTTGTGGACCCACCATCACTTGCTGCTCGACGGCTGGAGCGTCGGCTCGCTGCTGGCGGACTGGCGCGACCTGTATCGCGCGGCACGTCGAGGGCAGCACGCGGCGCTGGAAACGGTTCGCCCGTTCCAGGATTACGTGGCCTACCTCAGCGAACGCCCATCCGCCGATGAGTTCTGGCGCGGCCGCCTGGCGGACTTCGCCAACACCACCCGCGTGCCCGAGTCCGACCCGCGCGGCCTGCTCGCCGACCCGGTGGAGGCGCACCTGCCCTGCACCGAACATCTGCGTGTGCTGGATGCGGCAACGACTGCACGCCTGAGCGGCTTCGCCCGCGACAACAACCTGACCGTCAACACCCTGCTGCAAGCGGCTTACGCTTACCTGCTGGGCCGCCACAACGGTAGCGACGAGGCCTTGATCGGCGTCACCGTGGCCGGGCGTCCGCAGCGGCTGAGCGGCGTCGAGCGCATGGTCGGTCTGTTCATCAACACCTTGCCATTACGGGTGCGCTGGGACGATGCGCCGACCGTTGGCCAATGGCTGGCGGGCATCCAGGACTGGAACGCCGAAATGCGCGAGCACGAACACACACCGCTGGCCAGTCTGCGGGCGTTGACCGCGCTGCCGCCCGGTGGCGAGTTGTTCGAAGCGATCATGGTGTTTGAAAACTTCCCGTTCCCCCGGGAGCTGGATCAGATCGACGATGGCCTCGTCGGACTGCCGGACGCCGACCACACCGCGCCTTCGCGCCACACCGGCGGGCGCAACAACTATCCGATGTCACTGATCGCATCGATGGAAGGCGACAGCTTGCAGCTGCATCTGGTGCATCAGCGCAAACGCTTGTCCGATGCTGCCGGTGCCCGCCTGCTGGAGCAATTGGTGGTGCTGCTCGAAGAACTGAGCCGCGACGCCAATCGACCGCTGGCCGAGGTGCCGCTGTGCCAGGCGCAGGAACTGAGCCTGACTCGCACCTGGGGCAACGGCGCGCCCCTCGAATTGCCTGATGCTCCGCTGCACGAACTGATCGCCGCCCAGGCTCGCCGCCATCCCGAACGTGAAGCCGTCCGCGACACCCATGGCGTCTTGAGCTACGGCGAACTGCTTGAAGCCTCGAGCGGACTGGCCAGCGCCTTGCGCCAGCGCGGCCTGCAACAGGGTGATCGCGTAGCGCTGGCCCTGCCCCGCTGCAACGACACAGTGGTCTCACTGCTGGCGGTGATGCAGGCCGGCGCTTGCTTCCTGCCGCTGGACCTGGGCCAACCAGCCTCGCGCCTGAGTGCGCTGATGGCCAGTGCCGACGTGGACTTCATCATCGGCTCGCCGGCCTTCGACACCGGCACGGCGCAAGTGATCGACGCCTCGGCCCGCGCCACCGGCATCGACCTGCCCGCAGTGGATCAACAGGCCTGCGCCTATGTGATTTACACCTCCGGCTCCACCGGTACGCCCAAAGGCGTACGCCTGTCCCACCGCGCCATCGTCGCCTATATCACGGGCATTCTCGCCGAGTTGGGTTGCGCCGAGGCGGAACAACCGTGGCGCCACGCGCTGCTCTCGACCCTGGCGGCGGACCTCGGTTACACCCAGTTGTTCGGTGCGCTGGTCAGCGGTGGCAGCCTGTTGCTGGTGGACGACGACACCCGCGCCGACCCGAACGCCCTGGCACAGTGTTTTGCCGAGTTCACACCGGATCTGGTCAAGCTCACGCCCAACCACTTGCACGGTTTGCTCGCCGCTCACCCCGACGCAAACTTGCTGCCACGTCGCGCTTTGTTGCTCGGTGGCGAAGCGCTGCAAGGCACGTTGCTCGACGCGATCCGAGGGCTTAGTCCGCAACTGGCGGTCTACAACCACTACGGCCCGACCGAAAGCGCCGTGGGCATTTGCCTGTCGCGCATCGACCAGCCACTGGCCGGCGTACAACCGCTGGGCCATCCGCAGCCGAACCGCCAACTGCGGGTACTCGACAGCCACGGTCACGTCGTGCCGGTCGGTGTGCCAGGTGAACTGTGGGTCGGCGGCGAAGGCCTGGCCATGGACTATCTGGGCGATCCGGCGCAAACCGCCGCTCGCTTCACGACCGTTGCCGACCTGCCCCGCGCCTACCGTACCGGCGACCGAGTGCGTTGGCTGGAATCCGGTGAACTGGCGTTCCTCGGGCGCGTCGACAACCAGATCAAACTGCGTGGCTACCGCATTGAGCTGGGCGAAGTCGAAGCGCAAATCAAACGCCTGTCGAGCAACATTCAGCAAGTGCTGGTCCGTGTTGTGCAACCGGCCAACGAGACACCGCGGCTGATCGCCTGGCTGGTGGCCAGCACCTCGATGTCCACCGAAAAACTGCGTTATGACCTGGCCCTGCGCGTACCGGATTACATGGTGCCGGCGGACTTCATCGCGCTGGATGCGATCCCGCTGAACGCCAATGGCAAAGCGGACATCGCCCGCCTGCCATTGCCCGATGCCCCGACCAGCCAGGACACCTACGAAGCCCCGCGCGATGCGGTGGAAATCGCTTTCGCCGAGATCTGGCAGGATGTGTTGCGGGTCGAGCGCGTCGGCATTCATGACAACTTTTTTACCTTGGGCGGCGATTCGATTCTAAACCTGCAAATCATCGCGCGCGCCCACCAGCGCGGCATGAAGCTGACGCCCAAGCAGTTGTTCGAAAACCGCACCATTGCCGAGATTTCTGCGGTGATCAGTCAAGGCGCGAACTACAGCCGGGACACCAGCAGTGTTGCACGCAATGTTCCGCTGACCGCGGGCCAACACGCCCGCCTCGAAGCCGGCCAGTTAGCGGCAGACTGGCGCTGTGTGGCGTTGAATGCGCCGATCAGCCTGGAGGTGCTGGACCGCGCGATATTGGCCCTGCAACAGCAACACCGTGCGCTGCAACTGGGACTGACCCAAGAGGCGGACGGCCGCTGGGCGCAAAGCCTGCCGAGCATGCCGAAACCGGTCAGCGCCAGTTGTCAGCCACTGAACGTTGATGACTCGAACGCACTGGCCGAGCTGGCCGAAGCCACCCTGGCCACGCTGGATCACGTGGCAGGCGAAGGCTGCCACGCCTGCCTGTCGGCGCAGGGCGACGCCGTGCTGTTGGTTACCCACCCCCTGCGTCTGGATGCCAGTTCCTGGGCTTTGCTGATGACCGACCTGGCGCTGGCCGTGGCTCAAGCGCAATACGATCGTGCAATCGAATTGCCGCGTCACGGCGGTAATCTGGATGAATGGGCCGAACACCAAAACCGCTGCGCCCGCGATGAAGACGGTCTGGAATCGGCCTGGGAATACTGGCTGCAATACGCCGGTGAAACCCTGCCATCAACCACGCAGGACAACGTGGCGACTGAAAGCCGCGTGCAGATCTCGGCGCCACTGAGCGCTCGTCTGAAACTGCTGCAACGCCGCAGTCACGCACCGTGGGCATCGCTGGTGGCCACCGCCGTCGCTGCAGAATTGGCGCAGCAAAGTGCCGAACAAGACGTCTGGCTGACCCTGGATCGCGGTCGTTGCGAGCGTGCCCGTTTGCCGCTCACCAGTCCCTTGAGCCGCACCGACTTCAACCCGGCCACAGTGATTGGCGTGCTGAGCCACGCCGTTCCCCTGCGTCTGAGCGTGACACCCACCGGCAGTGCCGCGCAGTTACTTGGCCAGATCGACGCGCAACTGGCCGCCGCCCCACACACCGGTGACGACTACGGCGTGCTGCGTTACCTGGCCGACAACGACTACTTGCGCGAACCGCTGCTGAGCCTGCCGCAGCCAACCGTGCATATTGTCATGGCCGGCGAATGGCAGGCCCCTGAAGGGCCGTTGGGCGAGGTTATCGCCACCAGCGCGCCAATCGATGCCACCGGGCTGACCCTGTCCGTCAGCCTGCAACACGGTCAACTGCAAATCGACTGCCGTGGCCCAGGCGCCGAACACTGGGCCGAGGCGCTGGAGCAGCGGCTGGCCCTGCTCGCTGCCGACGCCGAGCAAGCCATCCCGGGTGCCCACGCGTTCCCGTTGTGCCGCGCCGCCGGCCACGATCTCACGGCCATGGGCGCGAACTTCGACTGGGCTGGCATCGACGACCTGCTGCCCCTGTCGCCGATGCAGGAAGGCATGTTGCTGCACACGCTGCTGCGCCCCAACAGCGGCATTTACCTGATGCAGCAACGTTATCGCTGGGACGGCGAACTGGACCGCAGCGCCATCGAATACGCCTGGGCCCGGCAACTGGCCCGGCACCCGATGCTGCGCACCGGTTTCTGGTGGCAGGATGGCAAGGCTGCGCTGCAATGTGTCTACCACGACACCGACCCGGCATTCGCCTGGTACGACTGGCGTCACCTCGACGAAGCGACCCGCCAGCGCCAACTGGATGCCGTGCTGGACGCCGAATGCCGGCACGGTTTCGACATGCGCCGCCCGCCGCTGACCTTCCTTCGGGTATTCCAGGTGGCCGATCAGGAGTTCCTGATCGTGCGCAGCTTTCATCACATCCTGACTGACGCCTGGTGCTTCGGTCTGCTGATGGCTGACCTGTTCGCCCACTACCAGGCACGCGTATTGGGCCAGCCTGTGGCGCGTCCGTTGCTGCCGCCGTTCAGCAACTACATCCATTGGTTGCAATGCCAGGATACGTCCATCACTGAACAATTCTGGACCCGCGAACTGGCCGGTTTCAGCGCACCGACGCCGTTGGTGGTGGATCGTCCGGCCGTGACCGAGCAAGCGGTCGAAGCGGTGGCCAACCTGGACGTCACCCTGTCGATTGCCGACACCCGTGCATTGACCGCGTTGTGCCAACAGCACCAGCTCACGCCCAACACCTGGATTCAGGGCGCCTGGGCCTTGCTGTTGTCCCGTTACAGCGGCAGCGACGACGTGCTGTTCGGCGTCACGGTGTCGGGACGTCCGACGGAGTTGCCGGGAGTGGAAGACATCGTCGGGTTGTTCATCAACAGCCTGCCGTTGCGGGTCAAGGTCGACGATTCGCAAACCGTGGTGCCGTGGCTACAAGCGCTGTTCGCGTACAACTTCGAGTTGCGCGCCTACGAACATGCGCCGCTGGTGGACATCCAGCGCTGGAGTGAAATCGAGCACGGTCGCTCGCTGTTCGACAGCCTGGTGGTGTTCGAAAACGCGCCGTTCGACGCCGGCCTGTCGGACCGCCAGGTCGACTTCAACGTCGACATCTACGAAGACCGCGTGCACACCAACTACCCGATGACCGTGGTGCTCTACCCCGGCGATCGCCTGGGCATTCGCCTGACCTACGACGCCGCACGTTTTGACACCGATACCGTGCAACGCATGCTCGGCCACCTGCGTCAGTTGCTGACGCAAATGGTTGCGCAGCCTGACGCGCCACTGGCAACGCTGTCGCTGCTGACGCCGGAAGAACGCCAGACACTGCTGGTGGACTGGAACCGCAGTGAACTCGACTTCCCGCTGGATCAAACCTACGCCGAGCTGTTCGCCCGGCAAGTGGCGGAGCATCCGCAGCGCATTGCTGCCGTGTGTGGTGCCGACAGCCTGAGTTACGCCGAGCTGGATCAGCGCTCGAATCGCCTCGCTCGTGCGCTGATCGAAACCGGCGCCGGTCGTGACACGCTGGTGGCCTTGGCCGCCGAACGCGGGTTGCCATTGCTGAGCATGATGATCGCCGTGCTCAAGGCTGGCGCGGCTTATCTGCCGCTGGACATCAAGCATCCGCCACAGCGTCTGAGTGAAATCCTCGAACTGTCCGGCGCGAAGATTCTGATGACCAGCGAAAGTGCCGACTCGGTTATCGACCCGGCACTGGCCACCAGCTCCGCGACCCCGAGTCGCCTGCGCACCGAAGCCCTGTGGCTGGCGGGCGATGCAACGCCACTCAACGTGGCGGGCAGCCCTGATGATCTGGCCTATGTGATCTTCACCTCAGGCTCCACCGGCACGCCGAAAGGTGCCATGGTCGAACAACGGGGCATGCTCAACAACATCTTCGGCAAAGTGCCGACGCTGGGCCTGTCGAGCGCGGACCGGATTGCCCAGACCGCCTCCCCGGCATTCGACATTTCGGTCTGGCAGTTCCTCGCCGCACCGATCCTCGGCGCCACCGTGCACATCCTGCCGGACGTGATTGCCCACGACCCCGAACGCCTGCTGCAAGCGCTGGAGAACCAACAACTGTCGGTGCTCGAAGCCGTGCCGACGATGATCCGCGCCCTGCTCGACCTCGCCCGCACCGACACGCAACTGTTGGCGCTGCGCTGGTTGCTGCCGACCGGCGAAGCCCTGCCACCGGCGCTGGCCCAGGCCTGGCTGAGCCGCTTTGCCCATGTGCCGCTGATGAATGCCTATGGCCCGGCGGAATGCTCGGATGACGTGGCGTTCCACCCGCTGACTTCTGTGCCTGAAGAAGGCGGCACTGCCATGCCGATTGGCCGGCCGACCGCCAACAATCATCTGTACCTGGTGGACGCCGCGTTGCGGCCCGTGCCAGTGGGTGTACCGGGGGAAATCTGCGTCGGCGGTGTCGGCGTCGGTCGCGGCTATCTCAACGATCCGCAGAAAACCCGAGCCGCGTTTGTCGCGCATCCGTTTGAACCCGGTGCGCGTTTCTACCGCACCGGTGACCTGGGACGCTGGCGTGCGGACGGGGTGATCGAGTTCCTCGGTCGCCGCGATCAGCAGGTGAAAATCCGTGGCCACCGGATCGAACTGGGTGAAATCGAAGATCACCTCGGTCGTCATCCTGCCGTGCAAGCGGTAGTGGTAATCGTCAATGCCGACCTTCGAGGCGACTTGCAACTGGTCGCGTACTGGACCGGCGACGACACGCCGGTGGCGGTGCTGCGCGAATGGCTGGCCCAACGTCTGCCGTCGTACATGGTGCCGGCGCATTGGCAAAAACTGGAAGCACTGCCGCAGAACGCCAACGGCAAGGTCGACCGCAAACTACTGACCGCACGTGCGCTGGACAGTAGCGACCTGAGCGAACAACGACTGCTGAGCAGCGACACCGAGCAGCAACTGGGTGCAATCTGGGCACAGATTCTCAACGTGTCGGCGATTGGTGCCGACGACAATTTCTTCGCCCTCGGCGGACACTCGCTACTGGCGACGCTGGTGGTCTCGCGGATTCGCAGCCAGCTCGCCGTGGACCTGCCGTTGCGTGCGGTGTTCGATCACCCGGTGCTGGAAAACCTCGCACGCGCCATCGACAGCGCTCGCTTGCAGGGGGCGCCTTCGGCCCTGCCGGCGATCACCGTGGCAGACCGTTCGCAACCGCTGCCGTTGTCGTTTGCCCAACAGCGGTTGTGGTTCCTTGAGCAACTGAACCCTGGCTCCAGCGGTTTCAACATTCCGTTCGCTCTGACCTTGACCGGGGCGCCGAATGTCGAAGCCTTGCGCCTGGCGTTCGAACAACTGATCGCCCGCCATGAAGTGTTGCGCAGCACCGTGCACAGCGATCATGGCGAACCGTGGCAGCGGATCGAAGTGGCGCAGGCGTTTGCCTTGCCGGTCACCGACCTGCAACATGTCCTGGCGCACGAACAGGAGCCGGCCATCCAGGCGCAATTGGCCGAGGTCTTCGGCCAACCGTTCGACCTGACGCAGGCGCCATTGATTCGGGCGCGGTTGCTGAAACTGGACGCGCAGACTCATGTGCTGGCCATCGCCATGCACCACATTGCGGTGGACGCCTGGTCGATTGCACAACTGGTGGACCAACTGGCCACGGACTACATCGGTTTCGGCACTGCCGCTCCTTGCATAGCCACCCCGGCCCTGCAATACGCCGACTTCGCCGTGTGGCAACGCACGCACCTGCCGGGTCCGGTCTGGCAGCAACAACTGGCCTACTGGCGCCAGCAGTTGCAAGCCACCCCGGCGCCACTGTTGTTGCCGGGCGCCCAGCCCCGCGACCACGGCGGGTGCGCGCGTCATCGCAGTCGCCTGCCGGCGTCGCTGGCCCGGGCCATCGGCGAGTTGGCCACGGCTCGCGAGGCTTCGCCATTCATGGTGCTGCACAGTGCGCTGAACGTGTTGCTGCATCAGCAAACCGGGCGCGAAGACCTGCTGGTGGGCACCGACATCGCCAACCGTCATCAGCAACAAACCGAAGACATGGTCGGCTTCTTCGTCAACCAGTTGGTTCTGCGTTGCCGCGTCACGCCGCAGCAGACGTTCGATGAGTTGCTCCGAGATGCCCGCCGCGTCGCACTGGATGCCTTTGCCCATCAGGACTTGCCGTTCGACGCCCTGGTGGCCGATTTGCTGCCGCAGCGGGACGCACGTCACACGCCGTTCTTCCAGGTCAAACTGGTGGTACAGAACACCCGTCAGCAGGACCTGCATCTGCCGGGGCTGGCGATCAGCGAGCGAGAACTGGAACCTCAGGCCTCGGATGTGGACCTGCTGATCAACGTCGTGGATGACGGCGAAGGCCTGCTGGTGGTGTACGACTACGACACCGGGCGTTACGCCAGTGCCTATATCGAACTGCTCGACAGCCTGTTCGTCTGCCTGCTGGAGCAACTCGTCCTGAACGCCGACACCAGCGTCGCCCAGTTGCTGCTGCCTCTCAATCAACTGCAACAGACCCGCCGCGATCAGGCTCAAGCCGCGCTGCGTGAAGCCGGCAGCGCGCGTCAGAGCACCCTGGGCCAGGCCCGTCGCCGCAGTGTCGTGAAGGATGCCGAACAATGATTGCCTTCGGCCCGTCGACCCTAGCACTCATGTCCCACTTTTTTGTACAGGTCTCAGCATGACTCAGACTCACGAAGACACGCCATTCGAAGGCTTCGAACTGTCGCCGCAACAGGCGCACCTGTGGCGCCTGCAACAAACTCGTCTGGCTCCGTCAGCGCAGCGGGCCACGCTGCGCATTCGCAGCGAACAACCACTGGACAGCTCACGGCTGAAAACCAGTTTGCTGGCGTTGATGCAGCGCCACGAAATTCTGCGTACCCGTTATCAACAACTGCCGGGCCTGTCGTTGCCAATGCAGGTGATCGACGATTCGATTGATGATTGGCTGGCGCTGGGCATCGAACTGCACGTGGACACCCAGTCAGCGACCTTGCACCTGCCGGCCTTGCATCTGGACAGCACCAGCCTGGGCTACCTCAGCGAAGAATGGGCGCGGGGCTATTTGCAAGCAGCGCCTCAAGAGCCGCCGCTGCAATACGCCGACTATGCTGCCTGGCGTCTGGAGTCGGTGGACGATCAGGGCCGGCAGTTCTGGGATGAGCAGTTCAACGCGGTGGTCGCAGACGTGCCGTTGCCTTGGCAGCGCCAAAACTCGGCGCCCACCGGGCTGATCAACCCTGGCCGTTTGCAACTGAGTCTCGACGACTCGAGCCTGCATCGCCTCGATCAGCAGGCGGCCAGTCTCGGCGTCAGTGCAGGGACGGTCGTGCTCGCCGCTTGGTTAACCTTGTGGCAGCGCTATAGCGAAGCCGAGCGCCTGACGCTGGCCTATGAGAACCAGGCGCGCCCGGAAGTGTTGGGCGATGCCCTCGGCCTTTTTTCCGAACCGTTGCCGCTGACACTCGACACCGCACCCGAGCTATCGTTTGCCGCGTCGTGCCAGCAACTGACCGAGCGCGTCGGCCTGCTCAATGATGCCCGGGACAGCTACCCGAGCCACTTGAGCAACGTACCGTCGCTGTCCGGCGTGGGTTTTCGCGAACTCGCGGTCGTGCCGCACAGCGCCCTGAATGATGCCGGTTGGCAGATCGAACAGGCCGACAGCGTCAGCGCCGGTTGTGCGCTGCTGTTGCAGTATCAGCCGCGTTCATCCAATGCTTTATCGCTGCATTTTGACGCTGCGCTCTACACGCCAGCCCATGTCGAGCTCCTCGCCGAGCAATTGCTGAGCGTGATCGAGCACAGCCTGCGTGAACCGTCCGCCAGCCTGAGCCGGCTGTCGACCTGCAGCGCGGCCGAGCAACAACGCGTGACCGGCGCACTGGCCACTTCGCCGCCCCTCAGCCCGGCGCAAGAACAACTTTATGCCGCCACCTTCGCCCTGCCCAACCTGGCCGCCTGCTTCGCTCAGGGCTCGGCCGCTAACGCCCAACGCCCGGCAGTCACCGGGCCGAGCGGCACCTTGAGCTACGCCGAGCTGGATCAGCGCGTCAGCGCCCTCACCCAGCAACTGCTCGCCCAAGGCCTGGAACCCGGAGCGCGGATCGCACACTTCCTGCCGCGCGATATCGGTGCGGTGGTGGCGCTGGTGGCGATTCTGCGCGCCGGTGCCTGTTATGTGCCGATCGATCCGGCGTATCCCGCCGAGCGTATCGAGCATATTCTGCGCGACAGCCAGGCACGCCTGGTGCTGACCCACCACTCCCGTGTGCAAGACCTGCCGGCAGACTGGCAACCGAGCGCACTGGCGATTGATCAAGCGATGCCGACAGTGCCGTTACGGGACGAGCCGACAGTCTCGCGGGACCAGCCGGCCTACCTGATTTACACCTCTGGCAGTACTGGCCAACCCAAGGGCGTGATCATCAGCCATGCCAACGCCCTACACTCTTTGGCGGCGCGACTGGCGGGGTATCCGCATCCGGTGGAACGCTTCCTGCTGCTGTCGTCGTTCGCCTTCGACAGCTCCATCGCCGGGCTGTTCTGGAGCCTGGCCCAGGGCGGTTGCCTGCACCTGGCCAGCGAAACCGAACAGAAAGACCCGCTACAACTGGCCCGATTGATCCGCAGCCACGGCGTGTCGCACCTGCTGGCCCTGCCTTCGTTGTACGCGTTGATACTGGACGAATTGGGCGATGCCCCGAGTCCGCTGAACACTATGATCGTCGCCGGAGAAAGCTGCCCACCAGCGCTGGTCGACAGCCACTATCGCCGCCAACCCGGTGCACAGCTGTACAACGAATACGGTCCGACGGAGGCGTCGGTGTGGAGTACCGTCGCGCTCTGCCAGCCCGATCAAGACGCGGCGACTGTGCCCATCGGCCGCGCCATTGCCCACACTCGGGTGTACTTGCTCGACAGCGACGGCGCCCCTGTGACCCGAGGGATCAAGGGTGAAATCCACATTGCCGGACCGGGCTTGTCCGAAGGTTATCTGGGCCTGCCGCAGATGACCGCCGAGAAATTCATCCGGGCCAGTCATCCATCCCTCGACGGTCAGCGTCTGTATCGCAGCGGCGATTTCGCCTGGCAGGATCTGGACGGACAACTGCGGTTCCTCGGGCGCACCGACTCGCAGATCAAACTGCGCGGTTACCGTATCGAGCTGGGCGAAATCGAAACCGCGCTGTGCAACGTCAGCAGCGCCAAACTGGCGGTGGTGTTGCTGGACACCACCCAGGCCGAGCCGAGCTTGCGTGCTTTCATCGAATCGACCACTCAACTTCAGGCCAGTGCCGTGCGCGAATCCCTGGCGGCGCTGTTGCCGGCGCACATGATTCCCGCCGACATTCAGTGGCTGGCGCAACTGCCGCGCACCGCCAATGGCAAGGTCGACCCTCGTGCCTTGCTGGCCCGTGCGCCAAACCGCAGCCTCGCGGCTTACGCAGCGCCCGAAGGACATGTCGAACAGGTGCTCGCGGCGGTGTGGCAAGAGCTGCTGGAGGCCGAAGTGATCGGTCGCCACGACGACTTTTTCGCCCTCGGCGGCCATTCGTTGCTGGTGGTGCGCATGACCGCCAGGTTGCGCGCCACGCTCGGCATTGAAGTGCCGGTCAACGTGATCTTCCAGCACCCGACGTTGATCGGGCTTGCCGGACAGATTACCCAGCCCGACGACCATACGACGGTCATTACCTTGCAGGCCGGCGAAGCAGGACAGCCAGCGCTGTTTTGCCTGCACCAGCCTGCGGGCGGGGTTCATCACTATGTGCCGATGGTCGCCGGATTGCCGAAGGACAGGCCGGTGTATGGCATTGCGCTGCCCGAATCGCTGCGCAACCAGGACCTCGTTGCATTGGCCAGCGAATACGTGCCACAGATCCGCCAGATTCAGGCTCAGGGTCCGTATCGCCTGGGCGGTTGGTCCATGGGCGGATTGCTCGCGCTGGAACTGACCCGGCAACTGGAGGCGCAAGGGCAAACGGTTGAGTGGTTGGGATTGTTCGATAGCACCTTCCACGCCGAGGACGAATCGCTGGCGTGGGATGCGCTATACACCATCGTGCAACAAGAGCTGAGCAGCGACGGTCGCCAACGACTGACCGCACTCGCCCCGGAACGTTTGACGGAACTGCGCACAGCCACTGCTGAGCTGGGTCGCGTGGATCAATTGCGTTTCGCTCTGCTGCAATGGTCGAGCGCCAACAGCCTGAGCCTCAATGCACCGCTGGCGTACGTCGAGAAAACCTTGAAGGTGATGGCCGACGCGCGCCGTTGGGTCAACGGCTATTCAGTGCCCACCGTGCGTGCCACCCTGCATCTGTGGTGGGCCGAACAGACCCTCGTTGAGCGCCCGACCCTGCCGGCGCAGTGGGACGCGATCAGCCAACGAACCTGTCATCATCAGGTCGCCGCCGATCACGACACGATCCTCGGGCAATCCGCCTTCCATGAACAACTCAACAAGTCGCTGGCCGTGGCCTCGACGGAAACCGTCGCATGAACCTGATTCTTTATCTCTACCGCCAATCGGCACGCCTGCTGGCACTGGCCTCGATCACCGGCGCACTGGGCGGTCTGGCCAGCGCGGGGCTGGTGATCCTGATCAACCGCGGGCTGGCCAACCCGCAGCAATTGCCGGAACTGGCCCTGGGTTTTTTCGGGCTGTGTGCCGGCATGCTGGTGAGCAAACTTTGCTCGGAGTTGTCGCTGCTGCACCTGACCCAAAGCGCGATTTTCCAGATGCGCATCGACTTGTCACGCAAGCTACTCGCCACCCCGCTCAAACGCCTGCAAGGCATGGGCAAACACCGTTTGCTGGTGATCCTCACCGAAGACGTGCACACCTTTACGGCGGCGTTCGAGTGGGTGCCGCTGCTGTTCGTCAACGCTGTGGTGACCCTCGCGTGCTTTGCCTATCTGGCCTGGCTGTCGTGGTCGTTGCTGGCGATTCTGGCGTTGTTTTTGCTGGTCGGTCTGGTGGCGTTTCACTTGGCCGAACGCGGGCCGCTGAGCCATCTGGAACGGGTGCGGCAACAAAAGGATGTGCTCTACCAGCACTTTCGCAGCCTGATCGAAGGCAGCAAGGAATTGCAGCTGAACAACGCCCGTGGCGAAGCCTTCGTCGAGCGGGTCATCCGTCCGGGCGCCGATGAGTTTCGCGTGCGGTTCCTGCGCGGCATGGCCGGGTATTCGGTGGTGGCCAACCTCGGCACGCTGCTGTTCTACCTCAACCTTGGCGTGCTGCTGTTTGTCGTGCCGTTCTGGCTGCCGCAACCGATCACCGTGCTGACCAGTTTCACCGTGACGTTGCTGTATCTGGTGCGGCCGATATCCGACCTGATGATCGCCCTGCCATCGTTGCGTCAGGCCAGTATCGCGCTGAACCGCATTCGCCAACTGGATGCCGAGTTGAGCACCGAAGCCCAGGTGGCCGCGCCGGTCGGTAACGTATTCGCCAGTGAAGGTCCGATGCGCCTGTTGCTCAACGGTGTATGCCACCGCTATCCCGGCGAACACGAGGATCATCCCTTCATGCTCGGGCCGGTGGACCTGGCGCTTGAACAGGGTGAACTGGTGTTTGTGGTGGGTGGCAACGGCAGTGGCAAGACCACGCTGTCAATGCTGATGCTTGGGCTTTATGCACCGGAAACCGGCTGTGTAATGCTGAACGGCGTGGAAGTGGACGACGACAACCGCGAGCAATACCGTCAGCACTTTGCCGCCGTGTTCGCCGACTTCCACCTGTTCGAACATCTGCTGGGCGACGACGGCCCGGACGCCGAACACCGCACCGCCGAGGCTACCCGCTATGTGAAAGCCCTGGGGCTGGGGCATAAAGTCAGCATCGTCGACGACCGCTTTTCTACCGTGGAGCTGTCCACGGGTCAACGCAAGCGACTGGCGCTGGTATCGGCCTATCTGGACGACAAGCCGTTTTATCTGTTCGATGAATGGGCCGCCGACCAGGATCCGACCTTCAAGCGCGTGTTCTATATGGAGCTGTTGCCGGAACTAAAGGCCCGGGGCAAAACCGTGATCGTGATCACCCACGACGACGCTTATTTCCAACAGGCCGACCGGGTACTGAAAGTCGAGAACGGCCGTCTGACCCAGGTCGAAGCCCACGCGGCTTATGCCTGATGAGGCGCTGTGATGCCAGCGCCCGGCACCAGCGGACAGTTGTCGCAGTACGGGCGCGCATCACCGAGTTGGTGGTGCAAGCAGCACACCTTGCGCATCAGCAACGGGACGCCGCTCGGGCCGGGGGCCAGTTGCAGGAAGCCGTACAGCGGATTGCGCGTGCCATCGGCCCAGTGCCGCTCCCGGAACAGATGATCGCGCCATTGCGGCGCGTGCGGCATCTGGAAGTAATCGAGCGCGACATCGATGGCGGCCGCCACGTTGTTCCACAGCAAGCGCTGGGCTACCCGCCCGGCGCTGGCCAGTGCCTGCACGAGAGGCGCCATGTCGTCAGTCAGCAGTTGTTGCGCGAAGCCCAACGGGTCGTTCAACGGCAGTACTTCGCCGGCGGCAAACACCTGAGCCACGGGCATGCCGTTTTCCAGCGCCACATGGGGATCACGCACGCTACAACGCAGATTTTGCGCAGCGGCGGCCAACGGCAAGGCCAGCGTCACGCAGATCAAATCCATCGACCACTGCGACACCAGCGCGGCCCGAGGCGCAGCGGGATAGTAGTGGGCGTAAAGGCCCAACAATTCAGTGCAGGTTTGCGGATCGCGAAACTCAATCAACCCACGACCTTCAACGTGGCTGCTCAATCGGCAGGTGCTGCGCAGAAAGGCGCCTTCGAAACGAAACAACTGATCGAGCAGGGCTTCGTCGAGCATTCGGGCGGTGGCTTGAAGAGACGTCATGAGGCTTCGTAACTGAGTTTGAGAACTGTTAACCTACCACGTTTTTTGAATTCCGAAGACTCAACACGGCGGGTCACCCCCCGAGTTTGCCAGGCAGGACGCTCTGATGTTCATCCATGATATGAAGTTACTGGCCGCGCCTTACTGGTCGGCTGAAGGTCGTCGTCGCGCGTGGCTGACTCTCGCCCTGGCCATGCTGGCGGTGGCCGGGATCATTGCGATCCAGGTGCGCTGGAACGAGTGGAGCCTGGGCTTTTACAACTCGTTGCAAAGCCTGGATGCCGCCGCGTTCGGTTATCACGTCGTGGAGTTGCTCGTGCTGGACGTCGCCTTCATTGCCTGCACCATGGCCAAGTTCCAGGTTCAACAACGACTGCTGATCAACTGGCGAGAAAAACTCACCCAGGCCTTTCTCGCCAAGTGGCTCGACAACCAGCGCTACTACCGCAGCCGTTTTCACAGCGTGACCTACGACAACCCCGATCAGCGCATTGCCGAGGACTGCAAGATCTTCGTCGAGCAGACCCTGGACCTGGGCCTGAACCTGCTTCAGGCGATCATTCTGGTGGTGCTGTTCAGCATGATCATGTGGCGCATTTCCGGCACCCTGGAATTCGAAGTCGCCGGGCATGCCGTCGCCATCCCCGGCTATATGTTGTGGCTCGCCTTGATCTACGCCGTGATCGGCAGCGGCATCGCGCACTGGATCGGCAGACCGCTGATCGGGCTCAATTTCCTGCAACAACGTCGTGAGGCGGATTTTCGTTTCGGCCTGACGCGTCTGCGTGAAGACGCCGAAAATGTCGCCCTTTCCCGTGGTCAGGGTTGGGAAAGCAAGCAGTTATTGGGACAACTGGGACTGCTGCTGAGCAACTACGGCAAGCTGGTTCGCTCGAAAAAACACCTGCTGGGCATCAATGCGGCGTATGAGCGATTCGCCTTTACCTTGCCGCTGTTGCTGGTGTCACCGCGCTTCTTCTCGCGGGAGATTCAACTGGGGCAACTGACCCAGATCGCTTCGGCTTTTGGCGAAATACAGGCCTCGCTGTCGTTTCTGATTCACAGCTACCCGCAAATCGCCGAATGGCGCGCGACCAAGGCGCGCCTGTGCAGTTTCTGGCGTGAACTCGACGCACTGCCCGCCCCGGTCGACCCCGTTACCCGTCGTACAGCCGGCCTGCGGTTGCATGACTTTGCACCGTTGAATGAGCACGGTTTACCGCTGTTCGAAACGCTGACGCTGACACTGGCACCCGGCGAACGGCTGCTGCTGCGTGGCCCTTCCGGCGTGGGCAAGACCACCCTGCTGCGCTCACTGGCGGGATTGTGGCCACGGCACCAGGGTCGCGCCGAACTGGACCGCGATGGCCTGCTCATTCTGCCGCAGCGGCCTTATCTACCCAGTGGTTCCCTGTATGAACTCTTGCATCAACAGGGCGAGGCCAGCGCAATCGACATTGATGAAACGCACCTGGAAGAAGTACTCAAACTGGCAGAGTTGCAGCATCTGCCGTTGCACGGCACCGATGACTGGAGCCGGCGCCTGAGCCCCGGCGAGCAACAGCGTCTGGCCATGGCCCGCGCATTATTGATTCGGCCACCGTTGCTGTTCCTCGATGAAGCCACATCGGGCCTGGACGACGATGCCGAGCGACGGTTGTACGAAGCGCTGGCGGCCACCAATATCACGCTGGTCAGCATCGGCCATCGTGAAAGCCTCACTGCCTACCACACCCGCGTGATTGACGTAGTGCCCACTGCTTCATCCGCCGCATCCAAACTAATCCCCGCCACCACTTTGGAATTCTGAGGTCGCCGGTGCTGGTCATCCAGATGGAGGGCCGATTTCCTGCCCTCCGAGTGAGTTACGCGCACGCCTGGCTCACCGGTCAGGTGGAGGCTGTTTTCCAGGCTGAGATTTCCGTCATGCCCTGCGATGAGTACAGAGGGCCATCAACTCACTTCAGACCTTCATCGCTGCCATCAGGGCGTTACCGCCCCGAAGGTTCAACACCCGTTTGAAGTTGTAGGCGAGCAGTGGCGTTAGCGCAGCTGGTCGATGTTCTCGTCGATTCGGCCTTGAATGGTATCCAGGGTGTCCTGGGTGATCGCGCGTGGGTACATGTTCTCGGCGATGGTCGCAAACTGGCTAGCGACGCGGCAAATCCTGTCAATGATGCCGCCAGCAGTCTCCACTGAGACCTCCGCTTCGTCTGCAAGTCTGAGCATCGCGTCTCGGTCAATCTCCAAGGCCTCGCCCATCACGTCCATCTGGTGATAACCGCCCGGTCCCTCGCAGAAAGTCACGTCGTAGGCCGGCGCCAGCTGCCATGCACCGGACGGCGACATGACGTAGGCGAAGTTTTTGGGGTGGTCGTCTCGGTTGTTGAACGCGACATTGAAGATGGCACGCTCGAAGGCGATAGCTTTCTCTCGCACATCGTTGGTGCACATCTGTGTCGCACGCAAGAAGTTGACATAGTCCAAGGACCCCGGTGACTTGTAGTCGGCCCCGGTAAAGGCTGCAAGGCTTTGCATGGGCACGCGCTGACCGTCTATATGATCAAAGCGTTTACTCGCGAAGGCTGCCAGCCCGTTGGGCAGACTGAAGTGCTGCGTGTCCGGGGTCTGGATGCCGCACATGCGCAAGCACTCGGCATAGACCATTTCGATAGCACACACCTCGGGATGTTCTTCTTTTGCCGGGAACTTGATCAGCCAGGCTTCATAGCCCGGCTTGGCGGCGGTGGTAAAGGCTCCAGTTTGAGGATCGCGATAGACCAACGCCTTTGGCCTGGCACCTTGAGGCGCGCCCCCCACCAGCAGCAACGTCTGCAGGAATTCCCCACCTTCACCATTAAGAACTTCCTGAACCTCAACCACAATCCAGCTCAAGGCGCGTAATTCCCTGAATTTGTGTCTTATTTAGGTATTTCCTGCCGTACCCACAATTTATTGGAATTAATACTATTTGTGGGAAGATTCGCCCTGCTGGTAGCACCTTCCCGGCCTCAACGATGAACAGCCGCGGCCTTTACACCGCCGTGACCTGATTGAGCAAGTTGTTGAGCGTGGCGGTCTTGCCCGAGCCGGAGGGAGCGAACAGAGTACGGTGTGCAATCGGGGGCAAATGTGGGGGGGGGGGCAGTTCTAATAGTTTTTGGCCTGAAGCCATTGATCTAGTGGCCTATTAAAATGAGCCATTTCAGCAGTCTTCATCAATCAACCTGGATATAGGTGCGCCCCGATGCCACTCACTACCGATCAGCTCGATGAGTACCTGAATTTCGCCGGGCAGCTGGCGCAAGCTGCTGCCGAGGCCATTGAGCCCTACTTCCGCACGGCAATCGAAGTACAGGACAAAGGTGGCCGGTTGTTCGACCCCGTCACTGTGGCCGACAAGGCGGCCGAGCAGGCCATGCGTGAACTGATCCGCAACCGCTACCCCACGCATGGAATCCTCGGTGAAGAGGAAGGTGTCTACGTTGGAGAAAGCGAACTGACCTGGGTCCTGGACCCGATTGACGGCACACGGGCCTTCGTCACCGGGCTGCCCCTGTGGGGCACGCTGATCGCACTCAACGATGGCCAGCGCCCGGTATTAGGGGTGATGAATCAGCCGTTCACCGGTGAGCGGTACATCGGCAGCGCACAAGGTGCCTGGCGCAATGGCACAGCGTTGAAAACCCGCGCCTGCTCCCAGCTCACATCCGCGCGGCTGATGTGCACGACACCCGATATGTTCGACACAATCGAACGAAAAAACGCCTTTGAACAGGTGGCCAGCCAGGCGCAGCTGGTCCGTTTTGGCGGTGACTGTTACGCCTACTGCATGCTGGCCTCCGGCTTCGTCGATGTGATCGTCGAGGCCGCACTGCAGCCCTATGACGTACAGGCATTGATCCCGATCATCGAGGCCGCGGGTGGCCGTATGACGGCCTGGGATGGAAGTACCGCGCAAAACGGCGGCACCGTCGTGGCCTGCGGAGATCCCGCGCTGCATGCCCGGCTGATTGAGCTTCTACAGCATGCCGGCTAAGTGAAAAGCAGGTCCGCCCGGGGCGTTTCCGCTTCACGCAGACGAGGCACAGCCATCATCGCCTGGCGAATGGAGGTAAACGCGCCCTCCAGCACCCGATAACGCGAGTCGGCCGCGGCCACCTGTTCCCGTCTCATGGCGGCGTTCAAAGAAATTCCTTTCGGATGTCGATACTCGACCGCTCGCCAATATTCCGGTAGTTCTCCGTGAGCCACGCCTCGGCCTCGCATCGTCCGTTGTCGCGCAGTCCGCAAAGGAAGTCCCAGCCCGCGTTGTACTTGCTGGACACGCTGAGCGCGCACATTGCCTCGTCGGACCGAATGGAGTGGATCAGCATCTCTTTCATCTCGTCGCGATCGACCTTGCCTTGCTGGATGAGGTCGGTGACAAAGGCGATGGTGCGCATCTCACGCATCAGCGACGAGTTGAAGCTGATTTCATTGATGCGATTGAGAATGTCGACAGCTGTAATGGGCACGCCCGGGCGGACGAGCGGGTTGATGTGGACGATCACTACATCGCGCGTATTGCAGTGGTAGATCAACGGGAAAATGGCCGGGTTTCCCATATAACCGCCATCCCAGTAGTGCTGGCCGTCGATCGTGATCGCCTGGAACAATGTCGGCACACAGGCCGAAGCTAGCACTGCCTCGGCGCAGACGTCCTCGCCCGAGAAGATACGTATCTTCCCCGTCTCGACATTGGTCGCGCACAGATAGAGGTGGAGCGGGCATTGCTTTCGCAAGGCGGCGAAATCGATCTGACTCTCCAGCACCTCCCGCAGCGGATTCAAGTTGTGGCGATTGAACTGGTAAGGCGAGAAGATACGAAGCGCCATGTCCGCGAACGCATACATGGGCGAATGGTCCAGTCCGAAGCTGTGGGTCCCTTTCAGCCATGGCATCCAGCGCAACGGGTTATGACGCTCGGCGGATTGCGCCACGGCGTACCAGAAATCGTGCAGCGCCTGGCGTGCGCCGGCCTCGTCACCCTGCAGCATGCCATAGGCCAGCACGACGGCATTCATCGCGCCGGCACTGGTTGCGCTCACCCCTTCAATGGCCAGCCTGCCGTCCTCGAGCAACCGATCGAGCACGCCCCAGGTGAACGCACCGTGCATCCCGCCGCCCTGCAAAGCCAGCGCGACCGGCTTACGCTCGTCACCGCCCCGAGGCTTTGCGTTCTTCGTGGTCATTCTTGATCTCCTCGTCGGTGCTGAGTCGAATCGAGAACTTGTTGCGGCGCCTCTCCTCGTCACGCGCTCGCCGACGACACGCCGATGCTCCATTGCGCGCCATGCGTCATCGATCGTTCACCCCCCGTTTGGTGTTGATGCATCGAGCAGCGCCTTGGCTTGTAGCAAATCAACGCTGTCAAAGCCTTCGGTGAAGAAACTATAGATGTCGGCCAGCATCTGCCTGGCCGCCTCCTTGTCTCGTGTTTCCCATAGCTGAGCAAGGCTCACTGTGGCTCGTAGCTCGAGTGACTTTGCCCCTTGTAGTCGAGCGATCGAGATCGCCTTTTGAAAGCATGCTTGCGCTTGCTGCTGCACGGAAGAATCCTGTCCGTCTTCGCCCGGACATTGGAGGGTAAGAACTCCCTTGAGCCGGTACAGTTCTGCTTCGTAAAAGTGCTCACCTGTTCGGTTCACCATCGCCAGAGCGTCGGTCACGGCATCCAGTCCAGCCTGCGGTTGCCCGGCGCGTCCGTGAGCTGTGGCCAGCAGGGCCAGAAAATAAGAACATCCAAGCTCTGCTCCGGCTGCCTGGTAAGTGGCGATACTCTGGGTTATCTGAGCGATTCCTTCGTCAATGTTTCCCTGCTCGGCGCGAGCCCAACCCTGGAGAATATTTCCCCACGCCAAATAAAACGGAAACCCTTGTTCGAGTGAAAGCTTGATGGCGGCATCAGCACACTCTTCGGCGAGTCGTACGTCGTGCCGAAACTGTCCCAGTATCGACGTAGCAGACAGGGTGAAGGCCAGGCTGAACGGGTCGCAAATCTTGTTGGCCAGAGCAAGGGCATCCCGGCTGCGCGTGCTTGCCTGATCGGGGAAACCCAAGTACCAAAGGCACCAGGCCGAAAATGTCAGGGTGTAGCCCGGATCCATGCCGTACGTAACGGCATATGTGTGATGACGGTCCGGGTTGTAGAGGTCACGCGCCCGCTCCAGGTGTTCAAGGGCATTGCGCAGATCACCCTGGAAAAGCAAGGTCGCCCCGAGTGCGGCATGGGCTCCCACGAGCAAGTCCGGATTCTGCGCAGTTTGCGCAACACTGAGCAATCGCTCACCCAGTTCGCATGCAGTTGAGTATTGCGCACGCAACTCGTAGTACATCCGCAACCCCAGCAGCGCAGGGAAAAGCGCGTCGTCGCCTACTTGCGCACATAGCGCCAGTGCACGCGTGTAGGTGGCCTCCACCTCGGGCGCACCATAGCCGCGCACGGCCATCAGGGCCGGCCCCAGGCAGAGCAGCAACGTCAGTTCCTGATGAGCACGCGCGGGCGTGTCGGGCAAATGCTCGAGCAATTCCAGCGCCGCGCCGAGGTGACGCATCGCATCGAGATGGGCGCAATGCTGGAGGGCCTGTTGCCCGGTACGCTGCAGGTATTCCACGGCCTTCGGAACATTGCCGCTCAGCCTGTAGTGGTGCGCCAGTTCGCTGCTGTAATCCGCGATGCGGGCGGGGAACAGTGCCTCAATGGCCTGCGCCGTGCGTTCGTGCAGTGCGCTACGCCGCTCCGTGAGTAGCGAGTGGCCCGCGACCTCCTGGGTCAGCGCATGCTTGAACGAATACTCCACCTCCGGAAATGCGGGCCGCTGGTAAATGAACTCCGCGGCCTCCAGTCGGGCCAGCAGATCGCGCAAATCGTCGTCCATCCGCGCGCCCTCACAGATGCGCTGGATCAGACTGAACGCAAACTCCTTGCCGATGACGGCGAGCGTCTGCAGCAATTCCTTCTGCGCAACGGGGAGCCGGTCGATACGGGCGGCGAGCACACCCTGCACCGTGGTGGGAATATGCAGCGCAGCCGGAGTTTGCTCGATTCGGTAACGGCCGGGTTCGCCGAGCAGCGATTTCTCCTCGACCAGCGTTTGCACCACTTCCTCCATGAAGAAAGGGTTGCCCTCGGTCTTCTCCAGGATGAGCTGTTTGAGGGGGACGAGGGTGGGATCGTCCCCAAGCAGGGCCGCGAGCAGTCCCTGGGCTTCGGCCGGGCCCAGCGGTTCGAGCCGCAGCAGGCTGCAATGACCCGCGTGCGTCCACGCAGGCTGATACTCGGGCCGATAGTTCACCAGGAGCAGGATCGGAGCACTCGCCACGCGGTCGATGAGGCACGCGAGGAATGCTTCGGTCTCGCGGTCCAGCCATTGCAGGTCCTCGAACAGCAGTTCGATCGGCTGATCGCGACTCTCGCGCGCCAGAAGCTGCGTAATCGCGTCGAACATGCGATCACGCCGGATCTGCGGATCCATTTCCGCGAGCGCCGAACTGCGCTCGCCGATACCCAGCAGATAGAGCAGGTAGGGCACGAGCTCCTCGAAACTGCGCTCGAGCGTCAGGGCCTTGCCCATGACCTTTTCCCGGCACCGCCGTTCGTCGTCCAGGGCAGTGATCTGAAAGTAGTTTTTCAGCAGCTCGATGAGTGGAAAATAGGCAAAGGCCTTGCCGTGCGACACCGAGAATGTCTCCAGCACCAGACAGCCGCGCCGCGAGCGTTCCTTGAACTCATGGAACAGCCGCGACTTCCCGACCCCGGCCTCGCCTACCACCGCGACGACCTGCCCGCGGCCCGCCTTGGCCTGATCGAGCGCCTGATGCAGGTGGTCGAGCTCGACCTGGCGGCCGACGAACCTGGCCAGTCCGCGATGTGCCGCCAGTTGCAGGCGCGTGCGCAGCGCGCCGATACCCTGCACCTCGTACACGACGAGCGGCTCGGGGATGCCTTTGACCTGGGTGGCCCCCAGAGTCCTGAACTCGAAATAGCCCTCTGCCAGCTTGTAGGTGGACTCGCTCACCAGGATCGACGATGGCGCGGCGATTCCCTCCATCCGGGACGCAATGTGGATCGTGTGCCCCACCGGATCGTAATCGGTATGCAAATCGTCCGTGCGGATCGAACGCACGACGACCTCTCCGGTGTGGATGCCGACGCGGATTTGCAGCGGAATGCCTTTCTCCAGACGAATACGGTCGCCATGTCGGTGTATCGCCTCCTGCATACGCAGTGCCGCATACAGCGCCCGCTGCGGATGGTCTTCATGGGCGATGGGTGCGCCGAACAGCGCAAGGATGCCATCGCCCAGCGTCTTGGCCACGTAGCCTTCGTAGTAGTGGACGGCTTCCATCATCAACGCGACGACAGGCTCGATCAGGCTCTGGGCCTCTTCCGGATCGAGGTCGTGGATCAGCGCCATGGAGCCGGCCATGTCGGCAAACAGCGCGGTGACGGTCTTGCGTTCACCGGCGGTCTCGCCCCGGGCTTCCATGGCCGCCTGTTCGGCGCGGATGCGCTCGGCAAGGTAATGGGGCGTGTAATGAATGGGCGCTGGAGAAGGCCCTGAAGCAGGCGTGGGACGCGGTGATGGCGCAGCAGGCGCATCGGTTAGCGGTGCGCCGCATTCACTGCAGAATTTGGCGCCAAGGCCCGCCTCGTGGCCACAACGCGGACAGCTGCGAAACAGCCTGGTGCCGCACGCTTCACAGAAGCTGGCCCCGGAGGGATTCTCGAATCCGCAGTTTGCGCAGCGCATACGACCTCCTCCCTTGCCTGGTGCCTGCTTCTTAACATTAGGCGCCGAACCCGCTGGCGGCAAGACGCGACCGGATGAGAGTCTCTCCCTAGGTACCTATGCCTCAGGTGACTTGTGAATTCCAACCCTCCCGCCGCATTGAGGCAATGCGTTGCCATGAAGCGGGTCAGACGAGAAACCGGACGCCAGGCATAAATCGCGCACAAACAAAAACGCCACTCTATTGAGTGACGCTTTGGTTAATTCGCAGCAGCAAGCACCGGGATCACCCGCGACGGCTTGACCGATTTAAACGAAAAACTGGAGTAGATCTCTTTGACCGCCGGCAAGGTTTGCAGCACCTCTCGGGCAAACTCGCCGAAGGACTCCAGGTCCTTGGCCACCACTTCCAGCAGGAAATCGTAGCGCCCCGACACGTTGTGGCAGGCGACGATTTCCGGGATTTCCAGCAGGCGCTGTTCGAAGGTTCTGGCCGTGTCCTGGGAGTGGGATTCCATCATCACGCTGACAAACGCGGTGACACCGTAGCCGAGGGCCTTGGGCGAAAGAATCGCCTGGTAGCCGCTAATCACCCCGTTTTCTTCGAGGATCTTGACCCGCCTCCAGCACGGCGAGGTGGTCAGGGCAACGCTGTCGGCCAGTTCGGCGATGGTCAGTCGGGCATTGCCTTGCAGGGCGATGAGTAGGGCTTTGTCGGTACGATCCAGGCCAACAGGCATGTCTTGCCTCTCTATCTTGTTTTTATGGGTATTTATTCCAAATTACCCGTTATTCATGGGCCAGTTTGGAATTTATCGCGTTGAAATTGAGCATAGCATTGTAGGAAATCCGGGAGCGTTCACCATGAACAATAAAAACAATGACCTTGGCTTTTCCACCCGTGCGATCCATCACGGCTACAACCCGCTGGATAACAACGGCGCACTGATTCCACCGATTTACCTCACTTCCACCTTCGCCTTCGCCACCGCCGAATACGGCGCCGGCTGTTTTGCCGGCGAAGAACGCGGGCATTTTTACACGCGTATTTCCAACCCTACCCTGGCACTGCTGGAGTCGCGCATGGCGACCCTGGAAAACGGCGAAGCGGCGGTGGCCTTCAGCTCCGGCATGGGCGCCATTGCCGCGACCTTCTGGACCCTGCTGCGGCCCGGTGACGAGATCATCGTCAACCGTACCCTGTACGGTTGCACCTTCGCCCTGCTGCACCACGGTATCGGCGAGTTTGGCGTCAAGGTGCGCCATGTCGACATGTCCAACCTGGCCGAACTGCGCGATTCCATCGGCCCTGCCACGCGCATGATCTATTTCGAATCCCCGGCCAACCCGAACATGCAGTTGGTCGACATCACGGCGGTGGCCGAAATCGCCGGTGAACACCGGGATGTCACCCTGGTGGTGGATAACACCTACTGCACCCCCTACCTGCAACGACCGCTGGACATGGGCGCCGACGTGGTGGTGCATTCGGCCACCAAGTACCTCAGCGGCCATGGCGACATCACCGCCGGTATTGTGGTTGCCAGCCAGGTACTGGCGGACCGGATTCGTCTGCAAGGGTTGAAGGATCTGACCGGCGCGGTGATGTCGCCCCAGGACGCCTTTTTGCTGATGCGCGGGCTCAAGACCCTGTCGTTGCGCATGGAACGCCATTGCAGCAACGCCCTGGTGGTTGCCCAATATTTGCAGGACCACCCGGCCGTCGAGTGGGTGACTTACCCCGGCCTGCCCTCCTTCCCCCAATACGAACTGGCGTCCCGGCAGATGAAATTGCCTGGGGGCATGATCGCCTTCGAACTCAAGGGTGGACTGGTCACCGGTAAGCGTTTCATGAACGCCCTGGAGCTGTTCAGCCGCGCGGTCAGCCTGGGGGACGCCGAATCCCTGGCCCAGCACCCGGCGAGCATGACCCATTCCACCTACACCCCTGAAGAGCGCGCTCGCCACGGTATTTCCGAGGGGCTGGTGCGCTTGTCGGTGGGGTTGGAAGACATTGCCGACCTGCTGGCCGACGTCACCCAGGCCCTGGACGCCTGCGCTTAAGGGAGGTTGACCATGGTCACACATAACCCCGTCAACGATAGCGACCTCAGTGCGCAAGACCAGGACCCGCAGGAAACCCGGGAATGGCTCGACGCCCTGGCCTCCACCCTCGCCGCCTGTGGCCCGGAGCGCGCCCGCTACCTGCTCAAGCGCCTGGAGGAATACGCTGGCGAGCACGGCATCAGCCGCGATGCCCAGGCGTTTTCCGCCTACCGCAACACCCTGTCCCTGGAGCAACAGGGCACCTACCCCGGTGATTTGCTGCTGGAAGAGCGCATCACCGGTCTGCTGCGCTGGAACGCCCTGGCCATGGTGGTCCGGGCCAACCATGCCTACGGAGAACTGGGCGGGCATATCGCCAGTTACGCCTCGGCGGCGGAAATCTTCGAGGTGGGCTTCCAGCACTTTTTCCGCGGTGATGGCGACGCGGGACAACGCAACGCCGACCTGGTGTTTTTCCAGCCGCACTCGGCGCCCGGAGTGTACGCCCGGGCCTTTCTCGAAGGTCGCCTGAGCGAAGAACAACTGGCCAACTACCGCCAGGAAATCAACGGCCCGGGGCTGTGCTCCTACCCCCATCCGTGGTTGATGCCGGACTTCTGGCAGTTCCCCACCGGCTCCATGGGCATCGGTCCCATCAGTGCGGTGTATCAGGCGCGGTTCATGCGCTATTTGCAGCACCGTGGCCTGGTGCAGACCGCCGGGCGTCACGTCTGGGGCGTGTTTGGCGACGGCGAGATGGACGAACCGGAGTCCATCGCCGGCCTGTCCCTGGCGGCCCGGGAGCAGCTGGACAACCTGACCTTTATCGTCAACTGCAACCTGCAACGCCTCGACGGCCCGGTGCGCGGCAACGGCCAGATCATCCAGGAACTCGAAGCGCTGTTCGCCGGTGCCGGCTGGAACGTGATCAAAGTGCTGTGGGGCTCGGAGTGGGATGCGCTGTTCGCCCGCGACACCGACAACGTGCTGCTCAAACGCCTGGCGGCCACCCCGGACGGCCAATTCCAGACCCTCGGTGCCCATGACGGCGCGTATAACCTGGAACACTTCTTCCAGAAGGACCCGCAAGTCCGGCGCCTGGTGAAGCATATGAGCGCCGAAGAGATCAATGGCCTCAAACGCGGGGGGCATGATTTTCGAAAACTGTATGCCGCCTTCGCCGCCGCCAAAGCCTGCAAGGGCCGCCCGACGGTGATCCTGGCGAAAACCAAAAAAGGCTTTGGCATCGGCGCGGCCGGTGAGTCGCGGATGACCGCGCACCAGGCGAAAAAACTCGATGTCGCCGCCCTGCTGACCTTCCGCGACCGCTTCCATTTGCCGCTGTCGGACGAGGACGTGGAGCAACTGCGTTTCTATCGCCCGCCCGAAGACAGCCCGGAAATGCACTACCTGCGCGCGCGTCGCCAGGCCCTGGGCGGGCCATTGCCAGCGCGCAAGAGCCAGGCGCCGAAAATCCCGGTGCCGCCACTGGAAGCCGCCGGCGGTTTTGCCTTGAAGAGCGAGGGCAAGGAGATGTCCACCACCATGGCCGCCGTGCGCATGCTCACGGCCTGGCTAAAAGCCCCGCAGCTGGGGCCACGGGTGGTACCCATTGTGGCCGATGAGGCGCGCACCTTTGGCATGGCCAGCCTGTTTCGGCAAATCGGTATTTATTCGCCCCACGGGCAGTTGTATGAACCGGAAGACTGTGGCTCGATCCTGTCCTATCGCGAATCCCGGGACGGCCAATTGCTCGAAGAAGGCATCACCGAGGCCGGCGCCCTGTCGTCCTGGGTGGCCGCGGCCACCTCCTATTCGGTGCACGGCGAGCCGATGCTGCCAGTGTATATCTACTACTCGATGTTTGGTTTCCAGCGGGTCGGCGACTTGATCTGGGCTGCCGCCGATCAGCGCTCCCGGGGCATTTTGCTGGGGGCCACCGCAGGCCGCACCACCCTCGGCGGTGAAGGCTTGCAGCACCAGGACGGTTCCAGCCTGGTGATGGCGTCGATGGTGCCCAACTGCCGCGCCTGGGATCCGTGTTTTGCCGGGGAACTGGCGGTGATCCTCGACCACGCTGCACGACGCCTGCTGGAAGAGCAGTGCGACGAGTTCCACTACGTGGCGGTGATGAACGAAAACTACCCCCAGCCGTCGATCGCTGAAACCCGGCATGCCGATATCCTGCGTGGCCTGTATCGGTATTCGAGCAGCAGCGCCGAGCCGTCGCGGATTCGCCTGCGGCTGGTGGGCTCAGGAACCATCCTGCGGGAGGTGATCGCAGCCAGCGAGATTCTGGCCCGGGACTGGGGCATCGACAGCGAGGTGTTCAGCGCCACCAGCTTCAGCGAACTGGCGCGTCAGGCCCGCGAGGTCGAGCGGGACAATCGGCTGGACGCCAGCGCCCGGCGCAGCAGCCAGCTGGACAAATACCTGGGTGGCACGCGGCCAATCATCGCTGCCACCGACTACATCCGCGCCTGGCCCCAACTGATCGCCCAGTACCTCGAAGCGCCCTACACCACCCTGGGCACCGACGGTTTTGGCCGCAGCGATAATCGACAAAACCTCAGGGCATTCTTTGAGGTGGATCAGCACAGCATTGTCATTGCCAGTTTAAAAAGTCTGGTGGACCATGACGGCCTCGACCCCGGCGTACTCGCCGACGCGATCCAGCGCTACAAACCCGCCCCTTCGCGCACCGCGCCCTGGGATCGCTGAATCACCTGCAACACCCTTTGAATGGTTACCCACAGGAGTAGTGTCTAGTCCTGAAGACAGGTCAGAAGGTGTAAACCTTATTCAGGACGAGACATACAGAACAACCAGCCACCACTGGCCGCCCTCGACAACCTGCAGCGGTGATTTATATTGGCAGCATTTCTAAAAGCATGGCGCCCTCGCTGCGGGTTGGCTTCGTCACTGCCGAACCGGCAGTGGCCGAAGCTTTGCTGCACTACATTGGTATTAATCGCCTGCAAGCCATGCCTCTACGGGCTTTACAGGAACCTGCGGGAGGAAAACCTGCCAGCGACAGGAACGAGGCGATACCTCGTCTTTTGCATTCCCTGCAATAGTGAATTGTCGTCAAAAAGATTGATAGCCGCCTAACGAAAGCCTCATGCTAGAGGGCTCGTTTCGAACTCATATCATTCCGAATGATAGTTACCTTTGCTTCATTCGATTCGTGCGATACAACCTCGCCGAGCATTATCCGCCCATCTCAATACATTGGCGGATGCACTCATGGAACAGTCACTCAAACATATGCGCTTCCCCTTGGCCGTTCTGGCCTTGCTGGTGATGAGCGCCTGCGGCAAGACGCCAAACACTGCCGCCAGCATGCCAGCAGCCAAGGTCAGCGTGGCCAAGGTGCTGGAACAACCGGTCAACGAGTGGGACGAATTCACCGGTCGCCTTGAAGCACCGGAAACCGTGGAAATCCGTCCTCGGGTGTCCGGCCAGATCGATGAAGTAGCCTTTATCGAAGGTGCGCTGGTCAAGAAAGGCGACCTGCTGTTCCAGATCGACCCTCGGCCGTTCCAGGCTGAAGTCCGCCGCCTCGAAGCTCAAGTTGCACAGGCCCGCGCCAATGCCACCCGCAGTGAAAACGAAGCCCAGCGTGGCGAGCGCCTGCGGACCAGCAACGCGATCTCCGCCGAACTGGCTGACTCGCGCACCAGCGCCGCGCAAGAAGCCCGCGCCGGCGTCGCGGCAATTCAAGCGCAACTGGACGTCGCCAAGCTGAACCTGAGTTTCACCCGCGTGATCTCGCCCATCAGCGGGCGCGTCAGCCGTGCGCAAATCACCGCCGGCAACCTGGTGACCGCCGACACAACGGCCCTGACCAGCGTGGTTTCCACTGACAAGGTTTATGCCTACTTCGACGCCGATGAACGTGTATTCCTCAAATACACCCAACTCGCCCGCCAGGGCCAACGCGGTCAAACCACCCCGGTTTACCTCGGCCTGTCCAATGAGGACGGCAACCCGCACCAGGGTCAGATGAACTTCGTCGACAACCAGGTCAATCCGAAAACCGGCACCATCCGTGGTCGTGCCGTCTTCGACAACAGCAAAGGCGAATTCACCCCCGGCTTGTATGCCCGCCTGAAACTGGTCGGCAGCGGTACCTACTCCGCTGTGCTGATCAACGACGAAGCGGTCGGTACTGATCTGGGCAAGAAGTTCGTGCTGGTAATGGATGCCGACAACAAGTCGGCCTATCGCGCGGTCGAGCTGGGTCCGAAAATCGAAGGCTTGCGCATCGTGCGCAGCGGCCTGAACAAAGACGACACCATCATCGTCAAGGGCTTGCAGCGGGTACGTCCGGGTTCACCGGTCGCCCCTGAAGTGATCCCCATGGCCAGCAACGAAACCCTCGCCGCTTTGGCGCAACAACGACAAGCACTGGAAGCCAGCAACCTGCCCCAAGTCGCGCCCGCCAAGAGCACAACTGGCGTAGCGGTGAAACTGGCCAGCGCTGCGACTCCACGCGGTTAAGGGGAGACAACTCCGATGAATTTTTCCCAATTCTTCATCTCACGGCCGATCTTCGCAGCGGTGCTTTCGCTGCTGATCCTGATCGCCGGCGCCATCTCGCTGTTCCAGTTACCGATCAGTGAATACCCGGAAGTGGTACCGCCGACCGTGGTGGTGCGCGCCAACTTCCCGGGTGCCAACCCTAAAGTCATCGGTGAAACCGTGGCCGCTCCCTTGGAGCAAGCCATCACCGGCGTCGAGAACATGTTGTACATGTCCTCGCAGTCAACCGCTGACGGCAAGATCACCCTGACCATCACCTTTGCTCTGGGCACCGACCTGGACAACGCTCAGGTGCAGGTGCAGAACCGCGTCACCCGTTCCGAGCCCAAGCTGCCCGCAGAAGTGACCCGCATCGGGATCACGGTGGACAAGGCCTCGCCCGACCTGACCATGGTTGTGCACTTGACTTCGCCGGACAAACGCTACGACATGCTCTACCTGTCCAACTACGCCCTGCTCAACATCAAGGATGAGCTGGCGCGTCTGGGCGGTGTCGGCGATGTGCAGCTGTTCGGTATGGGCGACTACTCGCTGCGGGTCTGGCTCGATCCGAACAAGACCGCTTCGCGTAACCTGACCGCGACCGATGTGGTCAACGCGATTCGCGAACAGAACCGTCAGGTTGCCGCGGGTGCCCTGGGTGCGCCGCCAGCACCGAGCGCCACCGCGTTCCAGCTCTCGGTCAATACCCAAGGTCGTCTGGTCACCGAGGAAGAGTTCGAGAACATCATTATTCGCTCCGGCGAAAACGGTGAAATCACCCGCCTCAAAGACATCGCTCGCGTCGAGTTGGGCTCGAGCCAATACGCCTTGCGTTCCTTGCTGAACAACCAACCGGCCGTGGCGATCCCGATCTTCCAGCGCCCGGGTTCGAACGCTATCGAGATCTCCAACGAAGTTCGAGCGAAAATGGCCGAGCTGAAGAAGAACTTCCCTGAAGGCATGGACTTCAGCATCGTGTATGACCCGACGATTTTCGTTCGCGGTTCTATCGAGGCAGTGGTGCACACGCTGTTCGAAGCACTGATTCTGGTCGTGCTGGTAGTGATCCTGTTCCTGCAAACCTGGCGCGCCTCGATCATTCCGTTGGTGGCAGTGCCGGTATCGCTGATCGGTACGTTCGCGGTGATGCACCTGTTCGGTTTCTCGCTGAACGCGCTGTCGTTGTTCGGACTGGTATTGGCCATCGGTATCGTCGTTGACGACGCCATCGTGGTGGTGGAAAACGTCGAACGAAACATCGGCCTGGGCCTGACACCGGTCGAAGCGACCAAGCGCGCCATGCGTGAAGTGACCGGCCCGATCATCGCCACCGCGCTGGTACTGTGTGCGGTGTTTATTCCGGCCGCCTTCATCTCCGGGTTGACCGGGCAGTTCTACAAGCAGTTCGCGTTGACCATTGCGATCTCCACGGTGATCTCGGCCTTCAACTCGCTGACGCTGTCGCCAGCATTGGCTGCGGTATTGCTCAAAAGCCATGATGCGCCCAAGGACCGCTTCTCGAAGGTCCTCGACGGGATCTTCGGTGGCTGGCTGTTCCGTCCGTTCAACCGCTTCTTTGATCGTGCCAGCCATGGTTATGTAGGCACCGTGAGCCGCGTGATCCGCAGCAGCGGTATCGCCCTGCTGCTGTACGCCGGCCTGATGGCGCTGACGTTCCTCGGTTTCTCCAGCACACCGACCGGTTTCGTGCCGGGCCAGGACAAACAATACCTGGTGGCCTTCGCCCAACTGCCGGATGCAGCGAGCCTGGACCGTACCGAGGATGTGATCAAACGCATGTCCGACCTGGCCCTGAAACAGCCTGGCGTGGAAAGTGCAGTGGCCTTCCCGGGTCTGTCGATCAACGGTTTCACCAACAGCCCTAACGCCGGCATTGTGTTCGTCACCCTGAAACCATTCGATCAGCGCAAGGACCCGAGCCAATCGGCCGGTGCCATTGCCGGTGCCTTGAACGGCCAGTACGCCGGCATTCAGGAAGCCTACATGGCGATCTTCCCTCCGCCGCCAGTACAGGGCCTGGGCACCATCGGTGGTTTCCGCCTGCAGATCGAAGACCGTGGCAACCTGGGGTATGACGAGCTGTTCAAAGAAACCATGAACATCATCAACAAAAGCCGCAGCGTGCCGGAACTGGCCGGGCTGTTCACCAGCTATACCGTGAACGTGCCACAGGTCGATGCCGCCATCGACCGGGAGAAAGCCAAGACCCATGGTGTGGCCGTCAGCGACATCTTCGACACCCTGCAGATCTACCTGGGCTCGTTGTATGCCAACGACTTCAACCGCTTTGGCCGCACCTATCAGGTCAACGTTCAGGCCGAGCAACAGTTCCGCCTCGAGCCTGAGCAGATCGGTCAGCTGAAAGTGCGCAACAACAAAGGCGAGATGATCCCGCTGGCAACCTTCATCAAGGTCAGCGACACCTCGGGCCCGGACCGCGTGATGCATTACAACGGCTTTATCACCGCTGAAATCAACGGTGCCGCAGCCCCTGGCTACAGCTCCGGCCAAGCCCAGAAAGCAATCGAGAAACTGCTCAAGGACGAATTGCCTAACGGCATGACCTACGAATGGACCGACCTGACCTACCAGCAGATTCTCTCGGGTAACACCGCGCTGTTCGTGTTCCCGCTCTGCGTGCTGCTGGCGTTCCTGGTACTGGCCGCACAATACGAGAGCTGGAGCCTGCCACTGGCGGTGATCCTGATCGTACCGATGACCCTGCTCTCGGCCATCACCGGTGTGATTGCTTCGGGCGGCGACAACAACATCTTCACCCAGATCGGCTTGATCGTACTGGTGGGACTGGCCTGTAAGAACGCGATTCTGATCGTCGAGTTTGCCAAGGATAAGCAAGAGGAAGGACTGGACCCGCTCAGTGCGGTACTGGAAGCCTGCCGTCTGCGTCTGCGGCCGATCCTGATGACCTCGTTTGCCTTCATCATGGGTGTGGTGCCATTGGTCTACTCCAGCGGTGCCGGTGCGGAAATGCGTCACGCCATGGGTGTGGCGGTGTTCTCCGGGATGCTCGGGGTGACCTTCTTCGGTCTGTTGCTGACACCGGTGTTCTACGTATTGATTCGCCGTTATGTGGAGCGCGGCGAAGCACGCAAAGCGGCCAAGGCCCTGAAACTGGAGGAGCAACAATGAGCCTGAAAGCCTTCTTGCCGAGCTTGCTGGTACTAGCCTTGAGCGCCTGTGCCGTGGGCCCGGACTATAAGACCCCTGCCACGGAGCCGGCCAACATCACGGCCGCCACCGATGGCGCTGCCGGTCAGAAGAACTTCGACCGCGCGCGTTTCGAAGGCATCTGGTGGCAACAGTTCGACGATCCGACCCTCAACCAGTTGGTGACTCGATCCTTGCAGGGCAACCGTGAGTTGCGTGTGGCCTTTGCCCGCTTGAAAGCGGCTCGAGCGATCCGCGATGACGTCAGCGATGACGCCATGCCGACCATCACCAGCCGCGCCAGCAGTAATCTAGGCACGGCTCAGCAACCTGGCATCACTGAAAAGCGCGTGCACACCGAACGCTACGATCTGGGCCTGGACATGGCCTGGGAGCTGGACTTGTTCGGACGTATCCAGCGCAATCTGGAAGCCAGCGATGCCGACACCCAAGTGGCCGCCGCCGATCTGTACCAACTGCAAGTCACCATGATTGCCGAGTTGGTGGATGCCTACGGGCAACTGCGCGGCGCGCAACTGCGGGAAAAGATCGCGCTGGCCAACCTGAAGAACCAGCAGGACTCGCGCAAAATCACCGAAAGCCTGCGTGACGTCGGTGTCGGTGATCAGCTCGATGTGGTGCGTGCCGATGCCCGCCTCGCGGCGGTCGAAGCCAGCGTGCCGCAATTGCAAGCCGAGCAAGTGCGCGAGCGTAATCGCATCGCCACCCTGCTCGGTGAGCGCCCGGACAAACTGAGCGTGGACCTCAGCCCGGCGAATCTGCCGGCGATTGCCAAGGCATTGCCGATTGGCGATCCGGGTGAGTTGCTGCAACGCCGTCCTGACATCCTCAGCGCCGAGCGCAAACTGGCGGCAGCGACGGCGCGAATCGGTGTGGCCAAGGCCGACTTGTTTCCCAAGGTCAGCTTGAGCGGTTTCCTCGGTTTCACTGCCGGACGTGGCTCGCAGATCGGTTCTTCGGCCGCCAACGCCTGGGCGCTGGGCCCAAGCATCACTTGGGCAGCGTTCGACCTGGGCAGTGTGCGGGCTCGCTTGCGCGGTGCCAATGCTCAAGCCGAGGGCGCGCTGGCGACCTATGAGCAACAAGTGCTGTTGGCACTGGAAGAATCGGAAAATGCCTTCAGTGATTACGGCAAACGTCAGCAGCGCCTGATTTCGTTGATTCGTCAGAGTGAATCAAGCCGCGCTGCTGCCGACCTGGCGGAAATTCGCTACCGCGAAGGCACTGCGGACTTCCTCGTGTTGCTCGACGCTCAACGCGAACGTCTGGCTGCCGAAGATTCCCAGGCCCAGGCCGAAGTCGATCTGTACCGCGGCATCGTCGCCATCTACAAAGCCCTCGGCGGCGGCTGGCAGCCAGAGACGGTTGCCAGTAGCAACTGATTCAAACACTTCTTTGGTTGGCCGCAACCAGCCATTTTTCAGCCCCGCGCCTCATTCGGTCGCGGGGCTTTTTTTGGGGTTTTCCATAGATGATCGTTCCCACGCTCCTGCGTGGTAACGCATCCCGGTGACGCTCTGCGTCACATGGACGCGGAGCGTCCGGTGAGGCATTCCCACGCAGAGCGCGGGAACGATCAAACGCAGCCTTCGGCAGCTGCTACGGACCGCGTTCTGACCCAGGAACCACATTGGTTTCAAGCACCGTGACGGTGGCGGTGGTACCGGCTCTGAGCCGACGTTTACCGGCATAGTCAGGATCGATCTGTATCCGCACCGGCACCCGTTGCGCCAGTTTGACCCAGGTATAACTGGGGTTGATGTTGGCCAGCAAGCGACCGCCGGGCAAGTTCTCCCGGTCGGCAATGGCGAAGGCAATGCTTTGCACGGTGCCGCCAAAGGTTTCGCCGCTCATCAATTCGATCCTGACGCGGTCGCCCTCCTCGATTCGCGGCAGTTTGGTTTCTTCGAAGTAGCCGCTGACATAAAACGAGTCACTGTCCACCAGCGCCAACAGCGCGCCACCGGCGGCGGCATAGTCGCCTTGGCGGGTCAGCAGGTTGGTGACGTAACCACTGACAGGCGCTTCGACCCGGGTGCGCTGCAAATCCAGTTCAGCCTGGGTCAATGCGGCGATTGCCAGTTGCACGTTGGCCTGAGCCAACCCCAGGTTGGCCTGGTTGCGCAGCAACTCAGCCTGCGCCACCGCCACTTCCGTGCTGGATTTTTCCCACTCTTCGCCGGAGATCGCGAAGCGCTGCTTGAGGGTGCGCCGTCGGCGCTCTTCACTCTGACGCTGGCTGAGCAGCGCTTCACTGGCAACAATCGTTGCTTCGGATTGACCCAGGGTGGCTTTCGCCACCTCCACCGAGCGCTTGGCATGCTCCACCGCCAGGACGTAGCGCGCCGGGTCGATCTCCAACAGCAGCTGGCCTTTGTCCACATGCTGGTTGTCCTGGACGCCCAGGCCGACGATGCGCCCCGAGACATCGGCGGACAAGGTCACCACATCGGCACGTACCCGTGCATCCCGCGTCCAGGGCGCGCGGGTGTAATGCTCCCAGGCAAACCAGCCAAGAACAAAGGCCAGCAAAACCACCGCCACCGTCACGAGTCGGGCAAGGATCTTCTTCAACGCATCAAGCTCCCATCACCAGAATCAGCGTTGCGCAAACGCAGGCGTACAACGCGCCTTCGAACAAGGCTTCATGCCAGACGAACCGCAGCACACCGAAGCGGCGCAGGATCCAGTCCAGCAGCAGGAAAACCGGAAAGGCCAGCAGCAGCGCCTGGGCGATTGGCGGCAAGTAGACGCCACCCACTTCCAGATCAATGGGCAAGGGCCGGAACTCCTTCCATGTCTACGGGTTGAAAGTGTTTGCGATGTCGCTCCAGAAACGACACCACAATCAGCAGCGCCACGCGCATCCTGAAGACCGACCACAGGTGTTCATGAACGTCTAAATGCAAGTCGTCCATTTCGTCGCCCAGGACCCGCAGGTTTCCGAGCAATTGCTCAAGGTCAATCCCTGGCCGTCCGGCGACCAATCGTCCAGTCTCACGGACTGCAGCCAGCAGACGGTTTTGTTGTTCAGTGCTCAGCAGCGTGTTGCTTCGTCCCTGTTGCCTTAGCTGGTTCAACGCCACACCCAGTGCCATGCACCCGAGGCTGACTTCGAACAGCTCGCTGGACTGCTTGTCGTGGGTGGCCGGTAGTAATCCCAACATCATGGTCAGACGATCGACCATGCGGCTTTCAAACGCAAATTGCTGCTCATCGGTGGCCGGTGTCTTCAGCAAAGCGTAGACCTGCTCGCAGTTTTCTTTGAACAGCCGGCGCATCCGCAAAACGGGCCTGAACGGAAAGATCAAGGCGTAGACACTGAGCGCAAGCGTGGCTGCGCAGGTATACGCAGCGGCAAACTCGAACCACAGAATGGCCGTGTTTTGGCCGATTCCCACGTTTTGCGGGCCCAGCAACAGCATCGTCGTCAGTCCAAGCCCAATGCCTGTGCCAGTGGTTGGTGGACTGGCCAGCCCTACCGCGACGGCATACAGCAATGGGGCGAACAACAAGGCGAGTAACTCGAAGTCACTGATCATCGGTACCAGCATGAACTGATACAGCGCCGACACCACCAAAGCCAGACCCAGCCCCCTGGCAAAGCTTTGACTGGCCAGATACGGTCGCGGAAAAGTCGCCATCAGCGAACAGAGAATCCCCAGCACGATCATCCCGCCACGAGCTCCGTCCCAAGCGGTCTCGATCCAGATCAGGCCGGCCACCAGCAACGCGGTAAATGCCCGGATCGCGTTCATCGCCGCCAGGGTGAAGTCCAGATGCAGCGGATTGTCCTGGCCGCGAAACACGCAACTGGCTTCACGCCCGCCCTGGATCGCGTCGCTCAGTTCGAGAATCTGGCCGAGCTGCTCCAGCATCCGCGCCTGCTCCCAGCGCAGAGCCCAGGCTAGTGAGCGTAGCGTGGCAGGCATCGTCTCGGTGAGTTGTTCGGCCTTGTAGGCCTGGTCATCGAAGCGCTGTTGCAGCGCCGAAAAATGATGGCGAGCCTCGGCTGATAACGAGCGTCCCTGCTGGGCCAATTCATCGAGAAAGGCCAGCTCTTCGGCGCGCAAACGCTGTATCTCCTCCGGCAACGCGCCTTCCCAGCGCTCGGCAAGCAGCTCCCGCTGGTGGCGCAAAGCCGTCAACCGCGAGGTCAGCAGCACCAGCTGATTACCCAGCAACTGCACCAGCCCATTGGCGCTGCGCAAACGTGGCGCATCGAAATACAAATGCCGACGTACGCCTTCCAGGGCGCTGATCGCGCCTAGCAGCTGCATCTGGCGCCGGTGGAAATCGGCTTCGCTTTCTTCGGTTCGAATGACGGCAGCAGCGTGGGTCGCGAGCAGCTTGATCACTTGATCGATCTTGGCGAAGTAATCCCGGGCCACGGCTTCCGGTCGCGCCGTAAGAAGGCTGACAACGCACACGCAGGCAACCGCCAAGAGTGTCTCGGTCACGCGGGTGACGGCCAGCAGGAACGTGCCGTCCTGATCAGGCACCGCCAGCAGTGCAACAACCACTGCCGTGTATCCGCTCAAAACAAACGCCTGGGAACTGGTGTAGCGCAACAAGGTGCCGCCGGCGGTACACAGCGCCAGCCACAAGGCCAGGGTGGTGATGAAAGGCAGCGGCGCCTGGGGAAAGATCGCCATGATCAACACCGCCACGACCGCACCCAGGGTGGTGCCGATGACCTGGCCGAAACTGCGGGCCAGGGCCATGCCGCCCAGTGGCTGGCTGACGATGACCACCGCCATGATCGACCACTTGGGCTGGTCGAGGTCGAACAAGAAGGCCAGATACAGCGTCAATAGCCCGGCCGCGATGGTTCTCAGGGCGAACAACAGCACCCCTTGCCCGGGGTTGAGTATCGCCTTTAAGTACTGAAGTAGCGGTTGCATGGGAACACTCATCGAGTCATCTCCAGCAAGCGTAGTCACTGCTTCGGTGCCTCGACAGGTTTCAGTGTCGACACAAGTTCCAGGCAAACTCGCCGATGGGTCAGACGCTTCCGATAGATATGCTCGATCACCCTTCAGCCATAGCGATTGGACAGAAACGAGCCGCGCTTCCAGGTTGGAACCGCTGCGAAAGCATCACTCGATAAAGCCCAGCCCCATGCTTGTGCGTCCCAAGCCGATCGAGTACGTACTGACCTGAGTCAGGGTTTGACTCCTGGCCCCTCCTGACCGAAGCTGACGCCTTTGTAAAAGCTGCCAGCCCCCGGACTCCTGCATGCCCAAGCCCCGCCGCTATCTGATCATCGGTCTGCTTATCGTGTTTGCCTGCGCCATTGCCTGGTTTTTTATGCGCAGTACTGCGCCAGTCGTGCCTCCTGCGGTGAAGCAGGGTTATGGCAAAGCGCTGGAACAGGCCCACAATGGCCAACCGGGCGCGGCGCGGGTGCTCTATCAACAACTGGCCCGCCCGGACCTGTCGGACAGCCAACGGGTCAGGCTACATGCAGAACTTCCCGACTACCCCAGCCCGCAAGCCTTGAAACTGGCCGAAGCCGATTTGCTCAACCCCTCGATAGTGGTTCGTCAGGCGGCAATACAGAGCATTGTCGGGCTGGTGCCTGGCGGGCAAAGGAGCCTGTTGCTCGGGCCCTTGCTCGAGGACAGGGAACAAAGTGTGCGTTTCGCCACCGCTAACGCGCTACTGGGGCTTTCGCCGGACGATCTGGGTTTGTATTTCGGTCCCCTGGAGCAAGTCCTCGACGAGTATGAATCAGTCCTCAAGGCCCAGCCCCAGAGTGTCGAGGCGCAATACCAACTGGCGCGCCTGCACCTGCACAACGCTCAATTGAAAGAGGCACAACAGGCTCTCGAAACGGTGCTGCGCCTGCAGCCTGAAAATCTACGCGCCGTCGTCACGCAGATTGAGGTGCTGGACAAACAAGGTCAGGCTGATGCTGCCCGGCAGTTGCTTGCCAGGCAGCTGCAAGAGCAATCCGGCTCGGCTTATCTGCAGCATGCCCTGGGTCTCTGGCTGTTGCATCACGGGCAAGGTGAATACGCCTTGCTGGGTCTGTCCAAAGCCGTGGAGCTTGAACCGGACAACAACGAATACCGATACGACCTGGCCACCACACTGCACGGCGAAAAAGAACTTGAGGCCGCACAAAAGCAGCTCGAAGAGATCGTTCAACGCCAGCCAGCCAATCGCAAGGCGCGGGTACTGCTGATCAACTACTGGAAAGAAAGCGGGCAACTGCAAAACGTGCAAATCCTGCTGGCGCAGCTGGAACAACAGAATCCGGATGACCCGGCGTTGCAGCAGGGGTTGTAGGCCCAAGCCTGCGACACCCCCCCGAAAGATCGTCCGAACGCGGGCTCGGCAACTCCTGCAGGTTATGCGTACACCTGATCATCCACGGCTGTACCAGGTCGATGCAGGATCTGCGCGAATGCCTGGTCCGCCGGTTGCGGTCTCGTAGAGAACAACCGCTCGCTACGCCAGCATTTCCTGAATTTTCTGCTGCAAGGTACTCAGGTTGAAGGGCTTTTCCAGGATCGGTGCAGTCCGCGTGATAGGGCTGCCAGATTCTCGAATTTCAGCCGCGTAACCACTGATAAAGATCACTTTCAGGTCCGGGCGAAGCTTGAGCGCAGGCTCGGCGATCATCACCCCGGTGATGCCACCGGGCAGTCGATAATCGGTGATCATGACGTCCAGGTTCGGTTTACTGGCCAGAATCTCGAAGGCCTGCTCGCCATTCTCGGCCTGTAATACCCGATAGCCCAGGCCCGACAGGTAGTCGGCGAGAAGCATCAGGATTACCGGTTCATCTTCGACGATCAGTACGACGTCTTGTGCATCTTCACTCATGGGAAGCCTTTGTTCGTTCAATAGCTGCCGGATACGACCATCCGGTCAAGCAGAGGTTGCGTCGCTTGTAGCTGTTTTCTACAGCAGCAGGCAAACGCGAAATAAGGAGCCTTCATAATCTTGCATTCAACAGTGATGGAGCCAGCATGGGCTTCGAGCCGTGCCTGGCCGCCTTCGGTGTACACGTGCAGGTCGATCGGACCCTTGGCGCCATAACGCAAAGCAATTGTCAGCAGGCTGGATACTACCTGTTCGATGGGGGACTCGTCCCGGTTGCCTTCTACCGGTAGATCGGCAACGAAGCTCACCGAGGATTCAGCCGAATCGACTTGCAGCGCGAAGTTCTGCAACAGGAAAAGCACAAATTGTGCCAGATAAAACCGGCTGGAGAGGATCGACAGCTTGCCGGTACGGAACCACGAAACATTGCGCATGCACACCGCTTAAAGGTCTTGGTGAAGTGCTGAAACACGGGGCTTGCTCCTGAGCCGGGCTGCTATTTTTCTGACAGCTTAGCGCGCAATGTCCTATGTCGTACCTGCCCTGGGTCAAGCAGAAGGTTATTCTTGTCGGCCGGTATACCGCTATGCTGTTTTGTACAACCTCGAGAACTTGTCGGGACTCGCTAATGGCTCATGCCAGTAGCGAGTCTGTTTCACCGACCGGCACCCGCGCCTTCACTTTTAGAGAGCCCCGCAATGTCCGCCATCGCCTCCACCGTCCTTGTAGTCGAAGACGACGCCATCGTACGCGAGCTGATCGTTGACGTATTGCAAGAGCTGGAGCTCAAGGTGCTTGAAGCCGATGGCAGCGAAACCGCCTTGAAACTTCTCGGGGACAGCGGGCAGACCATCGACCTGTTGATGACAGACGTCGGACTACCGGGCATGGACGGTAAAGAACTGGCAGTCCGTGCCCGTGAGCTTCGACCCACATTGCCAGTTCTGTTTGCCAGCGGTTATGCCGAAAGCATTGAAGCCCCGGTCGGCATGTCGGTCATCGGCAAGCCGTTCTCTATAGATCAACTGCGGGACAAGGTTCAGAGCATGCTCCGACAAGGGCGCTGAACGCCGCTTTAGAGTTCAGCCTTCTTGATTATTTTCGCGACTGTGTTTTTCGGCTCGCCTTGCCATGAACGCATCGATTTCGCTCGAGGACAGGAATTTCCATGCATTGACAAACACGGGATGGACGATTCTCACCCCCTATATCGTACAAACCGGTTTTGATTGGTACATGCTGGACTTGGACACCCTGACGCCGAGGGGACCCAAACTCATGAATTTTCAGTTAGAGATTGCCCCATCACCGACAGCAGCACGTTGAGCATCACCCCTCACTGATTAGCTTTAACAAGACCCAATCCACCCGGTCAGCTCCACCTCTTTGAGGTGGCTGCCGGGCGCCAACTCACCAGGCTGAAATGCCGTGAGAATCTGCGAAGCGACTTTCATCTGAAGCGTGGTTTAATTGCGCCCTTTTCGCGTCCCCTGCCACCCGCTCGCATCAAAGGAACCGTTCTATGAGTCAGCCTGCAACCAAAGTCCTGGTCATTGGTTACGTCTGGCCCGAGCCACGCTCATCCGCCGCCAGCGGGCATGTGATGCAGATCCTTGAGACTTTTTTGCAGCAGGGTTGGGACGTCACCTTCAGCAGTCCCGCGGGCATCGGAGAACATAAGGCGGACCTGCTTGCGTTGGGCATTCGCGAATGCCCGATCGAATTGAACAACAGCAGTTTCGACGCCTTTGTCGCCGAGCTGGCGCCGGATATCGTGCTGTTCGACCAGTTCATGATGGAAGAGCAATTCGGTTGGCGCGTCGAAAAACAATGCCCCGACGCCCTGCGCGTGCTGGAGACGTCGGACCTGCAAAGCCTGCGGCATGCGCGTCATCAGCGGCTCAAGGACCGCCTCAAAGCCGGCGATGACCAGGATGACTTCCGTACGCTATTCGCACCAGCCCTGCGCGAGGAATTCGAGCACATGGCCGACACTGATCTGGCCAAACGGGAAATCGCCGCACTCTATCGCTGCGATCTCAGCCTGATGATCTCCGAGGTCGAAATCGAACTGCTGGTCGAGCAATTCAAGGTGCCACGTAATTTGCTGCACTGGTGCCCACTGATGCTCGACCCGCCAGCACAGTCGTTCGCCCCGTTCGAAGACCGCGCGCACTTTCTGAGCATCGGCAACTTCCGCCATGCGCCGAATTGGGATGCGGTGCTCTGGATGAAAACCACCCTCTGGCCATTGATCCGTCAGCAACTGCCCGGTGCGCAGTTGCATATCTATGGTGCCTATACCCCGCCCAAGGCCACAGCGTTGCACAACCCGGCCCAAGGTTTTCATGTAATGAACTGGGCTGAGGATGCCTTACAGGTCATGGCTGCGGCGCGAATCTGTCTTGCACCGCTGCGTTTCGGCGCCGGGATCAAAGGCAAGATTGTCGATGCCATGCTCTGTGGCACCCCTAACGTCACGACCCCGATTGGCGCCGAAGCCATGGGTGGCGACCTGCCTTGGCCAGGCGCCATAGCCGAAACCGCGAGCACGCTGGCCGATGCCTCGGTGCAGCTCTATAAGGACAAGACGCTGTGGAATCAGGCTCAGGATCGTGGCCGTGAACTACTGGCCGCCCGTTACCAGCAACAGGTGCATGGCCCGGCGTTGATTGAACGCTTGCAGTCGTGCCGAATAGATCTGTTGCAACTACGACGGGACAATTTTACCGGCAGTATGCTTCGGCACCACCACCATAAAAGCACTCAATACATGGCGCAGTGGATCGAGGCGAAGAACCGAACTGCCCCTTAAGCCACACACTTCAATGGTTCATGATTTTTTGCCATTGAATACGCTGCACTTCTGCCCCAGACATTAACCTTGCTTGCTCCGCCAGCAAGGTGTCACGGTGCGATTAGTTATCCAGACATTTCAATTCCCCGCCACTCGCCGATCATTGAACTATATATAAAACTGTGTGACCAGCAGCCTTGGCGACACACACCGTGGATCACACTACAAAGCAACTTATTACCCTATTGATATTGAGCGATGGAATGCATTATGGCGACTTCAAAGGTTTTAACAGTGCCATTCTGGAGGCACTGGGATCGCGACTGATCCCCAAACAAAATAAATACTTGACTCCGGGGGGAATTAAAGAAGATTAGCAACCAGCAACGAATTGTACTGGCGACCCGGAGGCATCCTGACATGGACAGCCCGATATTCTGGCCAAAGATCGAACATAAGTGGAGTCGTAACGACATTACTTCCCCTGATGAACTGAAACAACACATTGCTCGCACATTAAAATCCCCACCTTCGGGTGCAATGCCCTGGTCACTATCTGCAACCAGTTATGAAAAACTGGCGGGGGTGAAAAGAATTGCCAAAGAGCTGAATGAATGGTTTGGTCCAACGTCTGGCTGGACACCAAAATGCAGCATTATCAATGTCGATTTTCTGGGCGATACTTTGCTCGTTGATTATTGCCGGGAAGTCAACATGGCGACGGGGCGAAACAAACACTGAACCTTTGGAAAAGCCGATACCTTTCCCACGGGTACGGCGGGCTGGTGCTGCCTGTCTGGAGAGGGCATCATCAGGACGCAAGAACAATAAAAGCGCCCCAAGATGACCCGAGCAGCCAGAATCACCGACCCTTCCTACGAATTGATGGACGACCACAACGGGTTGTCCATCATCTATCGGCAGCACGGCTTCCCATGCCCTCTGGTGCGCTGGCATTTCCATAAGGAGTACGAACTGCACCTGATCGTTGCCAGCTCCGGCAAGGTGTTCATTGGCGATTACATCGGTAATTTCTACCCCGAAACGCTCTTCCTCACCGGCCCCAACCTACCCCACAACTGGATCAGCCAGGTTGCCGAAGAGGAAGTGGTGCCCAAGCGCGACATGCTGGTGAACTTCACCGACGAGCTGTTCGAAAGCGGCCATCAGGTATTCTCCGAGCTGAAGGCGCTCACGCCTTTGCTCGAGCGCGCGCATTACGGAATCGAGTTCCGCTGCAAACACACCATTGGCCAGGCAATGACCTTGATGCAACACATCGCCGACTCCAAAGGTGCTACCCGGCTTGGGCACTTTTTCATTCTGCTGGAACTGCTCAGCACGTGCGACGATTACCAGGTGCTCTCGGGCGCGACTACCCCGCAACTGGCCGATGAGCACAATATCGACCGCACCAACCGCGCGGTGGATTACATCTTTGCTCATTACGCCCGCGAATTGCCGCTTGAAGAAGTCGCCGAATATCTGGGCATGAAACCTACGTATTTTTCCCGGGTGTTCAAGCAGGCCACGGGGCGCTGCTTCATCGAGTTCGTCAATCGCTTGCGCATCAGCAAGTCCTGCGAGCTGCTGGCTGATGGCAAAAAGCCGATCACCGATGTGTGTTTCGAATCTGGCTTCAACAATATTTCCAATTTCAACCGGCGTTTTCAGCAGCTCAAGGGCATGACGCCTTCGCACTATCGACGCTTGGCGGTGCAACGGTTGACTGAGCAGAATCTGTAAAATACACCCCTTGTTGATCGTTCCCACGCTCCGCGTGGTAACGCCGCCCTGGACGCTCCGCGTCCGTACGCGAATGTGACGCGCAGCGTCACGGAATGCATTCCCACGCGGAGCGTGGGAACGATCAGCGCTGACATTCTGCTGAATCGTTTATCCCGAATTATCCTCATCTTGTCCCCCAGTGCAAAATAGTATCGATTCAAGTGTCATGGATGATTTGTCATCGCACCGTTTGAGGGCTGTAATCAGCCCACATTCTTCCTTACCTGTGGAAGACACAAAAACAATAACGGTCCTTCTGCTGCCCACCGGGCGTAGAAGAGGAGTGCGCGATGAAACCCTCTGTAAAAGCTCTGCTTGTCACCACCTGCATGACCCTCAGCGGCGTCAGCCTTGGCGCACAAACCCTGACCATTGCCACGGTCAACAACAGCGACATGATCCGCATGCAAAAGCTCTCGAAGACCTTCGAAGCCGAGCACCCGGATATCAAGCTCAATTGGGTCGTGCTGGAAGAAAACGTCCTGCGCCAACGACTGACCACGGACATCGCCACCCAGGGCGGACAGTTCGACGTATTGACCATCGGTATGTACGAAGCCGCACTCTGGGGCGCCCAGGGTTGGCTGGAGCCGATGCGGGACCTGCCCGCCTCCTACGACCTCAACGATGTTTTCCCTTCGGTGCGTGCAGGCCTGTCGGTCAAGGGCACGCTCTACGCCTTGCCGTTCTATGCCGAAAGCTCCATGACCTACTACCGCACCGACCTGTTCAAGGATGCCGGGCTGACGATGCCTGAACATCCCACCTGGAAGCAGATCGGCGAGTTCGCCACCCTGCTGAACAAACCCGGGCAGGACCAATACGGCATCTGCCTGCGCGGCAAGGCCGGCTGGGGGGAAAACATTGCGCTGATTTCTACCATCGCCAATGCCTATGGAGCGCGCTGGTTCGATGAGAAATGGCAGCCGGAATTCAGCGGCCCCGAATGGAAAGACGCGGTGAATTTCTACGTTGACACCCTGAAGAAATCCGGCCCGCCAGGCGCGTCCAGTAACGGGTTCAACGAAAACCTGGCGTTGTTCAACAGCGGCAAATGCGCCATGTGGATTGATGCCACGGTGGCCGGTTCCTTCGTCACCGACAAAACCCAGAGCAAGGTCAGCGAGCATGTCGGCTTTGCTTATGCGCCCCATCAAGTGAGTGACCAGAGTTCGGCCTGGCTTTACTCCTGGTCCCTGGCGATCCCGACCAGCTCCAAAGCCAAGGATGCGGCAAAAACCTTCACCAGCTGGGCGACTTCCAAAGAGTATGGCGCACTGGTCGCCGAGAAAGACGGCATCGCCAACGTTCCCCCAGGCACCCGCGCTTCTACCTACAGCGAGGCCTACATGAGCGCGGCTCCGTTCGCCCGGGTGACGCTGGAATCGCTGAAAGCGGCCGACCCGAGCAAACCGACTATCAAACCCGTGCCTTACGTTGGTATCCAGTTGGTGACCATTCCTGAATTCCAGGCAATCGGCACTCAGGTGGGCAAGTTGTTCTCCGCCGCATTGACCGGTCAGAGCAGCGTCGACCAAGCCCTCGCCTCCGCCCAGCAAACCACCGAACGCGAGATGAAACGCGCCGGTTATCCCAAATAACCCGGAACCCCCTGTGGGAGCGCCGCACCGTCGCTCCCACATTTGATCTTCATCTGCCTGTCACCAATCGGTTGTGATCACCATGAATACTTCGACG
>NZ_JBWKWW010000008.1:0-288311 GCF_059422425.1 Pseudomonas sp. GW821-FHT01E05
TACCGCAGTGACTGTTTTACGACTGCTGCGCAGCCGGACGCAGGCTTCGCCAGCTGCTACTGTCCGCGTAATGTCTTAACTGACTGGCATTGCCAAAAGAACCCGTTTTTAACCCTTCTATATAGTAGAGCCGTCAGCACCTATATATAGAAGGGAACACTCACAGTACGCCAGCATCAATCTTGCGCAGCCCCCCAGCACAATGAATCAACGAAGATTATTCAGGCACACCACTTTGGGTTGAGTCATTTCTTCATAGGCGAAGCGAACACCCTCCCGGCCCAGGCTGCCATACTTGAAGCCGCCAAACGGCATCGCATCGAAGCGGTAGTCGGACGAATCGTTAATCATCACGCCCCCCGCTTCGATCCTCCGTGCAGCACTCATTGCCGTTCCCAAATCATTGGTGAAGATCCCGGCATGCAAGCTGTACTCGGGCTCATTGGCCAGGGCAATGGCTTCATCGAAGGTTTCGAAGGACTGAAGCACCACCACCGGCGCAAACACTTCATTGCGCCATAGCCGGCTGGCGTGATCGACATTCTCCAGCACTGTCGCGGCGTAACATGCGCCCTCTCGCTGGTGCCCGCAAAGCAGCCTGGCCCCCTCTTGCATTGCCTCGCTCACAACCCTCTCGGCACTCTGAGCAGCCTGTAACGTTATCATCGGACCGATGTCCGTGGTGGCCAATGCCGGGTTACCCGCAACCAAGGTTTTCGAGAGGTTGACGAACCGGTCTCGAAAAGCTTCATAGATAGAAGCCTGAATCAGAAGGCGCTGAGTACCAATGCAGTTCTGCCCGGCGGCCCAGAATGCCCCGGATACACAACTCTCGATTGCGGCATCGAGGTCGCAGTCGCCCATCACGATGACCGGCGCATTACCGCCCAGGTCCATGGCCAGTTTCTTCAAGCCGGCAGTGCGGGCAATTTGCTCCCCCGTGACGAACCCTCCGGTAAAAGAGATCATCCTGACCTCACGGGCGGCGACCAGGGCCTTGCCCAGCGCAGCCCCTCCGGTCGCGACCGTGACCACCGACTCCGGCAGACCCGCGTCCACCAGATACCCTACCAGCTTGATCGCCGACAAAGGCGCCAGCTCGGACGGTTTGAGGATGACCGCATTGCCGCCGGCTATGGCCGGGCCCAGCTTGTGCGCCACCAGGTTCAACGGATCGTTGTAAGGGGTGATTGCCACAATCAGGCCCAGCGGCTCCCGAGAGAACCAGCCCTGCCGCGACTCGGAGCCTTCATAGGCGTCGAACGGCACGACTTCCCCCGCATTGCGCCCGGCCTCTTGCGCGGACAGTTTCAGGGTGTTGACGCAACGTTTGACTTCTTTTTCCGCCTGCTTGATGGTTTTACCGGCCTCGTCGACGATCAGCCGGGCGAACGCCCCGCCATCCCGCTCGATGTTCAGGGCTGCTTGCTCAAGAATCCGAGCCCTGCGATAACGCGGCAATCCGGCGCATGTTTGCGCACCACTGCGCCCCTGCGCCAGCAGATTCGGGACTTGAGACGCACACATATCAGGTACCGACCCGATGACGCTTGCGTCAAACGGGTTCAACACGTCGATTTGATTCCCAACCACGGCCATGGCCAAGCGCGATACGTTCACAGGCCTTCTCCTAGTTGTTCGCAACCGACTTATGGATGTTGATGATGTCCGACAGCAGCGCGAACGCGGTTTCCGTCCGCCCGGCGCCCGGGCCCGATACGGTGACCGCCCCCAGCAGCCCGGTATTGAACGACACCGCGTTGGTCGCGCCAGCGATGCTGGCCAATGGGTGAGCGTTGCTCAACAGCCTGGGTTCGACACTGGCACTGACCGAGCCATCAGCGTTGCGCGTGGCGGCGCCGATGAGTTTCCAGCGCGCGCCGTTGTGCCGGGCGTTCTCAATGTCGTCCAGGCCCAGGGGCGAAATACCGCGGCAGCTGACGTCGCTGACACTCAAGTGGGCATTGAGCAGTTCGTTGGCCAGAATCACCACTTTGAGGCGCACATCATGCCCCTCGACATCCGCGGTCGGGTCGGCTTCGGCATAACCCTGCTCCTGGGCTTTGCTGACTGCCTCGGCGAAACCCAGACCGCCTTCCATGCTGGTGAGGACAAAGTTGGAAGTGCCGTTGAGGATCCCTTCGAAGCCGACAATCGAACTGCCTGCCAGAGACTGCCTGGCAAGCCGGATCACCGGCGTACCACTCATCACTGAACCTTCGTATTCAAAGGCGACGTTATTGCGCTGGGCCAGCGCTTTCAGCTCTGCGCCATGCAAAGCAATCGGCCCCTTATTGGTCGTCACCACGTGCTTGCGGTTTTCCAGGGCCCAGCGGCAGAACGAGGTGGCCGGCTCGCCGTCTACAGGGTTGGTGAAGGTTGCTTCGGCGATGATGTCTGCACCGGAATGCTTGATCACAGCTTCATTGAAGGCTTCGGCATTACCGCCAGGCAGCTGCGCGAAAGCGCCCTTGACTGCAGGGAGGTTCGCCAACAGCCCGGCATCCAGGCCGTCACGGCCGATGACAGAGCCCAGAAACAGATCAGTGACGCCGACGATTTTCAAGGTAAAACCGAACTCTTGTTGCCACGCCTTATTACGCTCGGCGATGAGCTGAGCCAATGCACGATTGACACCGCCGAAGCCGACCAACGCAAGTTTGTATTCAGTCATTTTTGTTATCTTCCATCCGGGTTATTAGCTGTTGGGCTCTAGATTAGGATGGAGGCCATGGCAGTGAAATATGGCGATTTGCTCTATTTTATGGCCGTTTTGATCAGCGCACGGGCAAAGTGCCCAGACATAAAAAAGCCAACAATCGTTGGCTTCTCAGACGGGCAATAACCCTAAACAACAGATGACAGGACAAATGAAGTCACGGTGTTTTCCACCCCCGACAGGGCGGATATTTCATTCCAGACTTTATGCACCCGCTCGGGGCTCGAAGCGCCGACTCGCACCATCAGATCGAACTCCCCACTCATCACATCGCACTGGATTATTTCGGGTATTTTCTGCAGTGCCTGCAATACCTCCGCGCCGCGCATGCGGTCATAGCGATAGACGAATATCACCGCATTGATATTGGCTGATGACTGATGCCCCACGCCCGTGCGTAGCGTATATCCCTGTATCGCACCATCGCGTTCGAGCCGTTCGATGCGCTGTCGCACCGCATTGCGCGACAGGTTCACTTTGGTCGCCAGCTCGGCGTGAGCAGCTCGGGCATTCAGCCTGAGCTCGGCAATGATGCGCTCATCGAGCGGATCCAGAATTCGCTTCACTTAGCCCCCTTGTCGCGTCTTCAAAGACCGCGGAGCACTTGATGGATGGTTTCGATGTCGTCGGGCTGAATGCGGTAAACCTGCTGCGACGATTGAACCGTGAGCGGGCTTCGCTGTGGCACCGAGGTGATCCCCAGCTCACCGAGCAACGCCGCTGACTTGACTGGCGAGATCTCGCCCAGTGTGACCATCGGCGCCGCCAGGCTTCTGCGGTACAGCCGGGCCGCCAGAACGCCTGTGGCTGCATGAGGGTCGATGACATATCCGGTATCACGGTAGAGGGTGGTGATTTCCTTCAGGGTCTCGTCATCGCTGACTGAGTAAGAGTCGATGATCATCCGTGCCTGCAACCAGAACTCATTGGCGATGGTCATCTCGCCATGGGCCTCGAACTCTGTCATCAGCGCGCTCACTGCCTGATGATCGTGCCCGTAGAGCTCCCACAGAAAGCGTTCGAGATTGGAAAAAATCGACAGGTCCATGGCTGGCGACAAGCTCTTGCTGGCCCGCGACCTGGAGTAATGGTTTTTCAGAAACAGCTGGTGCAGCGCGTCGTTCCGATTGGTGGCAACGATCATTTGGGTGATCGGCAGGCCCATCTTTTGCGCGATATAGCCCGCATAGACTTCGGCGAAACTGGCCGCCGGCACGCTGAATCCGATCGGCCGCTGACCACCGCCCAGTTGCAGCACGGCGTGAAAATAAAACACCAACTGCGCCATCACGCTGACCCAGTTGTTCGAGTTGAAACTGATCGCCTCGCACTGCGCGGATGGCCATTGTCGCAACAACCGGGTGACGATGGTCTGGCAATCGTCAAAGCTGCCGTTCACGGCGAATCTGTGCAGCCTGGGGTGAGCGGCAGCCTGCAGATGCTGCAGCTGATCATCAGGCACACCGGCTTGCGGGTAGAACACCACCACGGCGGTTTCGTCGCAGTCTTTGAACGCCTCGATGGCGGCAAGCCCGGTATCCCCATTGGTCGCCCCCAGCATGACCGCACGCTGCTGGCGTTTAACGAGGAAATAGTCGACCAGGCGCGCTTGCAGCTGGGCAGAAAAATCTTTCGAGGAACGTGTCGGTCCATGGAACAACTCCAGTACCCATTCGTTCCTGTCGACCTGATGCAAGGGCGCGACGGAGCGATGACTGAAGGTGCTGTAGGCTTCCTTGAGCAGACGTTTGAAATCCACTTCGGGGATTGACTGGCCTACGAACGGACTCATGACCCTATAGGCCAGTTCTTCATAGGGCAACGTTGACCAGTTGGCGATTTCCTGCGCGCTGAACAGCGGCAGGCTGACCGGCACGAATAGCCCGCCGTCGTCGGCGACTCCGGATAATACGACCCTCTCGAAATCGGCCTGCACGGCCAAACTTCGTGTACTCACATAGCGCATGGTTGACTCCGGCCATTCATTTGTAACGATGTGCCTGCTCGACCAGCCAGGTGGAAAACATGACCGCATCGGGATGCTGATCGGCTCCGGAACCGCGTACCAGGTAAAAGGACTCGCTGGCCTCGATCCGCTGTGCGAAGGGTTCGACAAGACGACCGTCCTGGAGCATCTCATCGACCATGGATGAGCGAGCCAGGGCGATACCCTGGCCGAGCTCAGCCATGCGCAACGTCGAAATGAGGGTATCGAACTGCATGCCCGTCGACGAATCGACAGCGTCTGCACCGACCATTTTCAACCAGTACCCCCACCCTTCTTCATACCCCAACACGTGCAGCAAAGGATGCCGGGCCACGTCGCCTGGCACCTCCAGCGGCGCGCTCGCCATCAACCCCGGCGAGCAGACCGGGAACAAGGTGTCCCAGGTCAGGCGCTGAGACACCAGGCCTGTCCATTGTCCGTGGCCCCAGCGGATCTCCATGTCGTCCTCACCATCGAGTTCCTTTACCCAGATGTTGCTGATGTAGCGTATATCCACATGCGGATTAGCCTGGCGAAAGTCGACCAGCTTTGGCGCCAGCCAGTGCACGAAAAAAGACAGGCTGCCACGCACCTTGATCGGTCGCCTTTTATGCTGACCAAAAATTTCATTGGTGCCGACCGCCAATCGCGTAATCGCATCTTGCACGACAGGCAAATACGACTGACCTTCTTCGGTCAAACCCAAACCACGGGGCAAGCGTTTGAACAGTGCCACACCCAGGTGGCTTTCCAATTGCCGGATCTGTTGGCTGACCGCGCCTTGGGTCAAAAACAACTCTTCGGCCGCATGGGTGAAATTCAAACAGCGGGCAGATACCTCAAATGCGCGAAGCCAATTGAGCGGGGGTAACGTCTTTTGATTCATTGCCTGGACCTCATTGACGCCCCCTGCACCAAGCGCTGTTGCCCACATCGTCGATACCGCTTAGAACGCATCGGACGGTTGTGCCAAGGGGGCAACCGACAAGCGACGCTCGCGGTTCTTGCGGGTAATGTAATACACGAAATAGCACCAGGCGATGAACGGCAAGCCGAAGTACAGTGCCACACGCTGCTCAGGGTCAAAGGCGATCCCCACACAGGCCAGACTGCAACAGACCAGCGCACCCAGCGGCACCCATGGATACCCCCGTACGCGAAACTTGAGGTCCCTGATATCGCCGCCATTGGCCACATAATGGCGACGGAACGCGATCTGACTCGCGGCAATGCTCATCCACACTACAACCACCGCCAGCCCGGAAATCGAAACCAGCGCCAGGTAGATGGTATCGGGGGCAAACACACTGCTCAGCAGCGATGCCGCACCGCCCACCATACTGACCACGATGGCATTGAACGGTGTCCCCATGCGGGTCAACGCAGAGAACTGCTTCGGCAGATGACCTTGATCACTCAGCGTCCAGAGCATGCGCGAAGCGGCGTACAACCCGGAATTGGCGGCGGACAACAGTGCACTGATGATCACGAAGTTCATGATGTCGGCGGAGTACGGGATACCGATATAGGTGAACACCGTCACAAACGGGCTCTCGACCAATCCGGCCTGCTCGCGCGGCAACAACGTCGCCAGAACGAAAATGGTCCCTACGAAGAAGATCGCCAGGCGCAGTACGGTGGTGCGGATGGCCCGCGGTACATTGCGCTGAGGATCTTTGGTTTCGCCCGCGGCAATACCGATCAGCTCGGTGCCGGAAAAAGCAAAGGACACCGCCAGCAAGGTCATGGCAATCGACATGAAACCTGTAGGGAACAGCCCCTCGCGGGTGAAGTTACTTAGCCCGATGCTGTGCGCCTGATCGATTTGAAACACGCCAATGATCGCCCCGCCACCGACCACCAGGAACGCCAATACCGTCAGTACCTTGACCAGCGACAACCAGAACTCCGTCTCGGCAAACAGCCTGACCGACACGACGTTACTGAGGAACACCACCATGGAAAACAACGCACTCCAGATCCATACCGGCGTGCTCGGAAACCAACGCGCCATCAGGATACCCGCTGCGGTAAATTCGGAGCCGATCGCTACCGTCCAGGTCAACCAGTAAAGCCAGGCCACCGTGTAGCCGGTACCCGGCCCGAGGAAGCGTGTTGCGTAGGTACTGAATGAGCCGGTTTCCGGCATCTGCACCGCCAGTTCACCCAGGCACATCATGACCATGTAGACCATCACCGCGCCGATGATGTAAGCGATTACCGCACCCAATGGGCCGGCCTGATTGACGGTGTATCCGGATGTCAGGAATAGCCCGGTACCAATAACTCCGCCCAGCGCCAACATGACAATATGGCGGGTCTGCATTTCCTGTTTGAAACCGGCACGGGTACTTATTTGTTCTTCTTTTATGGACATAGTTGACTCTCATGAAAGTTATTAGGGCAAAATAAGTTCCTGCAGTAAATTACCGGGCAGTAATACAACCAGTTTGCCGCTAAATTTTATTATTATTCCTCTTCATGAACTCCTCAGCGACTGCCTTGTCGTGAGGCATTAACGTTTAAACGTCAGTTTGCTACCTCAGCGCAAGGTTCATTCAATATTGATTGGGTTTTCGAGATTGCCTGTTCCTCCCATAAACTTCTGACCCAGGCAAAAGCCTGTTTCAAATCATCAACCAGATCATCGGTATCTTCGATGCCAACGGAAATACGCACCAACCCTTCAGAAATACCCAGGGCTAAACGCTCTTCCAGGGTGTTTTCCACATGGCTGGTTGTTCTGGCCGGCCCATAGATGGTTTCAACCGCACCCAGGTTCCCGGCACAGTGAGCAAAGCGTAAGCGTGGCAACAGCACTTTGACCGTGTCCATGCCACCGGCCACGACAAAACTGACGATTGCCCCGAACCCGCGCATTTGCGCGCAAGCGACGTCATGGTTCGGGTGATTGGGTAAGCCGGGATAGTTCACCGACTCCACCAAGGGTTCAGTACTCAGGAACTCTGCCAGGGCGCGGGCACTGTGTTGCTGCTGGCGCACCCGCAGTGCGAGTGTCTTCATGCCACGAATGATCATATAGGCCGAGAACGGATCGAGCGTGGCGCCATTGATTTCCCGGTAATGGCGAACTTTCGCCATCAACGGTTCGGCACCGCACACCAAGCCGCCCAGTACATCGCCATGGCCACTGAGAAACTTGGTAGCGCTATGAACAACTACATCCACGCCCAGCGCCAGCGGGTTCTGATTCAAGGGGGTGGCAAAAGTATTGTCCGCCACCACCAGGGCGCCGACGCGCCTGGCCGCCGCTACAAGGCGTTTGATATCGACTATTTTCAGCGTCGGATTGGTGGGTGTTTCCAGGTAGAGAAGATCGCAGCCTTTGGCGATTTCCCGTTCGATTTCTTCTTGATCGAATGTTTCACACAACGTGACATCGACCCCCATGCGCGGCAAAAACTCTTCGAAAACCTTGTTGGTGCCACCGTAACTGTCCTTGGTTGAAACCAGCCGATTGCCATGGGACAGGAAGGTATAAAGGACACTGCTGATCGCGGCCATGCCGCTGCTGAATGCCACGGCTGATTCCGCATTTTCAAGTTCGCGGATTTTCGCCTCGAGCGTCTCCACCGTGGGGTTGCTCATGCGGCTGTAAATAAAGCCTGGACTCTTGCCCAGAGCCACGTCGTACCAGACATCGATATCGTCGTAACCGTATGCGGCGCTGACCACGATGGGTGTTTGCGTGGCGTTGTAGGGATGCCTGACTTGCTCCCCGCCCCAGACAACTTTGGTCCCCGTTCCGGCGTTATCAAGCCCTGCGCTGTCAGGTTTTATTTTCATTAAGACTACCCGCATTGAATGGTGGCGAATGTTTGCTGATTCGCTTGATCTGGGCGCCAATATAGTCAAAAGCCATGTTCTGGAGAAACGATGTTATCCGGGCCAAAGGGGCGTTTTTTTTAATGGCTGTTTAACGTGCGGGGGTGTTTGAAATAGAGGGAACGGTAAAAGCAATGCTCGCGCCGGTACAGTGACAGGTCGACCTGCATCGGCTTCAGACCGATTGATTGGCGCTCAACTGCTTACTTCTCCAATTATCAAGATCACTTCAATCTTTTAATGCCGTACTTCAAGCGGATCCAGCGGGAATCCGCAGCGACTCAGTTATCCGAAGCGATCTGAAGAAGGAAAAAAGAGCACAAATAGCTTTACTGTCAAAAAATTCATGTGCCGGGGAACGGGCTGAAATACGGCTCGCTTCAGAATTAGCTCAAGCCAGCAAGCTTTCGCTCTGGCAGAACCCGAAGACTGGAGAGTTCCCCCATGAAAGCCCTTAAAGCATTTTTGATTGTCACCCTGATGAGTGCCTCTGTAGCTGCGATGGCCGAAGGCGGTAGCGACAAGGTAATGGAAAGAATGGAGGCCGCGGCTGATTCCTCCATGGCGCATTACCAGCAGTCTGAACATGCACAGGCGGTGGCAAGCAATCAAAAAGCGGCGGCTAATAATGCCGAACGCTCAAACTGACAGTGCACGCCACCGATCAAGTCAACTTGGCAGCCGGGTTATTCGTCATGCACTTAGCGTGTCATGGGATGCAGTCGGGAAACTGCCGCAGTGCGCGAATTCGGTCAGTTGCTGTTGAAGCCTGACCGGGCTCTGAGCGATGGAGGCGGTGGACGCCCTCTTGATTTTCCAGCCATTGCATTGCGGCTCGCGGATGGCAGCCAACCACCCGCGAGCCAGTGCCATCAAGCCAGCAGCTTAAGCTCGCTTTTGCCGTACTTGAGGGATTTTTCGTCCGGGATCATCAGGCCAGTGTGCTCGTCGCGCCCCTGCAGGATGAAGCGGGCGTTTGGGGTGCCCAGCTGGGTGGCGGCCTGCTGGCTGTCGGTGCCGATCTCGCCCTTCTTCATGCGGTTGACGATCACCCCCACCGCCGTGTCGTTGAAATCGCGCAGCATCCAGGCATCGCCGTCGCTGTCGCCGGCCACCAGCACCGGGCCGTAGCCCTTTTGTTTCACCAGCACGTTGTTGATGCCGACAGTCTTGCCCGGCCCGTAATTGAAGTGCCAGCCCGGCAGATAGCGGCTGGTGTACTTGCCCTCTTCCATCGCCATGCGCAGGCCGATCACGTTCTCAGGCGGCACGCCGTAGCCGTAATTGGGATGGCCGGCGAACACCCGCACCACATCGTCGATCGAGGCGGTGCTGACATAGACGTCGATGCCGTTGGCGCGCAGCGAGTGCATCAAGCCGCGGATCTCCTCATGGATGCGGATGCCATGGAAGTGGGTGTCCGCCACCACCCCTGCCTTGCCCGAAAGCGTGCGGGAACTCTCGTATTTGACCTTGCGCAGCGCGTCACCGATCGCGTAGTTGTTCGAGGCCTCGGCCATCGCCTGCAATTCGGCCGTGGTCATGTTCTTGTAGAAGTACAGAATCCACTTGTAGCCGATCTCCACCGGGTAACTGTCGCAGATCGCGTCATACATGAAATAGAGCTTGGCGAGGAAGTCCTTGTACTGCTCGCTGGTCTGGATTTCCTCCAGGCTCTTGTCACCAGCGAGTCCCTTGTAGTTGGCGTGCAACCAGCGGTAATCGGCTTCCACGTCGCTGGCGATGTCTTCCATCTTGACCGGCTTACCGTCCACGGTGGTGTAGTCCTTCATGAACGGGCCGTTCGGCACGTCCTGGCGCAGCACGGCGGCGAACTCATCGGGCGTCAGCTTGTACTGCAAATGATTGATCTGGTAGACCAGCAGCGCTTCTTCACAGTCGTTCATGATGCAGGTGTTGTCCCAGTCGAACACCGCGTATGGGCGCTGCTCCGGGCGGTAGGACGGGCTCTTGACGCCGTGCTGGTCGATCACCGCCTGCAGGCGTTTTTTGTTGAGTGGCGACCAGCGCGCCGGGTCCAGCTCGCTCGGCGTGGCTGGGGGCGTGGCGGCTTGCGTTATGCGTGATGACAACAACAGCGGACTGACAACGGAAACGGTGGCGAGGGTGTTCAGAAACTGGCGACGCTGCATGGCATAGCTCCTACTTCTAGACGAGAGGTTACAACCGAGGCGATGGCGAAAGCGTGTTTCGAAATATGGACGAGAGGGAAAAACCGTCCGGCGACGAGGCTATCTTCAAATACACAAAAATACAATATTGCCACAATATTACACTTTCATGATTCGCAGGCTGCGCCTGAGCAATGTTTACAGGGCCGAGTCGAACTTGACAGTGACCGATCCCCCCCCACAATGCGTGCTCGGACAGCGACTCAACAGCAGGGACACCCGGCATGTGGCAAGAAGAGCGTTACCAGCGGATCCGCGCACTGCTATCGACCTTGCAGCGCGTTACCACCGACCGCATCGTCACGGAGCTGAATGTTTCACGCGAGACCGTGCGGCGCGATCTGGTCGCTCTGGAAGAACTGGGGGAGTTGAAGCGGATACACGGCGGCGCCATCCGCGTCGAGGACGAGGCGCCAATCGCCGAGCGTGCGCACATCAACGTCAAATTCAAGCGTGACCTGGCGCGCGCCGCGGTCAGCCTGCTGTCGCACGGACAAACTGTGTTTATCGACGCGGGCACCACCACGGTCATCCTTGCCGAAGAGCTGGCCAAGCTGGGCGGGTTAACCGTGATCACCAACTCGTTCAACGTGGCACTGCAATTGCGCAATCCCGCCGTGCCGGGCGGCCAGCACAACGAGGTGATCGTACTGGGCGGTTCACTCGACGACCGTGCTCCGGCTACGGTCGGTGGCACCACAGTAGCGGAAATTGGCCGCTATCGGGCCGACCTCGCGCTGTTGTCGCCCGTTGGCATCGATGCCCAGCGCGGTGCCAGCAACTACGACCACCGTGAAGCCGAAGTGGCGCGCGCCATGACTGACCATGCCGAGCGCGTGGTCATCCTCGCCGATTACAGCAAGATCGGCGTGGAGAGCCGCGTCGCCTTCTGCCCGCCAGAACGCATTGACCTGCTCATCACCAACCACAGGGCCAGTACCGAAGCAGCGTTCGCCGCACTGAACGCCAGGCTCAAACGCATTATCCTGGCGTAGCGGTGGCCTGCCGGTTCAGGGGGGGAATCAGGGCAGCGTGATGCCCAAGATGCGGCGCAATCCGCCTGGTCGGCAGTGACAAGCGACCGTCAGACTCCTTGAATCACACCCTTGAGCACGCTTTTGAAATGCTCGACTTGTGCCTGGCCAAACTGGCTGAAGACTTTGTCCTGCTGCTCTTGGGCAATGGCCCACAAGCCTTCCGTTTCGTCGATCCCTTTGCGGGTCAGACGTACCCGATCACCCTCGTCACTGACCAGCCCCTTGCGTTTGAGATTGGCCACCGCCTCTTCAATCTCTCGAACAGGCATCGCCACTTCCCGCTGCAAATCGGCCATGCTCAGACCGGCGTCGTTCTCCAGCACCATCAGCATGCGCGCTTCACTGGTGCGCAGCCCGGTGGACAATTGACGTGGCTGGTAACTGGCCTGACAGGCGCGCAACGCCTGGGTCATCAGGTAATAAAGATTGTGGCTCAGGCGGCCCTGGAAGTGGCTGCATGGCAATTGCCCCTCTTCACGTTTTGTCATGCGGGTGTGGGGCAACAGCATCGAATAGGCGCCCTGGTGATAGAGCAACGGCGAACGTCCGAAATCGTCGAACGCCACCACTTTGCCGATCATGATCCAGTGATCGCCACCGTCGACTTGCTGAAACTTTTCACAGTGGAAACGCGCCGAGCAGTCGACAAAGACCGGCGCCCCCCCTTCGCCCGCCTCGAATTCAATTTCGGCGAAGCGGTCTTCCTTGGGCCGTGCGAAGTTGTTCGAAAGATCAATCTGATCGGCAGCCAGTACGTTAACCGCAAAGTGGCTGGCGGCTTCGAACACTTCATGACTGCTGGAGCGCTTGTCGATGCTCCACAAAATCAGCGGCGGATCCAGCGATACCGAGTTGAAACTGTTGGCCGTCACGCCTACCTTGCGCCCATCTTCAGTGGCCGCCGTGACAACAGTCACGCCTGTTGCAAAATTGCCTAGGGCCCGGAGAAACGCACGGGTGTCGAAGGCAGTATCAGAAACAATAGACATGCAAGACTCCTGGGCCATCGCAATTGACGGCCTCGATTGTTGTTGTATGAACCGGATCTCAGCGAGCTGGCAGGTCAAACCATGGCTGGATCGGGTTCCAGGCCCATCAGCTCACGACCCAGGAATCGTCTCGAAAACATGGTCTGTAGGCACTACCGAGCGCTGTGCGGAGGGCCCGAGTACAGGCACGGTGATCGTAATCAGATCACCCAATCAGGTTTTTGATGATGGCCCGGCTACCGCGCTGGTCTTCCAGGTCGTGATCAATGATGTATTGATAGACGGCTTGTGCTTCCTCTCGGCTGCGCGGCTTGATTTGCGCCAGTACTTCGAATATGAACCACTCGCGTATCGTTGCCTCAGTGTGCCTGTCCCCTGGCACCCCGCAGGCCTTGCGCAACAGATAAAGCTCGTTCCAGTAACCGAGTTCATGCAGGCAGTCTGCCAAGGTATAAGGCATCAAGTCAGGCCTGTCCTTGAAGCGCTTTGCCGTAGCCGCTCTGTCGTAATCGAGAGTTGAACTGACACCGCCGCTTACTTGATAAAGCGCAGTGGCACAAAACCGCTCAGCCGGCGTCTCTTGGCCAATCGACTCACCAAAACGCATCTTGACTTCCAACTGTCGTTGACGGTTTTCAATCGAGCGCGCGATCAAAGTGTCCTGATGACCGAAGCCGGTCAGGAGAAGCGTCGAAGGAGTAAGGTCCGGGACCTGCGCATCGGGGATCGCGGTGGTGTTCTCGCAGATCGGCGGCAGGCTGAACAGGCTGCGATGGTTAACATTGCCTACAGGGTGGTCCAGGTAATGCATTGAAAAACTTCCCCAGGATACACGTGACTCGAGCTAACACAGGGTCAGTTGTCGATGCCTTATGGACCGACGTGCTTACCTGATAGGGATTATCCATGAAGCACTCAGTGCTAATGCCTATGTCCATATTTGTTCAGAATTGAAGTGGGATTCTCGACTTCAAAATCGGCGGCCTTGCGCCAGCAACACAGGCGGCCGGCAGTGCGCGCGTCTCCACCGGCCAGGCACTCTTTGGCGAAGGCCGGGCGCGCACCACCCTGGCCTTGTAGTTGAGCTACTTCTTCACTCTGACCTGATGTACATGCTGCTCAATTGGCTGCCTTCATGGGTTTCCTGCCTGACCTTGAGAGGCTGCCCAGCGGCTATCGGGTACAGTCACCACCGACCGTATCTGTCGACACCTTGCGACCAAGGGACGGAGGCTGTCCAGGCTGCGGCGTATCGGCCGTGAAATCGTCGAGTCGTGGCGGCTGATGCTGGTCTGAAAAGTCTGTCACTCATCACGCCCAAGCACGGCTGGACCCGGCTCTCCCGGACGACCTGTATTGCTCATAGGGGAGCCAGAGAACCGGGCCTCTCTAACGCCTTTTCGCTCGGCGGCGATTTATGCCACGGATAGCCCTTCGCGCTGAGTTGAAAGGCGTAATCGAATAAACGCTTCATGTACTCGCCATCGAATTTCTGATTGTGCGGAAAGTAAAAGTCGGAGCCGATGTACGCAAGATTGAAGTCCGCCCCATCCTGCCGCGCGATACGGTAGATTCGATCCAGGTCGCTGATCCCCTGAGTTTGAATCAATGCACTGATGGCTCGACCGCCGATGCTCAACGTACGGCGCTTCGTTCCAGCCCATTGCGGCTCGAGTTTCCCATTGCGAATGACATAGAAATTACGTTCAAGTCGAAAAGGTGCTCCGCTGACTCTGTTCATCGCCATCAAGGTGCCAGGTGGGTAAAGGAACACTTGAGTGATGACCCCGCCGTCCACGTGCATTTCCTGAAACTGTTTGCCGTCAACGTCCACATCGATCATGACGGGTGAGACTGCACCGGGAATACTCATCGACGCGATCATGATGTTGCGAAAGAGGCCGAGCGCTCCCGGCGCTTCGCTGGAGGCAATAGCGCCCATGTTCCAGGTGACTGGCCGCCCTGAATCAAGGTCAGTTGTGCCGATCAGCAGGATTCGTCCTTTGGCGTATTCCGACGCGATCGCCGCAAGAATCTGCGCAGTGACGTATTTTGTAATGAGCCGCGACAGTGGCTTGCTGTCCGCTATACCGTCGCTAGCAAGACGGGTTAGCACGTTTCGCGAATGAAAAACGTCTTTTGGACCGATTGCGTTGGCAATACCCCGAATGACGCCGTCGTACTCAGACCCCAGGTAAGCGAACGGGGCGACCAGGGCGCCCGCGCTAATGCCCGTGACGACCTTGAACAGGGGGCGAGTCCCGTGCGCGGTCCATCCCGTAATGAGTCCCGCTGCGAATGTGCCTGCGTCACCGCCCCCCGAAACTGCCAGCATATTTGCCAGCGGCAGGATGTTGTTCGGTTTCCCGGCCCTGGCGAGCGCCTCGCTCTCGCGTTTGTTGGCCTGAATCGCATCCTGAATGAACGGAGTCAGGTCGTGGTCCAACCTGTAGCGAGCATTGGGAATGCCTGGGATGACAGCTTTTTCCGTTAAAGTTTGCGGAACAGCGTCACGGCGTGGCAGCCACGCTTGAAGCAACATGTCCAGAGTTGAGGCGCCAGGTCTGAGCAGGAATGGTTTCAAAACGCCTCCTCCGGCCCCTGCCGTCGACAGCGAACGCGCTCGTCGTATTCGGTGAAATGTCCTTACCCATGATGCCCGAGATGGCTACATGCCAGCCGACTGCGACACGTCATTCGAATGTCCAGTAGCTCATCTTGCGCTCCTTTACGTGATAAACAAACTCGTTGACCACCTCCCCCCGGGTGTTGCCATTCCATAGATAGTTTATCCGGCCCTGATAACCGAAGCCGGGGTTCTCCAAGCACCAACCCGGCAAGCCAGAAAGCTCTGGCAACTTTAAATCGCGTCCATCGACGTACGAACTGGCAGCTATCGGCTGAAGCGGCCAAGCTCGGGACTCCCAAAGCTGTACAGGCGAAAATCACGGACGATTTATGGAGCCCCGCACCGGGAGCTCCCTTGATCTCTCGTTGCAGCTTCAGGCCTCCCTTTCTTCAAACCCGAATAACACCCGAGGCGCTTCGACCAGCAACGAACGCATCAGCTGCGTCGAACACTCCAGTGCTTGCAGTTGTTCGATCACAGTACCGAAACCGACGCTTTCTTCATGTTGTGTATGCGGCCAGTCGCTGCCCCACACCAACCGGCGCAGGCCGAAGCTCTGCTCCAGCAGCGGCAATGCCGCCCGGGCGAATCCGAGGTTCTGCTGAGGCGTACCCGCCAGCCGATAGATGCCGGAGACCTTCATCCACATCTGCCCGCTTAGCCCCAATTCCAGCAACTCGGGAAACCCGGACTGATCGACACCCAAGCGGGCATCGGGACGACCGAAGTGATCGATGACGAGCTTGATGCCGAACGGGATCAGTTGACGAATCAGCGCCGGCAAATCTGCCACGTCACGATGCAGTTCGACATGCCAGTCCAGCTCAGCGAGGTGGCCGAAGAAGCCTTTCCAGGCTGGATCGCAGAAGTCAGGCAAGGCTTTGCCCATCAGGTTCAAGCGAACGCCGACCACGCCCAGTCGAGCCATGTCGTTCAACGTGTCGCGGCTGACGTCTGGCTCCACGACCACCACACCGCGCAACTGCGCTGGCGCCTGTTGCAACGCCGCCAACAGATAACTGTTGTCGGAGCCGAGAAAACTCGGCTGGACCAACACGCCATGACTCAGGCCATGCGCTCGCAAGTGTTTTTGATATTCCCCAAGCGTTGCGTCATAGCCAGGGGTATAGCGCCGGGCAGTGGCCAGGTTTAATTCGCGGTTGAACACATGAGCATGGGAGTCGATGCCGATGATCGGCGCAGAACAAGTATCAGACATGGGTTTCATCTATCGAAAGTAATGATCATCAGGCTCGAGCGCGCTCGTTGCCGTTGACGCTGACAGGCACTGAGGTGTTCGTGGCGTCGAGACTGCGACCACGGGTTTCCGGCAGACAAAGGGCCGCAACTACCGCCACGCCGTAGGCGATCCCGGCGTCGATGCCAATGGCCGAGCCCAGTGACATGGAATCACTCATATGGCCGACCAGAAACGGGAATACCGCCGAGAGCACTCGGCCGAAGTTGTAGCAAAACCCCACGCCAGCGCCGCGCACGTCCGCCGGGTACAGCTCGTTGAACAGTGCGCCGAGGCTGGCCGGAATACCCGCCGCGAAGAAGCCGAGCGGAAAACCGAGGAATAGCATTTGGGTATTGGTCAGGGGCAGGAACACGTAGCACTGCACGGTTACGACGCAGCACAGGGCGAACAGCACGATATTTTTTCGGCGGCCAATACGGTCGATCAAGAAACCGCTGACGACGCAGCCACACCAGAAGGCAAAGATGATCACGGCAAGGTAGCCGCCAGAGTTCAGCACCGACAGGTTGCGCTCGGTCTTGAGGAATGTCGGCAGCCAGGTCATCACCGCGTGGTAACCGCCGTGTGCGCCCAGGCCCAAAAGCCCGCCGAACAGCGTCACTCGCAGCAGTTCAGGGCGGAAGATGCCGGCCAGGGATTTGAAGAAGCTTTGCGCGATGGCGTTCTCTTTTTGCAGACGCTGGAAGCTGTCGGGCTCCTCGACATTGCGCCGTACCCAAATGATCAGGAGCGACGGCAACAAGCCCACGATAAACATCACCCGCCAGGCCATGTCTTGCGGTACGAAGGAATAAATCAGCGCGAACACCCCGACCGCCACGCCCCAACCTACGGCCCAGGCACTTTGTACGGTGCCCATCACTTTGCCGCGGTATTTCGGGTTGATGGTTTCGGCCATCAATACCGCGCCGGCAGCCCACTCACCGCCAATGCCGAAGCCTTGCAGCGCCTTGACGATCAGCAACTGCTGGAGCCCGGTGACGAAGGCGGACAGAAAGGTGAAGAAGGAGAACCACAAAATCATCCACTGCAACGTACGCACCCGGCCGTAGCGGTCGGACAACGTCCCCCCTACCCAACCGCCGATGGCCGAAGTGACTAGCGTGACGCCGCTAATCAGCCCGGCATCGCCCTTGGTCAGGGCGAAGGCGGCAATTAATGCCGGAATTGCCAGGCCGAACATTTGTACTTCCAGTGCGTCCAGCGACCATCCGCCGAAGCAGGCCCAAAACGTTTTGCGCTCCCGAGGAGTGACTTGGCGATACCAGCTGAACATGATTTCTTATCCTTATAAGTGGAACGTGAGGCAGCCGAGAGCGAACCGCGCCGCTACGAGGCCAGTCATGGCAAACAAAACGATGAATCCGGCAGCGATCGATTCGCCGGTGAGCGATCCGCTATTCAGGCAATGCGCTAGCGAATGTCCACGCTGTAACGGAAATGCTCGGCATGCCCACGGGAGCGCCGCCACTCCAGAGGCGTACCGGCGTAGTCACGCGCCAGACGCTCGATCACCACCACGGGACTGTTGGTCGGTATTTTCAATAACCGCGCATGCACCTCATTTACCGATTCGGCGGTGAGTGTTTCTTCGGCAGAGGCGACGACCTGACCGCAGACTTCTTCGTAAATCGGGTAAAGCAATGGCCCTTTTCGATTCAGGTCGATCTCTAGTAGCGGCTGAAACCGGCTGCGAGGCAGCCAGATTTCTTCGGCAAGTACCGGCTGAACATCCAGAAGACGAACGCGGACAATGCGAATAACCGGAGAGTCGATTGGCAGCCCTAATGCATGGGCCACCGCTGAGGGTGCGGCCACCGGCTCAATAGACAGGATGCGACTCTCCGGTACCTGGCGCTCGCCGGCAGCGGTTTGAAAGCGGAAAAAACGGAACAGCGAAGATTGAAACTGCGGCCGACGAACGAAGGTGCCTCGACCTTGCTGACGCTCCAGAACGCCCTCACTGACCAGCGCGTCGACCGCTTTGCGCACGGTGCCAGTGGACAGATCGTACTCCGCTGAAAGCGCAGCTTCAGTGGGAATGGCCTCCCCCGGACGCCAGCGATTGTTAGCAATCTGCTCGGCCAACTGATCACGCAGGCGTTGATAAAGCGGTAGGCGGACATCACTGGACAGGGAATTCATCGACTTTATTCACCTTGTTATCTAGTCATATATATGAATATTGGGGCGAGTATTCTCCTGATGCTTTTTTCTGTCAAGAAGGGTTACCGAACCTGGCGGACGAACGGTGGTGGATGGGACCTGCCGGAGAAGATCTCCGGACTGAACTCGCCCATCCTGCAGCCCTGCCATACTGTTCAGCATGACCCGTGCAACCTTCCGCTTCTACGAGGAGCTCAACGATTTCCTGCCGGCCGAACGGCGGCGGCAGTCCTTTACCTGCGAGTGCGCGCGAGGGGCGACGGCCAAGCACATGATCGAGGCGCTCGGGATACCGCACACCGAGGTCGAGCTGGTGCTGCTCAACGGCGAGTCGGTGGGCCTCGAGCGGGTGATCTTCGACGGTGACCGGCTGGCGGTGTATCCCAAGTTCGAAGCGCTGGACATCAGCCCGCTGCTCAAGGTTCGTGCGCAACCTTTACGGGTGCTGCGCTTCGTCGCTGATGCGCACCTTGGCGGGCTGGCCAACCTGCTGCGCATGAGCGGCTTCGACACCCTCTACGACAATCGCTTCGAGGATGGCGAGATCGCCGAGATCGCTGCGCAGCAAGGACGCATCGTGCTAACCCGCGACCGCGAACTGCTCAAGCGGCGGATCATCAGCCACGGCTGTTACGTGCATGCCCTGAAACCGTCACTGCAGCTGCGCGAATTGTACGAGCGCCTCGACCTGGCGCGTAGCGCGCGGCCATTCAGCCTGTGCCTGCATTGCAACCTGCCGCTGCACGAGATCAGCCCGGAACTGGCCCGGCCGCAGGTGCCGCCACGCGTTGGCGCCCTCTATTCGCACTTTCTGCGCTGCGACGCCTGCCAACGGGTTTACTGGGAGGGTTCGCACTGGCGCAGCATGTGTGCACTGCTGGCACCTCTGCTGGACCGATAGCCGAGCGCATCGGGCCGGCTGCGTTGCAGGGATAACCGGCTTTTGCATCAGGCAGATAACGGCCAGAAGCGGTCATTCACCTGATCACCAGCCGAATAACTACCCCGCGAAACCCTTTCTGTTCGAGTTCCCGATTGAGGCGCAAAGACAGACGCTGATCGTCGGCATTCTCCGAGTGCTCGAAGGGCAGATAGCAAAACATTCGCAATGAACTTTCGATCTGCTTGTCCATCTCGGTATGTGCCATCTGACGAGCATTGAAACAGGCGAGCGGGTCAGTCGTAAACACATGGGCTGTACCTCGAAACGCATTCCGAGAGTACTGGGCGAGCAAAATCAGTAATGCCAACACCCCTTCAGGGGTTGCCATCCAATGCTCCAGCTCACGTCTGGCAGCCCGAAATGCAATGTGGAGAATGCTTCCCGAAACTGGTTATCGAACGCTTCGTCTTTCTTGAACCATCTCTGTGGCCCTGCCTCCTTCCAAAACGCTATGACCACCAGTGGTGTGTGGAGCGAATCACTTGCTGTATTGGCCAAGATCAAATCCTCACATTGAGTAGCGCACCGTATGGCGCACTCTATGCTCAACCTGATTATTGGGTTGGTGCGTTACGCTCTTTCGAGCTTATCGCGAAAAAACTCGATGAGCAGGCTCAACATAGGCGCCGTTGCACCACATGGATTCAGCTCGATTAAGACCAATGGCCTTAACCTGGATACGTACTTCACCGCTGGCCGGTGTCGGCACGTCGATGTCCGAATAGGTGAGGAATTCCGGGCCGCCATATTGGGTGAAACCGATGATGCGAGACATAGTTACCCCTTAAGCACCGGGTTGCCTTTCAGGAAAAACGAAAGAGGATTTTCTGGTCGGTCAAGCGTAGCGCCATGCGTTGGTGACGTAGCCCCTGGTATCCAGAGGCCGGTCATGCAGTACCACGAAGGTGGCCGGTGACAGTTCTGGCCCCAGCATGTCAACCATCAGGTTGCGAATGGAAAAGCGAGATAGTCATTTTCAATGATCGGTCCGCGGAAGATATTACGCAGCGCGGCGGCTGCCACCGGTCGCTGGGACACCTCCGCGCCCTTGATGCGCGGCTCGATGATGTGCAGGTAAGCCAGTTCATACTCATTGAGCCGCGCGGCGAAATAGCCAAAAGTCGCTTCAGGGTTACTGTCCGAGATATTTCCCCACTGCCCGCTTGGCGAGATGCGGATACCAACCCGGCCAGGGCCCCACACCGAGATCATCGCTTCCAGTATTTCGAGAGAAAACCGGGCGCGATTTTCCAGACTCCCTCCATAAGCATCGGTGCGTTTGTTGGTTCCATCCTGAAGGAAGGTGTCAACGAGATAGCCATTGCCGCTGTGCAACTCCACACCATCAAACCCTGCTTCCTTTGCCCGCATGGCGGCCATACGGAAGGACTCCACCAACGCCGGAATCTCCCAAAGATCGAGCGCCCGATGAGGAGAGTTTGGCACCCAGCCGTCTTGGGTCAGCACCTGGGTTTCAAATGGCACCACCGAGGGTGCAATGGGCGCTTTGCCTTCGCTCAGGTCTACATGGGACTGACGACCGACGTGGGCGATTTGCATGACAATCTGGCTGCCTTTGGCGTGAACCGCAGCAGTGATTTTACGCCAGGCATCAACGTGTGCCTGGGTGTAAATGCCCGGGGCGCCAGGGTAGCCACGGCTGTCACGGGAGGGGTGGGCGCTTTCGGTAATCTGCAAGCCGCCTTTTGAAGCACGCTGGCGATAGTACTCAATCATCATTGCACTGGGGCTTTCATCCGTCTCGGCGCGTAATCGCGTCGTAGAGGAATGGACAACTCGATGAGTAAGGTCGATCGCACCAAGGCGAAGGGCTTCGAAGAGTTCTCGTGCAGTAGTCATGACAACAATCTCCATTGACCGGCACCAATGCGCCAAGCTGTTCAAATAGGGCCAACACCGGCTGCCTGGCCGAAGCCGCGGAACATCGATTGCATATTGCAGCCGCCGCCCCACCTCCCACCGTCTTCACCATCGTGTTGACCACACGACAATCACGCCTTCAAATTGAACAACGCAACCTGCGGCGTTTCGCTCACCCAGTAACCGCTCACCGACCAGCCAGCACGCGCTGCCAGTTTGGTAAAGGACTCGACGGTGAATTTGTGCGAGTTCTCGGTATGCAGACGTTCGCCGTCGCTGAAGTGGAAGGTGTGCCCGGCGACCTTGACCACTTGTTCGCCGCGGCTCACCAGATGCATCTCCATGCGCTCATCGGTGTCGTTCCACAATGCCAGATGGTCGAAGGCATCGATGTTGAAGTCACCATCCAGTTCACGGTTGATGCGTTTCAGCAGGTTCTTGTTGAACCGCGCGGTCACCCCTTCAGCGTCGTCGTAGGCAGCGACCAGGATGTCGGCGTCCTTGACTAGATCCACGCCAACGATGAAGTGAGCTTCATCACCCAATAACGCGTGAGCCGAACGTAGGAACTCCTCGGCTTGATCATGGGTGAAATTGCCGATGGTCGAACCGGGGAAGAACCCTACGCAGCTGTACCCAGCCGCTTCGGCCGGCAATTGCAGCGCACGGCTGAAATCCTCGACCAGTGGCACGACCCTCAATTGTTTGTACTGCATTGTCAGCCGCGCGGCGGCTTTGTTCAGCGCATTGGCGCTGATGTCGATGGGCACGTACAGCGCAATCTGTGGGGCGGCGTCGAGCAGCAGTCGGGTTTTCTCGCTGGCGCCGCTGCCGAACTCCACCAGAGCCGCGCCCTCTGGAATCGCATCGGCAATCTGTTGCGCAACCCGGGTCAGCAGACCGGTTTCGGCACGCGTCGGATAGTACTCGACCGTCTCGCAGATGGCCTCGAACAGCTCGGAGCCCGTGGCATCGTAGAAGTATTTGGGCGACAGGTTTTTCACCGGGGCTGACAAGCCGCCGATGACATCACGACCAAATTCACTGTCGTGGTTGTTCACCGCACCCGGCTGCCGAGCATCCCGGGCCAGACGCAAACCGGAGAACATCCAGCGCTTGTCCGGGCCGAAAAAGTTGCGATAGGTCGAGCGGGCATGGCCTGGGGGGGTGATGCTGGCACCGCCACGCAACACCATCACGTTGATCATGAACTTGCCGTTGTATTCGCCGACCGCACTGTCCGCCGGGCGGAATCCCGGGTAGGCGTTGTACGCACTTTGTGTCCACTGCCAGGCCACGTTATCGACTTGTTCCAGCAGACCGGCTTCAGCGGCGGCTTCCCACTCGGCTTCGGTCGGCAGGCGCGCATCGGCCCATTGGGCAAATGCAGCGGCTTCGTAATAGCTGATACTGATCACCGGAGCCGTCGGGTCAATGGCTTCCAGACCGCGCAAAGTCATCTGCCGCCAGCCCTCGTCGTCGTGCTGCCAATAGAGCGGGGCGTTCCAGCCGTTTTGCTGCACGACCGCCCAGCCGTCTGACAGCCATAGACTGGCTTTGCTGTAGCCGCCGTCCGCCATGAAGGCCAGCCATTCACCGTTGGTCACCAGACGGTCGCTGATCTCGAAGGATTGTAGGTAAGTAGTGTGTCTTGGGCCTTCGTTGTCGAAGGCGAAACCCTTGCCCTTGTGACCCATTTCGGTCAGCCCACCCTTGAGCGGCTTGAACCGGCCGCGACGCCCGGAGAGGTCTATCGGCCAGCGCGGGTCATAGGCTGGCTTGAGCGAGGAGGTACTGAACAAGTGCAGGATGTCCATCAGCAACAGCTCTTGATGCTGCTCCTCATGGGCCAGACCCAGCTCGATCAATTCGGCGGTGCCGTCGGACAACGCCGACTCCAGCAAGGTACGCATGTGTTCATCGACATGCTTGCGGTAGTCCAGCACCTCGTCCACGGTCGGACGTGTCATCAACCCGCGTTGTGGCCGGGGATGACGGGGGCCGATCGCCTCGTAATAGGAGTTGAACAAGTAACCGAACGCCGGATCGAACGGCTGGTAGTCGACGACGTTTTCGGCCAGCACAAACGTCTCGAAAAACCAGGTGGTGTGCGCCATGTGCCATTTGGCGGGGCTGGCGTCAGGCATTGACTGGACGACCATGTCCTCAGGGCTGAGGGGTGCAATCAGGCTCTCTGTCCGGCTGCGAATAGTTTGGTAGCGCTTGAGAAGCGCGCTATTGGCGGGAAGGTCGCGTAGCTCGCTTAAGGTGCTGGTCATCAGGTTTTCTCTCCGGTGAATCGTCGTTGCGCTGGTCTGTCGATCCTCTGGTATTTCCAGAGGAGGCAGGGCTTCGTACGTTCTTTCCATGACCGAGCCAAAGTGAAGTGCTTGTGCACCTCGTCCCGACCCGAAAAGCCATGATGCGTGACTGCTCGTAAACGCCTGGTTCGTAAACGTCTGGTTCAGCCCTGTGCTCCTTCGATTTCGAAGGTCACCTTGTCAGCGTAAAAGGCGACGTGCCCCTTGATTTCCGCCACTGCCGGGTATGTGTCTTCGTAGGTCCAAACCGCGTTTTCGGCGGCCTTTCCGTCGGCGCTCAGGCTGAAATAATTGGCGTCACCCTTGTAGGGGCAATGAGTTTGATGTTCGGTGCGCGCGTAATGTTCAATCCGAATGTCGGATCTCGGGATGTAAAAAACCGCTGGATATTTGGCCTCTTCGAGCTTCACGGCTTTGTCGGTCTGCGCGACGACGACATCATTGAAGCGAACGGTGACGCGCCCCTGGAATGGGGTAATGGTGATGGGATGATCGGGGCCGGGGATTTTCATGATGATCAGTCCTTATAATTCACGTGGGAAAGGTGTCGCCGAACATCGGCCGCCCGCTTCTGGATTCAGCATTACTTGCTTCGTCCTGCAAGACGTCCCAGTGTTCGGCGAGCCGACCGTCTTCGATCCTTAGCACATCGGCAGCGATCCATGCAACGGGTCGACCGTTGCCTGAGAAGCGCCCGTGGACGATGACGTAGTCGCCTTCTGCGACGATAAGCTGATGCTCGTAGCGCAAGGTATCGGGCGCGCTACGGATCAAGGCAAACAACCCTTCGCGTCCGGGTTCGATATGCGCGCTGTGTTGGATGTAGGCGCCCGACCAAAAGCGCGTGGCCGCCCTGTAATCTCGCTTGTTGAACAGTGTGTCAAAAGCTTCCAGCACGAGTGCCTTGTTCTGCTCCGGGGTGGTCTTGATGGTCATATCGATCCTCCTCACGTTGCTGCTACTTCAGGCGGAGCGCTGCACCGCCCAAAAAGACACTTGAAAAGCCGATGTGCAAATTCACGTTTGTTGTTAGGCCGACGTGCTAGCGCGCTTTGAAACCTGGTCGTACCAGCGCTTCAGGTCGGCGTGTTCCTCCGGTATGGGGAAGTTGATCGCTTTGGCCGCAAAATCCACGGCTACCAGAGCCGTGATGTCGGCGACGGAGTAGCGATCACCCGCCACGAACGGAACCTCACCCAAGCGGGTATCAAGGTCGGCGAAGAAGTTCTTCACCCGCAGCTTGCTGCGCTCGGCCAGTTCCGGAATCTGCTCGTAGTCATAGGGACCCGCAATCGCGCGTCCCTTGAGGCCTGGTGCGACATTGCGGATGGCCTCCATGACGGCCGCGAAACCTTCCAGCTCGGCGCGCCGCTCCCACATCGTGACTAAGGCCCTTTCCTTTGCGGTCTCGCCGAGCAATGGCGTTTGCGGATAGGTCTCTTCAAGGTATCGGATGATGGCAGGCACCTCACCGATGGCGGTGCCGTCTTCCAGCACCAGGGTTGGAACGACTCGGCGCGGGTTGATCGCACGGTAGGCCTCGGAATGCTGTTCACCCTGGCCCAGATCGACCGGGACGAGCGGAATCGACAAGCCCTTCTCGGCGAGAAAAATGCGCACGCGCCGCGAATTGGGAGAGCCCGCGGACTGATAGAGTTTGAGTGTATTGGCGGTCATGGCTTGATTTCCTTTGCGAGAACTCAGAGGTAAAGCAATGTGTCGGGCTTTGGCTAATGCCCCGACGGCGATGTCATCAACACAGGTCTAGGGGGAAGCGGTCTTGCTAAGAAAACTCATCTTTCGCTGCGCCACCAAAAGCGCAATTGCAGCGAGGCTTAGCAAGGCGACAACGCCCGCGCCAAGGTCAACTGCGAGACCCAGCCCCGCGTGTGTCGCCACGACGCCCAGCCCAAGGGCGACAACACCAAGCGAGAGATAAGCGAATAGGTAGAGCGCCGAGAACACACCACCGCGGTGTTGTGCGGGCGTCGCGCAATTGAGTAAGGCAAGTCCACCCAAAAAGAGCAGACCGTATCCGACGCCGGTCATCGCGTTTGCCGCAAGGTATAGCCAAAGTCCGTGCCAAACGACGGATAGCGCAAGCAAGGCCATTCCGACAGCGGAGGCGATCGAACCCAAAATCATGGAAAGCCTTGGCCTCAGCCGTCGCGCCACTGCCCCGGACAGCGCAGAGGTGACCGCAAATAAGGCCAGTACTGCGCCATTGACCAAGGCATTAGGGGATCCGATTACGTCGCGGGCGACCTGCCCACCGAGCGATAGAATCAGCACGCCATGTGTGTAGGCGATGGTCACCGCTAATGCTGCGATGGTGAACGCAGGTCGTAAAACAGAGGGAACGGACGGCGCCCTTGGCCGCCACTTGCTGGTAGCTCGCGTACCCACATGGCGCGGCAGATGCCACACCGCAACGAACAGCACCACGAGGAGCACAAATAGTACCCAGAACGAGAGATGCATCGGCCATGGAGCGTACTGTGTAAGCGCACCTCCAACGAGCAGTGCCGCTGTGAAACCGAAGGCCTGTGCGACCGCAGTGACGGATGCAGCCCGTCTGACCTGAGCATCGGTACCGAACTCAACCATCGCGGCGGTCGACGCCCCCACGCCAAGCCCAACACCAATGCCCATCAATGCTCTGCCAACGAACAACCACAAGACACCTGGAGCGATGGCAAATAGCAGTACGCCGAGCAGCGAAGCGATCAAACCGAAAAGCATTGTCGTTCTACGGCCGATGTAATCAGAGAGATCACCAAACACAATCAGGACTGCGACCACGAAGAGCGGATAGATAGCGAATATGCCCGTCGTCACCGTGTGGGATAGTTGCCAGTGCTCCGCATACAATCGGTAGCTCATGGCTGGTGCTGCGCTGGTCCACAAAGTGTGTGCGACTACCCCCGCCGACACCCAGAAACTAGCGCGCGGGCTCAGCTCGTTGGGCCGAGAAGCCAGAGCAGCGATCCGTGGTGGTGGACAGTGCGGATAGACGACGGGCATGGCAGATACTCCTTTGTGCCGGCAGAAGGACTCAAATCTTCGAGCCACCGCCAACCTGATGACGGGCACGGGTCACGAAGCGGTTTTGCCGCCGTTGACTCGAATGATTTGGCCTGTAATGAAGGTCGCCTTACCGGATGCGACAAACACAATGGCGTCGGCAATCTCTTCCGGGGCTCCGGCACGCTTGAGTGGAACACTCATCAGGAAAGCGGCTTTGCGCTCGGCCGTACCGGTTAGCCGGTCGAGCATCGCTGTCTGAACCGGTCCAGGGGCAATTGCATTGACCCGCACACCGGAGGCCGCCCCCTCAAGGGCGGCCGACTTGGTCAGACCTTCCACGGCATGCTTGCTGGCGGTATAGAGGGATAAATTCGCCCCACCACGTTCGCCCATCGTTGACGAAATGTTGATGATGCTGCCGTTACCCTGCGCCAACATCACCCTCATCTCGTGTTTCACGCTGAGGAACGTGCCGAGCACATTGGTATCAAACGTTGCCGCATAGTTCTCGGGCGTCACCTCCGTTACGGCAATGGACTGCCCCTCTGTGCCGGCGGCGTTAACCGCAATATCCAACCGGCCGAAGCGTTCGACCGTTGCATCGATCAGACTGCGGACCTCATCTTCATGACGCACGTCGGACATCAGAAATTCCGCTTCGGTGCCGAGTGCACGGAGTTCGGCCGCCAGTTTCTGACCTTCTTCTTCACGTCGTCCGGAAACGACAACTTTGGCACCTTCATTAGCGAAGGCGATCGCGGTCGCTCGACCTATGCCGGTCAGTGCGCCTGTGATGAGAACAACAGATTGAGTAGACATTTGCTTTATCCTGGTTAAGTACGCGTAGCTCGAAGAACCATCGTTCAGAGCTTTGTGCCGCCATCGACGTGCAGGGTGTCGCCGGTGATCCAACGGGCGTCATCGGAAGCGAGGAAGACAACGGCCGCTGCGATGTCATCGGGCTGAGCCATGCGCTTAAGCGCCTGGATGCTCAGCGTGAAGTCCCGCCCCGCATCGGTTTTGGCGAAACTGGACATCTCGGTTAGAACCACGCCCGGTGCTACGGCATTGACGCGGATGCCCCGCCCGCCGAGTTCCGATGCGAAGTACTTGACCAGGGTATCGATGGCGCCCTTGGTGGCTGCATAGGCGGACAGCGTCCCAACGCCGGTGTGCGCTGCTGCACGCGATGACAGGAGAACGACGCTGCTGCCCTTGCACAGAGCGGGTAGCAACTGCTGCACCAGGAAATACGGGGCGCGCACGTTCACCGCAAAGAGATCGTCAAAGTCCTTGACGGTGGTTTTCTCGATCGTGTCGGCCTTCGAGATTCCGGCATTGGCGACGAGGATGTCCAATCGACCACCGACGATGGCGCGCACGCGCTCGGCCAGCAAATGCGGCCCGTCTGCTGCGCCCATGTTGGCGGAGATCTTCTCGGCCTTCCCGCCCGCTTTGCGAATTTCGGCGACCACTGCTGTCGCCTCCTTCTCTCCGCTACCGTAGTGGACGAGCACTTGAGCGCCGGCTCTTGCCAGCGCTAGTGCGCTGGCACGGCCAATGCCGCGGGAGGCACCGGTGACGAGTGCAGTCTTGCCGTAGAGGTTGGTCATGATAAGCATCCCTTGGTCTTGATCCAGAATCCCGCTGCAAGATTCAGGCGTGCCTGGTCTATTCAGAAAGGAACAGGGACGCGTGGCCGACAAAGCGCTCGGGGTATTGATACTGCGAGCCGTGACTGGCATCCGGGTAGAGGATCAGTTGCGCGTTCGGCAGATGCCGCTGCAGGATCAAAGAGTTCACCGAATAGATGATCACGTCGTTGTCACCATTGACGACCAGCGTTGGCTGCTTAATTGCCTTCAAGTAATCGAAAGGGTTCTCGCGTGGTGCGCCCCACTTGGTCAACGCCTCGATCTGCGCAGGTCCGACCTTGTCGCTAACGCCTGGATCGCGATCCACTATGCGTTGTCGAAAGCGTTTGAGATAAGCATGGCCCGCCGCTTGGCTGGCTTGGGACGGGGTGAAGAACACCCAGAGCCACAAGTGATCAGGCTCGTCGTAGGTCGCACCGAAGATCTCCTGCGCTTCGGGTGTCAGCGAGGCCATACCTTCACCGCTGCGCGGTCCGGTCCCCACCAGAATCAGCCGCCGTACGAGCGCCGGTTCGGCTAGCGCCAGTTCCTGCGCGACCAGGCCGCCGAGCGAAAAACCAAGTACGTCCACCTGTGTGAGGCCGAGCGCCCTGATGAAGACCGCGGCGTTGGCCGCCATTTCCTCAATTGAGTTCGGCACCTCCCCCGAACTGCTGGAGATACCGGCGTTATTGAACAGAATGACTTCACGGTCGTGCGCCAATCCGTCCGTCACTGCAGGATCCCAGTGATCCATCGTGCCGGTGAAATGCATATTGAGGACGAGTGGAACCCCACCCGATTTGCCGAAGCGTCGGTATGCGAACCGAATACCCGCTGCGTCCACGAACTGCGTCGGCGCGCTCTGATGATTGTACTGAGTCATTGAGATTCCCTCTGGTGATGCCCCCCTTAACCGGGTGCGGAGCAAATCTCCGCACCCGGGCAGGATCAGTTAGCGGTATGACCGCCGTCGACGTTGAGGACATGGCCGGTGATGAATGAAGCTTCATCCGATGCGATGAAGACGATCGCGTTGGCAAGGTCCTCCGAGAGGCCGAGTCGGCCCAGCGGAACCTGCGCCACCAAGGCCGCTTTGTTCTCCTCCGTGCCGGTGAAGCGGGTGAGCATGCCGGTGTCCGTGGGGCCCGGCGAGACCGCATTCACGCGAATGCCCGACGCGGCGAGTTCGAGCGCCACCGACTTGGTGATGCCTTCGACAGCGTGCTTGGCGCCCACATAGATCGAGGCATAGGCCGCGCCCTTGTGCCCGTAGGTCGAGGAAATATTGATGATGCTGCCGCTCCCCTGGGCCTGCATGACGCGCACCTCGTGCTTCATGCTCAGGACCACGCCGAGAACGTTCGTATCGAACGTCGCGGCAACGCTTTCCGCGGTCTGGTCCGTGATCGGGCCGACCGCACCTTCAGTGGCGGCGTTGTTCACGGCGACATCGAGACGCCCAAACCGCGCAACAGTCTTGTCGACCATATTGCGGACGTCATCTTCGTTGCGGACGTCGGCGTTGATGAATTCGGCCTCCGAACCGAAAGAGCGCAACTCCTCAACGAGTGCCTTGCCGGCTTCGTCGCGTCGACCGGCAACGACCACCTTCGCACCTTTCCTGGCGAAGGCGACAGCAGTGGCGCGGCCGATACCGGTGAGGGCTCCGGTGATCAGAATAACGGGCTTGTTCATTTTTAAGCTCCTGCAAGGTATGACTTGCGGCGTATAGATAGCCAAATGGTTTCGGCGCTGGGAGAACTTCCCCGACGCCGCCATAGGCAACAAGCTAGGAGCTTATGGCGAAGTTGAAAAAGACTTTGTAAGCTGTGGGCATACCTGACAGGCATGAGAGCACCATGGAACTGCGACATCTTCGATATTTCATTGCCGTCGCCGAGACGGGTAGCCTGACGGAAGCAGCCGAGAAACGACTGCACACCTCGCAGCCTTCGTTAAGCCGGCAGATCCGGGATCTGGAAAATCATGTCGGAGTCGAGTTGCTGTCGCGCAGCGTTCATGGCGTCGAGCTGACCGCTGCGGGCAAAGCCTTTCTCGACCACGCCCGCCTGGCGCTGATGCAGGTCGATGCTGCGGTCGAAACGGCACGCAGGGCGGCGCAGCCGATAAGGAAGACATTCTCCATCGGCTTCCAAACCGGGCACGAGATGAACTGGTTGCCACGAGCGATGCACGTACTGCGTGACGAATTGAAGAACATCCAGGTCATGGTCTCCAGCGACTATTCACCGGATCTCGCCGAAGCGCTCGTCCGCGGCCGGCTGGACCTTGCCTTCCTGCGCGTAGAGCCGGATTACGATCTCGAGTACCACGTGGTGGACCGGGAGCCACTCATCGTCCTGATGCCGAGCGACCATCGCCTGACCGCGCGCGAAGCAGTGCGCCCGCAAGATTTAGTGGGCGAGATTTTCATCGGCGGCTCGAACAAGGCCACGGTGCTGCGTGCAGTCACCGAAGACTATCTCCGTCGCTCGGGGCTCGACATCAAATTGGATCACGGGGTGGACAATTTGGCGATGGCCATGTCCTTGGTCGCCTCCACCCGCGGCCTGGCGTTGATGCCCGCCTATGCCAAGAATTTGCTGCCGTGGTCTGTCGTCAGCCGTCCGCTAGAAGGCGAGGCACCGATGATCGATTTAGCGGTGGGCTACAGCAAGTCGAACACCTCACCAATTCTCAAGCTGTTTCTGTCGCGGCTCGGCGAACTGATGGCACCGAAGTGAAACCTGTAGAAAATAAAGGGAAGACATATTGGATTCGTTCTGGCCACCCGCTCGCATTCGTCCTCATGTCTAGTTTTGTTAGGCCCTGTGAGCGGAGGGTATGACACGAGACTTTTTCGAACGCCTTTAAGTAGTCCGAAAACGCACAGCGGTGTAACGCGTTAGCAGGCAGCTATCGGCCGATTCTGTTGAAAAAGTCGACCCGGCCTGGCTACCCATGTATTAAGCGGTGAAAATGCGTTTTCAGCGCGCTGCTACGTAAAATCTGAGTCCTGAACCTTCTGCGCAAAACTCGGATTTCAATCTCAGACGCGTACTTTTCTGTCGCGGAAACTGAAGCCGACTTTTTCAACAGAATCGGCCAGAAGCGGCCCTTGACGAAAGGCCACCATCAAATTTCCCTCGCCCACTCCCGCTTAGAGTAGGACGCAGATATTCCCTCTGTTTTGTGTTCGAGTCAGTTTGCATGATAGCTAGCAAGCGGCCACGCTGTATCACGAGCGCTGGAAAAGTGCCTTGCGCGCCTCTTTAAGGCGCTAACCAAACCGGTCCATGTGGAATACGATCGCAGTGCCTAATATCACCATCCGCTAAAGTCCTAGACAGACGATGTATTCGTTTGCATGCCTAACGAGCACCAGTAAACGCGCACGATACTATGACGCTCTCGCCCCCGGATTCTGCCAGAACGAGGGATCGGCACTCTTGAGACGCTCAACAGCGTTATTGATGTGGTTGAGCGCCGCATGGCGCGCGCCTTCAGGGTCACGTGCGGCGATGGCCGCGTACACAGCGAAGTGCTCGACCCGCACCGTCTTGGCCAGATCCCGGCGGCGTTCCTCGTTGGAGCGCGTGATGCGGATCGCCTCTTTGATGAATTGAGCGATGAATTCGTGCAGTGACGGGTACAGCGGATTGCCCGTAGCTTTGGAAATGGAGTGATGGAACGCAAGGTCTTCCTCGACGCCATCGCGACCCGCCTGCTCGGCTGCATCGATGGCCTTCAACGCCTGGTGGATGGCATCCAGCTGCACAGGCGAATGCCGCTGCGCTGCCAGTGCAGCCGCTTCCCCTTCGATACCACGGCGTAACTCGGTGACCCGTAATACCGCCTCAATCGACCCGCAGACATCCAGATCGATAGTGAACGCCTTGATGTGCGCGCCTTCGCTGACGACGGTACCGCTGCCTTGGCGGACCTCGACCAGACCGGCTGACTTCAGGCGCGAGATCGCCTCGCGGATTACCGTCCTGCTAACCCCGAAACGCTCCGCGAGCACGGGTTCCGTGGGCAGGCGAGCTCCCGGCAGCACTTCGCCATTGGTGATATAGGCCTTGAGGGCCGCAGTTACCTGATCGGACAGCGTGCCCTTGGCGGAATCCTTCAGAACAGCCAGCGCATCGGCGGAACAGGAAGATTTATCAGGAGTGGACATAGGCATCTCTAGGCTCAAATCGGTAAACGGTACTGCATTTTAGGCCCGTCGTCCTCCTTGACTTCCGACCCTTGAATTCGTATGACGTATTATGATAAAAAACGGCACTTCATGTTAATCCGATAAAAACAAAGTTACCCACTACAAAAATAAGGATGGGGGAAACACATGACTGAATCAGTGATTCAAACCGGTGCCATCGTGCCCGCTGATCGCTTCGAGGACTTGGCGTATCGCAAAGTCGCGTGGCATATCCTGCCGCTGTTGTTGCTGTGCTACCTCGTCGCCTATCTGGATCGGGTGAACGTTGGTTTCGCCAAATTGCAGATGTCCGACGATCTGCAATTTTCCGAAGCCATCTATGGTCTCGGCGCAGGGATTTTCTTCATTGCCTACTTCCTGGTGGAAATTCCCAGCAACCTGATCCTGCATCGCGTCGGAGCGAGGTTGTGGATCGCGCGCATCATGATCAGTTGGGGAATCATCTCCTCCGCCATGGCACTGGTTAGTACGCCAATGTCCTTCTACATCATGCGCTTCCTGCTGGGGCTCGCCGAGGCCGGGTTCTACCCGGGTGTCATCCTCTATCTGTCTTACTGGTTCCCGACCCATCGCCGCGGCAAGATGTATGCCCTGTTCGCCACGGCAGTGCCGCTGTCCGGACTGATTGGCGCACCCTTATCCGGCTGGATCATGAGCGCCTTTAACGGTGACCATGGGTTTGCCGGTTGGCAATGGCTGTTTTTTCTCGAAGGGCTGCCCTCGATCGCCGTCGGAATTCTGGTGATTTTCTGCCTCAGCGACCGGATCTCCAAGGCCGGTTGGCTCACCAGTGAAGAGAAAACTCTGCTGCAGACCCGCATCGACGCCGAAACCGCTGGCCATCAAAAGCACAGCCTGAAAGAGGTGTTCCTTCAGCCGCGCATCTGGCTGCTGACGGCCATCTATTTCTGCATGATCGCCGGTTTCTACACCGTGGGTTTCTGGTTGCCGACACTTATCCGCCAGGCCGGAGTCAGCGATGTATTGCAGGTCGGAATGCTCACCGCCATCCCTTATGCCGCAGCGGCACTGACCATGATCCTGGTTTCGCGCAGCGCGGATCGGCTGCGCGAGCGTCGCTGGCACCTGGCGCTGACCGCAGTGCTGGGCGGTATCGGCCTGTTCATCTCCGCCACCTGGAGCGACAACTTCACTGTTTCCATGATCGGCCTGACCCTTGGCTCCATGGGGGCTATGAGCACCCTGCCACTGTTCTGGAGCCTGCCTACTGCCTTCCTCGGAGGCACGGCAGCGGCAGCCGGCATTGCCCTGATCAACTCCTGGGGCAACCTGGCGGGCTTCGTCTCTCCATACGTGATGGGCTTCCTTAAAGACACGACCCACAGCACCACGATCGGCATGTATGTGATGGCAAGCGCGCTGTTCCTAGGCGCCCTGCTGGTCTTCAGAATTCCCGGAAAACTCGTCAATCACTGACGCTTGGAGTAACTCATGAAAATTCTCGTGACCGGCGCAGCCGGCTTCCTCGGCCGCCGCCTGATCGAAGCCCTGCTGCTGCGTGGCTCTCTCACCGACCGCGTCGGCCAGTCCCAACCCATCAGGCAAATCGTCGCCTTCGACAGGGTCGCGCTCGAGGGGATCGATGATCCTCGGGTAAAGGTGGTGTGTGGCGATATCGCTGACCCTGAAGTGCTGGACAGCCTGATCGATGCAACCACTGACAGTATCTTCCATTTGGCTGCGGTGGTTTCCAGCCAGGCGGAAGGCGACTTCGAACTGGGCATGCGCATCAACTTCACTGCGACCCAGAATCTGCTCGAACGAATTCGCCTGCTCGGCACTTGCCCGAAATGGGTGATGACCAGCTCCGTCGCGGTGTTCGGCGGGCAATTGCCGGAACGCGTCCGGGATGATCACGTCTGGGCGCCGCAGAGTTCCTATGGCACGCAAAAAGCCATGAACGACCTGCTACTCGCCGACTACAGCCGGCGCGCATTCGTCGACGGCCGCAGCCTGCGCATGCCGACCATTGTGGTGCGCCCGGGCAAACCAAACCTGGCCGCTTCCAGCTTTGCCAGTGGCATCATCCGCGAACCGCTCAACGGCCAGCACAGCGTTTGTCCGGTGCCCCTCGATACCCGGCTCTGGCTGATGTCGCCTGCGCTCGCGATTCGAAACCTGATCCATGGTCATGAGTTATCAAGCGAGCAATTGAACCAGGGTCGTGTGATCAACATGCCGGGCCTGTCGATTACCGTCGAACGGATGATCGATGCACTGCGTCAGACTGCGGGCGCAGAAGTTGCCGGACGGATTCGCATGGAGCGCAATCCCGCGATCGAGCGCATCGTCGGTTCGTGGCCAGGAGCCTTTTGCGCCACCTACTCCCGGGATCTGGGGTTCACGGCGGATGAGGATTTCACCGATGTGATCAAGCAGTTCATGAATGAGTATCTGCCGAGATAAACCAGATTGAGGAACTCAACATGTTGAATGCCCCTGCCCGCTCCCTGTTGGGCTGCATCGCTGAAGATTTCACCGGCCACTGACCTTGCCAACATGCTGGTGCATGGCGGCATGCGTACCGTGCACTGCATCGGCATACCCAGTGCCGCGTACAGGACCAATTACTCAGCGAGTCGGGCATGCAGTCACGACTCAATCACTTCTTCCGAGAGCTGATCTGTGTAGCTTAAGCACCACCGGAATTTACACATTTGAGCAGCCCTCCGTGAATGACCGTCAAGCCCTCCGCGTGGAGCAATACTCCACAATGAGCTGAGTGATCGCTGCCGCAATCGCCTGATCCGCGTCAGGAGAGGTAAACAACCGAAATTGCACATCCGGCAAATCCGGTAACCCTTGTTCGCCCCCGAGAACCGCCAGTCCTTGCCCCAACTGACTGAGTGTCATGGGCGCAACCGCGAAGCCTGCAAGCGCCGCCGCCCGCAACCCGGCAGCGCTGCTGCATAACATCGCCGTGCGTTGGGCGATCCCCGCCTGAGCCAACCGCGTCAGCGCTATCTCTCGATAAGGGCACGGCTCGGGGAACAGGGCCAGCGGCAATGGCGTCGGTAACCGGGTGACGGGTTGCGCCGACCAGGCCCACACCAGCGGCTCTTGCCACAACAGCAGCCCCGCTTCGCTGGTTTCGCATAGAGAACCGATGACCAGCTCCAGATGGCCTTGTTTCATCAGGTTCAGCAACGTGCCAGGAATGCCCACCTGCACGTCGATCTCCATGCCCGGGTACTGCGCCGCGAAATCCTGAAAAGTGCGCAATAACCGCGACTCGACAAAATCCTCGGACACCCCGATCCGCAGCCGTCCGTGAAACGGCGTGCGCGTCAGTTCTGCCCAGGCATCACGGTTCAGCACAAGGATCGTGCGCGCATAAGAGACCAGGCGCTCGCCATCGGGAGTCAATTGCTGGGAGCGGGTGGTGCGCGTCAACAGCGGTTTACCAATCTGTTCTTCCAATCGCCGCACGTGGCCACTGACCGCAGACTGAGTGAGGTGCAGCTTCTGGGCAGCACGGCTAAAGCCTTCTTCATCGACGACAGTGACAAATGTCTTGAGCAGCAGCGTATCGAACATAGTTTTATACGTAATCAATTGCGTATTAATTTACGATTTATATTTCAAATTTAACTATGTTGCAATGCGCCCACCAGCCCTATCTCCCCCACCACTCGAGGCGCGCCATGACTACTCTTCTGCATATTGAATGTTCCCCACGCAAGCAACGTTCGGCCTCCCTTGAAGTCGCCCGCAGCTTCATTGCGCGTTACCAGGAACACGCCCCAGACACCGAAATCATCACGCTCGACCTTTGGAACAAGGCTTTACCGGAATTCGATGATCTGGCAATGGAGGCCAAATACGCCGGACTCAATGGCACGCCCTTGACCCCCGCATAACAAGACGCCTGGAACACGCTGAAAGATCTGGCAAGTCACCTGCACCGCTCGGATGTGCTGGTGATGTCCGTACCGCTGTGGAATTTCAGTATCCCGTACAAACTCAAGCACTTCATTGACCTGGTGTCGCAGAAAGACATTCTGTTCAGTTTTGACGCGGAGCGCGGCCTGGAAGGCATGCTGCTCAACAAAACCGCTGTGGTGATGTACGCCCGTGGCCTGGATTTTTCGGCGCAGTCGAGCACGCCGGCAACACGCTTCGACTTTCAGAAGCCCTACGTTGAAGCCTGGCTGAAATTTGTCGGCGTGACGGATGTGCATTCGGTCATTGTGGAGAAAACCATCCTGGGCGAAGACGTTGATCGCATAGCGCGTGAGGCCGCGACTCAGCAGGCCAGGAGATTGGCAGACAGTATTTGTCGCTGACGTTTCAGGGGCTCGGTTGATGTGGACTGTCTCACGCAACAGTAAGCGCAGCTCGCGCTTTCGCGTATCGCACCAGGCCGATCTTGATGCCGATCAGTATGGGCGCGGCGACGACAAACAGCAGGGCCACGGCGTAGAACGCGGTGTCGAAGGCAATCACTGTGGCCTGACCTGACACGACCTTACCCAAAAGGCTCGTCGCTGCCCTGCCAGCGGCCGCTTGATCCATCCCCTTCCCCACCAACATCGCCGTGGTGGTCGTCAGCCGTTCGATGAGCGCGTTTCCCCCTGGGGTGACGTTGGCGCCGAGGGCCGCGACATTGATGACGATATGATGGTCGATCAGGGTCTGGAGCCCGGCGACCCCCATTAAGCCACCCAATTGACGCCCCGTATTGAACAGGCTGATGCCGCAGGCGAGGTTGCGGTTGTTGAGGTCGCTGAAGGCGATCAGCGTAATTGACAGAAACAGGAAGCCAAGGCCCAGGCCGCGCAACAGGATAGCCGCCATCATGTCGCCGGTGCCGCTGTCGCTGGTGGAACCGGACAGCATCCACATCGCCCCCATGATAAGCAGGATGCCAAAGGGCACTGTCGCAACCGGTGGAACGCGGCGCACTTTGATAAAAAAGGCAGCGATGAGCAGCGAGCCGACAAACAGACCGCCACTGGGCAGCAGGAGCAAGCCGGCATCGGTCGGGGTGAACGCCAGCACCGACAGGGCGAATGCCGGAATCAAAAATGCGCTGCCGAACAAGGCGGCGCCAGCGACAAAGCTGACGATAAAGGCAAAGGTAAAATCACTCGATTTGAACACCGTGAAATCGAATAGCCCCGGGCCTTTGGCCAACGCTTGTTGGCCGAAAAATGCCAGCAGCGCGGCGGTGCCGATCATTGTCAGCATCAGGATCCGAGGTTCCTCGAACCAGTCCCATCGGCTGCCCTGGCTGAACACGTAGGTGAAACAGAACAGGGTGGCCGAGATCAAGGAGAAGCCGAGCCAGTCAAAGGGACGCTGCCGGACCTTGGCAGGCGATGGGCCGTCTGCAATGAGCAAAAGGCCCGTCGCCGCCAGGGCCAGCGGTACCACGCTGAAGAAAATCCAGGTCCAGGACTGACTGTCGATCAACCACCCTTGAAGGGCCGGGGCAATAGTCGCTGGCGCGACCACCGAACCCATGGCAAACAGGGCTTGTAGGATCGGCTGAAAGGCACGCGGCCAGGCACGAAAAATCATCGCCTGGCCCGCCACCAGCAGGGTGCCGCCGGCGAAGCCTTGAATGATGCGAAGCACGATCAGCAGGTCCAGTCGAGCGATGATGGCGGCCATACAGCACGCCAGGCCCATGGCCAGGGTTGAACCGATGATCAGGTTACGCGCAGAAAAACGCTGCATCAGCCATGGGGCCATGATGAACCCGATCAGCTTGAGCGTGGTGTAGCCGACATCCAGCCAGGCGAATTCATCAGGTGTTGCATAGGTGTCGCCGATAATATCGCCGCGCCCGATCGAAAGAACGGTGCCGGTGATCGCTTCCGTCAGTGTGGCCAGCACGATGCCCACGATGAGCAGGACGCCAGTCGTAGCCTTGGCACTGCTCGGCGTTGCGCTGGCAAAGGTGTTCATGAGCCGCCCCCTTGCGTCACCTCCACCCGCGCGGACAGACCTGGCACGATGCGCCCCGGCAGCGGATTGTCGGCCAGCCGGATCTTGACCGGAACCCGCTGCACGACACGGACAAAGTTCCCGGTTGCGTTGTCAGGCGGCAGCAAGCTGAACGCCGCCCCACTCCCCGGTGCAAAGCTGTCGACCACGCCTTCAAGCACGGTGTTGGGGTAGCCATCGACCGTGATGCGCACGCGCTGTCCGGGGCGGATATGTTCGAGCTGGGTTTCCTTGAAATTGGCCACGACCCACACATCATTGACCGGCACGATATCGAGTAAGGAAACGCCCGGCGTAACGAGCCGGCCGATACGAACCTGGCGGTTACCGACGACGCCACCCACAGGCGCGCGTACCACGGTGTAGTCGAGATCGATTTGGGCGAGATCGCGCACAGCCTGTGCTTGCGACACGGCCGCCACGGCAGCCTCTCGCTCGGCCACATAGACGGCGATGTGTTGCTGTTGCGCCTCGACCGTTGCCGAAGCGGCCGATACCGACGCCTCGGCTCTGGAACGCGCCGTGCCGGTTTCATCGACCAAAGCTTGGCTCACCGCGTTGCTGACGATCAGTTTGCGACTGCGATCGTGGGTCTTGGTTGCCAGATCCATGTCGGCGGTGGCTGAACGTCGTTGGGCTTCGGCCTGCCGAATCAACGCACGCTGAAGCTGGGTCTGCGCATCGACATGGGTCAGTCGAGCCTTTGCAGCGCTGACATTAGCCTCTGCTTGCGCAAGCTTTGCGCGATAGTCCCGGTCATCGATACGAAACAGGACGTCACCCGCCCGGACGGTCTGGTTGTCCACGACCTCTACCGCAGTGACATAGCCGGCCACCTTTGCGGCGAGTGAGGTCACGTCACCGCGAACATAAGCGTTATCGGTCGAGGTTGTGCCGCTCGAAACAGCCATGGTCCCCCAGGCAGCCACGACCACCACCGCGCCGACGCACAGTAATATGCCGATTGTCTTGCGCGTGCTTCGCCGCGCCACTACGACGGGGGGCCCGGCGATTGCCCCGGTGGCAATGGTGGCCTTGTCCTGGAGCGAGTTCATTTTTTCATTTCCTGTTCAATGCCATGCACTACAGCAGCCCCAGGGCGGCAGTGGCCTGCCGCCCGGCTGTCGAACGTCGATGAGCGCGCTTATCGGCTCACTGCCTGGCAGGTGTGACGAGCACCTTTTCGTCGGTGTCGAGGACGAACACGGCCATGAGGCGTGCGGGTTTCGTGTCGCTGGCGTTCGCGCTGACTTGATGATGGGAGCCAGGCTCCTCAACGAAGTTTTCGCCGACGTTGTAGACCTTTTCCGGCCCGCCGTTGACGCGACTGCGGACCGAGCCCTCCAGGACCGTTGCATAGATGAAGGCCGATTCAGGATGGGTGTGGGACGGTGACGAAGCGCCCGGCGCGTACTCGACAAGCACGCCTTTCATGCTCTTGCCGGGGATATTGGGAATGGGGTGGTCGAATACGACCGTCACGTTGACGCCGGGCCGCTCGTCGGCCGACGCTGCGGTGATCGACAATGCTGCAAAAGCAGCGGCCAAGAGAAATCGGCTAACCATGGCAATAATCCTTCGTGTGCAGGCGTTATGACGGCGCGCCTCATTACCGGCGCGGCGTCTTCCTGAGTTGTCCCTGGTAGCCTCAGCGACCCGCTTCGGCCGTTGACTGGCTGAGCCAGTCTTCGAAACGGATCGCGCCCAGGCGCGGGTTCTTGCCGGGGGTCAGCGATTGATCGTCAAGCACGGCGCCGTAGTAGCGTGCGTGTACATCCGGTACGACCTTGCGAGTATCCTGGGTGGCCCGCAGAAAGCGCCTGATCAACTCGTCGAGCGGCATGGCCTCGGGCCCCGCGACTTCGACCGTGCCATTGACCGGCGCTGCAAGCACGACATCGGTAAGTGCCGCCACCACGTCGTCGGACGCCATCGGCTGGATCAGCGCCGGCGAAACGCAAAGCTCTTCGCCGACGGTAAACGAATGGGCAATGCCGCCGACAAATTCGAAGAACTGCGTGGCACGCAAAATAGAGTAAGGAATGCCGGATGCCTTGATAAGGCTTTCCTGCGCGACCTTGGCCCGGAAATAGCCGTTCTCGGGAAGCCGTTCGCTCCCGACAATCGACAGGGCAACGTGATGGCGAACCCCGGCCGCCGCTTCGGCGGCCAGCAGGTTACGGCTCGACGTTTCGAAAAACTCGAGGACAGCCTGGTCCTCCCACGACGGCGCGTTCGCCACGTCGACGACGATGTCAGCACCATCCATCGCTTGGGCCAGGCCCTCGCGGGTGATGCTGTTTACGCCCGTGCTGGGGCTAGCAGCGAGCACGTCATGGCCGCGCTCGCGGAGGTTCTTCACAAGTTTCGATCCGATGAGGCCGGAGCCTCCGATGACGACGATCTTCATGGGCTTTCTCCACGTATCGACTGCAACCATTGCGTCGGTGTAAGGAGAGATTGCCTGCGCGTGTGAGCGTAGTCCTTGTGCCTGCTGTGGACTTCCCTCCACGAACGCTTGGTTTTACGTCCAAAGCCGCCGCTGTCCGCCGCCGTCTCTGCCACGGACGGTGCGGCGGGTTTAGCGCTGCCGTATCATCAAATCAAATACTAATCGCCAGTCGCCTGGGACATGGAGTTGCGGGCGCTTCGTCAGGGGGAACCTCACTTTGCCATTCGTGTTTGAAGACTACGTGCTCGATGAGGAGCGCCGGGAACTCACCTTGCGCGGGCAAACCGTGGCCGTCGGACCGCAGGTTTTCGATCTATTGCTGCTGTTCGTCAACAACCCCGATCGTGTCGTCAGCAAAGACGACCTGCTCAAGGCGGTGTGGAGTGGCCGGATCGTTTCGGAATCGACGATCACCAGTCACATCAATGCGGTGCGCAAGGCCATCGGCGATACGGGTGAGGAACAGCGCCTGGTGCGCACCGTCGCCCGCAAGGGCTACCGCTTTGTCGGCCAGATCAAGGTCGGCGGGATCGGCGAAGCGCAACAGCCTGACCAGCCTGCCATCGACGAACGCGCGCACACAGACCCGAAGGAAATGCCCTCCTCCTCGCTCGTTCTCCCGGACAAACCCTCGATTACTGTCTTGCCCTTCCAGAATTTGAGCGGCGATCCGGAGCAGGAATATTTCGCTGACGGCATCGTGGAAGACATCATCGCTGCCCTGTCGCGTATCCGCTGGCTGTTCGTCATCGCGCGCAATTCGAGCTTCACCTACAAGGGCCGAACGGTGGACGCCAAGGGCGTCAGCCAGGAGCTGGGCGTTCGCTACGTGCTGGAAGGCAGCGTGCGCAAGTGCGGGAACAAGGTACGCATCACCGGGCAGCTCATCGACGCGACGAGCGGGACGCATATCTGGGCGGAGCGCTTCGAAGGCACGCTCAACGACATCTTCGAGCTGCAGGATCAAATCGCCGAAAGCGTCGTCGGTGCCATCGCACCGCAACTCGAACGGGCAGAAATTGAACGTGCCAAACGCAAACCGACGGAAAGCCTGGACGCCTACGACTACTACCTGCGCGGAATGGCAAAACTGCACAATGGCACCCGGGAAGCCCTCGACCAGGCGCTGCCGTTGTTCTACAAGGCCATCGAGCTCGATCCGGAATTTGCATCGGCCTATGGCATGGCAGCCTGGTGCCACTTCTGGCGCAAGCTGAATGGCTGGATGACCGATCGTATACAAGAGATCGCTGAGGGCGTACGGCTTGCGCGTTTGGCGGTGACGCTTGGCCGGGATGATGCAGTCGCGTTGACGCGAGGCGGACATGCATTAAGCCATCTCGCCGGCGATGTTGACGGCGGCATTGCATTGCTCGACAGGGCACGTCTGCTCAACCCCAACCTCGCCCCCGCCTGGTACTTGGGCGGTATCCTGCGCGCGCTGCGCGGTGAAACAGACGCCGCCATCGAGCAGCTTACCCATGCCACTCGCTTGAGTCCGCTGGATCCGGAAATGTTCAGGATGCAGGTCGGAATGGCGCTCGCGCATTTCTTCGCCGGGCGCTTCGATCTCACGACGGACTGGGCGGAAAAGGCGCTGGGCAACCTGCCCAGTTTCCTGGCCCCGGTGGCCTTGGTGGCGGCCAGTCATGCCCTCAGCGGACGAATGGATAAAGCGAGGTTGGCGATGCAGCGTCTTCGCGAGCTGGATCCCTCTTTGCGCATCTCAAACCTGAAAGACTGGCTGCCCATCCAACGGCACGAGGATTTCGCGCGCTTCGTCGATGGACTGCGGTTGGCCGGGTTGCCCGAGTGACCGTGGAACGGTTCCATGTACTCAAAATCATCGGGAATGTGCAGGCAGACCATACGTTTGTTCGCCAGTTCCGAACGCAATCGTGCGGTGAGTTTTTGCGGTGGATGGGCTCCATGACAGTGTTCATTACGGAGTCACGTGCAGTGTGCCCATGGTCCGCTTCTGATCGTTTTCTGCCCCATGCTATGGGCATCCCCACTGTCAAAACGATTGCCAAGGTGCCCCCCTGGAAAACCTTTCCTCGATCCAGTGCTTGAACGCCGTCGTCGTTGCGGTGTTGTACCTGGCGGACGGGCGTACCAGATAGACGCCCGCGTCGGCATCCAGCTGCCACTCCGGAAGCACCCTGACGAGGTGACCGGAATCGATGTCTCTCTTCATGAGCCACTCGCCTCCAGCAAGAATGCCCAGCCCCAGGCAGGCGGCGGACAGCAATGCCTCATTGTCGTTGCTGACCATACCGCTACGCACCCTGACGGACTTCTGATCGCCATCGCGCGTCAGCTTCCACTCCGGGTATGAGTGCAGTCCGGTGAAGCCGAGACAATTGTGGGCATCGAGGTCTGCCGGAACTTTCGGCTCTCCATGGCGCTGCAGGTAGGCAGGCGCGGCACACAGAATACGACGGTGGTCGCACAGTTTCCTGGCAACCAGTCGACTATCTGAAAGCTCACCGATTCGGATCGCGGCATCGAAACCCTCCGCGACAATGTCCACGAATCGCTCCGAGTACTCGACCTCCAGCGAAACCTGGGGGTACGCCAGGGCGAACTCCGACACTATCGAGCTGAGCCATAGCCGCCCCATCGCCGCTGGCAAGGCAATCCGCAGTCGCCCTCTGACCTGCGCCGCGCCCTGAGCTGCATCATGCTCAGCTTCCGTAATCAAGCTCACTGCATGGCGAAGCCGCGTGACCAGGCGCTCCCCTTCGTCCGTGAAGCGCAGTTGCCTCGTGGTCCGTTCGACCAGGCGTATCCCGAGACGAAGCTCCAAGGCGCTGAGCCGCTTGGACAGCACCGAAGGGTGCCGTTGCAGCACCCTTCCCGCCGCGGCAAACGAGCCGTGGTCGGACAGAGCCAGGAGTGTGGCGAGTTCATCCGCCTGACGGCTATCGAACAGATCCATACAACTACAAACCTCGCGGACACATCCAGACAAAGGGTTCTGGCGAAGGCCCGGGGCATACGCCTGGTCCCGGTCTGCGCTCAGGGCGTGAGTATCATCGCGCCTTGCGACCGCCCATTCTCCAGATCGGCGTGCGCAGAGGCTACGTCGGCCAACGGGTAGCGACGCCAGATTCGTGGCTGGATGATACCGTCGGTTATCGCTTGCAACACATCCTTTGCGCGCTCTTGATACTCGTGCGCAGTGGCCGTGTGCGCGGCGAGGGACGGTCGGGTCAGGAAGAGAGAACCCTTGGCGTTCAGGGTGCTGACCTCGATGGCAGGCGTCGTTCCCGAGGCCATTCCGAAAGATACCAGCAGGCCACGCGGGCGAAGGCTATCCAGGGAAGCCTCGAAAGAAACCCGGCCGATAGGGTCATACACGACGTCGACCTTTTTCCCCTTGGTTACCTCGGCGACCTGATCGGCAAGCGTAGCTGCGTTGAACACCAGTACTTCATCACAACCGGCTGTCTTTGCGCGCTCGACACTTCCCTGCTTCGAGACCACACCGATCACGAAGGCGCCCAGATGTTTGGCCCACGGCACCATGATTTGCCCCAACGCGCCCGCAGCTCCATACAGCAGCACCCTGGAGCCGGGGCCAACGCGATAGGTTGTCTTGAGCAGATAGTGGGCGGTAATGCCTTTGAAGAACACCGCTGCCGCTTCGTCGAAGCCCAGATCATCGGGAATCTTCACGAGTCGATTGGCCGGATAGAGGCGACCACTGGCGTAGGCGCCAATCGGACCGGTGGCGTACGCGACCCTGTCTCCCACCGCCACCTCGGTGACGTCCGGCCCTATCGCCGTAACATGCCCGGCCCCTTCAAGACCGAGACCGGATGGCAAAGGAATACGAACAGTGCCGCAGCGCTGGCTCAGGTCCAGGGGGTTGATCCCAATGGCCGCCTGCTCCAGCCAGACTTCTCCGGCACTAGGTGATTGTGTACTTGTCTGTTCGAGCCGCAAGACCTGAGGCCCACCAATATTCTGAATCCTGACGCAGCTTACCATCTTGATCTCCTGGCGCATTCGTTGTGCTGAGGAGTCTAATTGGTCGAAAACAAAGCACTAGCCAGGAAGATTGCAGTTAATAAGTGCACTGAATGCAACAATAAAGCTAAAGGCGCAGATGGGGACTCTACGGTGGCTAACCTCAGAGGAATGCTGTCCACTCTCGATGATTCAGGTGGGTGAGCCCAGTCAACACTGCGATCGATGTCATCCGGCGTAGAGTCGCTCCCGGATACATAATCCATCTTCCAATCGTGACTGAGCCCTTGCTGGTTGTTGTTACCTCGGTTGCGCCACGACGCGCAAATAGGGTTTCAACGTCTTGAAGCCCTGCGGATATTTCTTCCTGGCCTCTTCATCGGATACCGAAGTGGGAATGATGACGTCCTCACCCGGGCGCCAGTTCACTGGGGTGGCGACTGTGTGCTTGGCGTTCAATTGCAGAGAATCGAGCAGGCGCAACACTTCATCGAAGTTGCGCCCGGCACTCATTGGGTAGATCAGCATCGCCTTGACCTTCTTGTCCGGGCCGACGATGAACACCGAACGCACCGTGGCGTTGTCCGCGGCGGTGCGTGAGCCGCCACTGGCATTCGGGTGAATCATGTCGTAGAGCTTCGCCACCACCAGGTTTGCGTCGCCGATCATGGGATAGTTGACCGCATGGCCCTGGGTCTCTTCGATGTCACCGACCCAGGCCCGGTGGTCACTGACCGGGTCGACACTGAGCCCGACTATCTTGGTGTTGCGTTTATCGAATTCCGGCTTAAGTCCGGCCATATAACCGAGCTCAGTGGTACACACAGGGGTGAAGTCCTTCGGATGCGAGAACAGGATGGCCCACTTGTCGCCAATCCACTCGTGGAAGTGCAGCGGACCTTCGGTGCTTTCGGCAGTGAAATCCGGTGCTTCGTCGCCAATACGGATTGCCATGTTCGATCTCCTTACAGTGACTGGTAGGGGAGTTGTCAGAACTCCGACTGCAGTTCCAACGGCATTCGGTGCCTGCGTTGAACCTGTCAACGCGAGTCAGTATAGGAGACGTACCAAGACAAGGCGCAAACCAGGGTATTTACTCTGTAAGTGCTTGAATTAGCGTGTCTTACGGTGTCATCAGCATTAAACTGGTGACTCAGTCGATAGACCGGCCTCAATCCTCTTTTCGCGGACTCGTCCAGCAATAGCGTACGTGGCGCCGCCCAGGTGGTGTATCTGTCTTTCGGTGCCCCACAATGCAGGTATCAGGCGGCAACCATAACCGGGCAATTCGACACTGCCGTGGGGCTGCTTGAGGCGGACATTGTTGGTGGGTGCGAGATGGTTCGCCGAAGGCTGCGGAGCCGATGTTGAACATGACCGAGTAGTGGATCTGCCTGAACATACCAGCGGATGAAGTGGCCCGGATCTGCCTCCTGTTGGAAACGATCCGGGATGCTATCAACTTTCAAACTTGCGCCGTCAGAGTACTTTAAAAATAAGCTCCAACGAATAACATCCCAATCCAGAGATCCGCAAAAAGCTGACCTCCCCCCTTCGATCTTCATCATCGATGCAAACAGTATTTCGCAAAAATTTTCGGAGTTTCCCTGACGAGTTCCTCCATCAACTCGCGCGCGTTGTCGTGACGAATCAGAGAGACGGATTGCCCTGCTGACAGAGAAACGAAGTCATCGTGGCCTTGCATTAGCGCCGCTCTTCCGAGATTCCCCATGTACCAGGCCTGGACAGGATAAGCCGCAATTTTTGAGCTGCTGTGACTCATCTCGGTAGTCATCCTGTTCGAAATGCTCCTCGCCAGGCGCCCAGTGAAGGCTTTCGTCAGCGTCGTAGATCCCGAATGACTCTCGCAAAGGGCTTTGCGATGCGGGGAACTCGCCGCTGACTCTTTACAGGCAAGAAACGCAGTACCAATCTGAACGCCGTGAGCCCCCAAGGCAAAGGCTGCCGCCACCCCGCGTGCATCAGCTACGCCACCGGCAGCGATAACGGGGATCCCCACCTGGTCCACGACCTGGGGAATCAAGGAAAATGTGCCCGTAAGCGATTCTTCAGCCGATCTCAGGAACGACCCTTTATGACCACCGGCTTCGAATCCTGAGGCAACAATGCAATCGACGCCTGCACGTTCCAATGCTTTCGCTTCCAGCGCAGTGGTCGCTGTCCCCATCGTCAAAATACCCAATGACTTGCAGGCAGCAATAATGGCGACAGGAGGAATGCCGAAAACAAAACTGAATACGTGCGGCTTAATTTCCAGCATTGCAGCTAGCTGGGCGCCCAAATCAGGGATAAAACGCTCTGGCGTGGCCGGAACTTCCTTTCCAAGTTCGGCATAATACGGACGCAAAAGCTCGCCTGCTTCATGAACGCCTTCGGGGCTTGATTCTGTCTCTTCACCGTTAGACATCCAAAGGTTGATGGCAAACGGTTTACTCGTCGCTATACGAATCTGCCGTGCCACATCAATCATTTGCGCGGGCTCCAGTGACTGCATGCCAAAAGACCCTAAACCTCCGGCATTGGATACAGTACTGACCAGTTCAACGGACGAGGGGCCGCCACCAAAGGGACCTTGAATAATGGGAAATTTTATACCCAACAGTCTTGTTGCGGGCGTGTTGGACCACATCGGCATACGCTCCGTTTGCTATCGAAATTGAATAATATTTTTCTTTGGAATATCCGCTAGTTGGGGTACCCATAAATATTGAGATGTACCAACAGCCGGCTCATATCTGCAGCAAGCTTAGAGGCAAATCGAGACACGCCGACTTTTTGCTCATTCACTTTAGAGCCAATGAATAGCTATTTCTGGCCATTTGCGCACGAGATAGCGAGAGGTTTATTGACCGACTGACGGTGACCCGTAGCGTGTGTAGACGAACCTGTCTAAAATTCTCGTAGCACAACCGCCCCTTCTACGGACGGTTGACTGAGAAGGCTCATATGAAACTTGCACTGGTTGTTTTTGATGGTGTCCAGGCGCTGGATGTAGCAGGTCCCCTCGATGTGTTCGCCGAAGCGAATTCATTCCTGCCAGAAAGTCAGCGGTATGACGTCTCAATGGTGGGGGTTCGACCAGGAAATGTACGCTGCTCGAACGGGATGGAGATTGCCGTTCCCTATCACTATCAAAACTATCCGGGCCATTGCGACCTGCTTCTCGTGGCGGGTGGTCCGAGAATGCCGGACGCACGACCAGAAGAAGGTTTTCTGGATTGGTTGCGCAGTCAGGCGGCGGGATCTCGGCGATTTGGATCGGTGTGCAATGGAGCCTTTCTGTTAGCTCATGCTGGCTTGCTGGATGGGCGCGAAGTGACCGCACACTGGAATGATGTTCAGCGGCTTGAAGATCAATTCCCTCTTACCTTGATCCGGCCTGACAAAATCTTCGTACGCGATGGAGATCTGTTCACCTCTGCCGGTGTGTCGGCCGGCATCGATTTGTGCCTGTCTTTGGTCGCTGAAGACTGGGGTAACGAACTTGCAGTCACCGTCGCAAAACGCCTGGTTGTGTACATCCACAGAGAGGGCGGACAGTCACAATCGAGCCCATTCCTGGCCTTGCGCCCCGAAGAGAACTCCATCGTCACTACGGTGATGCGTTATGTGACAGATCATATCGGTGAAGCATTTTCGATGGATCAACTGGCGGATGCCGTGTCGGTGAGCCGTCGTACTTTTTCGCGAATTTTTTCCAGATACGCAGCTGTCACGCCTGCGGCTTTCGTTGAACAGGTGCGGGTTGACCATGCTCGAAAAATGCTTGAAGACACAGACGTCCCATTAAAAACCATTGCATTCAACTGCGGCTTTCATAACTCAACACATATGCGCATGATTTTTTCACGACGCTTGAATACCACGCCGAAAGAATACCGGAGTCACTTCAGAAACACCGAGAAAAGCGCAAAAGTAATACACAAGAAAGTATCGCAGGTGCCCCACCACACCACGAAAAAAATCGAGGCAGCATAGTGAATCTCCTGGCGGCGTCCGAAACAAAAAGATGGCACCGACGCGGGTTCACATCAAGTTTATAAAGCATCGATTTCAAGCCAGATTCAATCACTTTCTGGCCAAGTACGAGCAGCTCTGGTACGGGTGGGTGCTTGGCCGAAAATCGCCTTTCTTTGGCCTTGAACCGCACCATCTATAAGTATTTTAGAATGACATTTTAGTTAGCATCGCTCTAACAATCCGAGGGCAGAGAAACGAGGAGTTAGCGATGCAAAGCCAAAAAACTTCAGTCTTACATGGTGGGAACGCCACCTATGTTGAAGAGTTATATGAGCAGTTTCTCGTTGACTCCTTAACCGTACCCGATCAATGGCGTACCTACTTTGAGTCATTTCGGCTGCCCCTCGGCATTGGTGAGTTGCAGACAGCTGACATTGCGCACGCGCCGATAGTCGAGCAGTTTGTGCAGCTTGCGCGACGTGCCGGGCGCAAGGCTTTGTCGGTCGCTGTTCCAGACATGGAAACTGCTCGTAGACAATTAGCAGCTCAATCATTAATCGCGACCTTTCGAATGGTCGGCGCACGTCGGGCCGATCTTGATCCTCTGCGATGGGCTCCATTACCTGGCATGCCGGAGCTGTCGCCTGAGTTTCACGGATTGGAAGGCTGCGACTTATCAAAAAAAATCGAGCTGCCAGGTAACCACTTCTGGAAAGGCGAAGGGTCTATTTCTGACTTGGTCTGCGCATTAGAGACAACCTACTGTGGAACTTTAGGCACCGAATTCATGTACCTGAGCGACCCATTGCAACGCGATTGGTGGCAGAACCGTCTTGAGTCCACACGATCGAAGCCGGCGCTCGGTCCCGAGAAAAAACTTCGCATTCTTGAGCGTCTTTCGGCGGCGGAAGGGTTCGAGAAATATCTGCATATCCGGTACACCGGTCAAAAACGATTTTCGTTGGAGGGCGGTGAATCCTTGATCGTCCTTCTGGATGAGCTCATCAACCATGGCGCAAAAAACGGTGTACGTAATGTCGTAATGGGCATGGCTCACCGTGGCCGTTTGAATGTTCTGGTGAACACGGTTGGTAAGCCACCGGCTTATCTATTCGATGAGTTCGATAACAAAGCTGCCAATGTTTTACCGGCGGGTGACGTGAAGTACCACAAGGGGTTCACGGGGAACATAGAGACGCAAAACGGTACGGTGAAAGTCGCCTTGGCCTTCAACCCTTCTCACCTGGAAATCGTCAACCCGGTTGTTCAAGGTATGGCTCGAGCTCAAAGCGAGCAGCACGAAGCCTCCCAGCGCGGCAGCGTGCTGCCAGTAGAGATACATGGTGATGTGGCCATTTCCGGACAAGGTGTCGTCATGGAAACGCTGAGCCTGAGTTACACCAAAGGGTATGGCACCGGCGGCACCGTGCACATCGTCGTGAACAATCAGATTGGATTTACCACTTCTGATCCACAAGAAACCAGGTCCTCATTTTTCTGCACTGACATTGCAAAGATGATTGAGGCGCCGGTATTGCACGTGAACGGGGACGACCCTGAGGCTGTTGTCAATGCGGTACAGCTCGCACTCGATTTCCGCAAAGAGTTTGGCAAAAGCGTAGTGATCGACCTGGTCTGTTTCAGACGGCACGGCCATCAGGAGCAAGACACACCCAACATTACTCAGCCGCTGATGTACCGTTCGATCGGTACCCATCCGGGCATACGTCAAATCTATGCCAATAAGCTGGTCGCTTCGGGACTGCTAACTGACGAGCAGGTTTTGTCCATCGCGCAGGCTTACCGCGACGGTCTGGAAAACTCCCAGTCTGGCGCTATAGCTGAAACCTCCATGGCCGTAGAGACAGCTCAACAGTTCTCTCCAGGCCTGAAAACCAACTTTTACTCAGCACCGACACTGGAGCAAATCAAAGCACTGGCTACCCGTATTTCAGAGCTTCCTGCAGATTTGAAATTGCACCCTCTGGTATCCAGGGTCATCAATGGCCGGCACGAGATGGCAATGGGCTCGAAACCGTTGGATTGGGGCATGGGTGAACACCTTGCTTTCGCATCGGTGTTGTCTGCTGGTGTCGATGTGAGGCTCAGTGGGGAGGATTGCGAGCGAGGCACTTTCAGCCATCGGCACGCCGTTTTAAATCCGCAGAATCGTGAAGTGCGTGGACAAGGTAAATATCGGCCTTTGGATCATGTGGCCCAAGGGCAGCAGGGTAACTTCACGGTCATCAACTCGGTTTTGTCCGAAGCCGCGGTCCTGGCCTTTGAATACGGTTACACCATCGCCCGTCCTGACGCACTGGTACTGTGGGAAGCTCAATTCGGAGATTTTGCCAACGGCGCGCAGGTAGTTATCGACCAGTTCATTGCCGCTGGCGCTGCCAAATGGGGTCAGCACAGTGCATTGACCATGTTGTTGCCGCACGGGCAAGAAGGTCAGGGTCCGGAACACGCTTCAGCCCGACTGGAGCGATACCTGCAATTATGTGCGCAAGACAACATGCGGGTTTGTCAGCCGACGACGCCGGTTCAGTTCTTCCATTTACTGCGACGTCAGGCGTTGCATTCCGCACCCAGGCCATTGATTGTGATGACTCCGAAATCCTTGTTGAGGCATCCAGATGCTGTGAGCGAGCTAATGGAATTCTCTGAGGGATCTTTTCAGGAGGTGATGGGTGAGAGGTTTACCGCTGCTGCGGAAGATCAAAAGGTGACCCGTGTGATCGCCTGTTCCGGAAAAATTTACTATGAACTGTTGGCACACCGCCGTGCTGTGAATGCTGAACATATTGCTTTTGTCCGCCTGGAGCAGCTTTTTCCTTTTCCTTGCGAGGCGTTGGCTAATGAACTCGGTCGTTACAAAAATCTGAAATCGGTGGTCTGGTGCCAGGAGGAATCCCGTAATCAAGGTGCCTGGAAATTCGTCGATGATTATCTGCGTGAAATTACCCCTGAGTCGGCCTCGCTTCGTTACGCAGGACCACCACCAGGTGCATCCACGGCACCAGGCAATATGACGATGCACGTTGAGCAACAACGCCTGGTCATTCAAAGCGCGTTCTCTTAGGGGACGATTTGTGCTCCCTCTCGTCGCCATCCTGGTGTCGAGAGGGAGTCGCCAAGCTTGTCGCAAGAGGTGATCAACGCGTAAGTTGAATGGGCCGCCATTTAAAACCGGTAGGAGTTGATCAATGCGCATCGCCTTGCTGTCCGACATCCACTTGTCCGTCAACGCATTACCTTTTCCCGATGTGGATGCCGATATCGTAGTCCTCGCCGGAGACATCTCCCGACCGGCAGCGGCCATTGAGTGGGCCAAATCCTGCCCCGCTCCGGTCGTGTACGTGGCAGGCAATCACGAGTTTTATGGCAGTGACCTGATCTCTACCTACGAGCACTTGAACAGATTGTCGCAAGGCACACAGATCCACGTGCTGGAACGTTCGGAGTATGTCCACAACGGCGTGCGTTTTCTGGGTTGCACCCTGTGGTCTGACTATCGTCTTTTCGATTCCGCAGAGGATCGGGCACGGGGCATTGATCTGGCGACGAAGGTCATTCGGGACTTCACCCACATAAAAATCTCACCCGATTTTCAAGACCTGTTCACTCCGGCGATTTCCCAACTGGTTTTTTTACAGACAGTCGCCTGGCTGGAAGACTGCTTTACCAAAAACAGAACCATGCCCACGGTGGTGGTTTCCCATTTTGCACCGACACGGTTGAGCATCAGCCCGGCTTTTGCGAGTTCGCCGATTAACTCCAGTTATGTTTCAGACCTCGAAGAGCGGATCAAAGACTGGCAACCGGCACTTTGGCTACATGGCCATACCCATGGGAGCTTTGACTATCGGGTGGGCAATACCCGCGTCATTTGCAACGCCCGGGGCTATGCAAAAAATGGCATCAATGAAAACCCTGAATTTAATGGCTCATACGTGATTGACCTGGATATATGAGGCAACACACTGCAAATCCCCCTCCGTAAAACCACCAAGGCAATCACCGGCACCATCCCGTTCCGATGTAGAGGCACCACGGCAAGGTGATATCGTCGGTCTACCGGATCTGCCTGATATCCACGCATACACAGCTGCCTCACGAAGCTTCGACGGATCGGGCTGCGCCATGAAGTCACGGAAAAACGTTGGGGCGTATTTAATTTCGGCAGCGGGTGCCGCATTTGACGCGTTGAGACAACAGCTTTACCGACAGTTACCTTTCCCGGCATCAAAGTGATCTAGCTGATCCACCGTTGCGATGGATCATTCCAAAACGTTACTAACGCAACGGTTCTTTTTACTTTACCAGCCGCTTTTCCTTGGACGGTCTGTAACCGAAATACGAGCTATAGCACTTGCTGAAATGACTGGGCGAAACAAAGCCACAGGCAACCAGCACATCGACCTGGGACAGCTCTGTGTGCTGGAGAAGTCGTCGCGCCTCGGTGATACGCAGTTCCATGTAATACCGTTGCGGCGTTGTGCCCAGTTGCTCCTTGAACAAGCGCTCGAGTTGTCGACGCGAACGGCCAGCGTAGACCGCCAGTTGCTCCAACTCCAAAGGCTCTTCGAGGTTGGCATCCATCAGCTTTACCACCTCACGTAACGGCGCGCTCACACAGATATTTTCAGTTGGTTTGATGCGCCGATAACGAGACTCCTCGAACGCCAGGATGTCCTCTATACCCTCGACGAGGGCTTTATCATGCAGTCCTTTGATCCAGTCCAGCGCCATATGAAAGGCCCCGGAAGGACTGGAAGCCGTGAGCCGGTCTCGATCAATGATATAGGGCTCACTGCTGACCTGCGTCGCCTTGCAGAACTCAGCGAGTGCGGGGCGATGTTCGGGGTGAATGGCGCAACGGTAACCGTCAAGCAATCCTGCCCTCCCCAGGAACCATGCACCATTCCACAATCCGGCCAGACTGACACCCAGATCCGATGCAGTCCTGAGCAGGGTGATAAATCCATCATTAGCCTTCAGTTCTGTCCTGTAGCCGCCGCAAATGACCAGTAGATCAAGGTCTTTAATCACTGAACAATCGATACGCGCATCCGGCCGAATGACCAAGCCCAGATCACTGACGACCTCCCCATCGGTCAAGCCAAACGTTCGGGAAGAGAACAACCCGGGTCGTAGAAGATTCGCGGTGACAATCGTATCCAGCGCCTGGGTGAACGCGGGCAGCGAGAAATGCTCGAGCAGCAGAAATCCTGCCCGAACCATTTGAGTCGTCTCGTTGGGGTTTTCATTCAGATAGCGGAGATTTTTCCCCTTCATGCCTCCGCTGAATTGGCGTCGCTCGATCAATGTTCGACCTACTTTCTTATGTTAATGAACACGTTATTTGGTGCGTTGATAAAGCGCAATGCCAAGCGCCAGAAGTACAAAAAGCGCTTACCCCTGGCGTCATTACTCTGCTGATCAGGCAAGCTGAAAACCGTGACGAAGCGGGTCTTTATCGTCGACAAAAATGGTGTTGTGTCCGGTAATCTGCGCCCAGCCACCGATACTCGGCCTGATGCCGTCAAACGCTCCGACTTTCACCGACGCTTCGACTTTCCCTTCGAAGATCGTCCCGATCAAGCTTTCGTTGCGGTACGTATCCCCCACCTTCAATCGTCCTTTACCAAACAGTTGAGCCATCCGTGCCGAGGTACCTGTACCACCGGGAGAGCGATCAATGGCTTTGTCGCCGTAGAACACGGCACCGCGTCCATCTGCTGCCGTGCTGTGTTCGTCGTCGCACCAGATGACATGGTGAACGCCACTGATTCTGCTGTTCTCGGGATGCACGGGATCACACACCTCTGCCAAGGCCGAGCGCAGTTTCTGGCTCAGGTTGACGATGTCTGCCGTGGTCAATCCTTGCAAGCCGGCCCAGTTTTCCTGCGGCTCGACCACCGCATAGAAATTGCCGCCGTAAGCAATGTCCACGACGAGCTCACCTACGCCTGGCACATCCACCACCACGTCGGCACTGTGCAGATAACTGGCCACGTTGAACAGGCGGATGGAGTCGACATATTCGCGGTTCATGGTGTACTCGACATCCACTCGCCCGGCCGGCGTCTCGATGGCCAGCTTGCCCGATTCGCGCGGTGTGATCAGGCCTTCCTCGATCACCACGGTAGACAGACCGATAGTCCCTGCCCCACACATCGGCAGACAGCCGCTGACCTCGATAAACAACGCACCAAAGTCACAGTCATCACGCGAGGACGGATAGACGATGACGCCAGACATGATGTCGTGCCCCCTGGGCTCGAACATCAACGCGGTTCGCACCCAGTCATGATCGCGGACAAAAATTTCTCGTCGTTCGGCCATCGACACCGACGGCAACAAAGGGCCGCCACCTGCCACCACCCGAACCGGATTGCCGCACGCATGTGAGTCGATGCAAAAAAAGCTGCGTCTCATACTGGAACCCTATCAAACGAGGTTGCTGGGGGAATGACGCTGCAACGCGCCGCGTGACAGACGATCCAGCAGCAGTGCAACCGCCACAATCGCCAGGCCGGCCCGGAGTCCCAGGCCCATCTCCATCCTTGAGAGACCTCGGGTTACTTCAGCCCCTAAACCGCCCGCCCCCACCAGACCTGCCAGCACCACCATCGCCAAGGACATGAGGATGCATTGGTTCAGGCCCACCAACAGCGTGGGCGCGGCAGTCGGCAGTTCAATCTTGAACAAAATGTCCCTTGGCGAAGCACCGGACGCCTGCCCCAGCTCCAGCAAATCTTTCGGCAACTGTTTGAACGCCAGGGTAGTCAGCCTGAGCATCGGCGGAATGCCATAAACGATGGTCGCAATAATTGCCGGCACCCGCCCCAGGCTGAACAGAATCACGGCGGGGATCAGGTAAACCCATGGCGGCACCGTCTGCATGATGTTGAGGATCGGCAGGAACGCTTCATCAACCCGCTTCACCCGTGCGGCCAGCACACCGAGTGGAAAGGCGATGGCCACCGATATCAGAACCGCGACCGAGACCAGGGCAATGGTTTGCATGGAGGCGACCCAAAGGCCGGAGAATAAGCAAAAAGCCAACATCAACGCAGCGAATACGGCGACGCGTTTGTTGGTGAGAAAAAAAGCGCCAACGACGACGATCCCAATGAACAAATAAGGATGGGGCGCAAGCAGCGCGGCCTCAACGAAGCCAAGTACCGCCTCGATGACTTGGCTGATCCCTTTGAACAAACCGTGCAGATTGGCGTTCAGCCAGTCAACGGCAGGTGCCAGGAACTCACCCGGGGAAAATTGGATGTTCATGGTAGTCATTGGCTTTCTCCCATCTGCGAACGTGCAGCGTGCTGCGCCAACCGATCCAGAATCATGGTCAGAATGACGATGGCGATGGCCGCATTGATCGACTTGGCGATATCCAGTGTGCGAACAGCTGCATAAATCGACTCACCCAGGCCGCCGGAACCGACGATGCCGGCAATAACCACCATGCCGAAGGCCATCATCAAGCTCTGATTCACCCCTGCCATGATGCTTGGCTTGGCGAATGGCAGGCGGATCTTGAAGAACATCTGCCAACCGGTGACGCCACTGGCATCCCCCAGCTCGATGAATTCCCGTGGAGTCATGCGAATCCCCAGAGAGGTCAGGCGTATGGCCGGTGGTACGGCAACGATAAAGGTGGCCAACAGTGCCGTGGCCGGGCCGTAGCCCAGCAGGGCGATTGCCGGCAACAGATAGATGTAGGGCGGCAGGGTCTGGATCAGATCCAGAACCGGATCCACGACGCGATCAATTGACGGTGCGAGACCGGCCAGCACGCCCAATGGGATCGCTACCACCAACGCAAGCACGGTAGCCGTCAGCACCAGGGCAAGGGTACTGACCGTCTCCGGCCACAAGCCAATCACCTCGCAAAACAACAACGCCAGGCCCGCGAGAATGGCGAACCGAACGCCGACAACCCGCCACCCGATAAGGGCAATGGCTATCGCGACGACGTAATACGGGGGATAGGCAATGCACCAGAGAACACTTTTGTATATGCCCGTCAGCAATGCATTGACGCCGTCGAATAAAAATTCGCCGTGATCCGATAGCCATTCCAGACTCGAGTCGACGACCGAGTCGAACTGATTGGAAAAGTCCGGGATGCTCATGTCGATGCCTCCAGAAGACTGGCGGCTGTCGAAGCCGCGAACTCATTCGGAATGCCTTGTACGCCACGCAGCAGATCACGCAGCGTAATGATGCCTACCACTGTTCCGTTGTCGACAACAGAGAGTGCGTCGCGCTCGGACTTCATGGTCAATTCGATCAGCTCGTTGATATCGGCGTCGAGCGAGGTTTTGGCAAGCCTGGAAATGTCGCAGCCAGGGTTCGCCACCTGGTAAGGCTCCACGGGCGTCATGACCGACTGGGCTTTAACCAGATGCAATCTGGAAATGCCCGCCACAAATTCCGCGACGTAGTCGTCAGCCGGATTGAGCACGATCTCCTCGGCCGTACCCACCTGGATAATCACGCCGTCCTTCATGATCGCGATGCGGTCACCGATTCGAATCGCCTCGTCCAGGTCGTGCGTGATAAACACGGCGGACTTGCCAAGCTCCTTGGTCAACTGGCGAAATTCATCCTGCAACTGCCGGCGAATCAACGGATCAAGCGCACTGAAAGGCTCATCCATCAAAATCACTTCAGGATCCGCAGTAATGGCACGTGCCAACCCCACACGTTGCTGCATACCTCCAGACAACGCGCTGGGATAATGTGAAGACCAATCGCTCAAACCCACCTTGGCCAAGGCCTGCTCGGCTACCTTGTAACGTTCAGCCTTGCCCACGCCCTGCACTTCCAGGCCAAACGCCGTGTTCTCCAACACTGTTCGATTTGGTAACAAAGCGACGCTCTGAAAGACCATGCCAATGTGACGCGCCCTAACCTCACGAAGCTGTGCAGCTGTAAGGGAAGACAGATTCTTGCCTTTAACCAGGACTGTCCCTGAGCTAGGTGTGATCAGCTTATTGAGTAGCCTGATAAGTGTGGATTTGCCACTGCCGGACAATCCCATGATGCAAAAGATCTCTCCTCGGCGAACCTGGAGACTGACGTCGGAGACGCCGACCACGCAGCCGTAGTTTTGCAGGATCTGAGTCTTGGTGAGCCCCTGCTGAACAACAGCATTCATTGCTGCAGGTGCGGCTTTCCCGAAGATTTTCCAGACTGACTGGCAATCTATCAGCACTTCGTTGGTGTCAATTTTGGGCGTTGTCATTTTCGTAACCCGTGAACCAGTTTTCTGGTTTTTCTAATTAATCAAAGGGCGGCAGTGGCTACAAAGCAAAAATTGATTAGTTCTTGATATTTTCCCAACGCTTCAGCAGCTCGGCGTGGCTATCCGTCCAGCCCTTGATAGCCTGCTCCATCGTCTTGCCATCCTTGACTTCAGCATTCATCGCGGTGATGTCTGCGATCGGCACGTATACGCTCGCCATGAGTTCGCGAGCACGTGGATTGCCTTCAGCAAAGCCTTTGTGGCCGATCCAGTAGTAGCCTTGCTGTGGTGGGAATATGGCTTTTGGATCTTTCAGGAATTTAAGATCGAACTTCTTGGTCATCCAGGAGGGTTCCCAGACGGTTACAACTACCGGCTCTTTACGGTCGACGGCTGATTTCAACGCTGCAGTCATCGCGGTGGTACTGCCCTCGACCAGCTTAAGCTTGAGGTCATACGCTTTAACTACGTTGTTAGCGTCGCTCATCAAGCCAGACCCTGGCTCGATACCGATAATTTTGCCGCCCAGTTTTTCCGAGTTAGCATTCAACTGATCAATGGAATCAATGTTGACATAGCTCGGCACTGCAAGACCTTGGTAAAGGCCAAAGGAAACAGGAGATAGTTTCTCGATCTTGTTCTTGTTTTTGTTCCAGTAATCGTTCGCCGCATAGTCCGTTTGGGACGCCAACACCTGAACATCACCCTTGGTTAACGCAGCGTACGCGATGCCCCACTCGGAAAAATCTACAACTTTCACTGTGTAGCCAGCGTCTTCAAGCACCTTCTTGGTGATACCGGTGATGGGCGTCAAATCCTCCCAAGTCATCGTACCCATGGTGATGTTCTTTTCTTCGGCGTGAACTGGCAAACTCATTACACCAGCCACAGCGACAGCGCAGATTGCCTTCCAAATCTTTTTCATGGCGTACTCCGAACTACGGTTAAAACTAGAGATTAGGCCTTTATGAAATAAAAGCCGGTTGTGTGAAACACTTCAGCCCTCTCGCCCTGCTCTCAGCGCCTGCCAACGAATAACCGAGTTGACACCCAGCTTCGTTAATATCCTGGGTGGAAGCCTGCTTGGCCCAGGCGCTTGACTGAAACTTTCTAAAAACTTTGAATTGGTGCCGGAGGCCAACTCAGCGGCCATCACGCCCGCCAGGGTACTCTTGACAGTTCCCAGCCCATTTTCGCAGCAAGCCGAATAGAGGTTTTCTTCTATCTCGCCAAAGGCTGGAGCGCTGTTACGGCTCAAGCAGAGGCGTCCAGCCCAGCTAAACTCCAATGGAGTCGACTTCAGTTCGGGAAAGCGCGCGTCCAGCGAATGCCGTTGCTCTTCGGCAATCCCGGCAACACGCTTTAGTGTCACTTGAATACTTGGGTCATACGTGAACTTTGTACGGATAACGATGCGCGAAAGCCCATTTGAAGTAATCTTGCGAACGGTCGCTCCCATCGGATCCGCGGGTAACAAGGCCCATCGATCCTTACCTGTCACCGGCCTTCCAAACTCATGATGACTATAAGCAGCCGTCATCGAAGCGTAGGTAAACACGTGCAGCAGTCGACCTTGAAAATGGCCGAAGTCTTCGATATGGCCATTGACTCCAAGAATCACCTTAGGTGCATTAACCACACCACGATGAGACCTCGCCTTCCAGCTATTTCCCGATCTGGAAAGTTCAATAATCGGAGAGCGTTCATAAAGGCTGACGTTCTTATCAAGCCCAAATGCGAAATCCCTAATATATTGAGCGGGCTGAATCATCACCGCACCGGGCGTATAAAGCCCACCATGGTAATAACGGGAGCCGGTGATCTCTTGCATCTGCGCAGCGTCCAGCAACTCGTATTGCTCGCCAATGCCCTTTAGCGATTTCGCATAGTTGTCATTGAGCTTCATCCCCCGCTCTGTTGCAGCCGCGTTGATCTTTCCGGACGGATCAAAGGTCTCGACAGACATGCCGTACTCGCGTGCGGCTTGCGCTGCAAAAGCGATAGCAAAGCGGTTCTGGGCGATTTCCAACGACGTTGCAGACTCAGCGGCAACCGAATACTCCCCAGATGAAAGACTGTGGGGCACGTCGATCATGAAGCCAGAGTTTCTTCCTGCTGGCCCCTTCGCGACTTCATGGGCATCAACGACCGCGATGCTATCGCCGGGATGCAGTTGGGCTAGCCTGCGCGCAGCGGACAGACCTGCAAACCCTGCTCCGATAATCAGCCAATCTGCCGACACGCTCCCATCAAGCATGCGCACAGGAGCAGTGCGCGTGGAAATCGCCTCCCAACCTGAAACCCCGGTGTCTACCGGTAGGCGCTTGATGGTCTGGGTGCTCATTTTTCAGTCTCTTCATCCGACCGACCAGAAACATCGATCCAGATGGTTTTGATTTCGGTGTACTGATCGTGAGCAAAAATCGATTTGTCTCGACCGCCGAACCCTGACTCCTTGTAGCCGCCGAAAGGCGTGGAAGCATCGCCCTCACCAAAGCAGTTCACGGTGACGATGCCGGCGCGAATTTCCCGCGACAACTTGATCGCCCGTCGCAGACTGCCGGTATAAACAGAGGCGGCAAGGCCGTATACCGTGTCATTGGCCAAGGCAATGGCTTCGGAGATCGAGCTGAATGTGGTGACCGAAAGAACCGGGCCGAAAACCTCTTCCTGGAACAGCCGGTTGTCCCGACCTACGCCGTCAATCACGGTCGGCTCTACGAAGGCACCGTCTTTGGTCGCGCCGCCGTACACAACTTCGAGCTTTCCAGCGGTGGCATGCTCAAGGTACGACTTCACTTTCGCGAAATGCTCAGGGCTGACCAACGCCCCTACACGGTTTTGCGGATCGAGTGGATCGCCCATTTTCCATTCGCGGATGTAGGCGCCCATGCGCTGTAGCAGCTCATCTTTCACGGATGTGTGGACTATCAGGCGCGAGGTTGCAGAGCAATTCTCGCCCATGTTCCAGAACGCGCCGTTTACGACATGCTCGGCAACGCGATCCAGATCTTCCGCATCGTCCATCACCACGGCAGGATTTTTCCCGCCGCATTCGAGGACAATACGTTTCAGATTCGAATCGGCTGCGTAATGCAGAAACCGGCGACCGGTCGCGGTGGAGCCAGTGAAGCTCACCATGTCGACATCGTGATGCAAGCCAATCGGCTCCCCGACATCCTTGCCTGTACCCGTAATGATGTTGAGCACACCTGCGGGGACACCGGCTTCAAACGCGAGCTGCGCAACGCGCAACGTCGTCAGCGAGGTTTGTTCGGCGGGTTTGACGATCACCGAGCATCCCGCTGCGAGCGCCGGGCCGATTTTCCAGGCCAGCATTAGTAGAGGAAAGTTCCAGGGCAGCACGCAGCCCACTACACCTATTGGCTCGCGAACAACCATGGTCAGTGCGTCACTGCCCACAGGGGCGGTGTTGTCATAAATCTTGTCGATCAACTCCGCGTGCCAGCGCAGCGTGTGAATGGTGTCCGGCACATCGACCAACTGACATTCACTGACGGGCTTGCCGCTATCGAGGCTTTCCAGGACTGCCAGTTCGTGTTGATTGCTTTCAAGCAGATTCGCGAACTTCAGGAGAACGGCTTTTCGCTCCCTGGGAGAAATCGATCTCCAGCGTCCATCCTCAAAGGCTTCTTTAGCGTTACTAACTGCATAATCGACATCTTCAGACGCGCATGCGGCAACATCTGCCAGAAACTCACCCGTCGCCGGATTGGTCGTGGCGAACGTTTTGCCAGAGATCGCGGGCTTGAACGCGCCATTGATGAACGCGTTAGAAGGAAACGAAATACCTTTAGCGATGGCGGCGTATTCGGCCTTGCTCAGAAGATCACCCATGGCTGGCTCCCGAAGTGATGTTGGCAACGTCGCGCTTCACATCGCTGATGATCGCTTCAAGGCTTTTCTTCTCTTCTGAATCAAGCGGCTGAAGCGGCAACCGCACGTCCCCTACTTTCAGTCCAGTCAGCTCGCAACCAAACTTGATCGACTGCACGAACTTGCCGCCGTCCAAAGCATTCATCAGAGGCATCATCGCCGACATGATCTGACGGCCTTTGTCGAAGTCCTTTTCAATGACGCAGGCTTCGTAAAGCGCCACGTGCTCTTTCGGCAAAAAGTTGGAGCCTGCACACACCCAACTTCTGGCACCCCATGCAAAAAACTCAAGTGCTTGATCGTCCCAGCCGCATGACAGTGCGATGTTGGGAAACTTACGCGCGAGGAGATGCACCTGCCCCATGTCGCCGGAACTTTCCTTGATGGCAATTACGTTTTTCGATTTGCTCACACGGGTGAAGTAATCCTCGTCCATCGAAACGCACATGCGACCCGGGTAGTTGTAAAGCATGATCGGCAGATCGGCAGCACGATCAATGGTTAATGCATGTATCGCGTTTTCCTCGGAGGTAGGGAGCGCGTACGGTGGACTGGTGACGAGAATGGCGTCCGCTTTGATCGCTTTGGCATCCTTCGCATACTGCACCGCATCTTCAGTGCGAATGGCCCCGGTGCTAATGATCAGTTGCACCCGAGTGCCGATCACATCTTTTGCATAAGCGGCAAGCTCAGTACGTTCTTCTGCCGTCTGCGCATAATACTCGCCGGTCGACCCGCCGATAATAATGCCGTGTACCTTCGCCTCAATCAGCGACTCCAATACTTCGGAGTACACGCTCCAGTCGATCTCCCCATCAGGCTTATAAGGAGTCACCGCTGGTGTATAGATGCCTTCAAATTTCAAGATGATTTCTCCGAATATGAGTTACGTGGAAGGTCAACGAGCGCGTCCGCCTTGATGCCTTGGGGCGCGATAAAAATCTCCATGTTTTCTCGGGACAGTTCCCAATGTTCAAACACGAGATCAACTACTGCTTGTTCATCGCGACGTTCAATAGCCTCGATAAAAAAATCATGGTGCCCCGCAGAAAGTTCAAGACGCTCCTCCATATCCTCATTTTGAGGTCGGAAAAATGTATTACCGATTCGGGAGTGATCAATGAGCAATCTTTCCAAACTGGGTTGGAGATATTGGTTGCCGGCCATTTCGCCCATGATCGCGTGAAAACGATTGTTCTCGACGACCATTGCCAGCGCATCCCTTGAGGTGGTGGCAATGCGGAACCGGTGCTGCGTTTCTTTCAAATCGATCAGTTGGCGTGGCTTGAAGTTTTGAACCGCCAGACGGCCAATGGCTGCGTATATCATCGGTGCAACCAGGAAGAAATTTCGCAGTGTCGAGTGATTCATTGGAATAACCCGAGCGCCCCGGTTTTCTCGAATATCGACATAACCTTCACCGGCCAAGCGTCGGAAAACTTCTCGGACGGGCGTTCGGGATAAGCCATAACGCTCGCTGAGAATGACTTCATCCAGCGCTTCGTCAGGATCCAGTTCCATCGTCAAAATTTGACGTTTCAGGTCTTCGTAGAGACAAGTTTTGCCGTTTTTCACAAACGACCTCCAGAGGTAGTTTCGCTGTCAGGTGCGGCTGACTGATGAGTCGAGACTCGCATGGGTTTTGGGGATGGTCAATAGATTGTATTTTTTGTGTATACATAAAAAACACATGAAAAACACATGATTTTTTTGAAGAATTTTCTTTAAATTCATCAAGTTACTTAATTATTAAAAAAACGACGTAGTCGGTCACAGGAAAGAATATGGTCGTTTTTGGAATGTTTTTTCCTAGATCATTCCATAATAAAGCTTATTACCAAGCGCACTTTTGTATAGGGGCGGTTGGCCCGGTACGACGTTCCAGGAAGCGTTTGCGACATGCCTTTGAGGCAGCGGAGAGGCTTTAGTGAATGCGGACTGAAGACCCATTGTCAGAAGGCGATTCAAAGGAGGCGGTTCCAGCGTTTCTCGGTGCTGAGCGAACAGGCAATGGCGTGTCGCTCCAGAACAACCGCAGCGGCATACATGAGCGTATCGTCAAAGCAACCAAGCATCACTACGCAATGGCGGCATCACGTCGATAAGGTTTCGATGGATGGCCTGCGTCCTTGATCGGTTATGCCCTGGTGGGAGCTGGATGCTCAAACATCGTCCCTGTGCTTTTTACCGCCGCAGGCCGGCAGCAATGTATGCCACAGGGAGCGGCTATCCTGCAGATCGACACTGCCAACTGCACCCTTGGCGCAGCTCCCGTGAGCTGGTCACGTAGAGTTCGCCTGTACCCCGCATGACCGCCATGTCGGCTCGGTGCTTGAACGCAAGCGGTTGCTGCGCCCGTTCTCCTTTCAGGATCAACCACGATGGATAGTGAAGAAACCAGCAAAAAGGTTAAGGGTTACCGCCGGCTGATCCCTTCCATGACGGCGTTGATGGAGTTCGAGGCAGTAGCGCGGTTGAGCAGTTTCACACTGGCGGCTCAGGAACTGGGAGTGACCCAAGCCGCAGTAAGCAAACAGGTCAAATACCTGGAAGAAACCTTGGGTACCAGGTTATTCCATCGTCTACACCGTGCCATCAAATTAACCAGCGAGGGGTACGTGCTGTATTCGGTGGTCTCCGAATCCATGCAACGCATGGCGAGCGTCTTCGACAAGATTTCCGAGGGCATTCCCGAACAGGAATTGGTGCTTGCCTGTACTGCGGCGTTTTCACAACTACGAATCTTGCCCAGGCTGGCCTCATTGCGCCTGTCACAGCCGAAGCTGCAACTGCGCTTGATTACACACATACTCAATCCTGACGTAAGCCGACAGGATGTAGATATCGCCATTCGCTTCGGGAATGGAAAATGGGAGGACGGCACTTCGATTTTCCTGTTTGACGAAGAAGTTTTCCCAGTGTGTTCGCCGACCTGGTTGACCACTCATCCCGCACCCATGTCAGTCGACGACTTCCTGCATATGGATCTCATCGATTCGGAAACAACGCTCGAAGGTTGGATGACTTGGAATAGCTGGTTCAAGGAGCTGGGGCAGAGTCGCCCAAAGATGAATTACAGCCTGCGCTGCAGCAGCTACAACGACACTGTGCAGGCAGCGCTACAGGGGTATGGCATAGCCTTGGGCTGGAACAGGTTGCTTGGCCCTATGCTCCTCAGTGGTGAATTAGTTCGTATCACCCCCTATGTGGTCAAACCCAAAGATGCTTATTACTTGATTGTCCCGAATGGTCGAGAAATAACGCCATTAGTTAATGTCCTGGTCGATTGGTTGCGAGATGAATCAGTATTAGCGCACTGAAGTAAATGGTAAAAAACCGGCTGAAATTTCGCATAACTTTTAGATATGCCAAGGTGAGAATAAAGCGCATTGACGCAACCCTGAAGCATTTCGATACTTGCCTCACCGTCACCTGCTGATGATTTAGATCGACCCCATGAGGCTATAATGACAACTACCGTCGTGAAATCCCAACAAGAGCTTGTTACCGCGCGCACACCAGGCCATGGCATGCATGGGGCGTTGTTTGGCCGCCAGGATATTTTCGAAACCGACGTCGATATCTTTTTCACCAAACATTGGATTTTGGTAGGCGTCACGGCTGATATTCCCGAGCCTGGGGATATTTCGACCATAGACATCGGCAAATCCTCGATCATCGTCGTACGCGACGACGACGAGCAGGTGCAAGCATTTCGCAACGTATGCCGTCATCGCGGAGCGCGTCTGAAGCCGGCCGGCAAGTCGACTGTCGGTATGCTGGTTTGCCCTTACCATCAGTGGACTTATGATCTTGATGGCAGCCTGAAGCACGCCGCTCACATGGGCAAGGATTTCGATCCAAAGTGTAAAAGTCTGATTCCTGTTCATACAAAAGTTGCCGGCACGCATGTGTTCGTTTGCCTTGGCGATCAGCCTCCCGAAGATATCGCATATCTGGAAGAAACAATGGCTCCTCGGCTAGCCCCCTACAACATCATCTATTCGAAGATTGCCTATGAGGCGCAAATCATTGAAGACGGTAATTGGAAATTGGTCATCGAGAATAATCGCGAGTGTTATCACTGTTCAGCGACGCATCCGGAATTAACAGCATCTTTCCTGCCGGAAGATTTCGGTTTCTGCGCCGATGGTCTTAGCGAAGAATCGCTTCAGGCGCTAGATGAATATGAAGAACGCAATGCTGCTGCAAAACGGAACTGGGAAAACGACGGGTTTATCTGCGACGCGGTAGAACACCTGGACGTAGACGCAGTGACCCAATTTCGCACGCAACGGCTGGTCATCGCCGGCAATGGCGAGTCTCAAACGCTCGACACCCGGGTGGCTTGTACGCGCCTGTTCGGTGACCTGACCCGCCGCGACCTCGGCGACGTTCACCTGTGGACTCATAACTCCTGGACGCATGTGATGAGCGATCACGCGGTGATTTCCTACATCATCCCTCTCGCACCTGACAAGACCTTGGTGCGTACCAAGTGGCTCGTGAATGCAGACGCCATTGAGGGCGTGGATTACAACATCGATAAGCTGACCGAAGTGTGGAAAGCGACCAATCAGCAGGACGCTAACCTTGTCGCAATCACTCATAGCGGTACGCAAGATCCTGGCTACTCGCCTGGGCCATTCTCGGCGTTCACCGAATCCTACGTTGATCAGTTCTCTCGCTGGTACGCCGCGCGGCTTGCCGCACACGGTGTGTGAGGAATGACCATGACCACCTATGAAAAAACGCCGGTTACCGCAGGCGCCAGATCCGCGCAGAGGGTATTCACAAATCCTGACACCTGGAGCGCCTGCGGCGCACAGTGGAACAGTGGCGAACAAAAGGCGCTGCAATGCTGCGCTGTGCGCGACGAAACCCACGATGTAAAGACCTTTATCTTTCGTAGTGCGGATTTCAGCGCAATAAGTTTTGAGCCAGGGCAGTTCATTACCGTATCGCCGATTATCGCGGGGCAAAGCGTGTCACGCTGCTATACGGTGTCATCATCTCCCACTCGCCCCTTTGCGCTTTCGATCACAGTCAAACGCGTTCCCGGCGGGACAGTGTCGAATTGGCTGCACGATAACTTGCGCGAAGGCGATATGTTGCTTGCTTCCGGCCCCGCTGGCAGCTTCACGCCGGTCGGCCGTCCAGCTGCCAAGCTGCTTTACCTGTCGGCGGGTTCCGGAGTGACACCTCTGATGTCCATGACACGGGCGAGTTTCGACATGGCGGCCAGATTAGATATCGTCTTCGTGCACAGTGCGCGAACGCCAATCGACATTATTTTCCATGACGAACTGAGTCGGATGCAGGCCAGCATGCCTGGCCTGCGCGTCCTGAATATCTGCGAAGGGCGCGGCGTCGACACGGATTGGGCCGGGCCGATCGGCCGCCTGGATTTGGCCCTGCTCAGCGAGCTGGTACCAGATTTCAAGGAGCGCGAAGTGTTCACCTGCGGGCCGCAAGGCTACATGGATGCGGTCAAAACTCTACTCAAACAGGGAAGCTTTGATTTCCAGCACTATCACCAGGAAAGCTTCGATATCGCGGTGCTGGACGAAGAACCGCTCATAGAACAGTCGTCCGTCCTCGATCGGCGGGAGCGCTTTTTTACGGTCACGCTGTCCCGCTCGGGTAAAACCTTCAGCATGCCAGGCAACCAGACGGTACTGGCGGCTGCAAAAAAAGCCGGTGCTATCGTCCCCTCCTCCTGCAGCCAAGGGGTCTGCGGCACATGTAAAACAGCCGTGCTGCAAGGCACGGTGGAGATGAACCACAACGGGGGTATCCGCCAGCGTGAAATCGACAAGGGGCTGCGCTTGCTCTGCTGCAGTAAACCTACGTCAGACCTTGTCATCGATTTGTAAGCCCCACACCGCACAAATCAACCCTCAAGGCATCAGCAATCCATAGGTCGTCGACTATTGAAAGCCACTCGACGACCGTGGCCTTGATCCCTTCTCAATGTCAGGCGCTGATACGCCTACATTTACAGAAGCCAGTATTCACGGCACGCCAGCATCTCAGTTTACCGTTTGATGACTGACAATGGCATGGGGCGCTTGGAGGCGCCCTTTGTTTTTTTCAGGATTGAGCTGATGGACCGTCACCGTCAGTTCGGTCAGACGATTGCCGGGCCTTGCTACAAAGGTCGCTTGGCGTGGACTGCAGTCCACCGCCTATTGCGTCGCGTGTCAAGGGTTGCCAGGTCATTGCTGAGCCGCGTAGGCGACTCCCCGGTGACTTCCCACAGCAGCGCTGTTATAGCTTCCCCGTTAACCGTGCCGTGCTCTTGTAGAAGATCCGCCACAGCGGTGACAGCGGGCCAGTAACGACGCACCAGACAGCTGGACCGGGCGATTGCTTGGGATTCGGCATCGAGTAGCTTTCGTGCGGGCAGCAAACTGATCAACTCGTAACCCCGGCACCGGTCACCCCGGCCACTGCCGCTGATGAATTTGTCAGATCTGGTGTGCCTGTAGACTGCTTCGGCTACTGGGCCGGCGAAGCATTGGAGAAGGTCGCGTTCAATAGACTCGACCATGGAGGGCAAGTATTCAGCAATCCCGGGGGGGTCGAAGGATGGGTGCGGGACACAGTAATCAGCCTCTACCAACCCCTCTACGTTTTGCGGGTTGCCGCGCAGATCAATCATTGGGCCGGCGAAGGCTTCTGTCCTGGTGCGCACAGTGACGCGCTCTATGTGCTGATCATTCCACCAAAAGGCCAGGACGTGGCCAGCTTCGTGGATGGCCGTGCGGCGCGGGCGCTGATTCATGGGCGGGTCCTCTGCCGTGCATGGGTTCGTCGCGTAAAAGGTCTTACGAGAGCTACTCATACCCGCTGCTCCATCTCCAGAGGCCCAATAAAAGATTATGCCTATCAAGACCGAATACGCCACCTATTAGCTGACTGCTTTATAGGGGTCTACCCTTAACGCAGCGCTGGTGAAAACTGGCCGGTTGAGACCTGATAAGAGATACGAATAAGTCAGAAGCGTACTAGGCTTGCCGTGGGCCACCATGCTGGTAACTCGATTGCTGCTATCCGGATTTCCCGTGTGACCACGACGATCAATTGATCGAACAGCTGGCCCTGCAGCCGATGTCATTGATTTCGCTCGTCGCTATTGCGCGCCCACACCGGGCCGGGATAGCCGGATGAACACGACCAAAGGTAGCTCACACATGGCAACTGAATCGAAATGCCCGTTCAATCACGCCGCCGCGGGCGGTGGCCCGTCGAACCGCGACTGGTGGCCGAACCAACTCAATCTGAAGATCCTGCACCAGCACTCGTCCCTGTCCGACCCCATGGACGCGGGCTTCAACTACGCCGAAGCGTTCAAAAAACTGGACTTTGAGGCGCTCAAGAAAGACCTGCACGCGCTGATGACCGATTCGCAAGACTGGTGGCCTGCGGACTTCGGTCACTATGGGCCGCTCTTTATTCGCATGGCCTGGCACGCCGCGGGCACGTACCGCACCGGTGACGGGCGTGGTGGTGCCGGCTCCGGTCAGCAACGCTTCGCGCCGCTCAACAGTTGGCCGGATAACGTCAGCCTCGACAAGGCGCGTCGACTGCTCTGGCCGATCAAACAAAAGTATGGTCGTAACATCTCCTGGGCCGATCTGATCGTCCTCACCGGCAACGTCGCGCTGGAGTCCATGGGCTTCAAGACCTTTGGTTTTTCCGGAGGCCGTCCGGACGTCTGGGGACCAGATGAGGACGTCTACTGGGGCTCCGAAAGCACCTGGCTGGGGGGCGATGTGCGCTACGGCAAAGAGGAGAGCCGTACCGTCCAGGAGCGCAACCTGGAGAAACCGCTCGCCGCGGTGCAAATGGGCCTGATCTACGTAAACCCGGAAGGCCCGGAGGGCAACCCGGACCCGGTCGCTGCTGCGGTGGATATCCGCGAAACGTTCGCTCGCATGGCGATGAATGACGAAGAAACCGTGGCACTGATCGCAGGCGGCCACGCCTTCGGCAAGACCCACGGCGCCGGCCCTGTATCCAATGTGGGGCCCGTGCCCGAAGCCGCTGGCCTCGAAGAGCAGGGCCTGGGCTGGAAGAGCAGCTTCGGCACGGGCAAAGGTGGCGACACGATCTCCAGCGGCCTGGAAGTGACCTGGACCACGACACCCACGAAGTGGAGCAACAATTACCTGGAGAACCTGTTCGGCTTCGAGTGGGAACCGACCAAGAGCCCGGCGGGTGCAAACCAGTGGACGGCGAAAAGCGGCGCCGGCGCGGGCATCATTCCGGATGCTCACGACCCGTCCAAGCGTCGTAATCCAACCATGCTGACCACGGACCTGTCTCTGCGATTCGACCCGATCTATGAAAAGATTTCGCGGCGCTTCCTTGCGAATCCCGATCAGTTGGCCGACGCGTTCGCCCGCGCCTGGTTCAAGCTGATCCACCGCGACATGGGACCGCTCTCGCGCTACCTCGGCCCGGAAATGCCCAACGAAAAACTCCTGTGGCAAGACCCCATCCCGGCGCTCGACCATGCCCTGGTCAACGACAGCGACATCGCCTCACTCAAGAGCAAGTTCCAGTCCTGTGGCCTGACAGTCTCGCAGCTTGTATCAACTGCCTGGGCGGCGGCTTCCACCTTCCGTGGCTCCGACAAGCGCGGTGGCGCCAACGGTGGGCGCCTGCGCCTGGCCCCGCAGAAGGACTGGCCGGCCAACCAGCCTGAGCAACTGGCGAACGTGCTGGCGACCCTCGAGAAAATCCAGAGCGAGTTCAACAGCGCGCAGACTGGCGGCAAGAAGATCTCGCTGGCGGACCTGATCGTGCTGGCCGGTAGCGCTGGCGTCGAACAGGCGGCGAAAAATGCCGGTCACACCATAACGGTGCCTTTCATGCCAGGACGCATGGACGCGAATCAGGAACAGACGGATGTCGAGTCTTTCGGGTTTCTCGAACCCATCGCCGATGGCTTCCGTAACTACCTCAAGACCCGTTACCGGGTACCGGCCGAGGCATTACTGATCGACAAGGCGCAACTACTGACACTCACCGCGCCAGAAATGACGGTGCTCATTGGCGGCCTGCGCGTGCTCAATACCAACGTCGGACAAACCCGGCACGGGGTCTTCACCAAGCGACCTGAAACGTTGACCAACGACTTCTTCACCAACCTGCTCGACATGGGCGTGGAATGGAAGCCGGTCTCGGACGCCAATGAAGAGTTTGAAGGACGCGATCGCAAAACCGGCGACCTCAAATGGACAGGCACTCGTGTCGATCTCGTCTTTGGCTCGAATGCGCAATTGAGGGCGTTGGCTGAGGTCTACGCATGCAGCGACGCCCAGGAGAAGTTCGTGAAAGACTTCGTAGCTGCCTGGACCAAGGTGATGAACCTTGACCGCTTCGACCTCAGGTGATGCGAACGTTGGACCTGGTCTTGAACTGGGTCACCTCGACCTGATCGCTCAGGTTGGGGGACTCCAGGGAGGTTGCCGAGAGTAGATGCGGCATATTCCATTCGGTGCTCCTGAAAACCCGCAACGCCTCCCTGTGTGGAGGCGTTGGACTTTTTGCTCGCCGCATCGCGCAGTGACGCCCAGCCGCAGGTTGTAAATGCAGGGAACAGGCTTCGTCGGCGAGACTCGCCGGTACAGCGTCAGGTTCGGCAAAGCCGTGGGGAAGTCACCGACGCTTTCAGGAATCAAAGACAAGCCTTTGTTCATTCCCGACTCACAAAAAAGCCCCACCCGGCTCAACACCGAATGGGGCTCGATGACGCTGAACTCGCCTTAGGCGACGTTCATGGTCTTGATCGTTCCCACGCTCTGCGTGGGAATGCCGCCCCGGACGCTCTGCGTCCGCTGTAGAGATGACGCAGAGCGTCACCGGATGCGTTCCCACGCGGGAGCGTGGGAACAATCAACCCCGACTCACAAAAAAGCCCCACCCGGTTCAACACCGAATGGGGCTCGATGACGCTGAACTCCCCTTAGGCGACGTTCATGGTCTTGATCGTTCCCACGCTCTGCGTGGAAATGCCGCCCCGGACGCTCTGCGTCCGCTGTAGAGATGACGCAGAGCGTCACCGGATGCATTCCCACGCGGGAGCGTGGGAACGATCAAAGCCTTTGTTCATTCGCAGAAAAAAAAGCCCCGCAACCGAATGCGGTGCGGGGCAAAAAAATTGGTTGGTTGCGGCCAACCAAAGGAGCTCTATGAAAAGCGTTTACGGGCCGGGGTCAGATGCAATCCTGTGCGGCGCGTTCAAAACTCGAAGGCAGGAAGTTCGAGGCCAGCAAATGCCGCTCGTAGATGAACACCTTGCCGCCGTTCCCGGCCTTGTAGGCTTCCAGCACGTTGTCCGCCGAGACCTTGCTCGGCACCACGATCCGGTAGCTGCGCTGGGTCTGCGAGACAGTCGGGTTCAACGCACTGCCCTGCAATTTCGGTACGACGCAGTCGGCGTATTGGGCAGGGGTCTTGTTGGTCTGCAAGGTCAGGGTCGGATCGTTCGGCGCGGAGGCACAACCGGCGAGCAGCAAAGAGGCAAACGCCGTGGCAGACACGAAAAAAGGGCGCATCGGTCTCATCCTGAAAATAAAAGGTTCGGTTCATCAAACAGCGGAACTGCGTCACGAGCGCCGCCATTGCCATTGGTGTTTTGTGTGTTCAACCAGGTGCAGTAACCACTCCGCCCGTCAGCTGGGCTGACCAGAGCCAGTCGGGTCAATGTCTTCATGGAGCAAAGTTCTTGAGCCGCGTGTTCGATGGAGGCGATTTTCCGACTATTGCCGACAAAGCAGAACTTGCGTTTCGTAATGGTCATTATCACTTCTAGCAATAGTTGCGCGCCGTGCAGACGGATGCACACTCCATCACAACCAGAAAAGATTGATGAGGATCTCTCCTTGAGAACTTTTGACCTGATCCGCGACGCCGTTTTGCCCGATTTCCGTGACCGGGTGGCCGAGTATTTGATCCAATACGAAACCGTACTGTTGTGCGAAAACGCGCCCGACCCGGAGCTTGCGCGGGCCACCGCCAATCAGTTGCGCGGTTATTTGCGCGGGTTGAACACCACGCGGGTGCTGGGCATAGCGGATTGGGAGGAGCTGGATCGACGAGTGGTGAATACGTGGCTTTAGCGCCCGACCAAACACAGGCTCGACTTCCCGAACTGCGCCGCAGCATCCGGGCCGCCAACGCCCTTTCTTGCGATCTGAAGGTGTCCACTGAGCAATAACACCGGACGAGCCACCTTCAACGGCGGGGCCAGCGCGTGGCGATGGAACTCCGCGCCGATTTCCGTCACGACAAAACGCCGTGACGTGCGCTGAATCAGCCGTGCACCCAGCGATGCCTCCAGCACGAGGATGCGCCGGCTGATGCTAGACTTGGGTACGTCGAGCGCCCGAGCCGCAGCCGTGATGCCTTGGTGTTCGACCACCCTGGCGTAGTAGTAGACGTCACTGAGATCGAGCATCGGCAGCCCTCGGTGCACACGGCAGCCGACGTCTCGCGTCGACTTATCGTCCCGTCGTATAGACGATGGTTCTCATTTTGGCTAATTGTTCTCGGATTGTCCCAGCGCCAAGGTTAATGCATCTCAACCCGCCCCGGAGAGCCTTGCCATGAACTCGCCCCAGCTCCACGAACGCCTGACCCGCGAAAATGCCATCCTGCTGCTGGTCGACCATCAGGTCGGCCTTTACACCGGCGTGCGCGACATCGACACACTGGCCCTCAAGCACAACGTCGTCGGCCTGGCCAAGGCAGCGCTGGCGCTGAAGTTGCCGATCATCGTCACTACGACGACCGAGGGGATGTGGGGGCCGCTGATCCCTGAGCTCGTCGAAGCGCTGCCGGGTGTGAAGCGCATCGAGCGCACCACCGTCAATGCCTGGGACGAGCGTCGCGTCGTCGATGCGGTCAAGGCGACCGGCCGCAAGAACCTGATCGTGACGGGTATCTCGACCGACGTTTGCCTCGCCTTCCCGGCGATCTCGGCAATTGCCGACGGCTACAACAGCTATGCAGTGATCGATGCTTCCGGCGGCTTCACCCAGACGCAAGTCGCCATGGGCGTGGCGCGCATGCAACAGGCCGGCGTGATCCCCGTCGGTTATTCGAGCGTCGCCGTTGAGATTCTGGCCGACAACGCCGCACCCGAAGCCGAGGCCGTCTACGCTGCGCTCGGCATGCCCTTCGCCGGCCTCGTGTATGGCCTGAAGCAGTACTTCTCGCACAGCTGAGCGCCTACCGATTCACCACCAACCCTCCCTCTACAAGGAGTAAGGAGATGAGCAAGAAGAGCTATACGTAGACCAGGTTCTGCGCGGACGATGCAGCGCTTGTCCTGGATGGCTTCCTGCCCCTTGATCGCGCGAAGTTTGGCCAAGCGCGCGGGCGCGGTGCCGTAACTTCGCGCTCGCCCGTCACTCAGTGCGGGCCGCGAGGGATAGTCTTGAGCAGGTCCTCGGGGCTGATGTGCCCGACGACCGACTGCACCGCGCTGCCCGGTTGCGGCAGGTCAAGGATGTGACCCTTGATCTTGCCGACCACGTGCATCTCGCAGGGCTTGCAGTCAAACTTCAGCGTCAGCACCTCGTCGCCGTGTATCAGCTGCATCGGCGCGACCTTGGTGCGCACGCCGGTGACGCCCTTGGCTTGCTTGGGGCAGAGGTTGAAGGAGAAGCGCAGGCAATGCTTGGTGATCATCACCGGCACTTCGCCGGTTTCCTCGTGGGCCTCGAAGGCCGCGTCGATCAGCTTGACCCCGTGACGGTGATAGAAGTCGCGGGCCTTCTGGTTATAGACGTTGGCCAGGAACGACAGGTGCGACTCCGGGTACACCGGTGGCGGCGTGGTCTCGGCCTTGCGTCCGCCCCGTGGGTGGGCATTGATGCGGGCCGCGGTCAGCGCTTCGATGACTTCGCGGCGCAGGGCCTTGAGCTGCGAGTTGGGGATGAAGTACGCCTGCGGTGCATCCAGTTTGACGTCCGTGGCGTGGTACTCGGTGGTACCCAGCTGGCCGAGCAGGTCGTGCAGTTGCTCCAGGGCCTGTTCCGGCTTGTTGGCCAGGCCGAACGGACCGTCCAGGGCGACGCTGGCGCTGATGCCCTCCTCGCTGGTGGCGGTCAGTTCCAGGCGTTCCTCGCGCAGGCGAGCGACCCAGGCAAGGCCCACCCGGCGCTCGGCGGAGGTCTTGAGCAGGGCCTGCTGCCAGTTGTGATCCAGGTTGCGGCTCAGCGGGTGGTTCGGCCGTAGCTTGTACATCCCTTCCGGCATCTCGTTGGGCTCGACGCGGTAACGATAGCGTTTTTCGCCGTCCTCCTCGAACTCGCCCTTGGGTTCGGCGATGTTGGCGCGAAAGCCCACCACTTCGCGCTTGACCTGCACGTTGAGGCCATCACCGTTGGACAACGGTTCATGGGTCACCACCTGCAAATCGCGCTTGCCGACCTTCTCCACCACACCCACCGGCAGGCCGGTAAAGGTTGGCGTGTCGAAGGCGCCTATGTCGATCTTGCGCTCGCTGACGAAATAATCGGTGCTGCCACGGTGGAAGGTCTTTTCCGGGTCGGGCATGAAGAAGTGCGCGGTGCGGCCGCTGGAAGCACGGGCCAGGTCCGGACGGTCTTCGAGGACATCGTCCAGGCGCTGGCGGTAATAGGCGGTGATGTTCTTCACATAGCCCATGTCCTTGTAGCGCCCCTCGATCTTGAACGAACGTACGCCGGCCTCTACCAGGGCGCGGATGTTGGCGCTCTGGTTGTTGTCCTTCATCGACAGCAGGTGTTTCTCGAAGGCAACTACGCGGCCCTGGTCGTCTTTGAGGGTGTAAGGCAGGCGGCAGGCCTGGGAGCAGTCGCCACGGTTGGCACTGCGACCGTTCTGCGCGTGGGAAATGTTGCACTGGCCGGAGAACGCCACGCACAGTGCGCCGTGGATGAAGAACTCGATTGCTGCATCGGTCTCGTCGGCGATGGCGCGGATCTCCTGGAGGTTCAGCTCGCGGGCCAATACCAGTTGGGAGAAACCGGCCTGATCGAGAAACTTGGCCCGTGCCAGGGTGCGGATGTCGGTCTGGGTGCTGGCGTGCAGCTCGATCGGCGGGATATCCAGCTCCATCACACCCAGGTCCTGGACGATCAGCGCGTCGACGCCGGCATCGTACAGTTGGTGGATCAGCTTGCGGGCAGGCGTGAGCTCGTTGTCGTGCAGGATCGTATTGATGGTGGTGAACACCCGGGCGTGGTAACGACGGGCGAACTCCACCAATTGGGCGATATCGCTCACCTCGTTGCAGGCGTTGTGGCGGGCGCCGAAGCTCGGGCCTCCGATGTACACGGCGTCGGCGCCATGCAGGATGGCCTCGCGGGCGATGGCCACGTCGCGGGCGGGGCTGAGCAGTTCCAGGTGATGCTTGGGTAGGGACATTTTTTTTAGTCTGGCTTGTCACGGTCAAGGCACGCATTGTAGCGGCGAAACGCTTGACCGGCACCCGTGTGCTGCCCGGTGGCGGCCGCTCGCTGAGCGGGGCCGCCGGATAAGCTCACGGAATAAGCCCGCGGGTTCAGCCCCGGGCCGCCATCGCGGTGACTTCCACGCGCATGCCTTCGACCGCCAGGGCGGCCACGCCAACGGCGGCGCGAACCGGCCAGGGCTTGGCGAAGAAGCGCTGGTAGACCTCGTTGAAGGCGGCGCGGTCGGCCATGTCGGTGAGGTAGATGGTCAAATGCAGGACCCGGTCCATGGAACTGCCGGCGCGCTCCAGCGCTACCTTGAGCGCCTGCAGGGTGCACTCGCTCTGCAGGGCGATGTCGCCCAGCTCCAGGCTGCCATCGGCGCGGGTGGGAATCTGAGTGGAGACCAGCAGGCCGCCAAAACCGGCGACGTCGGATGAGATGGATTCCGGGTCGGGGTCGGGGATGAAGGTGAGGTCGTGGTTTGCCATGGGGATCTCTTGCTTGAGGTGGTAAAGGGGCGGTCGTGTATGGGCGGTGGGCCCGACATCGTCAGCGGGCTCGGTCCGCCAAGTCCGCAGGGGCATTCAATGAGGCAACGCCTTTTGCGCGGCCAGTTTACAGCGCCATCGTCGGGCCGTTCGTGAATTAGCTCGAAAACCCGGAAGGCAAGCAGATGGGCGTTTGCCGTGCTGGTGTATGCCCATCAGGCCGACGGCGTGATCCAGCTACGCGCTTGCGATCCGATTGAATCGTCTACTCCGAGCGCCGAATCCCCCCTATATCGAGAAAAATCCATCGGGCGCTTCTGATGCAATTCCGTCATTTCAGGCAAGAAATGCACCGATCCATGCAAGCTGTTTCACAGCGGGCCGCAGACAATGGCAGCGGGAACAAACGCTTTATGCTTGCCACTTGCTCACCTTCATTCGTGAAGCATGTCCAGCCACGGTTGAAACCCACCTCCCGAGCAGCACGCACACAACGAGAAATGAGGAACAGCACATGACTGAGAAAAAAGTCTGGATGATCACCGGCGCAGGTCGCGGGCTGGGCGTAGACATCGCCAAGGCGGCGCTGGCCGCCGGCCACGCAGTCGTCGCCACCGGTCGCAACCCCGAGAAGGTCGCGGCAGCACTTGGCGCCCACGCTGACCTGTTGACCATCAAACTCGACATCACCCGCCTTGAGGACGCCCAGGCCGCGGCCAAGGCGGCTGTCGAAAAGTTCGGTCGCATCGATGTGCTCGTCAACAACGCAGGCAATTTTTACGCGGGCTTCTTCGAAGAGCTCAGCCCCGAGCAGGTCCGCGATCAGATCGAGACGCTGCTGTTTGGCCCGATGAACATCACGCGCGCCGTATTGCCGGTGATGCGCAAACAGCGCAGCGGCCTGTTGCTCACCCTCTCCTCCACGGCCGGCATCACCGGTGGACTGTTCTGCTCAGCGTACGCCGCGGCAAAATTCGGGATCGAAGGCTGGATGGAATCGCTCACCCCGGAGATCGCACCCTTCGGTATTCAGACGATGCTGGTCGAGCCCGGTTTCTTTCGCACCGAGCTGCTCACCACCAGCTCGACCACCTACGCCACGCCCAACATTGACGACTACGTGCAACGCACCAGGGAGACCATCGCGGCCTGGAACAGCATGGACGGTAAGCAGGGCGGTGATCCCGCCAGGCTCGCCACCGCTCTCGTGCAGTTGGCCGGGCTCGAGAAGCCCCCTGCCCGTTTCGCCGCCGGTGCCGATGCCGTACAGACCTTCGAAGCCAAGGCCAACGATCTGCGCGCCCAGGCCGACGCCTACCGAGCGCTGTCTTGCTCCCTCGCCTACGACTGACAGAGCCGATGAAACCACGACGCGCGGGATAATGATGAGGAGGCCAATGCTGATCCCGATCGTCGTCGCCAACACCGCCAGGATCAGCAATGGCCTGCCATCAATGCACACGCATGCGCTTGATGTCCCGCTGCGGCGGCTCGCCAAACAACCGGCTGTATTCGCGGCTGAACTGGGATGGGCTGACGTAGCCCACCCGGTCGCCCGCGCTGCCGGCATCGACGTTTTCGCTAAGCATCAATTGCCTGGCCTGCTGCAACCGTAACTGCTTCTGGTATTGCAGCGGGCTGATGCCGGTGACGGCGCGAAAGTGCTGACGGAACGTTGAGGGGCTCATGTGCGCCCGGGCAGCCAGTTCATCCATGCGCAGCGGCAGACAGAAATTCAGCTTGAGCCAGGCCACCGCCTTGGCGATCTGCTGGCTGGGCGAACCGGCGGTGACGATGTGGCGCAACTGCGGACCGTGGGGACCGGTCAGCAGCCGCACGATGATTTCGTCCTGAATCAGCGGCGCCAGTTGCGGCAGTAACACCGCTTCGTCCAGCAGGTCAACCAGCCTGACCAGGGCATCGAGGGTGGCCGCATCCAGCGTCTGCACCGTGATCGGTCGATAAACACAGTCCTTCGGCGGCTGCGGTAATTGCATCTCGGCGGCAATGCGCATGATCGTTGTACTGTTCAATAACAGCATCAAGCCGAGAAAAGGCTGCGAAACGCTGGCCCGCGTCACATGAGAAACCACGGGCAGGTCAACGGTGCTGAGCATCGATTGGCCCGCAGCATAGGACAGCACTTCGTCCGCCACCATCACCTGCTTTGCGCCCTGGACCGTCACCCCCAGCCCAAGCCCGTAGAGGCAGTGCATCGGCGCCGTCGCGGCCTTGCGCCGATGAACAGTGAGTGCGGGGAGCGCGGTGTTGTAATCGCCATCAGTCGGGGCAATTCGGGCAATTGCGCGAGCAAGCGCGCTGGTATCTACGGCGCTGGGCGTGTTTACTTTATCTTCGGGACGCACTGTCAACTCCAAGCGTTTGACTCAATGCTCAAAGCATAGCGCTCTGTGCAGTCGCAAATTCGCTGCCTGACCTGACGCCTTCATTTCAGGCAGTAAAATGGTGGATGGCTGGATACTCTCCTTGATCCAACCCAGGCGTTAACCGTCGCGGTCATCCGCGGCTCAGTCAACAGGCTTGCGGCCTGTTGTGCCGGCTCGATTCAGCAAGCCCGCTTGTGGGTCATGCAAAGTGGGAATCAAACCACTCCAGCATCAGTTCAGGATGAGTCCCGAAGTAGTTGTAACCCTGAAAACGCTGGTCCGTCCCCTCAATCCAGAACAGTTTCTTGTCGCGCGAAGAGAGGGTATCGAAGATCTCCTGCACGTTCGACGGCTTGGTCAGAAAATCGTTACGGACCTGGGCGACCAGGGTCGGAACGGTCACGGCCCTGGCATATTCCATCGGCCAGACGTCGGCCAGGCGATAGCCCGTGCGCGTGTGGAAGGCCACGTCGAATCGTTCGACACCATTGACGATTTTTTGCGTTTGCATGGCGGTTTCGACGAAGACTCGCGGCGTCACCGGTTGCAGCGCAATCATCGCCTTGATGTGCTGGAACTCTTGCGGGTGCTTTTTCATCCCCACGATGGTGGCATTGGCACCCAGGCAGCGGCTGTACAGCGCGGTCTTCATGTCCTTGGTGTCGGACCGGGATTTCGCATAGCGCAAGGAGCCAATCACGTCACGGTACTCCAGCACACCGTGGCCATTGACCCCACCGCTGCCCGTTCCGCTGCGGCCATGGTTGCGCATGTCGTAGGCAATAATGGTGTAGCCCGCCTCGTGCAGAATTTTGTACTCCGGCAGGAAGTTCACCTCGAAGCCACCAAAATTCGTCCAGGGTTCCAGGTGCCCCGGGTAGCCGTAGCGGTTGCAGGGCATCGGATGGTTGCAGATGATGAGCCGGTCTGATTTGCCCGGAATGAACCAGCCCTCGATCGTCACGCCATCCATTGCCGGAAAGAAGATCTCCTCGTACTCCATGTCGTACTCATTCGGCCATCTCAAGATCGGCGTACGCGTCGAATGCGCCATCAAGTCGGCCAGACCATTGATGAACTCGTCGGATTTAACTTCGGGCATTTTGATACCTGTGCTGGTTTGCTTGTCCGCAGCCTGAACGGCTCCGAGTGTGGCGGCCACAATCGGCAGCGCGGCGAGGGCCGCGCCTGCTTGCAGAATTTGTCGACGGCCGTGAGCAGGGACACTCTGCGGCTGAACGGTGATGTCACGGGGGTTGCCCATATCAAGCTCCTGATTACCGTTGAGAAGTCGATTCAGCTGAGTGTTGGGGGAACAGAACGCCCCTTGTGCATCGACCCCCACTACTGCTGCGCAGGCACCAATCCTTCAGTGATCACGACCGAGCCTTGGGTGGCCGCGATGCGAAGTTTCTTCGCCGCGGTGTATTCAGCAGAGTTGTAGAAGCGCTGAGCGTCGGCAAGAGTTGGGAACTCAGCGATAGCCATCACCGACTTTGGCTGGCCTTCGACTACTGGTGCGTTGAGGTTGAAAACGATCACCTTGCCGCCGTATTTCGGCGCGAGCGGCCCGGCCGCTTCCATGTACTTCTGGAACGTTACCTGATCCTTGATTTCGTAGTTGGCGATCATGTAGCCGTGCGGTTGCGCATCCTGTGCCTGGCTGGTGGTGGCAAGCGCCGGGATGATCGCAGCAACACCACCTATGACGAGCTTCTTCATCGTATGAATTTCCATGGATTTGAATGGCAGACAGCACGAAACACCAGCCGATCCGGATGAGTCATCGGCGCTGAATCGTGGTGCTCGAAGTATGTGGTGCAGTGCCCGGAGCGAGTTGCCGGATCTGTTTCTTCTATTGCCTGATTCAGCGAATTCGCCCGCCGGGTCGTGAGCGGGACTCTGTCCTTACCTGAGATCAGGCAAACATTCTGAGCAGTAAGGTGGCCAGGATGACGGTTGAAGCCCCCCCGATACGCGTGGATATCTGCGCGAAGGGCATCAAGGACATGCGATTGGATGTCGAGAGAGGATTTCTTTGCTACTCCGAGCGCTCATAGAGCGCCCGGGCACTTGAGACTTGGATTCAGATATCGCTGGCGGGCCAGTCGCCGGAGCATACGGTATCGGCCTCTGCATCCGTAGATAGAGCAGCCATCAGGCTGCACGTTCGGGAGCGGCAATGAATCCAGAGGCGGTTCACCTCGCTGATACCTGCTTCTCTCAGGTAGCTGTCCGTGATTAGTGTTTACACATCAGACCATGAAGAACCCCGAACCTTAAGCCTGGCTCGGATGGCGTCATATGCGGGATGCCAAATACCTTGAACGCCGCCAGCATGACCACCAGACCGCCAGGCAGGATGCTCAGGCGATGGCTTTGCAAGCCCGCCAATTTGAGTTGTTTGACATGCCCCACTTCGAGCAGACGCAACGACAGGCGCAACAGACCGCCGTAGGTGATACCACCTTGGTCATAGTCGTTCAATCCGTTGGCCTTGAGCACTTTGGCCAGCATCCGTGCGGTACCTGAAGAGCCGATAGTCTGCTGCCAACCCCGCGCGCGATAACGGCGCACCACTTTTTCAAACTGTAGAGTGGCCACACGCTCAGCCTCCAGGAGCGCCTGAGCCGTGATACGCCCCCCTTGAAAGTAACGCGCACCAATGGTGCCGCTGCCAATGGCAATACTTTCGGTGACAAGGGGCTGAGCGCCCCTACCAAGAATCAATTCAGTGGAGCCGCCGCCGATATCCACGACCAGTCGCATACTCTCTGCACCAGGTATCCTATGGGCAACACCGGCATACACCAGTTGCGCCTCTTCATGCCCGGAGATGACGTCAATACGAAAACCCAGGTGCCGCTCCGCGCTGCCCAGAAACAGTTGAGCATTATCAGCTTCGCGCACCGCACTGGTCGCCACTGCCCGCACACGACCCGCCTCAAAGCCGCGTAATTTTTTGCCAAATCGCGCGAGCGCTTGCCATCCCCGATCCAGCGCCAACTCATCCAGATCCCCGCCTTGAAATCCCTCTGCCAAACGGACGGGCTCACGCAGGGTTTTCACTTCCTGGATCACGAACTGCTGGTTCCGTTTGACCGACTGACCAATCATCATGCGAAACGCATTGGAACCCAGGTCAATGGCCGCAAACAGGGAGGCGTCGCCTTTCATGGGGGATTCCTTGCAAATTCATCAACCAGCAGGCGGATGCCTGCTGTGCGCTGAAGACGGTTTGCGAGGATCTTGCCATTAGTTCGATGACGCCAAGATGACACCCTCTAACCTTTTCAAATGAACAGACACCCGGCCAATCTACCTGGATAACCGTGATGCTCCGGCACACTAGCCATGACGCTGCTAGGCTTTTCAGTTCACTCTGAGGAAATGTCGCCATGCCAGCAACGCCCCAACTGCCGGACATACTCGAAACCCTCCACGAAAACCAGCTCGCGCTCGCCGACGCCATTGAGTCGATAGCGATGTGGATCGATCAGAGGGGATCCACTGGCGTTTCCAGCACCGCTCTTGGAGCTGTCGCCACACTCGACTTGAACGCCGAGTCCGTCAGAAAGGGAATTGAGTCGCTGAGAAAAACCCTCAGATGAAACCCGTCAACCAGGTGCCTGCGCCGCTTGCGAGTCGCTATTGAGATCTCGAAATGGTACGAGCTTTTTTGCCTGGGCTCGTAATTGACCTGCACCACCTCACGAAGAAAGGGCTCTAGTGATGCTGATCAGAATCGAGGAAACGAACACGCCCGAAGGCTGGGTTGTCTGGATGAACGCGTGGTGCGTCAAATTTCGCAGCTATGCAGAAGCCGAAGCATTCGTGAAAAGACTGGAAGACCGCATAAACGCATCGCATCCCTTGCCTATCAGCATAAACAGACCTGTAGCAGAGCTGTCTTAAGGAGCCGTCTTCGATGCACCAGTAAATTCGTCATCGAGAACCAGCGCTCGCACGTCACCAAAGCCAACACCATCATCTTGCGCTCCAGACAGACCGACTGCGCCGCCTGTGCAATGAAGGCAATGACGCGGCTCTGGCTGGCGTAGGCGTAAATGTGCGCAGAGGTTAAGCGCACTGCAATTGTGTTCATCCGGTTGGTTGTCGTTTCGGCGGCGACGCTACCGGCTGGCTGCGCAAGGTTGCGGGCGGCGCAATCCCGGCCTATGTTCCAAGCGAGACATTGCCAGCGACTGACGCACGATAACTCGCCGCAGGTTGCTGTCCATCCAGTGCCGATTGCTGCAGCGAGGTGACGACATGCCGAACGACTCCCGCCCCGCCGTGCTCGAACTGATCGGCAATACGCCGCTGGTGCGTGTCAGCCGCTTCGATACCGGTCCATGCACGCTGTTCCTCAAGCTCGAATCGCAGAACCCCGGTGGTTCGATCAAGGATCGCATCGGCCTGGCGATGATCGACGCCGCCGAGCGCGATGGCCGCCTGCGACCCGGCGGCACCATAGTCGAAGCCACCGCCGGCAACACCGGCCTCGGCCTGGCCCTGGTCGGCCGCGCCAAGGGTTACCGGGTGGTGTTGGTGGTGCCGGACAAGATGTCCACCGAGAAGGTCCTGCACCTCAAGGCGATGGGCGCCGAGGTGCACATCACCCGCTCCGACGTCGGCAAGGGCCATCCCGACTACTACCAGGACGTTGCTGCGCGGCTGACGCAGGAGATTCCCGACGCCTTCTTCGCCGATCAGTTCAACAACCCGGCCAACCCGCTGGCCCACGAGTGCAGCACCGCTCCGGAGATCTGGGCGCAGACTCAGCATGATCTGGATGCCATCGTCGTCGGCGTCGGTTCGGCCGGCACGCTGACCGGGCTGACCCGTTTCTTTCGCCGCGTGCAGCCGGACCTGGCCATGGTGCTGGCCGATCCCGTCGGCTCGGTGGTCGCCGAATACAGCCGCAGCGGCACCCTCGGTACGCCCGGCTCCTGGGCGGTGGAAGGCATCGGCGAAGACTTCATTCCGTCTATTGCCGACCTTTCCAGCGTGCGCCAGGCCTATTCGATCAGCGACGAGGAAAGCTTCGATCATGCCCGCCAACTGCTGCGCGCCGAAGGCATTCTCGGCGGCTCTTCGACCGGCACGTTGCTGGCGGCGGCACTGCGCTACTGCCGCGAGCAAACCGAGCCGAAGCGGGTGGTCAGCTTCGTCTGCGACACCGGCACCCGCTACCTGTCGAAGGTCTACAACGACCAGTGGATGACCGATCAGGGCCTGATGCAGCGTAAGCACTACGGTGATCTGCGCGACTTGATCGCGCGGCGCTTCGAGGATGGCCGGGTGATCAGCGTGGGCCCGGACGACACGCTGCTTACCGCCTTCCAGCGCATGCGCCTGGCTGATGTGTCGCAACTGCCGGTGCTGGTGGACGGACAGCGGCTGGTCGGCGTGATCGACGAGTCCGATATTCTGCTTGGCGTGTACGAAGACGCTTCGCACTTCCGTATGACCGTCACCAGCGCGATGACCGACAAGCTGGAAACGCTGCCTCCCGGCGCCAGTCTGGCTGAACTGCAGGCGGAGCTCGACCGTGGGCTGGTGGCGATCATCAAAGACGCCTCGGGCTTCCACGGCCTGATTACCCGCGTCGACCTGCTCAATCACTTGCGGAGATCCCTGCCATGAGTCAGCACGACGAAACCGCCGCGCCACGCGCCTTCGCCACCCGGGTGATCCATGCCGGACAGGCGCCGGACCCTTCCACCGGGGCGCTAATGCCGCCGATTTACGCCAACTCCACCTATGCGCAGCAGAGTCCCGGTGTACACAAGGGCCTCGACTACGGGCGCTCGCACAACCCCACGCGCTGGGCGCTGGAACGTTGCGTGGCAGACCTCGAAGGCGGTACCCGTGCATTCGCCTTCGCCTCCGGGCTGGCCGCGATCTCCACCGTGCTCGAACTGCTCGACACTGGCGCGCACATCGTCTCCGGCAACGACCTGTACGGCGGTACTTTCCGACTGTTCGACAAGGTGCGCCGGCGCAGCGCCGGGCATCGCTTCAGCTTCGTCGATCTGACTGACCTGGAGGCATTCGAAGCCGCGCTGCAGGACGACACGCGGATGGTCATGGTCGAGACGCCGAGCAATCCGTTGCTGCGCCTCACTGACCTCGCCGCCATCGCGGGCATCTGTCGCGAGCGAGGCATCATCTGTGTGGCCGATAACACCTTCGCCAGCCCGTGGATACAGCGCCCGCTGGAGCTGGGTTTCGATATCGTGCTGCACTCGACGACCAAGTATCTGAACGGCCACTCCGACGTGATCGGCGGCATCGCGGTGGTCGGACAGAACGCCGAACTGGCCGAGCGCCTGGGCTTCCTGCAGAACGCGGTGGGAGCTATCGCCGGGCCGTTCGACGCGTTTCTCACCCTGCGCGGAGTGAAGACTCTGGCGCTGCGCATGGAGCGCCACTGCAGCAACGCGCTGGAGCTGGCGCAATGGCTTGCGCGTCAGCCGCAGGTGGCGCGCGTCTATTATCCGGGCCTGCCGTCGCACCCGCAGCACGAACTGGCGCAGCGGCAGATGCGCGGTTTCGGCGGGATGATTTCCCTCGACCTGAACAGCGACCTGGCCGGCGCCAAGCGTTTCCTCGAAAGTATGCGGATCTTCGCCTTGGCCGAGAGCCTGGGCGGGGTGGAAAGCCTGATCGAGCACCCGGCGATCATGACCCACGCCAGCATTCCCGCAGACACCCGTGCGCAGCTCGGCATCGGCGATGCGCTGGTGCGTTTGTCAGTGGGTGTCGAGGATGTCGAAGACCTGCGCGCCGACCTGGCCCAGGCGCTGGCGCGGATTTGAATAGGTAGTTGCAGGAGCGAATTTATTCGCGATAAAAGCCCCAATGAACTGGCAAGCGAACTTGCAGCTTATCTCGCAAGGCGCTTGCCGGTGGGCAACAGCGGCATGACTAGCCTCTCCTTATGTCGGAGAGATTGTCGCGAGAATACCGATCACGATCGTTAACGCTAAAAATCCGCCCAAGAAAATTGCAAGCTTAGCCATTAGGCCTCCTGAATGAGAGGTTTGCGGTACAGCGAAAATCGAGTCACATAGCGACTCTCCCATCAGGCTCAACTGGTGAGGCCCGCCGGGAGGATCATTGTCCGACGGAGGCTGGTTTCGATACAGATGCAGGTAGCGAAGAAAAACACGGATCAGTGCAACGGGCCGGTCTGTTGAGTGATTCGCTTCACTGCGAGGAGGAAGCCCCCTCCCCCGTTGGCGTTCATTTCAGGCTCGGGAGTTGTTGCGGATGTGTCCGTGACGGGGGCCGGTTGCCTCTCCACGTATCTGCCGGCGCACTGGATACACTGCAATACAAAGCGCGACAGGCAAGTGCCATCGGGCTCTGTACACTTCAGGGCACAACCACAGCACAGGTGCCGGGCGATGGAGCATGTCGATCACATCCTGATCGTTGACGATGATCGCGAGATCAGGGAACTGGTAGGCAACTACCTGAAGAAGAACGGACTGCGCACCACCATCGTTGCCGACGGCCGGCAGATGCGCGCCTTCCTCGAATCCAACGCGGTCGACCTGATCGTGCTGGACATCATGATGCCCGGCGACGACGGCCTGCTACTGTGTCGCGAGCTGCGCGCCGGCAAGCACAAGGCCACGCCGGTGCTGATGCTGACCGCACGCAACGACGAAACCGACCGCATCATCGGCCTGGAAATGGGCGCCGACGACTACCTGACCAAACCCTTCTCTGCGCGCGAGCTGCTGGCGCGCATCAATGCCGTGCTGCGCCGCACGCGCATGCTGCCGCCGAACATGACCATCAGCGAAAGCAGCCGGCTGATCGGCTTCGGCCAGTGGCGCCTGGACACCACCGCGCGTCACCTGCTGGACGGCGACAGCACCCTGGTCGCGTTGAGCGGCGCCGAGTACCGTCTGCTGCGAGTGTTCCTCGACCACCCGCAACGGGTGCTCAGCCGCGAGCAGTTGCTCAATCTCACCCAGGGCCGCGAGGCGGATATCTTCGACCGCTCCATCGACCTGCTGGTCAGCCGCCTGCGCCAGCGTTTGCAGGACGACGCCCGCGAGCCGGCCTACATCAAGACAGTACGCAGCGAAGGTTATGTGTTCTCCCTGCCCGTGCAACTGGTCGAGCCACAATCGTGAAGAGCCTGCCGCGCTGGCCGCGCACCCTCGCCTCGCGCCTCGCGCTGATCTTCTTCACCGGGCTGGTACTGGCCTACGGGTTGTCCTTCAGCTTCCAGTTCTACGAGCGCTACCAGAGCGCGCGCTCGATGATGCTGGGCAACCTGGAACGGGACGTGTCCACCTCGGTGGCGATCCTCGACCGCCTGCCGGCGGCGGAACGCGCGGACTGGCTGCCACGGCTGGAGCGGCACACCTACCGCTACCGCCTCGACGACGGCGAACCGGGCCAGGCGCTGGACCTGGACGAGGCGCCCATTGCGGCACTGTCCCTCGACAAGGCCATCGGTCGCCAGTACGCGCTGGACTTCCAGACCATCCCCGGGCCGGTCCCCCACTTCCAGGTCCATCTGCGCATGGCCGACGGCAAACCGCTGACCGTTGACGTGACCCCGGCGCCGGTGCCCCTGTCGACCTGGCTACCGATCGTGCTGCTGATCCAGCTCGCCGTGTTGTTGCTGTGCACCTGGCTGGCCGTGAAAACCGCGATTCGCCCGCTGACGCGCCTGGCCCAGGCGGTGGACCGTCTCGACCCCAACGCCCCCGGGCCGCACCTGGATGAAACCGGGCCGCGGGAAGTGGTCTACGCGGCGGTGGCCTTCAATGCCATGCAGGCGCGCATCGCTGCCTACCTGAAAGAACGCATGCAACTGCTGGCCGCCATCTCCCACGACCTGCAGACGCCCATCACGCGCATGAAGCTGCGGGTCGAGTTCATGGACACGTCCGCCGAGAAGGACAAGCTGTGGAACGACCTCGAAGCCATGGAGCATCTGGTGCGCGAAGGCGTGGCCTATGCCCGTAGCGTGGAGGGCAGCACCGAGGCCAGTTGCCGGGTGAACCTTGACGCCTTCCTCGACAGCCTGGTGTTCGACTACCAGGACAGCGGCCAGCAGGTGGCCCTGTGCGCGAAGAATGGTGCAGTGATCGAAACCCGGCCCCATGCCCTGCGCCGGGTGCTGGTGAACCTGATCGACAACGCCCTCAAGTTCACCGGCGCCGCGCAGCTGGAAGTCCGTTCCGGCGCAGGCCATACGACGCTGATCCGAGTGCTGGACAACGGCCCCGGCATCCCCGTCGAGGAATTGGAAGAAGTGCTCAAACCCTTCTACCGCCTGGAAACCTCACGTAACCGCAGCACCGGCGGCACCGGCCTTGGGCTGGCCATCGCACATCAATTGACCCAGGCCATCGGTGGCACCCTCACCCTGTCCAACCGCGACGGCGGCGGCTTGTGCGCGCAGATCGAGCTGTGCGGTCCGGCGGCCTGAGGGCCGCCTCTACACTGGGATACACAACGGCCTGCGGCGGACACACTGCAGATAAGACCGGTTGCAAGAATCCTGAACACAATAAGCGACGGCACCCCGCCGTCGCCGGTTGATTCAGGAGCTCTCCATGAAAACTATCGCCTTGCCATCGGGCTGGAAACTGTTCGGCATCCTCGCACCGCTGAACCAACTGGGCGCCTGGAGCGCCGACCTTGCCCTGCGGGTGTTCCTCGCCTGGGAGTTCTTCGAATCCGGCAGGGAAAAATGGAACGGCGAAAACTGGTTCGCGCAGATCCAGTCCGCCTTTCCCTTCCCCTTCAACCACCTGCCCGCCACCCTCAACTGGGAACTGTCGATGTGGACCGAACTGCTCGGCGCCCTCTTCCTGCTGCTGGGCCTGGGTACGCGGCTGTCGGCGCTGGTGCTGATGGTGGTGACGGTCGTGGCGATCGCCGCCGTGCACTGGCCGGCGCAGTGGTCGAGCCTCGCCGAACTGGCCCGGGGTTACGCCATCAGCAACCAGGGTTTTGGCAACTACAAACTGCCGGCCATCTACCTGGTAGCGCTGTTGCCGCTGCTACTGAACGGACCGGGCAAACTGAGCCTGGACTACTTGCTCCAGCACTGGCGCCGGCAACGGGCCTGAGCCCGCAAGAAAAGTCCGTCGCAAGACGCAATGCCAGTCAGTTAAGGAATTTCAGGTTCAGCACTGCCCCCCGTAGCAGCTGCCGAAGGCTGCGTCCGGCGGCGAAGCCGTCGCAAATCCTGCTTCCACGATTTGTCTGGAATACTGCTGTGACTGTTTTACGACTGCTGCGCAGCCGGACGCAGGCTTCGCCAGCTGCTACGTTCGCGTAATGTCTTAACTGACCGGCATTAGTCGCAAGACGGGCTTAATGAGATGGTCCGCCTGACCGAGAAGCCCTGCAGGTTTACGCTTGCAGGGCTTTCTCATTTTCGGTCGTGGATCACGCCACCCCCGGTGTGGAAGCGGCAGTGGGGATTCAGAGGTGGACCTGGGTGCCGATCACGATGCCCTGGGCGCGCAGCGACTCTAGCAGCGCCAGGCCTTGGTGCTCGATGGCCTGGGCATCGCCGCCGGCCGCTGCGGCCAGGGCCTGCAGGTGCTCCCGCCCACTGCGCGGGTGAGCGGCCAGCGAGGCCAGCAGGTGATACGCCAGAGGCGCCAACCGGGCAAAATGCACCTGATGCCCGGCATCGCGGTGCACCAGCAGCAAGGTCGGCACTTGCGGTGCCTCGGTGGGTTGATGGTCCGCAGCGATGCGGGTCACCGGCCAGCGGTACGCCAGCGGCATGGCCAGGCAGGACAGCAGCGGGACACCGGCCAGCAGGTCACCGTCCTGCTGGTGCGGCGGGTCCTGGGCGTCACTCAGGTACAACTGCGACTCGACCCACTCGTAGTGGGCCAGCTCCACCTGCCAGGGCGCGGCCGGGTCGGTATCCGCCTGCTGCTGTTGCAGGTAGGCGACGAACTCTTCGGCGATGCCCGTGAACAGTGGCGTCTGGCTGCGATGCCCGGCATAGAAGTCGCGCACCCGGGCATGCCAGCGTGCATCCCCGAGGGTGGACCGCAGCACCGGGAAGCTGCCGGCCAGCAGCCCTTCGATGGCGTTGTAGAACAGCTCGCGATAGACCTTCAGGCGCCGCGCCTCGATGCCCGGCGGCGGCGCCTGACGGGTCGGGTCGCGCAGGTGGCGGGCCAGGGTGAATTGTTGCTCGCGCAGGGTTTCAGACATGAGCGGCACTGCTGTTGGCAAGCGCGCCAAGACAGGCCTGCTGGATGGCTCGGATGCGCCCGGTTTCTTCCAGCAGGTCGGCCAGCGGCGGGTAGTTGAAATCGCGTTCCAGCACCGTGGGGTGCACACCGAAACGCTGGTAAGCGGCGGCCAGCAGCGCCCACACGCCGTCCCTCACTGTAGCGCCGTGGGTGTCGATCTTCAGGTCCGCGGCTTCGTCGTAGTGGCCGGCGACATGCAGGCTTGTCACCCGTTGTAGCGGTAGCGCGTGAAGGAATGCCAAGGCGTCGTAACCGTGGTTGCAGGCGTTGACGAACAGGTTGTTGACGTCCAGCAGCAGGTCGCAATCGGCCTCTTCCAGCACCGCTGTGATGAAGTCGATCTCGCTCAGTGCCTGGTACGGTGCGGCATAGTAGCTGATGTTCTCCACCGCGATGCGCCGGCCGAGGCGCTCCTGGGTTTCGCGGATGCGCGCGGCGACATGCTGGATGGCCTCGTCGGTAAAGGGGATCGGCATCAGGTCGTAGAGGTGGCCGTCATCGGTGCAATAGCTCAGGTGCTCGCTATACAGGCTGACCTGGTAGCGTTCAAGAAACTGTCGCGTGCGGACGAGAAAGTCCCGGTCCAACGGCTCGCTGCCACCCAGTGACAGCGACAGCCCGTGGCAGGCGACAGGAAAGCGTTCGGCCAGGCTGGCCAGCCCCTCGCCAAAGGCGCCGCCGACGCCGATCCAGTTCTCCGGCGCGCATTCGAGGAAGTCCACCGCGCCGTCCTCCATCGCCAGCAGCGCGGGTAGCAGCCCACGGCGCAGGCCGAGCCCGGCCTGGATTGGGTTATCGATCATGCTCATGGTGTGGCTCCGGGAAAACGCACGACGCCCCGCCTGTCAGGCAGGAGGGGCGAGGCGCAAGGGGGCAGGTCAGGACTTGTCGTTCTGCAGGTGGCTGAACAGGCCGTCGGGCATCGGCTTGCCGTTGGCCTGGTAGATGGCCTTCAGATGGTCGTAGGCCTCGCGTTCAGAAATGAAGCCGTCGTGGTTGCTGTCGATCTTGTCGAAGTCGGCGGCGCGATCCTTGGCCACGACGAGAAACTCGTCGCGCGAGACCTTGCCATCATGGTTGCTGTCGGTGCGTGAGAAGGACGCATCGCCGCACTTGCCCTCCCCGCATTTGCCTTCGGCCTGGCTCACCTTGGTGCCGGCGCCGCATTTGCCTTCACCGCATTTGCCTTCGCCGGCGGTTTTTGCCGAGGCCAGTTGGTAGCCCTGGGCCAGGGGCTCCACCGCGAAAGCAGAACCGCTGAGGAACATTCCGCCGACCAGGGCGGCGCCGATCAGGCCAAGGGTGCAGTGGGTACGAGACATGGTAATTCTCCAGTGTGGATTACGGCAGCGCCGTAGGGTTTGCGCTGCCCACCGGGGCGGCGCGTCGCAAGGTCATGGCTCGAACAGGGTTGAGGTCAGCGGGAGGTGGCATTTGCCGGATCCTCACCTCGCATGGCCCGCCGTGTTCGGGTGTGGCCATTTCGAGGGATGGATGTATCACCGGTGTATCCCGGCGCGAGGGGTTTTGTAAGGCAGTTGCAACACACAGCCGTGAGATACAGTGTGTTACAGCGGCGCGGACGGGAGACGCCGGCCAGGAGGTCTATGTCCTCAAGGGGGGATGCCCCCCACCACGCCAAGGATCAGCGCAAGTCAGGGTCATCAAAACCCGTGTTCGCGCTGACACAGTTCGGCGCGCCCTGCCCACCGCCCTGCCCCGACGGGCTTGCGCCCCATCAGGCCAAGTACCGCACGGGCTCAGAAACGCGGTTTGATGGTCTTCCACTCCGGCTTGTAACGTTGCATCTGTTTCACGTCATCGCGCTGTCGAATGCCGCATGTCAGGTATTGGTCGTGCAGCTTGCCCATCTGAGCGTGATCCAGTTCAGGACCCAGCCCGGGCGCACGGGAGATCTTCACGCAGCCATCGACGATGGGCAGCTTGCCGCCTTAGATCCAACTGTTGGAACACCACTTGGGGCGGACCGTGAGCACCATGCTCAAGACACTGTACGTGCTCAAAAACCACGTCATTCGTTCTCTTGACTCTGTGTCGCGTTTTCTGCCGCTACACTCAAGCGGAACAAGGCATTACATATGGACAAGGCGCGTTATAAGAAAAAAGTGGCGCAAAACATTACGCCATCTATATCACCTACTTATAGTGAGTCGCTCATGAGCCGTCGATTGCTCACCGTTTTCATCGCGATGTCTCTTTCATGGTCAAGTGTGCATGCCGGTTACTGGAAGGATTCAAATGGCAATCCATCCCCAGACACCGAATCAAGACGATCCATCGGCGAGTTTGGTGGCTCACTATTAATCACTTCCGATCTCGACTGGGAAAAAAAGTGGAGTACTTCGCCCGAAACCATTCCCGTATTTAACGAAGCAAAGATTGTTACCCAAGGTAAAAGAATCTTCACGTTGATTTTTTTTGCAAACCCGAAGCTGGATGCCAATCACGATGCAAACATAACGTGCGATCTGAAAGTCATCAGGCCGGACGGTACTGAATCGATCAATCAGAAAGATACCGTTTGTTTTCAACGACGCCTCAAGGGGAAGCCGAACAACCTGTACCTCGCCGCCCCCGTGATCGATTTCATCGGAGAGCCAGGCGACCCCACAGGTATCTGGACGGTAGATATCATTCTTAAAGACAACTTGCGCAAGGTTGTCCTGCCACTAAAAACAACTTTCACTCTGAAGTAGGCGCGCGACAACCCAAGCGCTGCCTTGATAAATTTAATATGCATTAAATATATAAGGAGCTGAAATGTTTAAATATATTAAGCGAGCTTTAGGAGTGCTAGCACTAACATTATGGTTCTCATCATTTTTCGTATGGGACTATTATGCCACTCATCGAGAGTCAACATATAGGCCTGGCAGCGAGAAAGTTTACCCTCTAAATACTCATGGATCCATCGTATACATAACATCGAGTGAGCATTTTTTCCTGTATGGCTTGATGGTTGGTGGAGCCATTTGTTTTTTGTTGACAGCAATAGTACACCTGACTGGAGGCCGAAATTAATTAAGGCAACTGGGTTTTACTGACAAAACGGAAGATAGGGCCTGAGTCGTGATCATCAGGTAGTGGACCTGCAATAGGAGGGTGTATGCTTAGATTAACTTTACAACTGATGATGTTGTGGTACATATTTATATCAGCTGCAATGGCGTTTGTGCCAGAGCGGGTGCTCGACTGTATAAAGCGAAGTCGCATCTGGATGTGGTACATGAAAACCATGTTTGGTATTACAATCGAGTCTCTTAGTAGTAAAACAGCTGTTCGATGGGTGCTCATTCAAGGAGGCATAGGTTTGGTTGCGGCATTGCTGGCGCAGTATGCTTGGCTTATTAATCCTACCTCTAGCCCATAGGCAGCCGTTCATCGGCGCCAATATTCACCGCATCCACGAATATTAACTCCTTAATTTAATTAAAGTATTTTCGCTGTAAAAGATCGACGGCGATCATTACTGATATTAAAGCCGCAACACCCAAAGACAACATATAAAGATGGTCGGATTGCGTCGAGGTTATATATGAATAGGCCCCGTGATCATTGATCAAAATTTGATGCGTCGCGTCTGAGCTTTTCGTGCCTTCCCCCCGCATATCGAACAAACAAGCTATTTCGATAGAAAAACAGTAAGACACCAGAAAACCCAGCCAAAAATTTAGAAGCAAAAATAACCATTTTCATGTTCGTCATCATAAATGCCCAACAGGTCTAGGAGCAGTATTCGTTTGTCTAGCAAAAGCTTCCTCGCCAATCTCACCACCTAGCATCAATCTCCCCCCTATTGCCATTTTACTTTGAGCCCCCAGTCGCCCAAACTAACGTTATTGCACCGAGAAAAGTCATGATCCACGAATGTTGAGAACTATAAATAGTGAGAATAAAAACACAAGAATGGCTGTTACTATTGCATAACAAAAGCTAAAGCCGATTTTGATAAGCAATATGTCGTCCGCTGCAACTTTATAGCCGATATATCCATTTATCAAAGCAGATGTTACGACTCCAATTGCCAAAATAGAAGGTGTTTTGTAGTCTGGAGCAAACAATGGAATGAGAGCCACATACGTTCCGCTTGTCGAGATGGTGAATATGACAACAATTCTTATAGCTGAGATAATATTGTTTTTCGTTGCGCTCATATTTATTCCCCTCTGATAGTGGCTTCCAAATAAGACTATTCAGCTTAATCGCGCATTTTGCATGGCAAGTTTTTTGAGTCTAGCACTGTGATCGGTATAACCAGTTAAGACGTCCATATAATTTCCCTTTGGCTCAACACGAGTAAGCCCCGGTTGAACAGACGTCGCTACCATAATTTTCCCGGCGGGTTTACTGCTGACTGCTAACGCTGACAGGGCCACTGAGGCCCGTCGCGCACGCCCCTGAGTTTGGCACCGAGATCGGCTCTTGGCCGTCATCAGCAGGCAATCTGCGGCACTGGTTGTGCGAAACAGCCAGGGCCTGCAATGTAATTTGCGCAAGATGTGGTTTCATACCGCTTGTAAGCTATTTGAACGCCGTTTCTTGCGATCAATCCAATGACTGCTGTGGGTCGAATAGCGACCACCACTCGTTGTGGCTGATCCACCCTTGTCCTCCCTCAACGTGGAGGACGAGCCATGAACACTATTGCTACATATAACCAACAGCCTTGGAACAAGGGAAAGCTTGTCGGGCAGAAAGTCCCGCTCCGAGTCAGAGATATCTGGGCCATCCGGGTCAGACTCCAGCTCGCGGAGAAGACACGTGATTTGGCGCTCTTCAACTTGGCCATCGATAGCAAGCTGCGTGCCTGTGATTTAACCAAGCTGCGAGTACGAGACATAGCCCATGGGGAGCATGTTCCGTCACGGGCCATCGTGATGCAGTAGAAAACCCAGCACCCAGTGCAATTTGAAATCACCGAGCAGACCCGAACGGTCCTGGAAGCTTGGATGCAACAGGCTCATCTTCGCAGCGAAAACTTCTTGTTTCCGAGTCGGTTGCACTTCTCCGATCATCTCTCAACCAGGCAATACGCTCGAATAGTCAAAGCGTGGGTGACCGCCATTGGCCTCGATCCAACTATGTACGGTACTCATACTCTACGGCAAACCAAGGCATCGCTGATCTATCGGAGGACGAAGAACCTGAGAGCTGTGCAACTCCTGCTTGGTCATACAAAGCTTGAAAGCACCGTCAGGCACCTGGGAATTGAGGTAGATGACACACTTGAAATGGCGGAACAGACGGAAGTCTGACTTTCCACTGTGACGGTCGAGGTTAGACCGTCGCTGTCCGACCCGGTGTAGATAGTCCGTCCGTTTTCTCCACATCGGACGCTCGACTCGACCAGTTATCCTACAATCATGTGGATGCAATAGACTTTCTTGAACTGTGGGCCGCTAAGAAATCATATCCAGCCAATATCAAGGAAGACCAAATGAAATCCACGCCGAACGTACTTCCCTGGAAAAATACCCCATATGAGATGGAGTGCAATCTTGCGATGGGTCATCTTCTTATGAACCTCAAGCCGCGATTGCAGGTCAATGGCCGCGTCCATGCTGAAACCTATATTGCGGCGATCGGGGCAATTGCGGGCTACGCTGCGCAGCGCACGCTGTTCGCCGAAACGCCGCCGGTTGTCGGGCACAACATTCATCGCATAGGCACGAAGTCTGGCGAACAGTACTGGTTTGGCGATGCACTGAACAATATGCTCATGCCCAAAACGGAAGCCGATGGGAATCGCTGCCTTTGGTCGTTGGCGGCCGGCGGCGCATTAGGTGCTGGCCTGCAGCCTCAGCAATTACCCAATCTCGATGCGATGTTTAAACACGTCGTGACGACGATTGGCGGAGCAAATGAAGGTCGATCTTCAGTTCCTGCTCAGCATCAAGCTCACCTTGCTGCACGAGATCTGCTGAAACTAGTGTGGCCTTTAGCACTCACCTGTCTTTCAGGAAAAATTCCTGGTGCCAAGCGCGAATTTGGAGCCGCGCCTGTCGCATGGTGGTCGGCCATCGCAGCACAAGCCTCGAATCGCCCTATCCAGGATGTGAAACAAGTGTTGGCCCCCGATATCGCTCTGACCTTGCTTATGGAGTCCGCAATTTATTGCAGCAAACTTGACCAATCGAGTATCGAATCAACGTAGGACCGCTTGGGGCCTGGGTAGCAATGCCTGGGGCATATTGAAACTGTTGAGCACTTTTGGGCGTCGAACCAGCGGCTATTGTTTGCGATCTGAGTAGGCCCGTCGACTGTCGGCTTCTGGCCGATTCTGTTGAAAAAGTCGGCTTCAGTTTCCGCGACAGAAAAGTACGCGTCTGAGATTGAAATCCGAGTTTTGCGCAGAAGGTTCAGGACTCAGATTTTACGTAGCAGCGCGCTGAAAACGCGCTTTCACCGCTTAATACATGGGTAGCCAGGCCGGGTCGACTTTTTCAACACAATCGACCCGTTGCCGTCATTCAGATCGCAGCTCGGCAACGGCCATACTCGAAGTCTAACGGCCATTCGCCCACGTGGGATCGCCTGGCGCTTGTCGGTCTTTGCCGACATATGGACCAGGTCACGAACGAGATCCTGTACGAGCCGACCGACTTCGCCAGCTACAGGACCGACTCCCCGCGTCTGTTCGGCTTCGAGATCGCCGACGTCGACTACAAAGCTGACGTGAACCCGGACGTGAAGATCCCGGGCATCATTGACGTCACGGCCTGACCCGACAGGCGACCGCTCCGGCGCAGTCAGTGCGGCGTCGCCTCATTCAGATAGACGCCCGCCGACAGTCCGGCCTTCACCTGCCGCGTGAGCTCGTCAGTGCACACTTCCTCCGCGCCCGCCTCGATCGCGTCGTACGCTTGGCGCACAACGTCGGCCGGCGTCGCCTTCGGCACTTCCAGCCCGCGCGTCAGATCCGTATCGATAAAGCCGGCATGCAGCCCGACGACCTGTGTGTGCTGCTCGCGCAGCGAATGGCGCAGGCCGTTGGTCAGCGCCCACGCGGCCGACTTCGACACGCCGTAGCTCGACAGGATCGGCCGGTTCACCCAGCTCGCGACGGACAGCACGTTCAGGATTGCGCCGCCGCCGTTGCCGGCGAGGCTCGCCGCGAACGCCCGCGACATCGCCAACATCCCGAGCACGTTGGTTTCGAAGTGATCGCGCAACGCGTCGAGCGCGCCGTCGTCCATCAGGCTGCCGAGCCGTGCGATGCCCGCGTTGTTGATCAGCAGCGTGACGTCACGCGCCGCGTCGGCGGCCGCGGCCACTGCCGCCGGATCGGTCACGTCTAGCTTCACGGGCACGACACCCGGCAGCGTCACGCTGGCTGGATCGCGCGCGCCCGCATAAACCTTCCGCGCCCCTCTATCGAGCGCCTGCTTCGCGAACTCGAGGCCAAGCCCGCGGTTCGCGCCCGTCACGAAAATGACAGCACCTTTGATTTTCATAATCTTTCCTTTCGAATGATGAATCGCATGCGCGCTGGTTCGCCGCTCGCGTGAGATCCGGTGGAAACAAGGCTGCAATCGCGTAACGAATCATTGCACCGCCTATCGACCTTTTCTGCAAAGCCACACGACACACCATCTGCGCTCGCGCTCTGCGACTGAGACCGCCGAGCCCTCGATGTGTCAAGACCGGAAAGGGATAGCGACAATACGACCGTTAATCGCTCATTCGCCGTTTCGGACTGACTTGATAAGATTGTTCCGCAGCGCCACGATCGCCTTTTGCACTTTAGCGAACTCGTCTGGCGCGAGGCCAGTCGCCTCAGAGAGACTCATAGTCAGGGCTTTTTCGCGCAGCTGTCGACCGTTTTTCGTGAGCCTGACCCGCACCTGACGCTCGTCTTCTGGATCGCGCTGCCTCTTCAGATAACCCATCACCTCAAGTTTCTTCAGCATCGGTGTGAGTGTGTTGGATTCGAGAAACAGCTTCTCGCCCAGACCGCTGACGGTCTGGTTGTCTTCCTCCCAAAGCGCAACAATCGTGATGTATTGCGTGTAAGTGAGCCCAAGCTCCTCGAGCATCGGCTTGTATGCCTTGCCGAACGCCAGGTTCGCGGAGTAGATCGCAAAGCACAAATAGTCTGACAGTGGCACGGCCTCAGCGGGCGCTTGGTTCGTAGTTTGGGGCCTGCCGGAGAAGATGTCCGGACTAGACTCGCTCATCCAGCAGCCCTGCCATACTGTTCAGCATGACCCGTGCAACCTTCCGCTTCTACGAGGAGCTCAACGATTTCCTGCCGGCCGAACGGCGGTGGCAGTCCTTCACCTGCGAGTGTGCGCGAGGGGCGACGGTCAAGCACATGATCGAGGCGCTCGGGATACCGCACACCGAGGTCGAGCTGGTGCTGCTCAACGGCGAGTCGGTGGGCTTCGAGCGGGTGATCTTCGACAGTGACCGGCTGGCGGTGTATCCCAAGTTCGAAGCGCTGGACATCAGCCCGCTGCTCAAGGTTCGTGCGCAACCTTTACGGGTGCTGCGCTTCGTCGCTGATGCGCACCTTGGCGGACTGGCCAGCCTGCTGCGCATGAGCGGCTTCGACACCCTCTATGACAATCGCTTCGAGGATGGCGAGATCGCCGAGATCGCTGCGCAGCAAGGACGCATCGTGCTAACCCGCGACCGCGAACTGCTCAAGCGGCGGATCATCAGCCACGGCTGTTACGTGCATGCCCTGAAACCGTCACTGCAGCTGCGCGAATTGTACGAGCGCCTCGACCTGGCGCGTAGCGCGCGGCCATTCAGCCTGTGCCTGCATTGCAACCTGCCGCTGCACGAGATCAGCCCGGAACTGGCCCGGCCGCAGGTGCCGCCACGCGTTGGCGCCCTCTATTCGCACTTCCTGCGCTGCGACGCCTGCCAACGGGTTTACTGGGAGGGTTCGCACTGGCGCAGCATGTGTGCACTGCTGGCACCTCTGCTGGACCGATAGCCGAGCGCATCGGGCCGGCGGCGTTGCCAGGGATAACCGGCTTTTGCATCAGGTAGATAACGGCCAGAAACGGACACCCGGGAACGCCTGCTCACGGCCCCAAGCTGCGGGAGTGACTGTCAGTCTGGGGCGCAGAGCTCCGGTCGTTACCTGTTGCAACCGACCTCAAGAGAACCCGCATTGATTTCATTCAATGCGAGCAGTTAGGGAATGAATCTGATTGGTCGCAGAGGCAGGCGTGTTTGCTCGACCATGCGCCTGCTCGCGTGAAGGCCGTGGCCCGTCAGGGACGTCGGCCTTCAACGAGTTGTCAGGCGTCACGGGCTTTTCCTACTCTTCAAACGCTCCCGTGCGCACGTCGCCGCTGCGCACGTAATGGGTGATCAGCACACCGCCAGGCGTGCTGGTCGAGTGCGCCAAAGTGAAGGCCGACGCTTGTGCGTTGTCGCCAAACAGGCGCTTGCCGCGCCCAAGTACGATGGGAAAAATCATAAGCCGAAGCTCGTCCACCAACCCGGCTGCAAGCAGTTGGCGCACCATATCGCCGCTGCCCTGCGTCAATAGGTGGGCGCCGTCCTGGTGCTTGAGCGCGCGTATCGCGTCGGCAAGGTTTCCCTCCAACGCATGACTGTTCTGCCAATCAAGCGTATCGGATCGATGCGTGGCCACATGTTTAGGCACGCTGTTGAACAGGTTAGCGATGACGCGGTTTTTTGAATCGGCCTGTCTGTGCGGCCAATACGCCGCGAATATGTCGTAGGTGCGACGCCCCAGCAGCAACTCGAACGGCTGCGCGAACAGGTCCTGTATGGCCTGGCCAAAGGCTTCGTCGGCGTAGGGCACTATCCAGCCACCGAGGCGGAATTCGCCGCCGGGATCTTCTTCAGACCCGCCGGGCGCTTGAATAACGCCATCCAGACTCATGAAAGCGGCAACGGTGAGCTTGCGCATACTCTTCTCCTGGTTCGTCCTCGTGAAAGTTCTCGTACAGGAAACGCCTACGATCACTGCGACCAATCAGATTCATTCCCTGACGGATAGTCGAACGAGACTCTGCGAAATCGACAGTGCGATGCCCGGATGACGCCTTGTCCAGCGCTTGGCTTGAGCACCGGCCAGCATCCGACAGCGCCCAGCCCCAAGCCGCGCGGGTTAACGCTCAAGAGCCGCTTCGATCGCAGCGATGTCGATCTTTCTCATCCCCATCATGGCTTCGAACGCGCGCTTGGCCGTCGCTCGATCGGGATCGGCTATCGCGGCCGTCAGGACGCGTGGCGTGATCTGCCACGACAGTCCCCACTTGTCCTTGCACCAGCCGCATACGCTTTCCTGGCCGCCGTTTCCGACAATCGCGTCCCACAAGCGGTCCGTTTCGGCTTGGTCGTCGGTCGCAACCTGGAACGAGAAAGCCTCGTTGTGCTTGAACGCCGCCCCCGCGTTCAGCCCGAGACAAGGGATGCCCATCACCGTGAACTCGACCGTCAAGACATCGCCCTGCTTGCCCGCCGGATAGTCGCCAGGCGCACGAAGGACAGCTCCCACTGCGCTGTCCGGGAACGTCTCGGCGTAGAACTTCGCAGCGTCCAACGCGTCACCGTCGTACAAGAGACAAATCGTGTTCTTGCTGACCATCTTGGTTCTCCAAAATCGGGACTGACACCTTCATTCTAGCCGCGCAGCCAGCCGGACCACTTCGGCAACTTGCCTACCATGGGGTAGCGCGCATGCGCGATCGTCCCCCACGGCGCCGATCGAGTGGAATTGTATTCACACATTGGATCAAGCCCATGGCCGGCGCGCTTTCACAGTACTCACGACGCAGACCGCCCCAAAGCTGACGCTCATTTCCTCCGCCAGTCATAAGCTCTGATTCCAACCGCTAAAGCTTTTGCACCTCTTCAACAAATCAGACCATCCAATCAGGCGATGCAATCAAGCGATCGCCTGCATGCTTGCGGTCTTTTATTGCCTGATTTTTATTGGCCAAGATTGAGTACGATTTTGCCACGTGTATGTCCGGCCATACTTTTTCCTACGGCCTGCTTCACCTGCGAGATCGGGAACACTTCGACCTCTATTGAGAGTTGGCCGGCATCGAACAACTCGGCGATGGCCGTGAGTTGCCTGCCATCCGGCCGAGTGGCGAAGTTTTTTGCCGAAACGCCGTGCACCTTCGCCAACTCTGCGTTCGGCGCACTGACCGGCGACACCAGGACCCCGCCCCGCTTCAATACCTTCCAGGAATGTAGCTGGGTTTCGCCGCCAATCAGGTCAAGCACGATATCCACATCCGCCACCACATCCTCGAAGGCCTGGCTACGGTAGTCGATCATCTGATTCGCGCCGATTTTTTCCAGATAGTCATGGTTGCCGCTCGAAGCGGTGGCAATGACCGTGGCGCCGGCATGCCTGGCTATCTGCACGGCCATGCTGCCGACTCCGCCGGCGGCACCGTGAATCAGCACTCGCTGACCCGCCTTGAGGCCCGCCTGCTCATGCAATGCTTGCCAGGCCGTCAGTGCCGCCACTGCCACACCACTGGCCTGCAGGGCGGAAAGACTGCGCGGCCTGAGCGCCAGGCGATCTGCTGGTACGGCAGCCTTTGTGGCATATCCACCGACGATGCCGATAAAACCAAATACCTTATCGCCGACTGCAAAACCACTCACGCCCTTGCCAATCGCGGAAATCGTTCCCGCCACTTCGGTGCCCGGCGTGTAGGGCAACGGCAACGGGATGAAGGCTTTCATGGAGCCGGAAAGAATCTTCCAATCGATCGGGTTGACCGCGGCACCTTCCACGTCGATCAGCACCTCGCCCTCCCCCGCAAGCGGGTCGGCGGCGTCTTCCAGGCGCAGCACATCCGGGCTGCCGTATTCATGCACACGTATGGCTTTCATGGTGAATCCTCGGATGATTTCGAAAGATGAAACCCGGGAGGCGCCGCAAGCGTTCATTCACTGCGGCGCCATTGGCTCAGCGACGACGGGCATCGAGGCTGAAGCGACCGGCGCCGAACGCGACGACCTGCAACAGGCCGCCCGCCATGGCGATGTTCTTGAAGAAGTGGATGAACTGGTTCTGGTCGCTCAGACCGTTATGGAATGCCAGGGCGGTGAACACGCTGAACAGGGCAAGCACCAGCGCAACAGTACGGGTGCGGTAGCCAGCGATCAGAGCAATACCGCCGCCGATTTCGATGATGATGGCCAACGCTAGAGCAAGTTGCGGGAACGGCAGACCAACCGAACCGATGTAGCCGATCATCATCGCCGGGGCGCTCAGTTTGGAGACGCCCGAGAGGATGAAGATGGCGCTGAGGAACACACGGCCGACCAGAGCAGCCGTGGCGGTGGTAGCGACAGAGCCGGACAGTTCATGGGTATCGCGGGAGGTAGTTGCTGTAGATTGAGACATGGGTTGTTCTTCCATCAAATAGGGCGCATCCACCATGGAGCGCCGCATTGAGGAAAGTCTGCCACTCACTCTACAATCGCAATAGCCGACTAATTTCGACGATTACGTTCTAGTTTTTCGAAATGTAATCACGCCCTGCTCATCTGGTACTTGCGGCACTACTGCACGTGAAATCAACATAAATGCCCCCGCAAGTGTTCAAGGAAATCGAAATGATCTCAGACCCAGGTACCCCCACTCTCGATCAACTGCGTGTATTCCTGACGGTTGTCGAGGTCGGCAGTTTTGCCGCGGCGGCGCGAAAACTGAGCAGGGCCACTTCTGTCATCAGCTACTCGATTTCCAATCTGGAGATGCAACTCGGCATTGTTCTGTTCGATAGAAACACCACCCGCAAACCCCAACTGACCGATGCGGGACGTACTGTGCTCGCCGAAGCACGCACCATCACTAATGGGGTCAACGGGTTGCGGGCCAAGGTGAAGGGGCTGCTGCAAGGCCTGGAGGCAGAGATCCACCTGGTGCTCGATGTGCTGTTGCCTGCCGAGCGCGTGGTCGATGCGCTCAAATCATTCCAGGAGACCTTTCCTACCGTATCCCTGCACCTTCATATGGAAGCCCTGGGCGCCGTCACTCAGCTCGTGCTCAATCGCAAGGCCAGCATCGGCGTGGGTGGCCAACTCGATAACATCATCGATGGAATCGAGCGCATCGGCATCGGCAGCGTCGAACTGGTGCCGGTCGCAGCGCCCAGCCACCCGCTGGCAACGACTCGGCTGAACGCCCCAGGCGCTGGACGCGAGCATGTCCAGTTGGTGCTGTCGGATCGTTCACCCTTGACCCAAGGCAAGGACTTCGCCGTCATCGGCACGAGGACCTGGCGCCTGGCGGATCTGGGGGCCAAACACATGCTGCTCAGGGAGGGGATAGGCTGGGGCAACATGCCGTTGTCCATGGTCAGGGATGACCTGGCGGCAGGCCGCCTTGTGCAACTCGACATGCCGGACCTCAAAAGCGGTGTCTACAGCTTCGATGCCATCTATCGCACGGATACACCGCCCGGTCCGGCGGCAAAATGGCTGATCGAGCGCTTCGCACAGCAACACGAGTAAAGCACCGACCATTCCAGTTTTTCGACCATTAGCGTCGACTTTATTCGGCTATTGCATGTCCTTTGCGTGTGGCAAATTCCTCCTCGCCGTGGCAGCGTCGCCGCGCCCGATCAGGAGCCCTGCCATTACAAAGGTGGATCACTTCCTGGCGCTTCTCGTGTGTGCGGCAATCTGCACCAGCGCCAAGGCCTCCATGCCACATCGTCATTTACGCGCCAACTTATACCTGACGCACTCTTCATAGAAGCTCTGCCGGACGGCAGCGGGCTTGAATCGGGATTTACTGTCGTAGGTTTGCTCGGTAATGCCCAAGGCCATCATTCGCATCCACCCCTTGCTAAACTTGTAAGCCTGTATCTTCTGGCGAGCGGCATACAGTGAAACCCCCGACAGCTTGAGTTCCTGGGCTCGTTGCGCGGTACCCGCTCCCCAACTGCACATAAACCGATCATTCGACATCAGCTCCTTGGCCTGGGCAGAGACTGTAACGCTCGCCAGGGCCAACGAGATGAGCGCGATCAATACATTCCGCATTTGCATTCCGCCTAACCACCTGAAAATAAAGTAATTTTGGCGATAACTTTCAGGCTTGGGGGCCAGCAATATGCCTTCTATTCGGCTTGCTGGAGTTACTCAGTGACACCCGGCCGAGATGGGTCCAGACAGTAGCCGCTGTTTCGGGTCGTTCTCTGCCAGTGGTGACTGACTGCAACCGGCCAGGAACTGCCGATCAGCAAAAATTTAGCGCCAATGAAGTTTACTCAAAGAACTATGCTGGTTTACTCGGCACGAGTCCTGGAAGCCCACTGACTCAATGCTGCGTCTGAAGCAACACCCTCAGAGGCGGCGGCAACGGCCACATTGCAGCGCTTGGGCGGCTGGGCAGTACCGTCGTGGCGGGTGTCTATGCCGAATCGGAGAGTATCGCGTCGGGCTTACTGGAAAGCGTGACGCAGGGTGATGCAGTCATCGCAACAGGAGGCACATCATGGTCAAAGTAGCGTTGTTCGTTCGTCTGCAAGCAAAACCCGGGAAAGAGAAAGAGGTAGAGAGCTTTCTCCTGGGTGGCCTTCCAATCGTGGAGCAAGAGCCAGCCACCACGGCCTGGTTCGCAATCCGCTTGGGACCGTCCACCTTTGGCATCTTTGACGCCTTCCCGGATGAAGCAGGCCGACAGGCCCATCTTTCGGGCAAGGTCGCAGCGGCGCTTATGGCCAAGGCTCCCGAGCTGTTTGCCAAACCGCCGTCAATCGAGCTGGTTGACGTCCTTGCGGCCAAACTACCCGGTTAAGCCGGCTCGACAGGGCGCTCCAGGCAACGTCCCTGCTGCCCGCGTTGCCTCACCGATGTGCAGGGGATCAACGCCGTAGAGATCCTGCAGATCGTTGCCAACATACGCGTAGCGGTGCTGTAACGGGGCTGCGCGCCTTCGCTCCAGCGTTGCCCACCCGATGCAACGCTGCGCTTGTTCCCCCTTCCGCCCTTTCAACCTCAGCGTGAATTCGTTATTGCGACGGATCTGGTACGCCCACGCCCCCCCGGTTTGCACCCATCTGCAGAAATGACGACCCGGCTGGAGACTCACCAGAAATGATGTTTTTATTTTCATAAATTTGATTTATGAAATAAAACGTGTCATTTATAGGCTCGACAAGATCATCAATACCGATCCACCTCGCCAGACCGGACGGCAAGCACCCTCACCTTTCAGGGCAGATCGCGACGCCGACTGAGGCAGTACCTCAGCCACAGCAGTTCCCCGAGAAGCGCCCACGCCGGGTACTTGCGGGTATCGAACCACCCAAACACCCTACAAAAGGAGTCAACAATATGAACAAGACTGGACTTCTAGGTGCTCTGGCACTTTGCGCCTTCAGCATCCTGGCCCACGCCGACGAAGAGAGTCTGCGTATCGGTATCGAAGCCGCCTACCCACCCTTCTCTTTCAAGACCCCGGAAGGCAACGTCAGCGGTTTCGATTACGACATCGGTAACGCGCTATGCGAGGAGATGAAGGTCAAATGCCAATGGGTCATTCAGGAATTCGACGGCATGATCCCCTCGCTGAAAGTGCGCAAGATCGATGCCGTGCTGTCATCGATGTCGATTACCGATGACCGCATGAAGTCAGTCGACTTCAGCAAAAAGTACTACCACACGCCGGGCAAGTTCGCGATGAAGGACGGCAGCGTGATCAACAACCCTCTGGTTGATCTCAAAGGCAAGAAGGTCGGCGTGCAACGCTCCTCGACTTACGACCGCTTTGCCACTGAGCAGCTTGAGAAAGCCGGGGTCGAGGTCGTGCGCTACTCCGCACAAAATGAAGCGTTCCTTGACCTGGCTTCGGGTCGTCTGGACGCCACGCTCGCAGACATCGTCAACACCGATGAAAGCTTTATCAAAACGCCTGCCGGGAAAGGTTTCGCCTTGGTAGGGCCGGACATCAACGACCCGAAATACTTCGGCAGAGGCGCCGGGATCGCCGTGCGCAAAGGTGACAGCGCGAACGCCGCACGCCTGAGTGCAGCGATTGACGCTATCCGGGCCAATGGCAAGTACCAGCAAGTGATGGCCAAGTACTTCGCGTTCGATATCTACGGCGAATAAGCGTCCACCCGTAACTCCGGCGCCGGCCCGTTGCAGGCGCCGCCTTTGGCTTGTCCCGCGCGCCTCCCGGCGCTCGTTTGAGGAACTTCATCATGCTTCACGGCTACGGATCGAGCATTCTCGATGGCGCCTGGCTGACTATTAATCTGGCCCTGACCTCCATGACCCTGGCCATTGCCCTGGGTCTGATCGGTGCAGCATTTCGCTTGTCATCGATCAAATGGCTGGCGGCGCTGGGCGAAGGCTACACAACCGTTATTCGCGGCATCCCGGACCTGGTGTTAATTCTGCTGATCTTCTACGGCGGCCAGGATCTGGTGAACCGCATTGCCCTTGCGCTCGGTTACACCCGGTACTTCGACATCAATCCCTTTATTGCCGGCGTCTGCACCATGGGCTTCATTTTCGGCGCCTATCTCTCGGAAACCTTTCGCGGCGCCTTTATGGCGATCCCTAAAGGTCAGGGCGAGGCCGGGGCAGCCTACGGCATGAGTGGCGCGCAGGTGTTCTGGCGGATTCTGGTGCCGCAGATGATTCGTTTCGCCATTCCCGGCTTCACCAACAACTGGTTGGTACTGACCAAATCTACCGCGCTGATCTCGGTCATCGGTTTGCAGGACATGATGTTCAAAGCCAAGAACGCAGCGGATGCAACCCATGAGCCCTTTACCTTTTTCCTCGCGGTGGCGGCTCTTTATCTGATGCTGACCAGCCTGTCGTTGCTGGTGCTGCGTTATCTGGAAAAACACTACTCGGTCGGCACCAAAGCCGCCGAACTGTGATTGGGAGCGAACATGATCCTCGACTACAACCTGATCTGGGAAAACCTGCCGCTGTACTTCAATGGCGCCTTGCTGACCCTGAAAGTACTGCTGATTTCCCTGGCCTTTGGCCTGGTGCTGGCAATTCCGTTGGCGCTGATGCGGGTGTCCAGATCACCGCTGATCAACTTCCCTGCCTGGCTTTACACCTATGTGATTCGCGGCACGCCAATGCTGGTGCAATTGTTCCTGATCTATTACGGGCTCGCGCAGTTTGAGGCGGTACGCCAAAGCGTGCTCTGGCCTTACCTGTCCAGCGCGACCTTTTGTGCCTGCCTGGCCTTTGCGATCAATACCAGTGCCTACAGCGCGGAACTCCTGGCCGGCAGTTTGAAGTCCACTTCCTGCGGCGAGATCGAAGCAGCCAAGGCCATGGGCATGTCGCGCTTCACCCTGTACCGCCGCATTCTCCTGCCGTCGGCCTTGCGCCGGGCGCTGCCGCAGTACAGCAACGAAGTGCTGATGATGCTGCAAACCACCAGCCTGGCGTCCATCGTCACGCTGGTCGACATCACCGGGGCCGCACGTACGGTCAGTTCGCGGTTCTATCTGCCGTTCGAGGCCTTCATCACCGCCGGCCTCATTTACCTGGTCCTGACCTTCATCCTGGTTCGTCTGTTCAAGCTGGCCGAGCGCCGCTGGCTGGCGTATCTGGCACCGCGCAAGCACTAAGGAGCTTTATGAAGCACATTCAATACCTGTTGCCGTGGAGTGCCTCGGGCACTGAACGACACCTGTCGCTGTTTCGTTTTGGCAGCGGGCCGCGCAAGGCTTATATCCAGGCATCGCTGCATGCCGACGAGTTGCCGGGCATGCGCGTCGCCGTTGAACTCAAACGCCGCCTGCGCGAGCTGGAAGAGCAAGGCCGCCTGACGGGCGTGATCGAGTTGGTGCCGATGGCCAATCCGATCGGTATCGCGCAGATGTTCCAGGCCACCCACCAGGGCCGCTTCGAGTTCTCCAGCGGGAAGAACTTCAATCGCGACTTCCCGGAGTTGGCTGACGCCGTGGCACCACACCTGGAAGGTCAATTGGGCGAGGATGCCAACGCCAACGTCGCACTCATCCGCCGCGCCATGAGCGATGCCCTCACCAACATGAGCGCACCGACATCGGAACTCGATGGCCTGCGCCGACTGCTGATGCAGCACGCTTGCGATGCCGATTTCGTACTGGACCTGCACTGCGACTTCGAGTCGATCATGCTGCTTTACGCCATGCCGCAAAACTGGCCGCGCTTGCGCTCGTTGGCCGCGCGCCTGAATGCTCGCGCCGCGCTGTTGGCGCAGGATGCTGGCGGCAGTGCGTTCGATGAAGCCTGCGCCATTCCCTGGCTACGCCTGGCCGAACGCTTCCCTGCCGCCAATATTCCGCTGGCGTGTGTGGCCACCACCATTGAATTGCGCGGCATGGCCGACACCGAGCGCGAGCAATGCGTCGACAACGCAGACGCCATTCTTGGCTTTCTTGCCGAACAAGGCCTGATCAGTGGTGATTGGCCGGACGCTCCGCCGACCTGCTGTGAAGCCACGCCGTTCGCCGGTGCACAGTACGCCTATGCACCGCATCCGGGAGTGGTGAGTTTTCTGCAACCGGTGGGTGCCTGGGTCAAGGTCGGCGACCCGCTGTTCGAAGTGATTGATCCGCTGACCGATCGCCACAGCGTGGTGCTTGCCAGCACCGACGGCATCCTCTATGCCCGCGAACGTCTGCGCTTTGCCCAGCCCGGATTGTGGCTGGCCAAGGTCGCAGGCGTTACCCCTATTCGCCAGGGTCGCTTGCTCAGCGACTGATTCAAAAGAGTGGAAACCATGTACAAACTCGAGATTCAGGATCTACACAAAAGTTACGGCACACACGAAGTGCTCAAGGGCGTGTCCCTGGAGGCGCAAGCCGGTGACGTGATCAGCATCATCGGCTCCAGTGGCTCTGGCAAAAGTACCTTCCTGCGTTGCATCAACCTGCTGGAGCAGCCCAACGCGGGCAAGATTCTGCTTAACGGCGAACAGTTGAAACTGGTGACCAACAAATCCGGCGGGCTCAAGGCCGCCGAGCCCAAGCAGTTACAACGCATGCGTTCGCGGTTGGCGATGGTGTTTCAGCACTTCAACCTCTGGTCGCACATGAGCGCCCTTGAAAACGTCATGGAAGCCCCCGTGCATGTCCTGGGCATGGACAAGCAACAGGCTCGGGAAAAGGCCGAGCACTACCTGAACAAAGTCGGCGTGGCGCACCGTCTGGACGCCTACCCGGCGCACATGTCTGGCGGCGAGCAGCAGCGCGTGGCGATTGCCCGCGCGTTGGCCATGGAACCTGAAGTGATGCTCTTCGATGAGCCGACTTCAGCACTCGACCCTGAACTGGTCGGCGAAGTGCTTAAAGTCATGCAGGACCTCGCCCTGGAAGGTCGGACCATGGTGGTTGTGACCCATGAAATGGGCTTCGCTCGCGAGGTATCCAACCAACTGGTATTCCTCCACAAAGGCCTGGTCGAAGAGCGCGGCAACCCGCGCGAAGTGCTGGTCAAGCCACAGTCCGAGCGCCTCCAGCAGTTCCTGGCCGGCAGTTTGAAATAACCGGTACCCTCACTCACCAACCGTTGGCTCTGCGCTGCACGCCAGCGGTTGGCTTCGGATACACTTCAGCCAACCTTATGCCAGGGCACCAGGCACAGTCCCTTCTAACCATCAAAAAATGTTGAGCCGGATATGCCGACCCCATCGAAAAACACGACTGTCTATGCCGCACCGGTGATGCGCAAACTGGCGGAAATCGTTTCCGATTTGCAGCCGTCACTGCGCAAGGTGGCGGACTTTATCCTGCGTCACCCACTCAAGGCAGCCACGCTGACCATCGAGGAACTGGCTCACGAAACGTCTACCTCACCAGCCGCGGTCAACCGCCTGGCCAAGGCCTTGAATCTGGGTGGCTACACCGGCATGAAGGCCGAGCTGGTGGCGACCTTGCAGCAAATGGTGTCCCCGGTCGACAAACTGCGCAACGAACTGGCACACCGCACCGGTGGCGCGTTTGGCCTGCATGAGCAAATCCAGAGCGCTACCAGCAATCTCGGCACCGCAGGCACCAACAACCATGCAGACACCTTTGAAGCTTTCGTCACCTGCCTGACCAAGGCCCGCAAAATTTACATACTGGGATTCGGCAACAGCGTCTACATGGCGGGACTCGCAGCCTCGACCCTGATGCCCTTCTGTGCCGACGCCACCGCCATCAGCATGGAGGGCGGCAACGAAAACGCCGCTTACCGCCTGGCCGCCATCACCGATCAGGACATCCTGTTGGCGATCTCGCTTCCGCGCTATTCCCTCGACACCTTGCAGCTCTCACGCTTTGCCCATGAACGTGGCGCTACGGTGCTGGCGATCACCGACTCACCCGCCTCGCCGTTGACCAATATTGCCCAGCACGTGCTATTTGCCCCCGCCGACCACCCGGTACTGACCAGTTCCAACATCGCCGTACTCGCGCTGATCGAAGGATTGGTGGCGGGCGTGATGGCGCGCAACAAAGAAGCCGTGAAGCTGGCAACCGAACTGACCGAAAGCGTGATGTCTTACCTGCATATACCCAATAGCAGCAAATCGTTAAAGAAGTGATAACGCGCTCAAGGCGGCGGGCACATCGAACGCCTGCCGGTGGCAGCATCACCCCTCGTGAGGCGCAGCCGCCAGACCGGAGTGCTTCACCGCTTCACGCAGCAGATCGGCCAGGTGGTCCTGAAGGTTGGCATAGCTAGCTTCCAATGCAGGCACTTCGTGGAGTGGGCGCGAAAGCAGAGCATGGCAACACGGGATGAGGAAGTTTCATGGCCGCTAACCAGTACGAATGCACGCTAAGCTGACGAAAAACTCAGAGCGCAAGCGTTCTGTTATGTGAGCCAGACGAACGTTGGATGTTCTGAATACGACGACCTTCTGCTGAGTGAGGGCATGAAACACATGCCTGTACCGGGCAGAAGGTCGTTGTTTATTGCCCGGCACCCTGCGTATTGACCCGATCAGTGTTTCACTGAGGAATGCTTTCCTCTAAGCCCCAACTTCCTCTGCTAATCTGGCTCCATCATCTCTGCAGTTGGATGGAATTTGATGGCATTCGTAGACTTGTTCGTTGCCCAAATCGTAGCGATCGAGGTAGGGCTCTACCATGCTCACGCCCGAATGGACGCCAGGACGGACAGTGAAGCGTTGCATGACCTCAGAATCAATCTGCGGCGCATAAGAAGTCTGTTACGGCCATTGCGCGAATTAGAAGGCATCGCACGACTGAATGAGGCAGCCGCCGAGGTGGGCAGGCTGACCACCCCCGAGCGTGATCTGGAGGTATTGATCGAAGAGCTTGAGGCGCAAGGGTTCACAAAGCAGGCCAATGTCAGAAAGGCTACTTTACAGGCCAGCTATGGCCGGATTGTTAGAGACCGTGCGATCAACCAGCTCTTTTCACAACTGGATGAGTGGCCCCCGGTTTTCCGAAGTGCTGAGCGGGCAGGCGCATTACGCAATATTAAAAAGCAGATCATCAAACGCTTGCACAAGCAGGTCGAGCGTCTCAAGACTGCGTTAGCAGACCCGCAGTTTGATCGCCATCAGTTAAGAATTCTGGTCAAGCGTACGCGCTACCTGAACGATGCTTTTCCTCAACTTTCACTCCTGTCTGATGAAGCCGCAGCATCGCTCAAGGCAGTACAGTCAGCCCTCGGCGCTTGGCATGACCATTTCCAGTGGTGCCTCAAAGCCAAACACGAAAAAGACCTGCAGCCGCTTGCGCAGGTGTGGCACGCAGCAGCCGAAACTGCACTCATGAAAGCAGAGGCTCAGTTGGCACAGCTGCTACGGCTACTTGCGACGAAAAAGCGCTTACCTCAAAGATCTGGCAAAAAACAAAATAAAGACCTGCCGATGCACGGCAATGCCACTCACGTAGCGCTCGCGGGCAATGACAATTCCGTCAGCATTTCACTGCAGCTTGTCGGTAGGGAATGAGGAGCATCGAGTCGAGCTTGCAGTCGTTCGGCAAAGGCTTCTGCTTGCTCATGACTGCGAAAACTCACAGCGCAGGTACCCAATGTTACCTCCCACCCAGCCTTGCTCTGTGCTGGTTTTATCTCAACTTTCATCCGTAAAGTCCTCAGGGAAATGACACAAGGAGCAGATGATAGCTTGTTCACAGCATGTGGCCAAACGCCATGTGATGGCTCTATCTTGCGGCTTTCAGGCTTTCAGGCTTATTGATTGTTGATGCCGTCAGTTGGCAGGGTAGCGTTTTAGACCAGTCGCGCTGCGCTAACTCGGGCCGTCGCGCCAGCGCCGCAGGTCGGCCAGCCAGGCCTCCGGCCGCTCGATCAGCGTCTCGTACTCGCCGCGCCAGATTTCGCCGCTGTCGCCGTCCAGGGTGATCAGCTCGCCCTCGGCCAGCACCTCGCCGCTGGCGAACTGTAGGTAGCCGCGCTCGGCCTCGACGTGCAGGCTATTGCAGCCGACCAGGCAGACCTTGTCCATCTGCCGTGCCACCACCGCAGCGTGGGCGGTGCGCCCGCCGCGCACACTGAGCACGCCGTTGGCCAGGGCGATGCCGGCGAGGTCCTGGGTCGCCATCTCCGTCCTTACCAGGATTACCGACCTACCGGCTCGGTGCAGCGCTTGCGCCGCGGCCAGGCTAAGGGCGATGCAGCCGCTGGCGACCCCAGGGCTGGCGGGCAGGGCACGCGCCAGCGGCATATCACCGGGGCGCAGCGCCAGGTGGCGGCGGCCGACAGCCTCCAGATCCAGACCCGCGAGCCGTTCCAGGGCGCGCGCCGGGTCGATCCGGCCCTCGCGCACCTGCTCGACCGCCACCACCACCGCCGCCCAAGGGGTGCGCTTGCCCGAGCGGGTCTGCAGCAGGTAGAGCACGCCTTCCTCGATGGTGAATTCGAATTCCTGCATGTCCCCGAATGCGGCCTCGAGCACCGTGGCGGCCTCCTGCACCTCGGCCGCCAGCGTCGGCATGCAGCGCTCGAACAGGTTCAGGTCGCCCAGCGCGTGGCGGCCGGAGACAAGGTCCTCGCCCTGACTGTTGAACTGGAAGTCGACGTACAGGTGCTTCTCGCCGGTCGCGGGGTCGCGGCTGAAGGCGACCCCCGAGCCCGAGGTGCCGCCGCTGTTGCCAAACACCATCGCCTGCACCGCGACCGCAGTGCCGAGGCCTTCCGGGATGTCATTGAGCTGGCGGAAGGTCGCCGCCTTGCCAGAGTCCCAGGATCTGAGGATCGCCAGTACCGCGCCCTGCAGCTGGTCCTGCGGATTCTGGGGGAACTCCTGGCCGGTTACCGCGCGGAACAGCTCGAGGCTCTCCCGGGTGAGCGCGCGCAGCGCGTGGAAGTCGAGCTCTGCCGGAGCGGCGACCCCCGCGGTGGCGAGATGCCGGGCGGTCAGATCATCGAAGCGACTCGCCGGTGCGGAATGCACCACTTCTGCGTAGCTTCTCACCAGGCGCCGGTAGGAGTCCCACACCAGGCGCGGGTTGCCGGTGATGCGCAGCACTCCTGCGGTAGTGGCGTCGCACAGTCCGATATTGAGCAGGGTCTCCAGCATGCCCGGCATGGACACCGGCGCGCCGGAACGCACCGACACCAGCAGTGGCCGGCGGTGGCCGCCGAAGCTGGTGCCGCTGCGCTGTTCCAGCCAGCGCATGTGATCTACCAGCGCACCGCCGAGTGTCGGCAGCGCGCCTCCTGCCTGATGCCAGGCCCGGTACCAGTCGGTGGTGAGAACGAAGGCTGGCGGCACCCGCAGACCGGCCGCGGCCATGCCCGCGAGGTTCCAGGCCTTGACCCCGAGCCGATCGGCGCCGGCCGCCGGTGCCGCCTCGCCGGCACCGATATGGAAGATCTGCTGAATGAGGGGCAGGTCGCTCATAGGTACTCCTCACAGGGCCGCGCGGGCCAGCGTCTGATCCCGCAGCATCTGCACGGTGTGCCTCAGGGCATCGGTCGCGCGCTCCAGATTGCCGGCGATGGCGTCGAGCACATAGAGCTCGCGCGCCTCGATCTCCTCGGCGAGCAAGGCATGGCGGACCTGACGCAGGGTGTCGTCGGCCATCTTCTCCAGATCGACTACCCGGTGCGCCGCCTGGAGGAAATCCTGCATGTCCTCGCGCGCCGTTCCCCGCCCCAACGCCTGTGCCGCGACCAGCGCCTTGAGGTATTCCTGAGTCGCCGACAGGGCGAGCGCGAACAGCGCCGCCAACGGAGTAGCGGCCGGGTGCGCCAACGGGCTGCGCGGCAGCAGCGAGCAGTGAAAGGCGGCCTCTTCCAGCTCATCGGTGACGTCGTCGGCACGGCTGGCGAGCCGGAGCATGAATTCACCGCATTCGACGCGCGGGCTCCTCTCGCGCACGCGCAGCACCAGGTCGTCGGCGCGCCGCTCCCAGTCCTTAGCGCGCAGGGCACGGGCCGCCAGGCACTGGTTGAAATCGGCGATGCCCAGTTGCAGCCAGGCGTCGCGCAGGCTTTCGGCGATCTCGACGGTGTAGGCCGCGTGTTCGACCACCGCGTCGAACAAGTCCTGTTCAGCACTGTGGAAGTAGCTGAAGAACTCGGCTTGCACCTCGTCGCGCACCAACGCCTGGGAGCGCCCGGCGAGCAGAGCATTGCTGCAGGCTGCAAGCACGAACTGCAGCAGGTGGCGCGCCTGCGGCAGGCCGATGATCTGTTGGAGTTGTTCGCCATAGCGCAGGCTGCCGTGGCCAGCCGACTCGAGCGTGTCGTATAGCAACTGCTGGCCACCACAGAGCAGGAAAGCTATGTGTCCATAGCCGTTCTTCGCCGCCCAGGACAGCAGCGCGATCGTCTCCTCGTTCGGCAGGAACGCCTTGAGCTGCTTGCGCGCCTTGTTCCAGTCGATCAGGAACACCAGCCGCGAGCCCAGCAGGTCGAGGAACTGCAGCAGCTTGTCGCGCTGGGCGGAGCGGAAGCGACCGATGCACAGGCGATAGAGCCCATCCTCCATGCTCGGGTCCTCGCGCGAACGGGCGCCTTCCCAGTCGACTTCGACGGCATCGAACAAGCCTTGGAAGAACTGCAAGCGCTGGAGGTGGACATCGGTGTAGGTGACGGTCACCTCGTCCACGCGCACATGCACCACCAGTACATGGGCGTCGGTGGTGCCGATGTCGTTCTGGATGATCAGGGTGTCGCCCGAACGGGTCACCGTGGTGCCAAGGCCGGGATGGTTGAACTTGAGCGGCGCCGTCTGGTGGAGGCCGGCCATGAACGCGCGCACCGCGTCCCGATCCGCCTCGTCGATGTTGTAGACCGCCGCCCCTTCCAGATACTCCGCGGCAAGCCGGCTTTGCACCTGGTTGAGCGCCTTGTGCGCATCCATCACCAGCAGATGCCAGCTGTCACCGGCTTCGCGGTCGCCTGAGGTCAGCAGGCCCAGGGCCTGGTCGTCGAGCAGGTCATCGGCAGGGCGCTGGATCCGTTCTGACAGACGCGCCAGTCGCGTAGTGAATTCCGCCTCTTCGCCGCTCCCGGCTTCGCCGCTTGCCAGCAGACCGAGCGGCACCAGCATTTGCTGCATGTCCTCGACGATACCGCAGACCAGTCCCTCTGCATAAGGGATGCGATAGCGGCCATTCTCCTGCAGGGCACTGCCGACCACTGTATCCAGCTCTACGCTATCCACACCGCAGGCCAAACGCTCGACGTGCATTGAGGAAAATGGCAAGTCTGGTCGTCGCGCATGGGAGCGAGCCGCCTGCAACAGGGCGAATCGGTATTTCAGCCGATCATTGGCGGCGAGCGCCGTGTTCACCAAGGCCGGCAGGGCGATGACCTCCTCGCCCAGGGCAAGCATGATCTTGCTCTTGTCCACCATGATGAACCCTCGCCGGGACCTTTCCCTTGTCTCTTCAGATTAGTCGCGCAGGGTGTCGCCCTGGGGGCGACTGGATGATCGGCAGCGGAGGCCGTGGCCGTTCGTCATAAACCTGCTGGACAGAGGGGGAAGGCTGGTTGCAGCGGGAGATGCCCAGTGGTGGTAATCACATCGTTTTTTTACCCTTGTTTTGCTCTATCTGTTCAAGTTGTTCTAGAACACGGAGCCCGGATGTGCTGCGGGACACGCTTTGGAACTGTCGGTCACGCAAGGCAATGACGCGGTCAAAGCACATTCAGATGCTGAAGATCTGTTGTCGCTGACTACTAACCGGGCCTGACCGTCCCCCCTGATCGTAGTTCGGTACGCGGCCTCCCGCCGCCGAGGACTTGCCTGGTCACCCAAGCGCGACCAGCCACGCGGTTTTCAAGGAATACGGGGCACCAAAGGCCTGCTGAGCCCAGACTAAAAAAGATCAACAAAGCCCCCGCATATCCATTCGCATCCTTCCCTCCCCCTGCGCCATCGAGCGAGCAGGCAATCGTACCGGCCCGGCGCCGAGAGCTGGCCGACGATCGGCACCGATTCTTCGTCAGAGTAACTTTCATTATGAAATTCACTATGTAATATTATGACCGAAATATAAACGAACACCGATCTGGAGAATCCCGATGAAAAGAGCCAGCTTCCAACCCATGCCTTGTCCGGTCGCCCATGCCCTCGAGCACATTGGTGACGGCTGGAGCTTGCTGATCCTGCGCGATGCCTTCTACGGCCTGCGCCGTTTCGACGAGTTCCTCAACAGCCTTGGTATCGCCTCGAACACCCTGACCCGCCGCCTGAATGATCTGGTGGCAGCCGGTTTGCTGGAGCGCCGCCCCTATCAGGACAATCCGCCACGCCATGAGTACCACCTCACCGAAGCGGGCCGGGATCTACGCCCGGTCATCCTGACGCTGATGGCATGGGGCGCCCGCCACTCCAGCGGTTCAGACAAAGTTTTCCTGGCAGACGAAACAACCGGACAACCCGTGGCGCTGGCGTTGATGGATGCCAATACCGGTAAGCCCATCACCCATGAGGGCCACCGAGTACATGTGTCGCACGATGCCGATGAATTGACTCAATGGCGTGTCCGTACCGGCCAGGCCTACCGCCAGACCGATGCTCTGGTCAGTCACTTTCCCAATTAACCTTCCGCAGAGGTCATTTCGCCATGGAAGCTCAAGTCAGCGCTGAGCCCAAACAAGCAGACACCCCCGCCTCATCCGCCCCCGCCCGCCGCAAGAAAGCATTGCGCCTGGGGCTGCTGGCCCTCGCCGTGATCGGCGCCGTCGGCTATGGCAGCCATTGGTGGTTGGTCGACCGCTTCATCGAAGATACCGACGACGCCTACGTGGGCGCCGATGTCACGGTCATCAGCGCCAAAGTGCCGGGTTATATCAGTGAGGTGGCGGTGCTGGACAACCAGTTTGTCAAAGCCGGCGATCTGCTTGCCCGTATCGATGTGCGCGACTATCGCGCCGCATTGGCCAAGGCCGATGGCGCCGTGGCGGCGCAGCAGGCCAGCCTGATCAATCTCGATGCGACCGAACAGCTGCAACAGGCGGTGATCGACCAGGCCAAGGCACAGATCGATGCCTCGGATGCCGAAGCGCAACGGGCTGGAGATGATCGCACGCGCTATCAGAATCTGGTGCGCAGCCAGGCTGTGTCGGTAGAGAGTGCCCAGCGGGTCGATGCCACCTGGAAAACCGCCCGAGCTGATCGCGCTCGGGCTGACGCCGGACTGCTGGCGGCACGCCGTCAACTGGCGGTGATCGAAAGTCAACGCGGCCAGGCCCGGGCAGCGCTGCAACAAGCACAAGCCGAGCGCGAACAGGCCCAGCTGAACATCGGCTATACCGAGTTGCGCGCGCCCGTGGATGCTTACGTCGGTAACCGCCGCGCCAGGGTCGGCACCTACGCCGCCGCTGGTAGCCAACTGATCTCGGTCGTGCCGGCGAAGGGGCTGTGGATCGACGCCAACTTCAAGGAGGACCAACTGGCGCGCATGCAGGTTGGCCAAGGTGTCAACATCCGGGCCGATATCCTGCCCGGCCGTGAGTTTCACGGTCACATCGAAAGCCTGGCGCCGGCCACTGGCGCGCAGTTCAGCGTGCTGCCACCGGAAAACGCCACGGGCAACTTCACCAAGATCGTCCAGCGAGTGCCGGTACGGGTACGTCTGGACATCGCCGATGCCGAATTGGGTGCACTACGTCCCGGGTTGTCGGTTGTTGCTCAAGTGAACACTCATGATGCGTTGCAGCACAACGACGCTGCATTGGCAGGCCAGCCATGAGCAGCCCACTGCCCACACTGACCATGGCACAAAAAGTCGCCGCCTTCGCCACCATGTGCGTCGGCATGTTCATCGCCCTGATCGACATCCAGATCGTCTCCGCCTCGCTCAAGGACATCGGCGGCGGCCTGTCGGCCGGCGCAGACGATACGGCCTGGGTGCAGACAGCCTACCTCATCGCGGAAATCATCGTGATCCCCATGTCCGGCTGGCTCTCGCGAGTGATGAGCACGCGCTGGTTGTTCGCCGTGTCGGCAGCCGGTTTCACCTTGACCAGCCTGCTGTGCGCGTTGGCCTGGAACATCGAGAGCATGATCGCTTTTCGCGCCTTGCAAGGCTTTCTCGGCGGCTCGATGATCCCGTTGGTGTTCACCACGGCATTCATGTATTTCACCGGCAAGCAGCGGGTGATCGCAGCCTCCACCATCGGCGCCATCGCCTCGCTGGCCCCGACCCTGGGCCCTGCAGTGGGCGGCTGGATCACCGACATTTCATCCTGGCACTGGCTGTTCTATATCAACCTGGTACCCGGCCTGTTCGTGACTTTTGTCGTGCCGATGCTGGTCAAGGTTGACCGGCCCAACCCTGCCTTGCTCAAGGGGGCTGACTATATCGGCATGGTCCTGATGGCTGTGTTTCTTGGTTGTCTGGAGTACACCCTGGAGGAAGGGCCGCGCTGGAACTGGTTCAGCGACAGCACCATCGCTACCACCGCCTGGATTGCGGGCATTAGTGGCGGATTGTTCATATGGCGCTGCCTGGAAATTTCCGAACCCATCGTCGACCTGCGCGCACTGGGCGATCGCAATTTTGCCCTGGGCTGCCTGTTTTCCTTTATCACCGGTATCGGCATTTTCGCCACTATCTACCTGACGCCACTGTTTCTAGGGCGCGTACGTGGATACGGCTCGCTGGACATCGGCCTGGCGGTGTTTTCCACCGGCGTGTTCCAGCTGCTGGCGATCCCGGTGTATGCGATGTTGGCCAACCGCATCGACCTGCGCTGGATTCTCATGCTGGGGCTGTCCTTGTTTGCCCTGTCGATGTGGGACTTCTCCCCCATCACCCATGACTGGGGCGCCAAAGAGCTGCTGCTGCCGCAGGCAATACGGGGCTTTGCCCAGCAAATGGCCGTTCCGCCCGTCGTCACCCTCACCCTCGGCGCCTTGGCCCCTAACCGCCTCAAGCTCGCCTCGGGGTTGTTCAACCTGATGCGCAACCTGGGCGGAGCCATTGGCATCGCCGCCTGCGCCACCGTGCTCAACGACCGGACCAACCTGCATTTTCTAAGACTGGCCGAGCACCTCAATACCCGCAACGAAGCCATGAATACCTGGCTCGACCAACTGACCGTGAATGCACAACTGCTCGGGCAGAACAGCATTGATGCCAGCCAGGTCGCACTGCATCAACTGTGGGCCCTGACCTGGCGGGAGGCACAAACGCTAACTTATGCCGACGCTTTCCTGATGATCATGGCCTGCTTCGTGGTCGCCACGTTGCTGGTGCCGTTGATGCGTAAAGTTCAGCCGCCCAAACAACCGTCCGCCGACGCTCATTAATCACGCTTGAAGGATTATTCGATGAACACTTTGCTTGATCGCATGCTTCCCTATGGGCGCTTTGTGCTGGCTGCGCTGGCCATCACGGTGGCCGGCTGCACAGTGGGTCCTGACTACCAGCGCCCCGCCGATCAGGCCGCCACTCAGTTCATGGCGCAGGACGCCTTGCAGCGCCGCGACGCCGGGCGCCCCGCACCCGAGCTGGAAAGCTGGTGGAAAGGCTTTGAAGACCCGCAACTGACCCAGTTGATTCAGAGGGTTCTGGCGCAGAATCTTGACCTGGCCGTGGCCATGGCCCGCGTGGAGCAGGCTCGTGCCGTCGCCCGAGAGGCCGGCGCGACGCGCCTGCCTCAAGGAAGCCTCGATGGCCAGGTCGTGCGGCAACGCCAGTCATTGAAAAGCCCTCAGGGCCAATTGGCTAGCAGCCAGCCCGGCTATGACCGCAACCAGACATTGAGCGACATCGGCGCCGGCGCGAGCTGGGAGCTGGATCTGGCGGGGGGGCTCAAGCGCGGCGAGCAGGCAGCGCTGGACGACGCCCAGGCCGCGCAAGCCAGCCAGGCAGGTGTACGCGTTTCCGTTGCCGCCGAAGCAGCTGACGCTTACTTGCGCATTCGCGGTGCTCAGCAGCGTATTCAGGTATCCGAACAGCAGGTAAAAAACCAAAGCGATTTGCTCGATCTGGTCGAGACACGCCTGGCCCAAGGGCTGGGCAACCAGCGCGAGACCGCCCAGGCCCGGGCAGTGCTGCAACAGGCGCGTACCACCCTGCCGCCCTTGCGAACCGAACTGGCGGTGCAACTCAACCGCCTCGACGTGCTGATGGGCGCCGCGCCCGGTACTTATGCCCGCGATCTGGCCGGTACCCCGCCCGATTTTTTTGATTACAAGATTCCACAGATTCCTTCCGACATCGCCCCAGGACAAATGCTGCGCCGGCGCCCTGATGTGATCGCGGCCGAGCGGCGTTTGGCCGCCAGCAACGAGCGGATTGGCGTAGCCACTGCGGAGTTTTACCCGAAGGTTTCGCTGGGTGGCCTCCTGGGTTTCTCCAGCCTGCATGGCGGTTCACTCTTTACAGAACAGGCATTCCAGCCACAGGCGCTGTTGGGGCTGCATTGGCGCCTGTTTGATTTCGGCCGTGTCGACGCGCAGGTCGCCCAGGCCAAAGGCGCAAATGCCCAGGCGCTGGCTGAATACCGCCAGTCGATGCTGCGCGCCAGCGAAGACGTCGAAAATGCCGTGGTGACCCTGACTCAACTAGAAGCCCAACGTCAGGATCTGGCCCTTGAAATCTCCTCCAGACAAGCCGCGCGACAAGCAGCGAGCGAGGCGTACCAAGGCGGTGCGGTGAGCCTGATCGAAGTGTTGAACGAGGACCGCGAACTACTCCGCACACGAGACCAGATGGCAGAACTCAATGCCAACGATGCGCGTGCCGCAGTGGCCACGTTCCGCGCTCTAGGGGGCGGATGGACCGTAGAGTAGCGCCGGTACGGTCGGCGAAAACCCAACTTTTTGAGACTTGGGCTTGTCGAACAGTCTGGGCAAGCCAGGCTTGGGCTTACGCTTCATGGTGCGCAAAAGAATCACCGGCTGCATCCGGTAGCGGTCGCAATAGCGCCGAAGGTGTTCAGCATCGTATCCTTTGTCCGCCAATAGCCAGCGACAGCACTTGCGAGGTCGTCCCCTCTGGCTGCCTGGGACTTGAACCTGATCAAGCAACGGCTGCGCATGAGCAATATCGCTGGCCTGTCCACCTGACAGGTTGAAACACAGAGCGATTGCGGTCGAATCGCAGAGCATATGAATCCTGGTCGTGAGGCCGCCGCGACTGCGGCCCAGTGCATGGTCTAGCGGTTCTTCAGGCCCCCTATTTTCCCGGTGCCGGAAGAGGCTCGGGTTGCGCGTATCGCGGTGGAGTCGATCATCCAGGTGTCCAGATCAATCAACCCTTGCTCGTTGAGCCTGATATGCAGGCGCTTGAGCATTTGGTCAAAGATGCCTCGATTGCGCCAGTCGCGAAAGCGTTGATAGACCGTCGATCATTTCCCAGGACGCATCGCTGAGTTTGTATCGCTTGGCCATCAGGGGCTCCTGCCTTTGATGGCGGCGATTTTACCCATTTCGGTGTTTCAAGGGTTTTCGTACAAACCTAGCGTGCATTCATACTGGTTTGCGGCGATGAAACTTCCTCATCCCGCGTTGCCATGCTCTGCTTTCGCGCCCACTGGGTCAGCGCCAGCATCATCGCGAACCCAAGCACAATCAGCACCGGATAAGCCATCAGCAACTCGAACAGCGAATATTTCCACGCAAGGGGGCGCCCAACGCCCAGCATCGCCGCATACATCCAGGACACGCCCGACAGCGCGCCGGAGAAAATAGCCAGCATCCGAACGCCAAACGTGAGATCGAACAACGACCCGGCCTTTTGCAGCGCAGGCAGCACGGCACGATGCAACAACATACCGTTAAACGTCAGTAGCAGGACAATGATGACTTTGGCCTGGAGTTTCGGATTCGCAAAATAGCTCATTCCCTTATCAAGATAATCCACACCGATCACAGCCGCCCCTGTGATCCACAAAAATACCAATGCAATAACCACAGTCTTTTGAAGACTCTGCATATGCGCATTATCGTGTTCGGTCGACACACGACCCTTTAATAAATCATTGACCATCGCAACATCACTGGTAAATACCAGACCAATAGCTACGCAACAGGCCACAAGATGAACATAAACAAGTCCTAACCGCAAAAACTCCATGGTCTCTTTCTGCTCGAGAAGGCTGATAATTGTATTTAACGCCACGGTTAATTCCCCCACTTAATACAATAGTGCAAACTGATCACTTAACAGGCTTATGAATTGCTTCATCACAACCATGATCAATCTCGTACAAACGGAACCAAATCAAAGACTTGGTATTACAAAAAAAATCGGCTCGCCCAGCGAGTCACGGATCCTGGCATTCGACCACTCCAAATTCCGAGTAAAAAAGCCCCATTTGCATTCAATGCACATGAGGTTCAACGTCCACTTCTTTTTTACTACTGACGCAGATCAGGTTCACAAGGATGCTGTCCGCTGGATGTTCAGAGGCCGGTACCCCCTGATCGTTCAGTACTGCCGACAGACGGTGGCAAATTAACACCTTAACGCTACCGCCTAATGCCAGCATCCTTCTCTCTAATGCGCGTAGCAGCAGGGCTGCTTCCCAACCGGTGCCGTTGATCGCACGAACAGTGAATAAGCATGCGCAAACAGACCAATATCGACCGAATTACATTTAAGTATCATTCCCAATAACAGCAAAGAACTCCCACTGACACGTGCAGACTTAAGGTAAAACTTGCGCAGCATGTCTGCGAGTTGAAGGACTTCAATCCCCGCCCCCAGTAGCTGCGGTTGACAGCATTCACTTTTGGCCTGGGTTGCGTGAAAACATTCGGGATTGTCTAACTCAGCGAATTTTCGTACAGAATCTAATTACAGTTAGCCATAATCGGAGTCTGTACGTGGCCGGGATGCTGCCAACTAACCTTGCATTCAAGAGGGACGCACTAAGGCGTGCCCCTTAATTTAGCGTTATGCACAAGGAGGAACGAGTGCACTTATTTGAAACACAGAGGCTGATCGGGCGGCCATTATCGCGGCAGGATCTGCCCGCACTTACAGAGATTCTGAGCGATCCTGAGGTGATGAAGTACTCTGTTCGTGGGGTTTGCGACGAGAATGCCACGCGTAATTTTATTGACTGGTGCCTGGAATGCTATGCATCTCACGGAATGGGTCCATGGGCGCTGGTGGAAAAGGTTTCCAATGACCTCGTTGGATTTTGTGGTGTTGGGCCAGAATTGGTTGACGGAGTAGAAGAAGCTAATTTGGGTTATCGGTTGGCCAGAAGGTACTGGAACCAGGGTCTTGCGTGCGAAGCAGCCAAAGGAGTTCTTGATTTCGCTTTTGCTCGCAGGCAACTGGCATCCGTCGTCGTAATAATCGAGCCGGAGCATGTGGCCTCGCTCAGAGTTGCTGAACATGCTGGATTTAACGAGTTCGACGTTCTTGAATTTCATGGTCGGCCGGTGCGCTTGTACCGGTTGACTTGCCAAGACTGGAATACATCGCATAACAACTCCATGCACGCGACAAGCGCGTGATGGCGGTGTCGACCTCTTGGGGCATTACATGGCGCCGCTCGCTTACGCCCAGATGCAGGTGGTTGCTCAGGCTGTCGAAGCGAGCGGTGGTGATGGCCGAACACAAATTATCTGACAGTCCCCCTGAACCTGCATCAGTCAAAACGCTTTCAGCAGCGGAGTCGGGTCATTTGTAGATCGGTACTGAAACCGATCCGGACCGCTGCCCGGCCTCTGCCCGTAGACGTTTGCCCAACTCCGTAATCTTTGCCTCTGCGGCTTTCAACGCTTCCAGGCTGGTGTGCACGGAGTAGTTACCCATATGCAGATCGTGAGGGTGAGCAATGGCCGACCCGAGCACAAACACCACGTCTTGCTTGTCCCCAGCCTCGAGTTTCAACGCACCGTTACCTGGCACGAAGGCGACGAGTTCTCCCGCCTGGACAAGCTGCGGTGTATGAACCGTTCCCCGACTGACACTGAGCCAAAGCACCTCATGCCCGGACGGTGGCTGGTACTCCCAGCTTTGACCCGCGGCCAGTGTCACCAATAGATAGTTCAGGCCCGAAGGGGCACGTACGGGGCTGCGAATGCCCTGGTAGTCACCGACGATTACGCGCGCCGGCCCTACCTGTGGGATGGCATGTGCTTCCAGGTACTGGCTGTCGACCGGTGCGTTTTCCAGGTCAGCGGGCAGCGCGATCCACAGCTGAAACCCCTGGATCCGCGCCGAGGTGCCGGCAGACATTTCTTTCCCATGCCAGACACCCCCGCCTGCGCGCATCCATTCGACACCGCCGTAGCCGATGAGTCCGAAACCTGCATCCGGATCATCAAAGCGAAGGTTGCCTTCAGTGATCACGGTAATGGTCGCGATCCCCGAATGGGGATGCAGCGGCATGCTGCCAATGAGCGACGTATCGGCGTCGATCAGGTCGAGAAACACAAACGGCTTGAGTAACTGGCCCAGGTCCGAAGGACTCATGAGTCGAACAATGGGGCCGTGCCCATGACCGCGGGTGCGCAGGCTGATGTCGCGCGAGGCATTTTTTTGGGGAGCGGTGGCGGGACTCATGTTCATGTTCTCTCCATTTTCGAAGTGGCGTCAGAGGTATTGGCCTGCCGCAGCTGCAAGGCCACGAAGATACGAATGGCCCAGACGATGCGGTTCAAAGCCGTCGTTGAAAGTGTCATGTAGCGTTTTTCCTGAAAGGGTTTACGAAATTGAGCCCAGCGTATCCAGACGCCTATTGATTGAGTAGTAGGCATAATTGACTTGAACCCGTCCATTCCTGGAAGTAATACGGTGCTGGACCTCAACGAAATCTCGATGTTTGTTCAGGTGGTGCAGGCAGGCAGTTTTGCTGGCGCGGCGCATGGGAATGCCGCCCAACACCCTGAGCCGGCGCGTTCGTTGAGCAGATCGTCAAGTATTTGCAGGAGGATGTTCTGTCAGGCCGCTAATAAGCCTGCTCATGGCATGTTGTGTTATCCGTCGATATTCCAGAGCGTGGGGGCGCGGACAAAAAGTACCCGCAAACAGAAAGTACCGAGGTACAACTTCCAGCAATAGCTACTAGCCCAAGGGAATGTGCATAGACGTTCACCCCAGGCAGCGCTCTACGAGCTCCGCGGCACTGGTTACTGGCGCTTCGCAGGTACGGTTACGGCACACATAGGCGCTGGTTTGCCCTGCGATCGCAAGCCGGCCGACGCCGTTGGGCACATCCTCGGCAAAGGCCAGGACTCGTGCCGGCAGGTAGCGGCGTCGCAGGCTCGCCACCAAGGCGCTGGCGGCGCAACGTTCGCCAGCGATGACGATGCTGACCGGACCACGCTGTACGAAGTCCTGCGCCGCCAGGAGATGGGCAAAGTCGAAGGGACTCCGGGCGGCTGCGGCGCGGTACATCGTGAACACCTGCTCGGCACGCTCGCGGTATAGCTCGCGGCCGGTCAGCTCAAAGAGTCGCAAGAACGCGAATACGCTGCTCGAGGTGCCCGACGGCCAGGCATTGTCGTGCGGTGCGCGGGGCCTGTGCACCAGCGGCTCGCCATCACTGGGCGTGAAGTAGAGCCCGTCCTCCCAGAACTTCTCGAGGATCAGCTCGACCAACCGCGTGGCGCGTTCGAGATAACGCTGATCGAAGTCGCACTCGTAGAGATCGAGCAACGCGTTGGCGAGGAAGGCGTAGTCCTCGAGAAAACCCGGAACCTTGGCCGTGCCCTCCCGCCAAGCCCGGTACAGGCCTGCCTCGGGCGTCGAAAGACGGTCCAGAATGAAATCGGCGGCGCGTCTCGCGGCGTCCAGGTGGGTTGCGGTTCCGGTCGCCTGATAGGCGGCGCAAAGACCCTGGATCATCAGCGCGTTCCAGCTGGTGAGGATGTTCTCGTCGCGCCCCGGACGAACGCGCCGGGCACGCGCCACCAACAGCTTGTCGCGCAGGCCCGCCAGTTGCGCTTCCTGCGTCACGTCCAGTGCGACGGCGCGGTGCAGCACGGTGCTGCCATGCTCGAAGTTCCCGCTGGCGGTCACACCCCAGGCCCGACAGGCCAGCGCGGCGTCCGGGTCGCCGAGGACGGCCTGCACCTGCGCGGGTGTCCACACATAGAATTTGCCTTCTTCACCCTCGCTGTCAGCGTCTTCGCTGGCGTAGAAACCGCCCTCAGGATGCGTCATGTCACGCAGCAGGTAGTCGATCGTCTCTTCGAACACGCGCCGCCAGGCAGGCTTGCCGGTCGCGCGATAGGCGTCGGCATAGAGTTTCACCAGCTGACCGTTGTCGTAGAGCATCTTTTCAAAATGCGGTACGGCCCAGCGCTCATCCACGCAGTAGCGAGCGAAGCCGCCGCCCAGGTGATCGTAGAGTCCACCGGCGGCCATGCAATCGAGGGTCAGCGCAAGGGACTGCAGCAAGTCCGGCTCGTGCAAGCGCTGATAGAGGCGCAGGACGAGATCGTGGCACGCCGGGTTGGGAAACTTCGGTGCGCTGCCCAGGCCACCATGCACAGGGTCGGTGTTCTTCGCAAACAGTCGGGCAGCAACGGCCGGTGGGTCTTGCTCCGGCGGCGTCTCGCCCTCCAGCATCAGCGTCTCCATCTCGCGGTAGCCCTGGAGGAGCAGCTCGACGTTCTGGCGCATCGCCGCGCGGTTGTTCTGCCAGGCCGCGCTCAGACCGTGCAGGAGCTGGGTGAACCCAGGCCTGCCATAACCCTCCTGCGGCGGGAAGTAGGTGCCGCCGAAGAACGGCTCGCGCTCCGGCGTGAGGAATACCGTTAGCGGCCAACCGCCGCCCTGCCCCATCATCTGCACGACTTTTTGATAAATGTCGTCGAGGTCAGGCCGCTCCTGGCGGTCGACCTTGATGTTGATGAAGCGCTCATTCATCAGGCGCGCAACCTCCGGGTTCTCGAACGACTCATGGGCCATTACGTGACACCAGTGGCAGGCGGCATAACCCAGCGACAGGTGGATGGGCTTGTCCTCGTCGCGCGCGCGGCGGAACGCCTCCTCGCCCCAGGGATACCAATCGACGGGGTTCTCTGCGTGCTGGCGCAGATAAGGTGAAGTTTCCCTGGCGAGTCGATTGCTCATCACTGACTCCTCACAACAGACCCAACTGCAGGCGGGCTGCATCGGACATGCGGCTTTGATCCCAGGGCGGCTCCCAGACGATTTCGACCTCGACCTGGCTGACCCCGGGGATGGTTTCGACCCTGGTGCGCGCCTCCTCCTTCAGCACGTCGCCCATCCCGCAACCGGGCGCGGTCATGGACATCTTGATCTCGACTCGCTGGCTGCCATCGGCGAGCGGCCGGGCCTGGCATTGGTAGATCAGCCCGAGATCGACCACATTGACCGGAATCTCCGGGTCGTAGACGGTGCGCAGCATATCGAGCACCTGCCGGATGTCGAAGGCGCCGCTCGCCGCCGGCTGGGCGCTCGCCTGGGGCTGCCCGCCCTGGTGAACATCCAGCCCCAGGGCATCGGCGTCGGCGGCGGCGATCCGCGCCAGCCGGCCCCTGGAGATTTGAACCGTGAAGCTGCCACCGAGTGCCTGGGTCACCACCACGCGCTCGCCGCGCCCCAACTGCAGCCGCTCCCCGCCCGGAATCAGGGTCACCGCGCAGTCCCGCGCAAGCTCTATCCACTGGGGCCGTCTTGGCTGGTTCGGGTTGTCGAACTGGAAACCGGCGCCGCGCAGGTCATGCACGAAATCGATGGACAGGCCATCGGCTCGCCGTGCGCTCGCCGGATCGAGCAACAGGCTGATGCCGTCCGTTTCGACGGCCATATCGCCTTCCTCGCCGGGCTCGAAGAGCAACTTATGCACGAAGCGCTCGTCGATATTGAGCCGCACCCCGTCCACGCGCCCATCCTCCAGGGCGTCGCGCAAGATTCGCCGCGCCGAGTCGCTGAGACGAATGCTGGGGATGGGTAGATCGGCTGCCATGGCTTATTACTCCGTCGTGACCTGTGAGCTGCCACCTTCGAGAGCGCTGCGCAGCGTGTGCCAGGCCAGGGTGGCGCACTTGACCCGCACCGGGAACTCCCAGACCCCTGAAAGCACCGCGAGCTTGCCAAGCTGCGCGGGCGTCACCCGGGCGTTTGGCCCCTCGGTGAGCAGCGCATGCACATGGGCAAAAAGTGTCAGTGCCTCCTGCGGCTTCTTCCCCTTGACTGCAAGGGTCATCAGGGATGCCGAGGCCTGGGAGATGGCGCAGCCGGCCCCCTGGAAGGCAATGTCCTCGATCACGCCGTCCGCGAGCTTGATATAAATCCTGAGCTGATCGCCGCACAGCGGATTGAAACCTTCCGCCGTACAGGTGGCGTCCAGGAGCTCGCGGAAATTGCGCGGCCGCTTGCCGTGGTCGATGATCACGTCCTGGTAGAGGTCGCGCAGTTCATCGTTGCTCACCGGAACACCTCCTGGACCTTGGCCAGACCTGCCACCAGCGCATCGATATCTTGCTCGGTGCTGTAGCAGCCGAGCGAGGCGCGGGCGGTGGCGGCCAGACCGAAGCGGTTCATCAACGGCTGCGCGCAGTGGTGCCCGGTGCGAATCGCGACCCCTTCACGGTCCAGAATGGTACCGATATCGTGCGGATGGATGCCGTCCAGAACGAACGAGAGGACGCCGACTTTCTGCGCCGCGGTGCCGATCAGCCGCAGGCCCGGCACTGCCGCGAGCGCCTTCTGTGCATAGGCCAGCACCGCCTGCTCGTGGGCGGCGATGGCCGCTGGCCCAAGCAGGCCCAGGAAGTCGACCGCCGCGCCGAGACCAATCGCGCCGGCCATGTTCGGTGTCCCTGCTTCGAACCTGTACGGCGGTTTGTTGTAGAGGGTCTTCTCGAAGCTGACCGAGAGGATCATGTCGCCGCCGCCCTGGTAGGGCGGCATGGCTTCGAGCAGCTCGTGGCGACCGTAGAGCACGCCTATACCGGTGGGCCCGTACATCTTGTGACCCGACAGAGCGTAGAAGTCGCAACCCAGCGCTCGCACATCGACCTTAAGGTGGGGGGCCGCCTGGGCGCCGTCGACCATTACGCGCACGCCCCGGGCATGGGCGAGTTCGACAATGCGCCGGATCGGGTTGATGGTGCCGAGCACATTTGAGACATGGGTAACGGCCACCAGCCGGGTCCGGGGCCCGATCAGCCGTTCCAGCTCATCGAGCAGGAGTTCGCCTGCGTCGTTGATCGGGGCCACCCGCAACCGGGCGCCGGTCTGCTCGCAGAGCATCTGCCAGGGCACGATATTGGAGTGATGCTCCATGGTGCTGATCAGCACCTCGTCGCCCGCGCGCAGCTGCGCCTTGCCATAGGTTTGCGCCACGAGATTGACCGCTTCGGTCGTGCCACGGACGAAGACAATCTCCTCGACGTGCTCGGCATTGAGGAAGCCCTGGACCTTGGCCCGAGCCTTCTCGTACTCCTCAGTGGCGCGCACCGAGAGGTAATGCACGCCTCGGTGCACGTTGGCGTTCTCCTGCAGGAAGAAGCGTGACATCGCGTCAATGACCGCCTGCGGCTTCTGGCTGGTCGCGGCGCTGTCGAGGTAGATCAGCGGCTTGCCATAGATCCGTTGCTTGAGGATCGGAAACGCCTGGCGCACGCGCTCGACGTCGTAGCCTGGCGTAAGGTCGAGCTGTTTCGAGCGTGCCTGAAGGCTGCTTTCGAGGTCATTCATGCCGACACCTCCAGGCCCCGCAGCTGCGCGGCGACCAGTCGCTCCACATGGGCCCGCAGCGGCTCCAGGTGAATGAGCTCCAGCATCTCGCTGACGAACGCATAGATCACCATAGACCGCGCCACCGCCAGGGGAATCCCCCGCGAGCGCAGGTAGAAAATAGCCTGCTCATCCAGTTGGCCGATGGCGGCGCCGTGGGCGCACTTGACGTCATCGGCGAAGATCTCCAGCCGTGGCTGGGTGTTGGCCTGGGCCAACCCCGACAACAAAAGATTCTTGTTGGTCTGGCTGGCATCCGTCTTCATCGCACCCGGACGCACGATGATCCGCCCGTCGAAGACCCCATGCCCGTGACCATCGATCACGCCCTTATAGAGTTCGCGGCTGGTGCAGCGCGGTGCCAGGTGCTCGATGGTCGTCTGGTTGTCCAGGTGCTGCTCGCCCCGGGGCAGGTACAGGCCGTTCAGGGCGACCTGCGCGCCAGGACCCTCGAGCATGATCCGCACCTCCTGCCGTGCCAGCGCCGCACCCAGTGCAAAGGAGTGCGCGGCGAAGTGGCTGCCCTGGGCCTGACGCACATTGAGCAGCGCGACATGGAACGCCGCCGTGCTCTCGTTCTGCACCCGGTAATGCTCAAGCGCAGCATCCGCGTCGAGTACCACTTCGCTGATGGCATTGCTGAGGTAGACCTCTGCCCCGCTGCCGACGTGGCTTTCCACCAGGGTCGCGCGGCTCCCCGCTCCCATCAGCACCAAGGCGCGCGGCTGGGTCATCAGCGGTGTGACGCCCGGGGCCGAGAGGAACACCAGATGGATCGGCTCATCGACCGTCGTATGGGCGGGTATCTGCACCAAGGCTCCGTCCTCGGCGAGGGCCGTATTGAGCGCGGTGAACGCCTGCGGTCGTGTGCGGAAGGCATGGGAGAACGGCGCTTCGAGCGTCCCGCTGTCGGCCGACAGCAGCCTGGCGAAATGGGTCACCCGGGTCTCTGGAGGTAGCGCCTCAAGCACCGAAAACTCAGCAGCGAAATAGCCATTGACGAAGACCAGCCGCGGGCCGCCATAGTTGCCGACGAGCTGCTCGATACTGGCGTCGGACAGGCCCCCGCTCGCGCCCGGCTCGGCTGGCCGCAAAGGAGTCTCCAGGATCGGCGCAACGCGTGTGTACTTCCAGGCTTCGTCCTTGGCCGCAGGAAAGCCGTGTTCGGCCACCCACTGGAACGCTGCGTTGCGCAATTCTCCCAGCCAGGCGGGCTGCCGGTCGTTGGCCCTGGGCTCAAGCCGCGCGAGAAACGCTACGCTCGCCGGAGTATTCATCGCATGGCTCCGGGCGCTGACGGTGCCTGCTCGAAGCTCCCATAACCGTGCTTCTCGAGTTCGACGGCCAGGGCCTTGTCGCCGGACTGCACGATCCGGCCGTTGGCCATGACGTGGACGCGATCCGGGACGATGTAGTCGAGCAATCGCTGGTAGTGGGTGATGACCAGCAGCGCGCGATCCTTGCTCCGCAGCGCGTTGACGCCGGCCGCGACTATCCGCAGCGCGTCGATGTCGAGGCCCGAGTCGGTCTCGTCGAGGATGGCCAGTTTGGGTTCCAGAATCGCCATCTGGAAGATCTCGTTGCGCTTCTTCTCGCCACCCGAAAAGTCCACGTTGACGGAGCGGTTCATGAAGCTCTGGTCCATCTCGACCAGCGCCATGCGCTCCTTGGCGAGCGCGAGAAAATCCAGCGCGTCGAGCTCCTCGAGTCCGCGCTGCTTGCGCACGGCGTTGAGGGCGGTGCGCAGGAAGTAGAGGTTGCCGACGCCAGGGATCTCGACCGGGTACTGGAACGCAAGGAAGATGCCGGCGACCGCGCGCTCTTCCGGCGCCATGGCGAGCAGATCCTGGCCCTCGTAGAGCACCTCGCCGCTGACCTCATAGGTATCAAAGCCCGCCAGCACTTGGGCCAGCGTGCTTTTACCCGAGCCGTTAGGCCCCATGATCGCGTGCACCTCGCCGGCGTCGACCCGCAACGTGATACCCCGCAGGATTTCACGGCCCTCGACGCTGGCGTGCAGATTGTTGATCTCGAGCATGCTCCACCCCGGGCCTCAGCCCACGCAGCCCTCCAGGCTCACGCCCAGCAGTTTCTGGGCTTCCACCGCGAACTCCATCGGCAGTTCCTTGAACACCTCGCGGCAGAAGCCGTTGACGATCATCGGCACCGCGTCCTCAGCGCTGATGCCGCGCTGCCGGCAGTAGAAGAGCTGCTCATCGCTGATCTTCGAGGTGGAGGCTTCGTGTTCGACCTGGGCGCTCGGGTTCTTCACCTCGACATAGGGGAAGGTGTGCGCGCCACACTGGCTGCCCAGCAGCAGGGAGTCGCACTGCGTATGGTTGCGGGCGCCGGTCGCGGCCTTCAGGATTTTCACCAGGCCGCGGTAGGTGTTCTGCCCATGGCCGGCTGAGATCCCCTTGGAGAGGATAGTGCTGCGCGTGTGCCGGCCAATGTGGATCATCTTGGTGCCCGTGTCCGCCTGCTGGTGGTTGGTCGTCAGGGCGACCGAGTAGAACTCGCCGACCGAATAGTCGCCCTGGAGAATCACCCCCGGATACTTCCAGGTGATGGCGGAACCGGTTTCGACCTGAGTCCAGGAAATTTTCGAGTGCGCGCCTGCGCACTTGCCGCGCTTGGTGACGAAGTTGAAGATGCCGCCGACCCCGTCTGCATCACCCGGGTACCAGTTCTGCACCGTGGCGTACTTGATCTGGGCGTTGTCCAGCGCGACCAGCTCGACCACCGCCGCGTGCAGCTGATTCTTGTCGCGCATCGGCGCGGTGCAGCCCTCCAGGTAGCTCACGTAGGCGCCCTCCTCGGCGACGATCAGCGTGCGCTCGAACTGGCCGGTATCCGCGGCGTTGATGCGAAAGTAGGTCGACAGTTCCATTGGGCAGCGCACGCCCTTGGGCACGTAGCAGAAGGAGCCGTCGGAAAACACCGCCGAGTTCAGTGTGGCGAAGAAGTTGTCGCTGTAGGGGACGACCGAACCCAGGTACTTGCGTACCAGCTCCGGATGGTTCTGCACGGCTTCGGAGAAGGAGCAGAAGATCACGCCGACTTCGGCCAGTTTGTGCTTGAAAGTAGTCGCCACCGAGACCGAATCGACCACAGCGTCCACCGCCACGCCTGTCAGGCGCTCCTGCTCGGCGAGCGAGATGCCGAGCTTGCCAAACATCTCGCGCAGCTCGGGGTCGACCTCGTCGAGGCTATTGGGCCCCGGCGTTTTCGGCTTGGGCGCCGAGTAATAGATGATGTCCTGGTAGTCGATGGGCTCGTAATGGACGTTCTGCCAGGTTGGCTCGCGCATCGTCAGCCAGTGGCGGTACGCTTTCAGGCGCCAGTCGAGCAGCCACTGCGGCTCGTTCTTCTTCACCGAGATCAGGCGGATGACGTCTTCGTTGAGCCCGCGCGGGGCGGCGTCGCTCTCCAAATCGGTGACGAAGCCGTACTTGTACGCCCGGCTGCTGAGTTCGCGGATCCTGGCATTGTCAGTGCTCATCGCTGACTCCTCCTGCGTCTGGCAGGACGAATTGATCTTTTTACTATACTCCCTTGCGGCGCGTGCGAGATCGCCAAGATCGTCCGAACGGGGGTACGCAAAACCTGTAGGAGCACGGCTTGCCGGCGATGGCGTCCTTGATATCGCCATCGTCGGAACGCCGCCCGGACCAAGCTCGGCTCCTACAAGGCCCGCAGCCTGCAGCCCCCAGCCCTAAGCCCGCGCAGCCCGCGCAGCCCGCAGTGCTCAAGTCTCTGCCGGCTCGCGCACCAGGATGTCGTCGCCGTCCAGCCGAACCTCGAACTGTTCGACCCGATAAGCCGATTCCGTGAGGCATTCGCCGCTGATCACGTCGAACTCATAGGCGTGTATGGGGCACGTCACGACGCTGCCGCAAAGCGTGCCTTCGCCCAGCGGGCCGTCCTCGTGCGGGCAGCTGTTGTTGATGGCGAAATACTGGCCGTCCACATTGAACAGCGCGACGGGCGTTCCCCCAAGGTTCACGGTCTTGCCGGTACCGGGTTCGATATCGCCCACGCAGGCGACCTTGACGAATTCACTCATGGTGCCACTCCAGGGTGCGACCGGCGCTCGGGCCATGATGCTGAGTCACCCGACTCAACAGCTGCACGGCCCCCTCTTGAATGTCATTTTAGCTTCTGGATCTGCTCCTGATTCGTCGGGTTTCGCTCCCCCAAAACTTGCGCGCAGCAACAGTAGGCTAAGCTTTCAGCAGCTCATTGCTCATGATGCTCGCTCCGGCAGGTTTTGGGTTTTCTGAAGAGCGTCTGCAACAGCTATTTCAGACAGGCCCAAGCATTTCACGCAGGACTGACGTGATGACCGAGCCCCTCCTCAGCTTTGAAGAACTCAAGCTCGCCGCCGCCTGCGGTGAAATCGATACCGTGCTGGTCTGCATGGTCGATATGCAGGGGCGACTGGTCGGCAAGCGATTCCAGGTCGAGTTTTTCATCGACAGCGGCCATGAAGAAACCCACTGCTGCAATTACCTGCTGGCCGACGACATCGACATGGAGCCGGTGCCGGGATACGCCGCTGCCAGTTGGAGCAAAGGTTATGGCGATTTTGTGCTCAAACCCGACATGGCCACGCTGCGTCGCGTGCCCTGGCTTGAGTGCACGGCGCTGGTGCTCTGCGACGTGCTCGATCATCACCACAGGCGGGACCTGCCCCACAGCCCGCGGGCGATCCTGAAAAAGCAGGTCGAGCGACTGCGCGAGCGCGGCTACAGCGGCATGTTCGCCTCCGAGCTGGAGTTCTATCTGTTCGACGAGAGTTACGAGGCTATCCACGAGCGCAACTACCGCAACCCGAAGACCGCCGGCCACTACATCGAGGATTACAACATCCTGCAGACCACCCGCGAGGAGCCGGTGCTTCGAGCGATTCGCAAACACCTGCAGGCATCAGGCATTCCCGTGGAAAACTCCAAGGGTGAATGGGGGCCGGGCCAGGAAGAGATCAACATCCGGTATGCCGACGCCCTGACCATGGCCGACCACCACGTCATCATCAAGCACGCCTGCAAAGAGATCGCGCAACTGCAGGGCAAGGCGATCACGTTCATGGCCAAGTGGCGCTATGACGCCGCGGGCTCCAGCAGCCATATACACAATTCGCTGTGGGACAAAAATACCAGGAAGCCCCTGTTCTTTGACCCCAAGGCCAAGTTTGGCATGTCCAGGCTGATGTGCTCGTGGGTGGCCGGGCAGCTCAAATACGCCAACGACATCACCTGTTTTCTCGCGCCCTACATCAATTCGTACAAGCGTTTTCAGGCCGGCACCTTCGCGCCGACGCGGGCGGTGTGGAGTCGGGACAATCGCACCGCGGGCTTTCGCTTGTGTGCAGAGGGCAGCAAAGCCATCCGCATCGAATGCCGTATCGGCGGCGCCGACCTCAACCCCTATCTGGCCTTCGCCGCCTTGATCGCCGCGGGTCTGGCCGGCATCGACGAGAAACTCAGCCTTGCGCCGCCCTTTGAGGGCGATGCCTACCTCGACGAGCACTTGCCTGAAGTGTCCAAGACCCTGCGCGATGCCTGCGCCGCGCTGCGGGCCTCGACCATGTTGCGCGAGGCATTCGGTGATGAGGTGGTCAACCACTACGTGCATACCGCCGACTGGGAACAGAAAGAATACGACCGGCGGATAACCGACTGGGAACTGCAGCGCGGCTTTGAGCGCTATTGAGCTATTCATTATTGAGCTATCCATTATTGAGCTATCCATTATCGAGAAAGTCATGACCGCAATGATTCAACTCATCTCACCGGTCGATGGCCGGGTCTACGCCGAACGCCGCCGCACCGAGGCGGCGCAGATCGAGCAGGCTCTGGCGGCTGCCGGCGCCGCCCAGGCGCAATGGAAGCGCCGGCCGCTGAGCGAACGCGCAGCCTGTTGCAGTGCCGCCGTGGACTCGATGCTGGCGATGAGCGCCGAAATCGTGCCGGAGCTGGCCTGGCAGATGGGCCGCCCGGTCCGCTTTGGCGCTGGCGAGCTGCGCGGCTTCGAAGAACGCGCACGGCACATGATCGCCATTGCGCCTGAAGCCCTGGCGGCGGTAGCACCCGCCCCTCTCGCGGGTTTTCGGCGCCATATCAAACGCGAACCGGTGGGTACGGTGCTGGTCATCGCGCCCTGGAACTACCCCTACCTTACTGCGGTGAATTCGATCATCCCGGCGCTGATGGCCGGCAACAGCGTCATCCTCAAGCACGCCACGCAAACGCTGCTGGTGGGTGAGCGCTTCGCCGAGGCGTTTCGCCGCGCCAATCTGCCCGAAGGCCTGTTCCACAACCTGCTGCTCGATCATGGGCAGACCGCCGCGATCATCGCCTCAGGAAGCGTGCAGCAGGTGAACTTCACGGGTTCGGTGGACGCCGGCAAGGCCATGGAAGTCGCCGCCATGGGACGCTTCCTCGGCCTGGGGCTGGAACTCGGCGGCAAAGACCCGGCCTATGTCCGCGCAGACGCCAACCTTGAGCATGCGGTGGAGAACCTGGTGGACGGCAGCTTCTTCAACAGCGGGCAGAGCTGCTGTGCCATCGAGCGGATCTATGTCGATAAAAAAATCTACCCGGCCTTTGTCGAACGCTTCGTCGCCCTGACTCGCCAATACGTGCTGGGCAACCCACTGGACGAAGCCACCACACTGGGCCCGCTGGTGACACCGAGCGCCGCCGAATCCGTTCGCCGGCAGATCGCCGAAGCACTGGCACTGGGGGCCAGTGCACTGATCGATCCAAAGGCTTTTGCCGCCGACGCGCCCGGCAGCGCCTACCTCGCGCCGCAGGTGTTAGTGGACGTCACCCATAACATGTCGGTGATGCGCGAGGAGAGTTTTGGCCCGGTGGTCGGGATCATGCCGGTTGCCAGCGACGAGGCAGCCATCACCTTGATGAACGACAGTGCGTTCGGGCTCAGCGCCTCCATCTGGACGCAAGATCTCGCCGCCGCCGAACGCCTGGGCGACGAGATCGCAACCGGCACCGTTTTCATGAATCGCTGCGACTATCTGGACCCGGCCCTGGCCTGGACCGGAGTGAAGGACAGCGGGCGCGGCGTAACGCTGTCGCGCATTGGCTACGAAAACCTGACTCGAGCAAAATCCTTCCATCTGCGCCACGAGATCTGAACATGAGCCTGACCGCGAACTGGAACTACCCCACAAGCATCCGCTTCGGTGTCGGCCGCATCGCCGAGCTGGCCGAGATCTGCCGCAGTCAAGGTATCCAGCGACCGTTGCTGGTCACAGACAGTGGCCTGGCACGTTCCTCGATCACCACGGCAACGCTGGACTCCTTGCGCGCTGCGGGCCTCGGTGTAGCGCTGTTTTGTGACCTCAAGCCCAATCCGGTGGAAGCCAATCTGGCGGGTGGGCTCCAGGCTTGGCATACCGGGAAACACGATGGCGTGGTCGCCTTCGGCGGTGGCAGCGGCCTGGATATGGGCAAGCTCATCGCCTTCATGAGCGGCCAGACCCGACCGGTTTGGGATTTCGAAGACATCGGCGACTACTGGACACGTGCCGACGAAAGCAGTATCGCCCCGATCATCGCGGTGCCGACCACCGCCGGTACCGGTTCCGAGGTGGGCCGTGCGGCGGTGATCATCGACGAGCGTACGCACACCAAACGCATCATCTTCCACCCGAAGATGATGCCGCGGGTGGTGATCAGCGACCCGGCCCTCACCGTCGGCATGCCGGCAAAAGTCACCGCCGGCACGGGCATGGATGCTTTTGCCCATTGCCTGGAGTCGTACTGCGCCCCCGGTTTTCATCCCATGGCCGAAGGTATCGCGGTGGAAGGCATGCGCCTGGTGGCCAATGCACTGGTACGGGCAGTCCACACACCCTCCGACCTCGATGCGCGAGCGCACATGCTGGCGGCTGCCGCGATGGGCGCCACCGCATTCCAGAAAGGGCTGGGCGGGATGCACGCACTCGCGCACCCGGTCGGCGCCCTGTACGACACCCATCACGGCATGACCAATGCCACGTTCATGCCCTATGTCCTGAAGTTCAATCGCCCAGCCATCGAGGAACGCATCACCCGCCTGGCAGCTTATCTGCGTCTGCCCACCCCGGGTTTCGACAGCTTTCTGGCCTTCGTCCTCAAGCTGCGCAAGGACATTGGCGTGCCGCATACGCTGGTTGAGCTGGGAGTGGATGATCGGCAGGCCGATCTGATCGCGGACATGGCGATTGTCGACCCCTGCGCCGGCGGCAACCCGCTGCCATTGACACGAAATGGCGCGGCAGAAATTTTCGCAGCGGCTTACCACGGCCGTCTGTAGGAGCAGCCGGTCGACGCTCGATTGGTCCGGGCGGCGTTCCGACGATGGACTTACCACGGCCGACTGTAGGAGCCGAGCTCGCTCGCGATGGACGTTAACGATAACGCGTGCTTTCTGAATAAACGCGTCGCCCTTGAGTCCATCGTCGGAACGCCGCCCGGACCAATCGAGCGTCGACCGGCTGCTCCTACACAAAAGCCGTCAGCCAAAGATCGTCCGAATGCGGCCCGAGCCTTCGGCAGCTCCTGCGCTCACCTCATTTTACGATAGGTGCCAATCAGCTCGGCCTTTGCCAGTACATGGCCGCGCATTGCGCTTTCGAGTTGGGCTTTGGTCGGCAGCTTCAGGTCCGGCAAGACCGTGTCCAGCGCGTAGAGCTTGTGAAAATACCGATGGTTGCCGATAGGCGGACAAGGGCCGCCGTAGCCGGTTTTCTGCCAGTCGTTGAGCCCCGGCAGCGTGCCGGGCGGCAGCATGCGCAGGTCTTCGGGCAACTCGGTTGTCGCCGCGGGCAGGTTATAGAGCACCCAATGCACCCAGGTCATCCTGGGGGCAGCGGGGTCCGGCGCGTCCGGGTCGTCCACGATCAGCGCCAGACTCTGGGTGCCTGGGGGGACACCGCTCCAGGCCAACGGCGGAGAAACATCCCGGCCTTCACAGCTGTATTGCGCCGGTATCGGACCTTGGGCATGAAAAGCGGGAGAATCAAGCATGAATGGCATGACCGCTACCTCTTTTTAACGTGTGTTTGACACCAGACTTGTGCCGCGCGGACTGGTTCCGCTGTTCCCGATAACAAGCACTCTTGTTGCACGCGACGCAGGTTCAACGCGATCAGGCTGAACTTGCGCCGCTCAACGAAGCCCTGAAACAGGGCTTCACATCACTTAGTAGCCCAGTGACAGGCCCGTGTTGCGACGCGGATCGTTCGCGCCGTAGAAACGGTTTTTGCCGACCGGTTTTGCGCCGAGCGAAGGTGCCCCGACCAATATCGCCGCGACATGGTTGGCGTTCTGCGGGCCGATGAACTTTTGTCCCCAGCTTTCGAGGATTTTCTGGGTATCAGCACTGACGGCGAACGTTTCAAGATTAGTCTCTTCAGGCAACCACTGTTGATGGAATCGTGGCGCATCGACCGCTTCCTGAATATTCATCTTGTAGTCGATGACGTTGAGGATCGTCAGCAAGGTCGCAGTGATGATCCGGCTGCCGCCTGGCGTACCGACGACCATGAGTGTTTTGCCGTCCTTGGTGACGATCGTCGGGCTCATTGAGGACAGTGGGGCTTTGCCTGGGGCGATAGCGTTCGCTTCCCCTTGCACAAGACCGTACATGTTGGGCACGCCGACCTTGGAGGTGAAGTCGTCCATTTCGTCGTTGAGGATGATGCCGGTCTTGCTGGCCATGACCCCTGCACCAAACCAATCGTTGAGGGTGTAGGTCACCGAGACCGCGTTGCCCCATTTGTCGACGATCGAGTAATGCGTGGTGTTGTTACCCTCGTGAGGCGCCACTCCAGGTTTGATCTCGCGGGAAATACCGGCTTTTTGCGGGGCGATAGCGGCGCGCAGCTTAGCCGCATAATCCTTGTCCAGCAGGTGCGCCAGCGGGTTCTTGACGAAGTCGGGGTCGCCTAGATAGCTGTTGCGGTCAACATAGGCGTGACGCATGGCTTCAATCTGATAGTGCAGCCCCTGAGCCGAGTGAAAGCCCAGGTTGGGCATCGGATAGCCTTCGAGGATGTTCATGATCTCGCAAATAATGACCCCACCCGAGCTCGGCGGCGGTGCGGAGACGACGTGGTAGCCACGGTAGTCGCACTCGATCGGCGCGAGTTCGCGGGTCTGATACTTATCAAGGTCGGCTTGCGTGATGAGGCCCTTGCCGGCCTTGCTCGAGTCGACGATAGCCTGGGCAACCCAGCCCTTATAGAAGCCCTCAGCCCCCTTACTGGAGATTTCCCGTAGCGTCTTGGCCAGGTCCTTTTGCACCAGCTTCTGGCCGGCCTGCATCGGCTCACCTTTGTTCAGGAAAATCGCGCCCGAGTCGTGCATGTCTTTCTTGAAGACGTCGGTCGCGGTTTCGAATAGATCGACGTCGCCCTGTTCAAGCACGAAGCCGTCCTCGGCGTATTTGATGGCTGGTGCAATGACATCGGCACGCTTCATCGTGCCGTATTTCTTCAGCGCCAGCTCCATGCCTGAAACGGTTCCCGGGACGCCGACTGCCAGGTGTCCCTTTGTACTGAGGTCCGGGACGACATTGCCATCCTTGTCGAGATACATGTTCGCGGTGGCTGCCAGGGGCGCCTTTTCGCGGAAGTCGAGGAAAGTCTTGCGGCCATCGGCCAACTGGATGGTCATGAAACCGCCACCGCCGATGTTGCCCGCAGCGGGGTAAACCACTGCCAGCGCATAACCGACCGCCACCGCCGCATCGACTGCGTTGCCGCCGTCCTTGAGCACATCGACGCCGACGTGGGTGGCCAGATGCTGGGCCGTGACCACCATGCCATTCTCGGCAGCGACCGGGGCTTGCGAAGCTGCTTGTGCACAGGTGAATCCAAGAGCGAGTGCCGTGGCAATAAATGATTTGGCAAGGGGCTCGAAATTCATGAGTCGATTCTCTTGTTTTAAGGTAAGTAAATGTCGTGTCGGATGGCCGACAGCCAAAAGACTGTAGGACAGTTTCAGCCTGCTCGACCGGCTAAATCACAACCATCGGACTCGCACACCCGCCAGGCGGGCAATCTCTTGGACTCCAGCCGCAACACGATGCTCTGGCAGAGCCTGAGTTTGGGAAAACTGATCCTCGTCCCCCAAGGAGGTTTGCGTGAGCACAGCGCCCCTGTCCGAACTCGATACCGCGCTACCCGGTCTGGCCCGCAAGATCCGCGTGCTGGATGCCCTGGCCTGGCCGGACGGGGTCGAGGAAGTCTTCCTGGCGCACTGGCGCGCCGCAGGTGCAGAACTGCCCAGGGTCGAGCTGCGCCCACGCGAGCACGGTGCTGACATCGCCTCCCTGGAAGCGTTTGCGGGTCGCTGCGATGAGGGGCACCCCGACGGCTGACAATGGATACGCACAGTGCGCAGAGCCGAACCAGACGCTGTGCAGAGCGCGATCCTTTAATATTCAAAAGTTATGTGAATTTTACACTTCTGTAATATTTTGATACGTATAATCCCGCCCTGAAAAGCGATTCATTGGCGCCTGGCCTGCTGGCAGCTGCAACACACGCAACACCCAAGCCAATGGCTTGATGACGTTAGCGTCAGGGTGCGGTTTCGCTTTTCCAGCCTCAATACCCATTTCAACCCCGCCAAAGGAGACTCCAGTCGTGGATCCTGCCCATTCTCGGTGGGCCATGTATGGGATGCCGAACACGGCGTAACCGGTGCGCGACATTATTCAGCAGTCTGTACCACTGAGTAACTCGGCCGCTCCCCCGGCAACTGCCCTGTAGCGTTCATTTGCGTGGCCTCCCTCCGTCGTTTTTTTTACCACTGCTCTAGAGTGTGCTGTGCTTAGACTGCCTCTGCTGCGCAGTTTCGTGCGTTTGTACTCTGGAAGGTGTTGACCTGTGGTCACGAACCACACTCAGAACGCTGCTGGAATCGCTGAACATGAAAAAGGTATTCCGTCATTACATCCCGGCTACGGCAAGGCGGCTGCTGCCCAATCGCTGGGATCTGGTAGCCCTGCCGCTGGTTGTCGGCTTTTTGCTGTTTTTCTCGATCGGTGCGCGTGAGACATGGGCGCCGATTTCGACCTTGCAGAGCCAGGTTATTTCGCTGGATCCGGCCAACCTGCCCGAATATGCGGTACGCACTACATTGCGCATGCTCGCGGCAATGGTTGCCTCGCTGATATTCACCCTGGTTTACGGTACGTTGGCTGCCAAAAGCCGGCGGGCAGAGAAATTGCTCGTGCCGGTACTGGATATCCTGCAATCGGTGCCGGTTCTAGGCTACATCTCGTTTACCGTGACGTTTTTTCTGTTGCTGTTTCCAGGACGAGTACTGGGCGCGGAATGCGCCGCCATTTTTGCCATCTTCACCAGCCAGGCCTGGAACATGACCTTCAGTTTCTACCAGTCACTGCGCATGCTGCCCCGTGATCTGGAAGAGGTATCCAGCAGCCTGCAGCTTTCCGGCTGGCAAAAATTCTGGAAGCTGGACGTTCCGTTCGCCATACCGGGGTTGGTCTGGAACATGATGATGAGCATGTCCGGGGGCTGGTTCTTTGTGGTTGCCTCTGAAGCCATCACCGTGGGTGACAAGACCATCACGCTGCCAGGCGTGGGCTCCTATCTGGCGACCGCCATTGAACAGCGCGACATGCATGCGGTGGGCTATGTCATTCTGGCGATGATTGTGGTCATCCTGATCTATGACCAGTTCCTGTTTCGGCCGCTGGTGGCATGGGCGGACAAGTTCCGTATGGAAGACACGGCCTCCCAGGGCGGCGCACCGGAGTCCTGGGTGCTGAATCTGATCCAGCGCACCCGGGTCATTCAGCGTCTGTTACGACCTTTTGTCCGCGCCATGACCCGCATTGGCCACATGCGCCTGAGCTTGCCACGAGCCCAGGCCATAGCGATGAACACGAGCCCGGCAACCTCACGAATCATTGACTGGGTCTGGGGCGGGCTGATTACTGCGCTCGCCCTCTACGCGCTGTACCACATAGTGCTCTACGTCAGCAGCGAAGCGACCTTTGCAGAGCTCTGGCATGTGCTCGGTCTGGGCTTGATCACGCTGTTGCGGGTGGTTCTGCTGATTGCCGTCGCGTCACTCATTTGGGTTCCACTTGGGGTGCTGATTGGTCTGCGTCCGCACCTTGCGGAAAAAATCCAGCCCTTGGCCCAGTTCCTTGCGGCGTTCCCGGCCAACCTGTTGTTTCCAGTGTTTGTCATCGTGATCCTGCACTACAAGTTGAACCCGGATATCTGGCTGAGCCCACTGATCGTGCTGGGTACTCAGTGGTACATTCTGTTCAACGTGATTGCCGGCGCCAGTGCGTTTCCGAATGACTTCAGAGAGGCGGCTACCAATTTCCGCATCCGCGGCTGGCAGTGGTGGCGCAAAGTAATGCTCCCCGGCATCTTCCCGTATTATGTGACCGGGGCGATTACCGCCTCTGGCGGGGCCTGGAACGCCAGTATCGTTTCCGAGTTCGTTTCATGGGGACAAGACAAGGTGGTGGCACATGGCTTGGGTGCCTATATCGCGCAAACCACGGCGGCCGGCGATTTTCCGAAAATCACCTTGGGCGTGGTGGTCATGTCGCTGTTTGTCGTGGCCTTCAATCGTTTGGTGTGGCGACCGATGTACGCCATTGCTGAAAACAAACTCCGTTTGAATTAACCCGAGTCGGTCTCATGAATAGCCATACCGAATACTCCAGCGCAGCCTCCGAAATCTACTCGCTCACCAAGGTGAGCAAGGGCTTTGGCAATGGCAAGGATGAGCGGCAAGTTCTTAGCAACGTTGACCTGACCCTGCGCGAAGGCGAGATTGTGGGCCTGCTGGGCCGCTCCGGCTCGGGTAAGTCGACGTTGCTGCGCATCATCGCCGGCCTTATACAATCCACCTCTGGCGAGGTCCGATACAACGGCTCATTGTTGTCGGGTCCCGCTGAAGGTGTGGCCATGGTCTTTCAGACCTTTGCCCTGTTTCCGTGGCTGACCGTACTGGAAAACGTAGAGGCCGGTCTCCAGGCGCTGCAGGTAGAACCAAAAGCTGCGCGCAAGCGCGCGCTGGCCGCGATTGACCTGATCGGCCTTGACGGGTTTGAAAACGCCTACCCGCGTGAGCTGTCCGGCGGGATGCGTCAACGGGTGGGCTTCGCCCGAGGCCTGGTGGTCAACCCCACCTTGTTATTGATGGACGAGCCTTTCTCTGCCCTGGATGTACTGACGGCAGAAACGCTTAGAACCGATTTGCTGGATTTGTGGAGCGGGGAGCAGCTACCGATCAAATCCATCCTGATCGTGACTCACAATATCGAAGAAGCGGTATTGATGTGCGACCGTATTCTGGTCTTGTCGTCAAATCCCGGGCGGGTTGTGGCGGAAATCAAGGTGCCGTTCGCCCACCCACGCAACCGTCTGGATAAGCCCTTTCGCAAGATGGTCGATGACATCTATGCATTGATGACCAACCGGCGAAGTGCCGACGCCAAGACCGGCAAGGCCGAACTGCAGGTGGGCAGTCAGTTGCCAGATGTCTCAACCAACCTGATGGCTGGCCTGATCGAAGCACTGGCGGCCGAACCCTATAACGGCCATGCAGGCTTGCCGAACGTTGCAGAGCGGTTGTTGCTGGAAGTGGACGATTTGTTCCCGGTGGCAGAGATGCTGGAACATCTGGGGTTTGCTGAACTCAAGGGTGCCGAGATCACACTCACCGAGGCTGGCAAGCTGTTCGCCGAGTACGGCACCCAGGAACGCAAAGTCATGTTCGCGGAACATCTGCTCAGACAGGTGCCATTGGCCGCGCGAATCCGACAGGTATTGCAGGAACGGCACGGGCACTGGGCGCCACGTGTACGTTTCGAGCAGGAACTGGAAGATTCACTCAGTGAAGCTTTTGTGGAAGAAACACTGGAAAGCGTAATCAGCTGGGGACGATACGCTGAAATTTTTTCCTATAACGACCACACCGAGACGTTCAGTCTGGAAGACGTCGAAGGCAGCCTGTAGCACTCGCCACGGGAGACAGGCCAAGGCAGAGCACGATTGTGTGCCCTGCTGGCCGACAGGATCCCGATGAAGAAATACGAAAAATACAGAACCTGTACCAAACTCCAACAGCCATGCGTTCGACGCTAATGCTGCGCCACTCCTGCGACAGGTTGGAACAACGGCAGGGTATGTGGCGGCGTTCGGAAGGTTATCGGATCATGCATTGTGTAGCTTCCAGCCAGGCGAGACTGAAAAATGAAGTTGAATCACGTCAAAGTTTTTTTAATGGTCAGCACTTTATTGTTGAGCGCCTGCTCTGGAATGACTACCAGCACTTGTTTTTCAGAGAGTTGCCGTCAGTCTGACACCAGTAACCCCAAGCTGAATGTTGGGGGGGCAACGCTGGGTAACAGTTTCAATCAATACAGTTCGGGACTGTTGCACGACTGAAACGGTTCCAGTGTCGGATGGCTTATCCGCGATGAAGCCAGCGGCTCACGCGTTCTTTTTTTGCAGACTTTGCAGGCGCAGGCTCGCTCGTTGCACGACGGCCATCTTTTCGGGGCGCTTCATGCGCTTCCATTTTCTGATGTCCTCCTTGGTGCGGCCACAACTCACACACAGCTCACCGCGCAGCTGACAAACGGCAATACACGGGTTTTCGATATCTTTGGCCATGCGTCAACCTCGAGTCGAGCGCTTGCGCGCCAGGCGTTGCTGCCAGTTTCCGGCATTGGCGCGCTGACATTGCTCTTCAGTGTCAAATTGCACGTGGGCCGAGACCGGACTGACGACAATATCCGCGTCACTGAACGCCGCGGCAGTCAGTTCGACCATGCGCTCACCTCGCCCGCTGGCCAGGGCCTGGCTCTTGTTGACCTGCGTGTCGAAGATCCAGGTAACCATCAGGCTGGCGGGGAACACCGTGTAATCCACCTCGTGGGTCAGCCAGGAGAACCCTGTAATTTCCGCTTTGGCCGTCTCACAAGCCTCGGTCAGGGTAGCCACCAGGCGACGCTCGATTCGCGCCTGATCGCGTTTGCTTAAAAGCATGGGTTGATCCTTGTATGAGTATCCAGAGCTGGCCGAAGGGGTATATGGGCCAGCCATGTGTTCTTTTCGCGGATGAATCCGCTCCTACAGACGGGCGACGACGGGGGCTCTGCGGGTGATCGCTGACGGCAACCACACCGAAACACACAACCCGCTTCTTCCCGTCTCATCGCAAAATCCCAGGCGGATCCGTGCCCCGTTGCGATCCGCTATCGCCTTGACGATGGACAGTCCCAATCCGGACCCCACCTCATGGCTCCCCAGGCTGCGATAAAACGGATCGAATACACGCTCCCGTTCCTCAGCCGCAATCCCGGGGCCGGAGTCCCTGATCTGCAACAGCGCCCCGCCCACCTCCATGCCCACCGAAAGGTCCACCCGCCCGCCCACAGGTGTGTAGCGAATGGCGTTATCGACCAGGTTCTTGACCACGGCGAGCAGGTCGATCTCATTGATCAGCACCTGCACATCCTGTTCGTCCTCGACGCCGATGTCGATCTGCTTGATTTCGGCCAGCGGCAGCAGGTCCTCCAGCACGCGACGATAGACACCATGCACGGAAACCGGCGATGTGGGCAGCATCGAGGTCGATTGTGCGGTGGCCAACGCCAACAGTTGATCAATGAGATTCTTGCCGCGCTCGATCCCCCGCCGCAACGGAAACAGACGCTCCCGGGCCAGAGTCGACATCTCTGCGCCAGCCAGGCGTTCGGCTTGCAGGGACAGCGCCGTCAGCGGCGATCGGAGTTCGTGGGCAGCGTCGGCGACGAAGCGGCGCTGGGTTTCCATCGACTGAGCCACACGGTTGAGTAATCGATTGATGGCCAGCACGAAGGGGCGGATTTCGGCAGGCAGATGGTTCTCGTCAATGGGGTGCAGTTCCTGCTCGCCGCGCTGGTCGATTTCACAAGCCAGTACCGCGATGGGTCGAAACAGCTTGCGCACCAGATCGGCAACCACCAGCAAGAGCACGGGAAACAGGATGAAAAACGGCAGCAGGCCGCGCCAGGCGCTCTCGCGGGCGTCCTTGTCGCGCACGCCGGTTTCCTGCGCGACGGCGATGCGTTCGCCACTTTTCATGGTCTTGACCAACACACGAAACGGTTCGCCACCGACTTCCAGCGTCGACAGCCCATCGACCAGCGTGGTCGGCAGTGGCAGCGGTGCCCCGGCATCAACGTTGCCCGACGCCTTGCTGCCATCGGTCAGGTGCTGAATGATGACCCTGGATTCTTCATCGTCGCCCTCGATACCCCCGCCGTGCTGCGGATAGGCCAGCGTCATCTGCTGACGCTCGAACAGCGCGGCCACCTGACGCAAGGTATTGTCCTGCATTTCGAGGGTTTCATCGAAGGCAGAGACGAAGGCGAAAATACCGGCCACGATAGCGACGATCAGGATGACCAGCGACAGGGAAACGGACAGCCTGAGTTGGACTGACTCGCTCAGTCGCTTTTTGAAACCATCCATCCCATACCCCTGACATTCTTGATGATGTGGCTACCCAGCTTGCGACGCAGTGCATGGATCAGGAACTCCACCGCATTGCTTTCCACTTCATTGCCCCAGCCATAGATACGGTCTTCGAGATCGCTGCGCGAAAGAATTGCGCCCGGCCTGATCAACAGCGCCTGCAGCAGCGAGAACTCACGGCTGGAGAGCTGGACGCCGGGATTTTCTTCGGTGCTGGCTTGTTTCGAGATCGGGTCCAGCGACACCACGCCGTTGCTGAACACGGGTAACGCGCTGCCACCTTTGCGGCGCAGAACGGCACGCATGCGGGCCAGCAATTCCGCCATTTCAAAGGGTTTGAGCAGGTAGTCGTCAGCGCCGCCATCGAGGCCGCGCAAGCGATCGTCGAGGCTGTCGCGGGCAGTAATGATCAGCAGTGGAACGCCGTTGTTGCCGGCACGAATGCTGCTCAATACCGCAAGGCCGTCCTTGCCGGGCAGGCCAAGGTCAAGCAGCACCAGGTCATAATGTTGAGTGTCCAGCGCAGTAAGGGCGGTCAGCCCATCCCTGACCCAGTCGGCGGCGTAACTGGCATCCGTCAGCGCGCCCTGGATCGCATCCCCGATCATGGGATCGTCTTCGACCAGCAATATCCGCATGGCCCTCTCCGGTGATAAGTGAGGCTCGACACTCACGCGGGTATACCTGCGTGAGTGTCGAGCCCGCATTGAATCACCTGTTCAAGCGTGCGCGAAGCGATTTATCTGGATTGAAAGCCGTCCCCTTCGCTTCTTGCCGTCATTTTTTTCCTTGCAGCGTATTGAAGGTTTTCAGCAAATCATCCATTGCCGCCTTGCAGTCGCTCTGTTTCGGGGTGCTGGCGCGCAAGGCCTCAAGTGCAAGGTCAATGGCCTTGTCCAGTACATGCCAGTCACTGGCAGCACGAGGCTTGATGCCGGCTTCCGCGGAGTCCCAGGACAATTCCAGGTCCTTGATACGTGTTTTCGCGCCCGGCAAGTCGTTCTTGTCGACGAGATCGGCGACGTTTGCCGCAATGCTCTGGAACGCCGACAGGTCGCCCAGTTTCGAGGCCGAGCTCTGCTGAACACTGGCCGCGCCCGAAGTAGCGCTCGTTTTTGGGGCGTCAGCAGGTTTCGAACACCCGGCGGCCAGGCCAAATACGACGATGGCTGAAAGGATGGCGGCTTTACGAATGGCGGTTTGAACGTAGACCATGATGATTCCTTGATAGGCTTTTGAACGTGTTATTCAGTGACGAGTTTGCGACTGCCGACGCTCATCTGCGCGGCGGCCACCAGAATCAGGATGACACTGAGGAAAATGGCGCTGGTCCACATCGCGCCCATGCCGAGGCCACCATAGGTCTTGGCTTGAGTCAGCAAGTCTCCCAGGGAGGCGCCGAAAGGACGGGTCAGGATGTAGGCGATCCAGAAAGTCAGGACCGTGTTGCCACCCAGGCGCCAGGCGGCGAAAGTCCCGGCGATCAGCCCGCCGAAAATCACAGCGCCCAGTGTGAAGCCAAGGCCCAGCGCCTCGGTGGCCAGATCGCCGGCCGCCGTGCCCAGCGCAAAGGTGCACAGCACCGTCGCCCAATAGAACAACTCCCGGCGCGGCGTGACGATTTCATTGATGGACAGGCTGCGTTCAAACCTGAACCAGACCATGAAATTGATCGCCAGCAGTACGGAAAATACGGCCGTGCTGGCATACAGGCTGATGCCCAGCTTGTCGGTGAGCACATCGGTAATCTGCGTCCCGACAACGCTCACCAGCACCACGGTAAGCCAGTAAATCCAGGGTGTGTAGGCGCGTGTGCGAAGTTGCCCGAACAGTGCGATCGCCAGCAGCACAGCCATGCCGATACTGGTCAAACCCTGTCCTAAACCCGCATCGACGGCAAGAAAGTCGGCACCGGTTTCACCCACGGTGGTGGACATGATCTTGATGACCCAGAACGACAGCGTCACTTCGGGGACTTTGTTGAGCCAATCGGCTTTTGTAAGCGGCTTCATGTGGGGTGCGTCTCCATAACAGCGCTGCAATTGGCGCAGGAGAGAGACTACGCAGGCAAACTTAGCTGGGACTGAGGAACGTCGACATTCGTCGGGAGCGCTGTTGCGAACCCGCTGCACACGGTGCCCTCGATGAGCATTTTTGTGGCCGGAAACAGCTATTTATGCGAAACACACCAAAATCAGGCGCAACGAGAGACCCAGCAGGCCCAAGGCTCTATCGAGGCGCACTCCAAATACGCTACCGATTGATTGGTACGTCAAAGCAGCCCGTCGCGCGCCTCTTTTAAAGGCGCGGCAAGCTGCATAACAGGAGGATGTTTGCAGAGTCAGTTCAGTGACGCAGCAATTTGCGCAGCGGCACGCCGTCCTTGAGCACCGGAGACTTGATGACGATGTAACTGAAGTACTTGGAGATGCCGATGTTCTTGTCCAGCAGGCTTTCGACCACTTCCTGGTAATGCTGGATGCTGCGGGTCATGAAGCGCACCAGATAATCATAGCCACCGCTGATCAAATGGCATTCGAGCACTTCGTCCACCAGACGGATATTGGATTCGAACTTGGCGAAGTCTTCACGCTTGTGGTCGCTCAACGTAATCTCGGTGAAGACCGTGACCGAATCGGTGATCTTCGCCAGATTCAGGTGAGCCTTGTAGCTGGAAATATACCCGGCCGATTCAAGCCGTTTGACCCGTTGCAAACAGGGGCTTGCCGACAATCCCACGGCATCGGCCAGGCTGACGTTGGTCATACGACCGTCTTTCTGCAGCTCAACCAAGATGCTGATATCGATCCGGTCCAGTTTCACTAAACCTTCCATTGGGTACCTCTTGATTGCCGTTTGTAGGACAATCTTCTAGCAAAATCAGCGCCGTAAAGACAGCTGATGCTGAGCCACCAGATCAGCCATGCTGTTTATGCAGTAATCCGCGGCGCAAGGCTGAAGGTGTTTCGCCCGACCACGACAGATCAGGCACACATGGGTGGCAGCCTGCCGACCGGCAGATGGCCGGGTCACTTGCAGAATTGTCCCGACTTCAAGCTCATTGGCCTGCAACCAGTCGTGATCCAGCAAGGGATCGCTGGCCAGTGAAATGAAATCATCGGGCATGATCCCCAAACGCTCACAGAGCAGCCCTCGATCTTCGGCATCCCGGTCGCCTTGCACCAGCATGCGATAGAACTTGCGCAGGTACAACATCGCGCCGGGCGCATCCTCGAACAGCGACCAACTGGTGACCGAGCGGGCAAAGCTCATGCCCTCCTCCCAACTGGCCCTCAGCCCCCAGCGCTCGGCCAACTGGCGATGGGCGAAACACAGCAGGCCACTGAAGCCCAGCTCACCGAAACGCGGGTAAAGCGCACGCACGACCTCGCCGTACTCGGCCAGCACCTGTTCCTTGTCCGGATTACCGCCCAAGCTTTCGAGCAGCGGTTGCAATGCCGTCCAGACACCCGAGTCCCGATCGACCAGGACCTCATCGCAATCGATGAGCAGTGCTCGATAATCAGTCAGCCCCATGGTGTACAAAGCCTCCGATGATGCGTTCCATCAATTCATGCTCCATAAATGCTCCCGGGCGATAGCCTGCGGCACCGCCCCGAGCAGGCATGAGTTCAGTTCAAGACTCGTGCCAGTGCCGCTTCAAGAATCCGCAGCGCTTCGTCGATCTGTTCTTCCCGGGTGACCAGCGGCGCGAGGAAGCGCAGCACGTTGCGGTACACCCCGCATTTGATCACCAGCAGGCCGCCTGCCCGGGCTTCATCGATCAGCCGCTGGGTCAGGTCTGCATCCGGGCTACGGGCCTCATCATCCTTGATCAATTCGAGTGCGAGCATGAACCCGGTGCCTCGCACGTCGCCGATACGCGGGTGGCGGGCCTGCAAGCGCAGCAGCCCCTGACGCAGACGCTCGCCCAAGGCTTCGCCACGGGACAGCAATTGCTCCTGCTCGTAGGCCTCGATCACCGCCAGTGCAGCAGCGCAGGCCAGGGCGTTACCGCCGTAGGTGCCACCCAAGCCGCCGGGCAGCGGTGCGTCCATGATCTCGGCCTTACCGACTACTCCGGACAGCGGCAAGCCACCGGCAAGACTTTTGGCGACGGTCACCAGGTCCGGCTGGATGCCGGCGTGCTGGAAACCGAACCACTTGCCGGTACGGCCGAAACCGGTCTGGATTTCATCGAGAATCAGCACGATGCCGTGCTTTTCAGTGAGGGCACGCAAGGCCTGGAGGAACTCCACCGGCGCCGAGAGGAAACCACCGTCGCCCTGCACCGGTTCGATGATGATGGCCGCGACCCGCTCAGGGGCAACCTGGGTGGCCAGCAACTCGTCCAGTGCCTTGAGTGCCATCTCGCTGCTGACACCGCGATAGGTATTCGGATATGGGGTATGAAACACCTCTGGCGCGAACGGTCCGAAGTTCTGTTTGTACGGCTGGCTCATGCCGGTCAGCGTGGTGCCGAGCAAGGTGCGACCGTGAAACCCGCCGCGAAACGCGATCACTGCCGAGCGGTTGGTGTGGGCGCGGGCGATCTTGACCGCGTTTTCCACGGCTTCGGCACCGGAAGTGAAAAAGGCCGCTTTATAGGCTTCTTGACCACCGACCAACTCACACAAACGCTGGGCCAGATCGAGGTAAGGCTTATAGGCAACCACCTGGAAACACGCGTGGGAGACCTTTTGCAACTGGGCCTGCACCGCAGCGACCACCTTCGAGTGGTTGTGACCGATGTTCAACACGCCGATGCCGCCGACAAAATCCAGGTAACGCTTGCCATCCACATCCCACAACTCGGCACCCTGGGCCCGATCGATCACCAACGGGTGAGCGGTAATCAGACCACGTGGCACGAATTGATCGCGCTGACGGAGCAAATGAGGGGTTTCGTCGACTTTGCTATTCATGGCATTTCCCATCGTGAGTCCGGCAACCGGGAAGTGGTTGCGATGGTGTTCAGGTTAAGGCTTGCGCGAAACGAACTACGCCGAACTTGCCCCCTGAGAAATTCGGATCGACTGTTTTCACCCTGCCAAACGGCAGATTCCTTCAGCCCGTCGATTCTGCCGGGTCATGGCCAATAGAACGTGGCGCAACGCGTTTAATCCGGCCCTTTCGACAGATCCTGCTCTGTCATTGCGCCATGCTGGACAGCACCTTCACCTTTCAGGAAATGCCCATGGCCCTGCTTTATAAAGCTGACCCTGTGCGCGGCGAACAGTGGAAAGCGCTGTTCGCCGAACACGCCCCGGATATCGAATGGCGCGCCTGGCCGGACATCGGCGACGCCAAGGACATTCAGTACCTCGCTGCCTGGCAGGCACCTGACGATCTCGAGGTTCTGCTGCCCAATCTGCACGTGCTGTTCGCCTTGTCCGCAGGAGTCGATCAACTGGATCTCAGCCGCCTGCCGGCGAGCTTGCCGGTGGTGCGCCTGCTGGACCCCGGCATCACCCGCGGCATGTGCGAATACGCCAGTTTCGCGGTGCTCAGCCTGCACCGGGACATGCTCCGCTATCGCCAGCAACAGGCGGCGCGGTGCTGGCAAGCCCACTTACTGCAACCGGCGGCCAAGCGCCGGGTGGGCGTCATGGGCCTCGGCACCCAGGCCCGGCAGATACTCGCCACCTTGCAGCCCCTGGGCTTTGCGTTGTCCGGCTGGGCGCGCAGTGCCCACCGGATCGCGGGCGTCGATTGCTATGCCGGTGCCGAACAACTGCCGGCGTTTCTGAGCCAGTGCGACATTCTGTTGTGTGTGTTGCCACTGACCGAACAGACCCAGGGCATCCTCGATCGCAGGCTGTTCCGGCAACTTCCCCATGGCGCGGCGCTGATCAACATGGGACGTGGCGGGCATCTGGTGGAAAGTGATCTGCTTGAGGCGCTGGACAGCGGACAGCTCAGCGGCGCCGTACTCGATGTGCTGCAGGAAGAACCGGCACCGGCGGACCATCCTTTTTGGGATCATCCGCAGATTCTGCTGACCCCGCATATCGCGGCAATGACCCAGCCGGAAAGTGCGTTTGGGGTGTTACTGGAGAACATTCGCCGGCATCAACGGGGCGAGTCGATGGTGGGTGAGATCGATCGAAAACAAGGTTACTGAATACACCCCCATTGATCGTTCCCACGCTCCCGCGTGGGAATGCAGCCCGGGACGCTCTGCGTCCCAAGAGCCGAACGCGGAGCGTCCGGTGAGGCATTCCCACGCGGGAGCGTGGGAACGATCATCAATCAACCTCAAAGTCCCTCGGCAATCGCTCTGCCCACCTCCTGAGTCGAGCCCTTCCCGCCCAAATCCGGGGTGATCGGCCCGTCAGCAATCACCCGCTCGATCGCCTGCAGAATCCCGTCATGCGCCGCGCGATAACGCTCGTCACCGTTGCCGAGGAAATCCAGCATCAACGCCCCGGACCAGATCATCGCAATCGGGTTGGCGATGTTCTGCCCATAGATGTCCGGGGCCGAGCCATGCACCGGCTCGAACAACGACGGAAAACGCCGCTCCGGATCGAGATTGGCCGAAGGCGCGATGCCGATGGTTCCGGCGCAGGCCGGCCCGAGGTCGGAGAGGATGTCGCCGAACAGGTTCGACGCCACCACCACATCAAAGCGGTCCGGTTGCAGCACGAAACGCGCGCACAGAATGTCGATGTGCTGTTTGTCCCAGGTGATGTCCGGGTACTGCTCGGCCATCAACGCCGTGCGCTCGTCCCAGTACGGCATGCTGATGGAAATGCCGTTGGACTTGGTCGCCGCCGTCAGGCGTTTGCGTGGTCGGGTCCGGGCCAGCTCGAAGGCGAACTTGAGAATCCGGTCCACGCCGCGCCGGGTAAACACCGACTCTTGCAAGACGAACTCATGTTCGGTGCCTTCGAACATCTTGCCGCCGACCGAGGAATACTCGCCTTCGGTGTTCTCGCGAATCACCACGAAATCGATGTCCCCCGGTTTGCGCCCGGCCAATGGGCACGGCACGCCCGGAAACAGCCGCACAGGGCGGATGTTCACGTACTGGTCGAAGTCCCGACGGAACTTGAGCAGCGAACCCCAGAGGGAAATGTGATCCGGCACCTTGTCCGGCCAGCCCACGGCGCCGAAGTAGATCGCGTCAAAGCCCTTGAGCTGTTCGAACCAGTCGTCGGGCATCATCTGCCCGTGTTCCAGGTAGTAATCGCAGTGGGCCCAATCGAGCACCTCGATGCTCAAATCCAGCTGCCATTTCTTCGCGGCCTGCTCCAGTACCCGCAACCCTTCGGGCAGGACTTCCTTGCCGATGCCATCGCCGGCAATCGCGGCGATTCTGAATGTCTTGCTCATCAATCATGCCTCCCCGTGTCTGTGAATTACAGCCCACCGATATGGAAGGCTTTGACTTCAAGATATTCATCCAGGCCGTACTTGCTGCCTTCACGGCCAAGCCCCGACTGTTTGATGCCGCCGAACGGGGCGACTTCCATGGAAATGATCCCGGTATTGAGGCCGACCATGCCGAACTCCAGCGCTTCGCCGAAACGCCATGAGCGGCGCAAGTCCTGGGTGAAATAGTAGGCGCCCAGGCCATAGGGCGTGGCATTGGCCAATGCGAGTGCTTCGGCTTCATCGGTAAAGCGCATCAGCGGCGCCACCGGGCCGAAGGTTTCTTCATTGGCCAGCAGCATGCCGGCGTGGGTATCACCGAGTACCGTTGGCTGGACAAACTGGCTGTCGCCCTCGGGAACACCGCCGCAGAGCAAACGCGCGCCCTGGCTCAGGGCGTCGTCAATGTGCCGGGCGACCTTGTTCACCGCTGCCGGGTTGATCAGCGGGCCAATAGTGACGTCGGCGTCGAGGCCGTTGCCAACCTTGAGCTTGCCCACCTCCTCCACCAGCCGCTGGGCGAAGCGTTCGTAGATGCCGTCCTGCACCAAAATGCGGTTGGCGCAGACGCAAGTCTGGCCGGCGTTGCGAAACTTGCTGAGCATGATGCCGGCCACCGCCTGTTCCAGGTCGGCGTCGTCGAACACAATGAACGGCGCATTGCCGCCCAGTTCCAGGCTCAAGCGCTTGATGTGTTCGGCACTCTGGCGCATCAGCAAGCGGCCGACCGCCGTGGAGCCGGTGAAGGAAATCTTGCGTACGGTCGGATTGCCGGTCAGCTCCTCGCCGATCCCCGCCGGCATCCCGGTCAGCACGTTGAACACCCCGGCCGGAATGCCGACCCGCTCGGCCAGTACCGCCAGGGCCAGCGCCGACAGCGGCGTCAGGTCCGAGGGTTTGACGATGATCGGACAGCCGGCCGCCAAGGCTGGCGCGCACTTGCGAGTGATCATCGCGTTGGGGAAGTTCCACGGGGTGATGGCGGCGCAGACCCCGACCGGTTGCTTGAGGGTCAGCAGTCGGCGGTCGCCGCTGGGGGCCGGCATGGTTTCGCCGTAAACCCGCCGAGCTTCCTCGGCGAACCATTTGACGAAACCGGCGCCGTAGCGAATTTCGCCTTTGGCTTCATTCAACGGTTTGCCCTGCTCACAGGTCATGATCAGCGCCAGATCGTCGAGGTTGTCGATCATGGCCTGATACCAGCGCTCCAGCAGCGCCGCACGTTCCGCCGCCGGACGTGCACGCCACGCCGGCCACGCCCGCTCTGCCGCTTCGATGGCGCGGCGGGTTTCCGCGCCTTGCATGGCCGGCACCCGGGCCAGGCATTGGCCGTTGGCCGGGTCGATGACGTCCAGGGTCGCGGCGTTGTCGGCGCCGATCCACTGACCGTCGATGTAGGCACGTTCTACCAGCAGGCTTGGGTCTTTCAAACGATTCTTGAGCATGGTCGAGTCCTGATCCGAGACACTTGCCAGTCTAGGGAGGTGCCACGAACGAGGATGCTGAAAGCGTCGCAACGGCAGCGTCGGATGCTGAAAATCGCGGTGGGACGGCAGGCTCTACCGAGGTGTTTTATGGTCCGTTACTGATCGTTCCCACGCTCCGCGTGGGAATGCCTCAATGGACGCTCTGCGTCCGCTCTTGGGACGCGGAGCGTCCCGGGCTGCATTCCCACGCAGAGCGTGGGAACGATCATCACTGCTTCAGGGAACCGAGCAACCCTTCAAGAAAGCGCTCTCCGGCCTCCATCTGGCTGATCTCGATGAACTCATCCGGCTTGTGCGCCTGTTCGATGGAGCCTGGCCCGCAGACCACCACCGGCACATCCAGACGCTGTTTGAACAACCCGCCCTCAGTGCCAAAAGACACTTTGGCAATGCTGGTATCCGGCGCGGCAAAGTGCTTCAGAAAACGCACTGCTTCAACGCTCGGGTGTGTCTCCAGGCCGGGATAGACATTCAGGGTTTCGATCTCGATGGCCGCGACGCTGGACAGCCGCTTGGCCTCGCGCACGATCACTTCGGCACGCTCCTGCATCTGCTCCAGGAACTGATCCAGATCGTCCGCCGGCAAGTTGCGCACTTCGAAATCCAGGGTGCACAGGTTCGGCACGATGTTCAGCGCCTTGCCGCCGACAATCTGCCCGACATGCACGGTACTGTAAGGCACGTCGTAGTCCGCATCCTGGGCGCCCTGCTCTTGCAACTGCTGCTGACTTTGACGCAGTGCCGCGATGAAATCGCAGGCCACGTGAATCGCATTGACTGATCGCGGTGCCAGCGAGGAATGGGCTTCCTGGCCCCGGCAGTACGTGCGGTAGGAGCCCTTGCCCTTGTGTCCCAGCACAAATTGCATATTGGTCGGTTCACCGATCAGGCACAAAAACGGTCGCACCGGTGCCAGGTGCAACACGTCCAGCAAACGCCGCACGCCAACGCAACCGGTCTCCTCGTCATGGGACAGCGCCAGCTGCAGCGGTCGGCTCAACGGGCTGTCCGCCGCATCGAGCATGGCGTCGATGGCCAGGGCAATGAAGCCCTTCATGTCGCAGCTGCCGCGGCCGTAAATCCTCCCGTCCTGCACCGTCGCCTGAAACGCCGGGAAGGTCCAGGCCTGGCCTGCTGCCGGGACCACATCGGTGTGCCCGGACAGCAAGATGCCAGGCAACTCGCCAGGCCCGGTACTGGCGAACAGGTTGGCCTTGTGGCCGCTTTCGTCCTTGACGATCAGCGACTCGATGCCCTTGGTCAGCAGTAGTTCGCGCACGTACTCGATCAAGGCCAGGTTTGACTCCGAGGAGACGGTATCGAAGGCCATCAAGCGTTTGAGAATATCCAGTACACGGGGTTTCATGAGGCCTTGCTCCGTTGCTCGGCTGAAGGGGCGAACCGGCGGATGGAGAACGGCTCAATCGAAGTGCTGGTGCTGCCGGTGCTGATCAGTTCGGCCATCACATCGCCGACGCCCGGGCCGAGCTGAAACCCGTGACCGCAGAAACCGAACGCGTAGAACAACCCGTCGACGGTGCCGCTGGGACCCATCACCGGCAGGGAATCGGGCAGGTAACCTTCGATGCCGCTCCAGACCCGGATGATGTTCAGGTTGCCGACACCCGGCAACAGGCGGCGCATCTGCTGGATCTGGTTGAGAATGCTGCGCGGCTCGACCTGAGCCCTGCGGGTGAGCATGTCCGGTTTGCTGCGGTAGCCACCGCCGATGACGATGTTGCCGCGAGGAATCTGCCGGAAATAAATCACTTCTTCAGGGATCCTGGTGTACACGCCGATCACCGTCGGCAAGGCATACGGCACCGGCTCGGTTACGGCCATTTGCGGGCCATGGGTATCCAGTGGCACCGGCTCGCCGAACTGCGCCGAAAGCTTCTGCCCCCAGGCACCGGCGGTAATCAGCAAGCGTTCGGCGTTGAACTGGCGACCATCGGTGGTGGCGATGTTGAACTCACCGCCCACCTTCTGCACCTCGGCAACTTCCGTCTGTTCTTCGATCCGCGCGCCGAGGCGTCGTGCCGCCCGGGCAAACGCCGGTGCCGCCAGACGCGGATTGGCGTGCCCGTCGTGGGGTGCGTAGGAGCCGCCCTTCACATCCGGCCCGAGGAACGGGAAACGCTGGTGCAGCTCTGCACCTCGATAGATTTTCAGGTCCAGCTGCGCCGCCTCCGGGGCTGCGGCATAGGCTTCAAGCTCGGCGATTTCGTCTTCGCGGTAACACACCCGCATGTGCCCGCTGGCGATGAACTCGAGGTCGTCGTCGATCAGCTCCGGCAAGCGCTTCCACAGCGCCCAGGAACGGTTGGCCAATTCCAGCTGCCCAAGGAAACGCCCCTGGCGCCGGACGTTGCCGAAGTTCACACCGCTGGCGTACTGACCGATCTGGTCGCGCTCCAGCAGGATCACCGACTGCCCGCGTCGGCGCAGAAAAAACGCCGCCGCCGAGCCCATCAGGCCGCCGCCGACAATCACCACATCGGCTTTCTGTACCGTCATGGCGACACCTCCTCGGTGAGCATCGAAAGCGGTTTGACCGGTGCCTGGCCGCGCTGGCGGCCGACCTGTTGCACATTGACGCCCGCCGCAGCGGCAATCACCTCGGCTCCGGCCTGGGAGCAATAACGGCCCTGGCACCGGCCCATGCCGACCCGGCTGAACGCCTTGGCCCGATTGACTTCGCAGGCGCCCTTTTCGCTGACCGTGCGACGCAATTCACCGGCGCTGATCATTTCACAGCGACAGACGATGGCTTCGTCCGGCAGTGCCTTGGCCTGGGCCGCCGGCCAGGGAAATGCCTGGGCCAGACCGAGACGAAATTCGTCCATCACCGCCAGGGCACGCCGCTGTTCGGCCCGCAGCCCGGCGTCCACCGGTTGCTGCAGATCTTCCAGCAGCGCCATCGCCACCAGGCGTCCGGCGTGTTCGGCCGCATCGGCTCCGCGAATCTTCGAGCCGTCACCAGCGGCATACACACCACTGACCGTGGTCCGGCCTTCTTCATCGGTGGCCAGCAACCATTGGCTGGACGCCTCATCGAAGCGCAGACGGCAACCGGCCAGATCTGCCAGTTGAGTTTCCGGGCGCAGGTGATAACCCAGGGCCACGGCATCGCAATCCACCGCCAATGTCTCGCCTGCGGCGGTCAGCACCCGCACACCACTGACGCCGCTCGCAGCGTCACCCATCACTTGCAGCGGTTTGATCCCCAAGTGCACAGCAATCCTGGCCCGATACAGCTGCGCCAACAGTTTCATGCCGGTGAACAGCAAACCGGGGCGCGCCAGCAATTTCGGTAATGCGCCGATGCGTTTGCTCAGCGGCGAGGTGTCGAGCACCGCCGCCACGTTGGCACCGGCTTTGAGGTATTGACTGGCGACCAGATACAGCAACGGCCCGCTGCCCATGAACACCACGCTATGACCAATGGACACCGCCTGCGACTTGAGTGCGATCTGCGCGCCGCCCAGGCTATAGGTGCCCGCTAACTGCCAGCCTTCGATCGGCATCAAGCGGTCGGTGGCGCCGGTGCAGAGGATCAGCGCGTCGTAGTCGACGGTCGAGTGTTTGCCCTGGCTGACGCAGCACAGTTGCCCCGGTGTCAGGTTCCACACCAGGGTGTCCGGGCGGTAGTCGATCAACCCGCGCAAGCGGTCGAAGCTTTGGTGCAAGTCTTTGGCCTTGGCGGCCTCGGTGCCGTACAGCGTGGCGTAATCGCGGGTAAAACCTTCCGGTTGGCGACGGTAGATCTGCCCGCCATCCCGGCGATTTTCATCAATCAGAATCGGCTTGCAGCCCGCCGCCAGCAAGGTTTCGGCGCAGCGAATACCGGCCGGCCCGGCGCCGACGATAACGACTCGATGAGTGCTCAGCCGTGCAGTGGCCATATCGCCTCCGGTTGTGTGGTGACGATATCCAGCCCTTCACGGACTTCGTTGGAACAGGCGCGCAGACGTTCTCCGTTGCGGGTCCAGACCCAGCAATCCTGACAGGCGCCCATCAGACAAAAACCGGCTCGTCGGCCCGAATCGAACTCCGATTGGCGCAAGGCCGAGCCCTGGGTCAGCAACGCGACCATCAGGGTATCGCCCTGCAACGCCTCGATGGGTACGCCGTCCACCTTCAAATTGACGGTCAGTCGGCCCTGCTCGGCCAGCCTCACAAAACGCCCCTTCATGCATAGGCTCCCAGGGTCATGGTGTTTAAATCCTGCTGAGTCTTGAGCAACTCGGCACTGTCGCGATGACAAAGGATTTCACTGCCGCCAACAATTGTCCGACGGTTCGGCGCGGTGCGATTGCACACGCCATCGACGCGCACCGGGCAGCGATTGAGAAAGGTGCACAGCTGCGGCACGTTGGCCTTCGCACCGATCGGCGGCAGCGTGCCGCAGGTGGTGCCACAGTTCTCCAGCCAACCCTGGCGCAGCTCCGGCACCGAGTGGATCAACAGGTCGGTGTAGGGATGGAACGGTGCCTGGGCGAACGACTGCCGACTGCCGGCCTGGACCTTGTGGCCGCTGTACATCACCACGATGTCATCGCACAGCGCCCGCACGGTTGAGATGTCGTGGCTGATGAACAGATAGGACACCCCCAGTTCCTGGCGCAAGTCGCGCAACAGTTCGAGAATCGCCGCGCCGACCACGGTATCCAGCGCCGAGGTCACTTCGTCGCACAGAATCAGGTCCGGTTTGGCCGCCAGGGCCCGGGCCAGGTTGACCCGTTGCTTTTGCCCGCCGGAGAGTTCATTCGGGCGACGCTCGGCCAGGCTCCGTGGCAAGCGCACCAGGTCCAGCAGTTCATCGATACGCTGGCGCAACGCGGCGCCCTTGAGGCCGAAATACATCTTCAGCGGTCGGCTCAGAATGGTGCTGACGCTGTGCATCGGGTTGAGCGCGGTGTCGGCGTTCTGGAAGACCATTTGAATGCGTCGGAACTGTTCATCGGTGCGCTCGGAGAGGCTGCCGCCCAACGGCTGACCATCGAAGGTCAGGCCACCCAACGCGGGCGTCAGCAACCCGGCCACCACCCGCGCCAGCGTCGACTTGCCGGAACCCGACTCACCGATCACGCCGATCGCCTGGCCCCTGCGCACCGTCAGGTCGATGTCTTCCAGCACGCGGATCGACGGCATGCCTTGCAGGTTCTTGTTGCCGTAGCCGGCGGTCAGTCCCTTGATGGTCAGCAGCGGTTCGTCTTCGGCGACACCGCAGGGCGGGCGAATCGTTGTATCCGGTCGCGCCGCCGCCAGCAGGCTGCGGGTGTATTCATGGGCGGGGCCTTTGAGCAAGGGCGCGGTGGCGCTCTGTTCGAAGATCTGGCCACCATTGAGCACCACAATCTGGTCGGCCATCTGCGCCACCACGGCCAGGTCGTGGGATACGTAGACCGCCGTCGCGCCGCGCTCGCGCACTACCCGCTTGAACGCGCGCAGCACGTCGATTTGAGTGGTCACGTCGAGGGCGGTGGTCGGTTCGTCGAGCACCACCAACAACGGATCGCTGATCAGCGCCATGGCCGCCATCACCCGCTGCAGTTGCCCGCCGGAGACCTGATGGGGATAGCGCTGGCCAATGTGATCGGGGTCCGGCAGGGCCAGGTCGCGGAACAGCTCGATGGCCTTGGCTTCGAGCACGGCCCGGCTGCCCAGGCCATGAATCAATGCGCCCTCCACCACCTGGTCGATGAGCTTTTTCGCCGGATTGAATGCCGCAGCGGCGCTTTGGGCGATATAAGACACACGGTTGCCGCGCAGGCCTTGCAGCTGGTTTTCGCTCAACGCCAGCATGTCGTGCTCGCCGACTTGCACCACGCCGCCAGCCAACCGACAACCGCGCCGGGCGTAACCGAGCAGCGCCAGGGCGATGGTGGTCTTGCCGGAGCCGGACTCACCGATCAGCGCCAGTACTTCACCTTTTTCCAGGGAGAAGCTCACGCCCTTGACGATTTCCACCTCGCCGCGTAAACCACAGGCGACCACGCGCAGGTCCTGGACTCGAATCAATTCACTCATCTCAATGACCTCCCGCACGTCGACTACGTCGGGACGACAGTCTGTCGATGAACAAATTCACACCGATGGTCAGGGTGCCAATGGCCAGGGCCGGAATCACGATGGCTGGCGCGCCCTGATTGAGGCCGCCGATGTTCTCGCGCACCAGTGAACCGAGGTCGGCATCCGGCGGCTGCACACCCAGGCCGAGGAAACTCATGCCACTGAGCAGCAACACGATGAAACCGAAGCGCAGCCCCAAGTCCGTCAGCACCGGGTTAAGCATGTTTGGCAGGATTTCCACACACGCGATATACAGCCGGCGTTCGCCACGGGTTCGGGCCACTTGTACGTACTCCAGCGCTTCGATGTTCACCGCCATGCTGCGGGCGATGCGGAACGCGCCGGGGGTGAAACTCAGCACCGCCGTGCAAATCAGCAACGTCACCGAGGAGCCGAAGGCCGAGACCATGATCAACGCCAGCATCTTGCTCGGGATTGAAATGAAGGCGTCCATCAAGCGACTGATCACCTCATCCAGCCACTTGGGCGAGACCACCGACAGCAGTGCGCAACTGGTGCCCAGACCGCTGGCGAGCACCGCGGCAACTAACGCCAGGCCGACAGTGAAGCGCGCACCAACGAGGATCCGGCTGAGCATGTCGCGGCCCAGGTAATCGGTGCCGAACGGGTACGCGGCACTCAGGCTGTCGAAGACATTGTCAGAGACCACTTCGCCTACCGGATGCGGCGCCAGCCACGGGCCGAAGACCGCCACCAGCAACCAGATAAAACACATCGCAGCCCCAACCAGACCCAGCCAGGACGGTCCATGAGACACCTTGCCGACCGACAGGTCGGGAGTCGCAGGCATCGATTTCACAATGAGCTTGTTCATTGGTTTCTCAGCCTTGGATTGGAAAGAATCGCGCACAGGTCGGCAATCAGCACCAATCCCAGGTACGCCGTACAAAACAGCATGGTGCAGGCCTGGACCAGCGCCATGTCACGGTTGGTCACCGCATCGACCATCAGGCTGGCGATGCCGGGATAGTTGAAGATCGTCTCGACGATCACCACCCCGCCCAGCAGATAGGACAGACTCAGGGCGATGGCATTGGCAATCGGTCCGATGGCATTGGGCAAGGCATGACGCAAGACAATCCGCACCGGGCTCACGCCTTTGAGCCGGGCCATTTCCACATAAGGGCTATCGAGTTGATCGATCACCGCCGCCCGGGTCATGCGCGCCATTTGCGCGACGATCACGCAGCACAGCGTCATCACCGGCAAGGCGTAAGTGCGCAGGAATTGCAGTGGTGAGGTGATGTCGCTGGCATAGGACAACGCCGACAGCCATCCGAGGTTCACCGCAAAAATCAGCACCGCCAGGGTCGCTACCAGAAACTCCGGTACTGCAACCATTGCCAGGGTGAAAAGACTGAGGAAGCTGTCGATGCGCCCGCCCCGGCCCATGGCCGAACCGATACCCAGAATCAAGGCCACCGGCACTGACACCAGCGCCGTGGCGGCCGCCAGCATCAAGGTGTTGGGAACCCGCCCGGCCATCAATTCGCCGACCGGCATGGCATTGGAGACGGACAGGCCCATATCGCCGCTGAGCAGGTTCATCAGCCAATGCAGGTAACGCACCACACCGGACTGATCCAGCCCCAGTTTCAGGCGTAGCGCCGCCACTTGTTCCGGCGTCGCAAACTGCCCAAGGGCCTGTTGCGCCGCGTCTCCCGGCAGCACCGCCGTGATGGCGAACACCACCATCGACACGATCAACAAGGTCACGATCGCAGCGCCCAGGCGCCGACCGATCAGCCACAGTGTGTTGCAATTCATAGCACTACTCCCGCAAGAACCTGCACCAGCCCATCAAGCGTCCAGCCAGACCTGCTCGGCGAACATGTAACCCATGAAACCGCCCAGCGGGTTGCTGCCATAGCCTTTGATGCGCTGGTCGACGCCATCGATGTTGCTGATGAACACCGGAATGCCAATGCCGCAGTGTTCATGCGCCAGGGTCTGCATGTCCGCGTACATCTTGCTGCGCTTGGCGTCGTCGGTTTCGCCCCGGGCGAGCATCAGCAACTGGTCGAACTGCTCGTTCTTCCAGCCCGATTCGTTCCACGGCGCGCTCGACTGGAAGAACTGCGAGAACATCACGTCGGCGTTAGGTCGCGGGTTGATGTTGCCGAAGCTCAACGGATGCTTCATCCAGTGGTTGGACCAGTAACCATCGCTGGGCAGGCGGTTGACATCGAGCTTGAGCCCGGCCTGTTTCGCCGACTGCTGCAACAGCACCGCGATGTCCACCGAGCCGGTGGCGGCTGGCGAAGCGGCCAGCGCCATGCTGACATTGTCCATCCCGGCTTTTTTCAGCAGGAAACGCGCCTTCTCGGGGTCATAGACCGTCTGCGGCAGGTCGGCGTTGTAGTAGCGCGAACCGGGAGCGATCGGATGGTCATTGCCGACCACCGCAAACCCACGGAATACCGCGGACTTGATCTGCTCACGGTCCATCAGGTGCTTGAGGGCCTGGGTGAATTCCGGGCTTTTGCCGGGCATCTGATCCTGACGGATGATCAAGTCGGTGTAGTTGCCCGACGGCGCATCGACGACCCGGTGACCGGCGCTGGCCTTGATTCGCGTGGTCGAACGCGGGTTGACCTCGTTGATCATGTGCACGTCGCCCGACAGCAGTGCGTTGACCCGCGATGGCTCGTCGGCAATGGCAATGAACTCGATCTCGTCCAGATAAGGCAGGCCCGGTTTCCAGTAGCCGGTATTGCGCGCAGCAATCGAGCGCACGCCCGGTTTGAACTCCTTGACCTTGAACGGCCCAGTGCCGATGCCCTGGTTGAAGTCGGTGGTGCCTTCGGGAACGATCAGCAGGTGCGACACCGCCAGGATCGACGGCAGTTCGGCGTTCGGTGCGCTCAGGCGGATCTGTACCTCGTTGGCGCCAGTGGCCTTGATCTCGACGAATTGCTCCATCAGCGGCATGACCTTGGAACCGGTCAGCGGATCCTTGTGTCGCGACAGTGAGAACACCACGTCGGCGGCGCTCAGGGTTTTGCCGTTGTGGAACGTTACGTCCTTGCGCAGGGTGATGGTCCACAGCGTGGCATCGGTGTTATCGATGCGCTCGGCCAGTTCCAGCTGCGGCACCAGATGGCCGTCGAAACGGGTCAGGCCGTTGTAGAACATGAAGTGGCGCACGTAGTCGGTGGACAGCGCCCCTTTGGCCGGATCCAGCGTATCGGCGGTGGAGCTGGACATGCCGGCGACGCGAATCCGCCCGCCCGGCTTGCCTTTGCCAGGGCTTGCGGCTTCGTCGGCAAACAGCTTGCCGGCGGCACCGAACAGGCTACCGGCGCCCGCGGCGGCAACCCCGGCCACCCCCAGCATTTGCAAGGCACTGCGGCGCGACATGCCGCGATTGAGCCCTTCGAATACCCGCAGGCTCTCTTGGCCCGAGATCAGTTTTGGGTCGGTCTTGTTGTCAGTCATATCAGTTGTACCTGTCGATAAAGAGAAGGCTCGAGTGTTCCGGTTGACCGGAACGTCCTGGAAACGCAAACGACGGTGACACCACAACATCAACTCAATGCAAATAGTCCTGGAACCGGTAATAAGCGCCCACCAGCGGCAGGAACCAGGGCTTGCCGAAATGCCCGGGAATCGCCGGCCAGTCCAGTTCGCGCCAGGGGTTGGCCTCGACATTGCCGTCCATGACCTCGGCCATGACCTGGCCCATGTGCACCGACATCTGTACCCCATGGCCGCTGTAGCCCATGGAGTGATAAACCCCGCCATGCTGGCCGGCACGCGGCAGCCGGTCGGAGGTCATGTCCACCAGACCGCCCCAGCAATAGTCGATCTTCACGTCGGCCAACTGCGGGAACATCTGCACCATCGCGGCGTGCAGTACCTTGCCGCTCTTGGCGTCGGAAACGCTGTTGGACATGGCGAAACGTGCCCGGCCGCCGAACAGCAGACGGTTGTCGGGCGTCAGGCGAAAGTAATTCCCGATCATGCGGCTGGTGACGTAGGCGCGCCGGGTCGGCAGCAGTTGGTCGATCAAGGCCTTGGACAAAACCTCGGTGGCAATGACAAAGCTGCCGACCGGAACGATCCGCCGCCGATACCAGCTCAATCCACCGTGCTGACAGGCGCCGGTGGCCAGCAGAACCTGCCCGGCTTGCAGCGAACCCTTGGTGGTGTTGACCTGATAACCGTTGGCATTGGCTTTCCAGTCCGTCACCGGCGTGCCTTGATAGATCAGTGCGCCGTGGCGTGCGGCGGCTTCGGCCAGGCCGACGCCGAAACGCCCGACATGCATCTGCACGCCGTTGCGCTGCAGCAAGCCACCGTGAAACTGGGCCGAGTCGACTTCAGCGCGTATCTGTTCGGCAGACAGCAACTCGACATCGGCATCGACCTCCCGGCGAATCAATTCGCAGGTTCGCGCCAGCCCTTCGTAATGCAGCGGCTTGGCTGCCAGCTTGAGCTTGCCGTTGCGCTTGAGGTCGCAGGCGATCTGCTCCTGCTCCACCAGCGAAACGACGCTCTGCACAGCGCTTTCATAAGCCTGGTAATAGGCCCGCGCCTTATCGGCGCCGAGGCTGGCGCTCAAGCCGGCATAGTCCTGAGCAACGCCGGTATTGCACTGGCCGCCGTTGCGCCCTGACGCCTCGCCAATCACCCGGCCGGCTTCCAGCACCACCACACTGGCGCCCTTCAAAGCCAGCGCCCGAGCCGCCGCCAGACCGGTGAAACCGCCACCGACAATGGCCACGTCGACCTGCCCGGGCAGTGCACCGAGCTGGGCACCGGTGAATGCCGGAGCGGTGTCGAGCCAGTAGGATTCGCTGCGCATGTCTAAACCGCCTATGCCAAAAAGAGTGCCTTGAACAGTGCCGTTACCGTTACGATTCAGAGACCGACCAGCGCGGCCAGCCCGCCGATGTCGGTGATCTGCTGGTAGCCGTAGAAAACATTGGCCGGAACTTCGTGGCCACGGGCGACGAAGGCCTTGTTCTTGATCTTCATGTCGTGGGCCGGCATCAGGTCGTAACGGAAGCTGGAAGAGACATGCAAGATGTCTTCCGGGCCGCAGTTGAGGTTGTCGAGCATGTACTCGAATGCCGCCAGACGAGGCTTGTAGGCCTGAGCCTGTTCGGCGGTGAAGACCTTGTGGAACGGTGCGCCAAGCTTGTCGACGTTGGACATGATCTGGCTGTTGCTGGCGTTGGAGAAAATCACCAGAGGGATCTTGTCGGCGATTTTCGACAGGCCGGCCGGTACGTCAGGGTGCGGGCCCCAGGTTGGCACGGCGTCGTAATACAGCTGACCTTCGTCACGGTATTCGATCCCCCAACGCTTGCAGGTCCGCGCCAGGGCGGTCTTGAGAATCTCGTCATACGGCATCCAGTCACCCATGACCTGGTCCAGGCGATAGGCGGAGAAGTCCTTGACGAACTGATCCATCTGCTCGGGCACGACACGATCGGCGAATAGTTCGCGAGTCATCGTTCCCATGTGGAAATTGGTCAGCGTACCGTAGCAGTCGAACGTAATGAATTTGGGGCGAAGAAAGCTCATTGAGTGCGGTCCTGAAAGTTCGTTGAGGTCATGGCGTGACAAGCATTCGCTCCGTTCCGGGAGCCGTGATGCAACGCTGCAGCACACCGTCATTACAACACCGTGAAATCAGCAGATGGCGTTAAAAGCGACCTCTGCTTGATACAAACCACCGTTTTACCGCCCCCCCTCAGCAGACTTTGCGGCTCGCTCCAGCCTTGGGCAAACCCCGTATTTGTGCGCTCTTATGGATCCTTGTTACCCCGCGGGGCTCAAGCACACACTTGTGTGCCGCAGAACCTGCGCCGGGCTCAACGAGAACGGGCGCTTCCGCGAGAAAGCGCCCGTTTGGGTGCGGTTTGAAACCTGCCTACGATCCCTGTAGCAGCTGCCGAGCCTGCGAGGCTGCGTCCGGCTGCGCAGCAGTCGCAAAATCAGAACTCGCGGTACATCAGACAGATCCCGCATACCAGGTTTACGACTGCTTCGCAGCCGAACGCAGCCTCGCAGGCTCGGCAGCTGCTACGGATTACGTCGTTCGTTAATTGATCGGCGGGTTAGCCAGCGATATCGATCAGCACACTCTTGAATCGCAAATTGGCTTCGAACGCTTCTCGCCCCAGGTCCTTGCCGATGCCGGAGCGTTTGTAGCCGCCGGTCGGCAGGATGTAGTCATTGCTGCGCCCGTAACGATTGACCCACACCGTTCCCGCCTCCAGGCGCCGAACCAGGCGCAGGGCGCGGTTGATGTCGGCGGTGTGCACACCCGCCGCCAGGCCGTAGGTGGCATGCGCGGCCAGGCTCAGTGCCTGCTCTTCATCATCGAACGCCTGGATCGTCAGTACCGGGCCGAAGATTTCTTCGCACACCGCCGGGTTCTCATTATCCAGACCGGCCAGCAAGGTTGGCTGGTAATAAGCACCGCCCAGGCCCTCGAACAATCCGCCGCCGGTCAGTACCTCGGCCCCGGCCTGACGCGAGCGCTGGACGATACCGTCGATGCGGCTGGCCTGTAAACGGGAAATGATCGGTGACAGCGTGCTCTCGCTCGACCAGGTCGGACCTGGACGCAGCTCCTCGAAATACGCCTGCAAGTGCGCGATAAACGGTTCCATGATCGAACGCTGGATCAACAGCCGCGAACCGGACACGCAGACCTGCCCGGCATTACCGGTAATGGCCAGCGCCACGGTGCGAGCGGTTTTCGCGATATCCGGCACATCGGCGAAGACCAGTTGCGGGCTCTTGCCGCCGAGTTCCAGTGTCACCGGTTTCGGTCCTGTCAGTGCACAGGTGGACATGATGCTCGACCCGGTCGCCGTGGACCCGGTAAAGGTCACCTTGGCCACACGCGGGTGGCGACATAAGGCATCGCCGGTGACGCGACCATCGCCCTGGACCACGTTGAAGATCCCGGCCGGAATACCCGCCTGCAACGCCAGCTCGGCAAAGCGCAGACTGGAGAACGGCGTCAATTCCGACGGTTTGAGCACCACGGCATTACCTGCCGCCAATGCCGGGGCAACTTTCCAGGAGGCCATGCTCAGGGGGAAATTCCACGGCGCGATGGCGGCGATGACGCCGTAAGGTTCGGCGATCTGCATGCCCAGCCGATCCGTCTGGGTCGCCGCGACGTGGCCGCCGTGCTTGTCCGCCAGTTCGGCAAAGAAGCGAATGCCTTCCGCCACGTAGGGAATGTCCCAGGCGATCACGTCTTTATGGGGACGGGTCGAGCCCACCGCTTCGAGCGGTGCCAGGACGGCTGCATCGGCTTCGATCAGGTCGGCCCAGCGGCGCATGACCCGCGCCCGCTCCCGGGGTGGGCGGCTTGCCCAATCGCTGCGGTTGAAAGCCTGCCAGGCATTGTTGACGGCTTCATCCACCAGGTCGGCATCGGCGACCGGCAGTTGGGCATAGACCTGGCCGTCCGACGGTCGCACGACCTCCAGCCCCGGTTGAGCATCGCGGTATTTTCCGGCGATGAAATGAGCGCTGCGCACAGCGATAAGACGAGGATCGAAGCTATCCATGGAGCACTCCAAAAAGGGACGGCGAGTCGTGAACTCAGGCCTTCATCGTAGAAAAAAAGCCCAAGCATTTGCTGCCGACCTTAGTGTGCAATTAAGTAGTAAGTGTGGTCTGTGGGCCTTGGGCGTGCGGAATCTGCCGAATGTTCCAGCCCCCCTTGTCAGGCCTTCACACAGATGGGATACAGGCACCATCGCTCTGGAAAACCGGTCGATCGCGCACACTGTCCAACGGAGACTCGCCATGTCCGCCTCGCAACAATCTGCTTATGTCTATCGCCCGATGACGGCCGCCGACCTGCCCTCGGCCCATGCCTTGTCCGTGCAGTTGAAGTGGCCCCATCGCCTGGAAGACTGGACCATGTTGCAGCGGGTCAGCGAAGGCTTTGTGGTCCTGGACGGCGAGCGTCTGATCGGCACGGCTTTCGCCTGCCCTCAGGGTGAGTTCGCCACAATCGGCCTGGTGATCGTCAGCAACGACTATCAAGGCCAGGGTATCGGTCGCCAGCTGATGGAGCAGGCACTTGACGCCTGCACATCACGTACCCCGATGCTGAACGCCACCCTTGCCGGTGCGCCGCTTTACGCCAGCCAGGGTTTTATCGAATTCGGCCGGGTTCAGCAGCATCAAGGCCAGGCGCAAGCACCCGCACCCGAACCGCTGGCAGACGGTGAGCAATGCCGCCCACTACGTGAGTCTGATCGGGCTCAGCAAATTTTCCTGGCCAACGCCGGCAGCGGGCTGGAGCGGCAAACCGTGCTCACGGATCTGTTCGATATCGTCGAGCACTCGGTGGGTATCGAGCGCGACGGCCAATTGCGCGCCTTCGCCCTGCTGCGTCCCTTCGGTCGCGGTCGCTGCATCGGCCCAGTCGTCGCAGAAAACCTCGAACAGGCCAAACACCTGATTGCGGTGTTGCTGGCCCAAGTGCCGGATGCCTTCGTGCGCATCGACATTCCGGCGGACTGCGGCCTGGGCGATTGGCTGGAGCTGGCCGGGCTCAAACAGGTCGACACCGTGGCGCAAATGTCACGGGGCACACCGCCGCAAGCGCTCAACGGCGTCCGGCAGTTCGCACTCGTGACCCAAGCCATTGGCTGACAACGGTGCGCAATACAGCCACTTGCACCCAACACCCTCTACACCCTGTTTCCATGGAGCGTCACCCGTATGTCCCAACCTACCCTTATGCTGCTGGCCCGCGCCGACGGCAGCAGTGTTTCTACCTCCTTCAATGCAGCGCCTTTGAGCTCCATCGATCCGTTTATGGACAGTCGTCAGATCGCCTACACCGGATCCGATGGGGTATCTGCGGGGATCGTGCATGCGTCCGGCGCGCTCAGTATTGATGATTTTCCACATACCGAAGTGATCGTGGTCCACGCCGGCCACGTCGTACTGCAATCCCCGGGGCAGACGCTGGAACTGGGGATCGGAGCCAGCGCAGTGATCGGTCGCGGGACCGCGTTGCGGATCGAGGCGCAAATCGACACTCAGTGGGCATTCTGCGCGGTAACCCGCCCCACCGCTGCCCCGACACCAGGACTGACAGCGCTCGACCCGCAGGCGATGCTGTCTCCCTCGGCGGCACCGGAACCACACATACTGATCGGGCCCGCTCCGCAGTGCCGGTCACGCAATGCCTTCGAAGACGACACAACAGACCTGCGAGTGGGTGTCTGGGACTCGACACCTTACGAACGCCATACTCGAGCGCACAAACTCAATGAGCTGATGCACCTGATCGAAGGCAGCGTCACCCTGCTGGCTCCCGACGGAACGAGCCTGACGGTCAACACCGGTGACACCGTGTTCGTAGCGCAAGGTACGCCGTGCGCGTGGAAAAGCACTCGGTATGTACGAAAGGTTTATGCCGTTAAATAAACCCGGTGTGGGAAGCCAATGTGCTCGGTCAAGGTATGCCCCCGACTCGCACACCACCAGGGCCATGGGGCGTTCACCCCATTGCTTATCGGCAATGCCCACGACCGCGACCCACATCACCGCGGAGTGTTTGCTGATCAGGCTCTCCAGTTCCAGACAGTACTCGGCGTCCACAGCGTTTTGAGTTCGGCTGCATTACACCATCAGGTATCTGGCCGAGCCGGGACCGGGCTTACTGGTGCAGTACGAAAGTCGCCAGGGTTTGCAGGTCGTCCGGGCTTAACTGCGCGAAAGGCGGCATCGGGATATCCCCCCATTTGCCGGTACTGCCGTGCTGAATGCTGGACGTTACCTTGGCCAGTGCCTGCGGGTCATTGGCATACTTGGCAGCCACATCGTGATAGGCCGGACCTACGACCTTATGATCGATCGCGTGGCAGGACAGACAGGAGTTGCTCTGCAGCAAGGCCATGGCGTCGACTTTGGCTACCGGCGCCGCCGTGATCTGGCCTGCCGATGGATTCGAGGCAGCCTGCACATCGGCATCGCTGGCATGGGCACTGCCGTAGGTCACCGCAAGGTAGGCGCCGATGATGCTCACATCCTGATCGCTGATCGGAGCACCATACACGTGCTGCATCTTGCTCGCTTCCCCAGTCCACTGCGCCAGGCTCATGCCGGGAGGCTGGAAGTTGATGTAGTCGGCAGAATGGCAGGTGGAGCATTTCTGCTGGGCCAACTGGTAGCCAGGCAGCGCATTGGGCTTGAGCACAGCCGTTTCGGGCGGCAACGTGATCGATAGTGGCGCTGCGCTAGCCATGGCAGCCAAACAAACCTGAGCCGCGCACAGCAAGGTGGTCATGCGTTTCATGCGGGGCCCCCTCAGGCGACGGTCACGTGGCTGGTTTCTACGACGTGGCGGCGGTAGCCACCGGGGTTCCAGTCGGCTCGCAGCGGCTGCGTTTCGCCCGCACTGTTACTGGCTCGCACCATCAACTGTGTGGCGCCCTTGCTGGTAAAGGTGATCGGCAACGTCCACTCACGGAAGGAGAAACGGCCAAGATCTTGCCCGAGCCTGGCTTCGCGCCAACTTTTTCCGCCGTCGATCGACACTTCCACCTTGTTGACTCCAATGCCGCCGTCGAACGCAATGCCCTTGAGCACCACGCTTTTTTTCAGCGGCAACACATCGCCGTGTTTGACGCTGGTGATGAAACTGCGTACCGGCATCTTGGATATCGGCCGCGTTTGCGCCGCAGTGGTGCCGGGGGCGACGCAGAAACAATCGTTGTCCGGAACGCGGTAGCCTTTAGCCATAAAGAAACCGTCGTAGGTGTGGTCGACGACTTCGATTTCACTCAGGTGCTTGACCCAGTACGTGCCGAAATAGCCTGGCACCACCAGACGTATCGGGTAACCGTTGAGGAATGGCAGGTCGGTACCATTCATAGACCAGGCGATCATGGGCTCGCCGTCCATGGCATGGCTGATGTCCAGGGCCTTGATGTACTCCGGCGTGCTCGGCAACACTGGCTTATCGAGCCCACGGAATGTCACTTGCCTGGCGTCGGCTTTCACCCCTGCCTTTTCCAATACCGCCTTGAGCGGTACCCCCACCCAGCGGGCATTACCCATTGAACCATTGCCCAGCTGAGCGCCGAACACGCGCGGCATCGAGAAGCCACGGCTGTTACCCGAACACTGATTGACGGCCACCACTTCTACCGGTTCGGCGAGGGCCTTGAGTTCTGTAAGGGAAAGTGACAGCGGCGTGTTGACCGAGCCCTTGATCGTCAGACGATAGCTGTCCGGATCAATGCTGGTAGGGATATTGGCCAGATGGTAACGCACAAAAAAGGCGTCATTCGGCGTGATGGGCCCTTCGTTGAAGACGGGGAATGGCGTCTCAAGGTGCGGTGGGCGGCTGGTCACCAGGGTCAACGGTCGTTTTTGCGGGTATTGCACCAGCGGTCGTGGGCCGGCAGCAAAGGTCACTTCTTCCGGTGTTTCGTCGGCTGCCCTGGCGAGGTTTGCCAATGGAGAAGCTGCCAGAGCCAAGGCGAAGGCATCGCGTAGTACGCGCCGGCGGCTGGGGTTGCCGTTATCAACAAGACTGAACTTCATGCTGCTCTCTCCAGGATTGTTTTACTGAGATGCAACTGACAGCCCCCCGTCAAGGCGGAGAGGCATCCGACGTAATGTATAAGCGGGTTTCGATTAACTGACCGACTTCGGTGACCAAGCCAGTATCGTCACGCACAAAGCGCCTGCTTTTCATTGAGCGTCAGTGACTTAACATTTGATGACAGATGATGCCGACACGTGAAGTATAGCGAGCCCGTCATCAAAACAATGCCTTCAAAGCGTCGATTCAGAAAGTTCAACGGAGTACTGACCGGATAGCTAGTGGCCTGGGCGGTTAATTCATTTCTTATTTATTGAACACTCCCTTGCCGCTACCCGTGCGATGAGTGGCCAATCCATAAAAACCACGACGAAGGATTATTCAGTGATCAGCATCAGACAGCGCGCCGCAAAAGGGCTGCACGTGGGTGATAGTTTCACGGTTTCCCGACTCTTTTCCGAGGAAGACATTTAGCTCTTCGCGAGGATTTCCCGGGACTACAACCCGGTGCATTTCGATACGCGCTACGCCGAGGCCCGCCGCTTCAGGACGCCGATTTCCCATCGCCTGCTGACGGCAAGTCTGGTCACCGAGATCGGCTGGCTGGCGTCCGGCATGACTTTCCACTTCAAGAAGCCGGTCTATGCCGGCGACACCATCCGCTGCCACTGGCTCATCAAGGAAATGGATGAACAGGGCCGAGCCTCAGCGACTATCACGATGACCAACGAAGAAGGCTTCACCGTACTGGAAGCAGAAACCAGCGGCGTCGTGCCTGGCGTGAAGGAGCGAGAAATCCTGACGCAGATGCTTGCTGAAGGTGATCCCACAAATGCTGTGGGGCCCCCTGGTGAATGACCGGGTCGACTCCGGTCAGTCGTGAAAGGCGGGAATCGGCCAGCAGCAGCCGATGGTCGTTGCATTTCGCTTGTCGCCGGCGTTTGGCTAAGCTGAATAAATAGGGACGAACTGAAACCCAAGTGATTGCGGCCATCAGCGAAACTGGATTGGCATTCTGACGGTAACTCACAAAGGAGATTCATATGTATACGGTTGTAAGAACCTACTTGGGTGCTGGAGCAAAGCAGCTTTTCGATTTTCTGGAAGAGCGCAAGGCCGACGTCGAATCTACCCTGCGCAAAGTGCCTGGCCTGGTTAGCTACACACTGCTCAATACGGGTGATGGCGGTATATCGGTGACTGTTTGCACGGACAAGGCCGGCACCGATGAGAGCTTGAAAGTCGCGCGCGACTGGATACAGAAAAATGCCTCGCATATCCACGCGAACCCGCCGGTCGTAACGGAAGGTCCGGTCATTGTGCAGATCAATTAGCGCGCCCTTGCGATCCCTCACGACGATATCGCTGTCGCAGGCATTGCTTTTGCCGATCCTGGGCACTCTGCAGCCAGGCTGCCACCGATCTGAAGTTTTGTACGTTTGCCCACAAGTGAGGAGCGCACACGGCTGAAACGCGCCCGCCGATTCTGGCATGTAGATATCCGTCTGGCGTGCGACACAGTCAGCAAGCGGCAGGAACCTGGCTATGAATGACCTGTCTGGACATTACTCCGGCCGCTGGTGGCACAACCTGCCCGATGGCCGAATTCAGTGCGACCTGTGTCCTCGTGACTGCAAGCTGCGGGACGGACAGCGCGGCGCCTGCTTCGTGCGCATGCGCGAAGGCGGGCAGATGGTGCTGACCACCTACGGCCGCTCATCCGGCTTTTGTATCGACCCTATCGAGAAGAAACCGCTCAACCACTTCCTCCCCGGCTCGGCGGTGTTCTCCTTCGGCACGGCGGGCTGCAATCTCGCCTGCAAGTTTTGCCAGAACTGGGATATCAGCAAATCGCGGGACATGGACCGTCTGATGGATCAGGCCAGCCCGCAGCAGATAGCCCTGGCTGCGCAAAGGTCGGGCTGTAGCAGCGTGGCCTTCACCTACAACGATCCGGTGATCTTTGCCGAATACGCCATCGATACAGCAAACGCTTGCCATACGCTCGGCATCAAGACGGTGGCCGTGACCTCAGGCTATGTGCACGACGAGCCCCGGCGCGAATTCTTCGCGGTGATGGACGCGGCGAATGTCGACCTGAAGGCTTTTACCGACGACTTCTATTTCAAGCTCACCGGCGCGCATCTGCAGCCAGTGCTGGATACCCTGGTCTATCTGCAGCATGAAACCGACGTCTGGACGGAAATTACCACCTTGCTGATTCCGGGCTACAACGATTCGAATGGTGAAATCGAGGCACTGTGCGCCTGGGTGTTCACGGAGCTGGGCCCGGATGTGCCCATCCACTTCACCGCCTTCCACCCCGATTTCAAGATGCTCGACACGCCGCCGACTCCGGCGGCGACGCTCACCCGCGCCCGACAGATAGCCTGTGCACAGGGGCTACGCTTTGTCTACACGGGCAATGTACATGATGCTGAAGGCGGCACGACTTCTTGTCCGGGCTGCGGCGAGCCATTGATCGTGCGTGACTGGCACCGCATCCTGCACTACCAGGTAACGGCAGGCGGTCGCTGTCCGCAGTGCGACTCCCCCATCGCCGGGCGCTTCGAGCAATATGCCGGCGCGTTCGGCCAGCGCAGAATTCCGTTGCGGCTGAACCCTGACCTCTGAGCAGGGGCAGCGTCCCATCAATAGCAAGCAACGAGCGCGCCGATCACATGGGTGCGCCGATACCTATGACCGGGATGCGCACCGCCTGGCTGATCTGTTCGGCCAAAGGACTGGGCAGGCATTCCACCAACAGCATCGCGGCCCCGGCCTCCTCCAGAGTTCGGGCGGCCTCAACCAGTTGGCGCGGCTATGGAGCGGATCGAGTTACCTGCCACCACTGCACGCGGAATCTCTTCGCGTTCAGCCAACGTCAGCGCCAATCCGGACCTGCGGCGTACAGCGGGCCTGATCCCCCTGTCTCCGCCAAGATGCGTTGTATCGATGAGTGGTTTCGTTCAAATAGTTGGGCGATCTGCTGGGGAGAGTCGCCTTTGCGCCAGTGATCCCACATCAGTTTTTTCTGGCTTTCGGTGTAATAGATCCGAGGTCTCTGCTTCATCTGCAACATTCCTTCCGCTTACGCAGAATTTAGTAGTGTTGCATCGACCGGTTGAATCCACAGCCAAAAGCGGATAGTCACGGTCGGTATATTTTATTCTTCGCTCGCTTGGCTACCGGGCGATCAATCGCCCAGATGGCATAATCGCAGACTGTTTATAACAGGGGCATATAAATGACCGTCGCAAGCTATGATCAACTCGCAATCTTCTCGGCCGTGGCCCAAGACCGCAGTTTCACCCGCGCCGCCGCCAGGCTCGGCATGTCTCAACCGGCCTTGAGCCGGGCAATGCGTCAATTGGAGGAGCAACTGGGGGTCAGGTTGCTTGCCCGCACCACTCGCAGCGTCTCCCCCACCGAAGCTGGCGAGCATTTGCTGCGGGTGATCGCCCCCCGGTTTGAAGAAATCGACAGTGAACTGGCCTTGCTCAGCGAATTCCGCGACAAACCGGCCGGCAAATTGCGCATCACGGCGGGTGAGCACTCGGCGATCACGCTGTTGCATCCGGTGCTAGCGAAACTGCTGCCCGACAATCCCGATCTCAATATCGAAATCATCGTCGACTACGGCCTGACCGACATCGTGGCGGAGGGGTTCGACGCCGGCGTACGGTTAGGTCAGCAAGTAGCCAAGGACATGATCGCGATGCGCATCGGCCCTGACATGCGGATGGCGGTGGTTGGCTCCCCGGCGTATTTCACCCGATATCCCAAGCCGGTCACCCCGAGTGACCTCATGGTGCACAACTGCATCACCCTGCGCATGCCGACTTACGGCGGTCTCTTTCTCTGGGAGTTCGAGAAAGACGGGCAAGAACTGAACGTTCGGGTCGAAGGCCAGCTGGTGTTCAACAACATCGCCATGCGCCTGGAGGCCGCCCTCCAAGGGTTGGGTTTGGCCTATATGCCGGAGGACCTGGTGCAGGCACATGTTGCGCAGGGTCGATTGATTCGCGTACTCGAAAATTGGTGCGAACCGTTCTCTGGCTACCACCTCTACTATCCGAGCCGGCGCCAGAGTTCACCGGCTTTCACGTTGCTGCGCGAAGCCTTGCGCTACTTGGGTTGATTGGCCTGGAGGGTGTCCAATGCTTCGCCGGCACGCTTGGCCGCAGCAGCATCACCTTGGTCGGCCAGCAGTTGGATCAGTTGACGCAACTGTGAAGCTGTCAAACCGACCCGTAGACTGGCAGCCATGTGCGAACGGAGTTGTGCCTCCACGCCAGGTGTGACCGCCAGCGCTGCAACCGTCGCCAGCTCACGACTTTGCCAGTCCAGGTTGTCACGCTCGAAGATGTCGCCGAACAGATGCACCTGCAAGTACTGGTTGATGACCGGAACGAAGTCGAACAGCGGGCCCTGAACAGGCGCACCGGCGATTCGCGTCTGATTGGCTTTGCCTGCTGCCAGGAGTTCATCGCCGACGGGAATGACCCGACCGGGCTCGCGCCCCGGATCGTCCTGAACGCCGCGTTGCTTGCGTACCTGGACCACACTCATCAGCTCGCCGAGTGCATTGAGACTGCGTGGAAAACCGCTGTAGGCGTAGAGTTGCACCAGAATTTCCTTCGCCTCGCTGACCGTCAGGCCCGCATCCAGCCCCTGATTCAACGCGGTATTGAGCCCGGACATGTTGCTCGTGGCCATGGCGGCGGCCATCAACGGGATGGCCTGTTGCCTGGCGGACAGCGTCTCGGACACCGGTTGGGTCGCCGGCACGGCTTTCGGTGCCTGCGAACCTTGGGCGTTGTATTGCTCGTCAGTCACTTTCTCCAGCCATTGCACACTCTTGCCATCCACCGAGCCAGTCACGGCCAGGTGCGTCATGGCGCTCGTCGCAGCAGCGCCATGCCAGTGCTTGACGCCCGGAGGGCAGACGATCACGTCACCCGGGCGGATTTGCTGCATCGGCTTGCCCCATTCCTGGACCAGTCCCACGCCGGAAGTCACCACCAGTCGCTGTCCTGCGGGGTGGGTATGCCAGGCCGAGCGCGCGCCTGGTTCGAAGCTAACATAAGCGCCGGAAGCATTGATCTCGTCCGTGGCGGGAAACAAAGGATCGACACGTACCCGCCCGGTGAAATAATCCGTAGGTCCCGCAACCGCCGCCTGAGTGCCCGCCCGGCTGATCTGCTGCGCGGTCCGGGACTCACTGGCATTGTCTGCACCGGCGGCGTCGGCAAAGGGGGCCGCGGCGCACACCGCGATGCCTATCAAGGTGTTCTTCATGAGGACGTACCCCTTCAAGTCAGAGCGTTCTGGCGTAAAACGCGGTCAACTGGCCCATTGCGACGTCCACATACGCAGGCACCCAGTAGGTGTCGATATGCGTCGCGCCATCGATGATGAAAAGTTTTTTGTCCTGGGTACCGGTGGCCTTGGCAAAGGCTTGTTGCGACATGTACAGGCTGTCGGCCTTGCTGCCCGCGATCATCAGCAACGGCTTGTCGATCAGCTCGATCTGATCCGTGGCATCGAAGCTCATCAGGTCCATCAGGCTGCTCTGGGTGTAACGGAAAGTCGAGTTGGGGTGAGCGTGGGTCTTGCCGTAATACTCGAAGCCCTGTCGATACAGATCAAACGGCAGCTTGGCGATCTGTTCATCGGTCAGTTTGACATCACCGACGTAGAGAACTTCCCCACCCGCCGCTTCCTGGGCGCGGGCCGCCGACGCCTGCTGCAAGCGTTCCTGAATCGTCGACAGCTGCGAATCCTGGTAGCCATTACGGCGAACCAGCCCGGAGTTGAACATGCTCAAGGTCGCAATCGACTGGAAGCGCTTGTCGGTTTGCGCCGCCGCCAATGAATAACCGCCACCACCGCAGATACCCAGCAAGCCCAGACGCTTGCTGTCGACGCCGGGATAACCGGCAATGAAGTCAGCCATGCCATGGATGTCTTCGATGCGATGCGCCGGTTTGTCCACATTGCGCGGCTCACCACCACTGGCCCCTTGATACGCCGCATCCGCCGTGATCGTGATGTAGCCCTGATCCGCCAGACGCTGGGCATACAGGCCCGCGACCTGCTCCTTCACCCCACCATTGGGGTGCGCCACAACGACGACCGGGTATTTTTTCGCCGCATCATAGTTCGCCGGGGTGTAAACGTTGGCGGCAATGTCCAGGCCATCCAGTTTGTAGGTGACCGGATGGATATTGACCTTACCCGGTTCGTTCCTGGTCAGCGCTCCACCGTAGGTCAAAGTGAATGGATTCTGCTTGTAGTCCGCAGCCTCGGCTTCGACGCCCGACATCCCGATCATGGCAGCCATCAATGTGGCCTTCAGCGTGGTTCGCATCATAGGAATACTCCTGACATTTCAAGTTTGTGAGAGGGGTGGCCGATATCGCCACGCGCTTGGTCAATCCAGATTTTTTTCAGCGAGAAACTGCGAAACCAGATCAGCGATCTCGACGTTGTTCATATCCGAAAAAGGAAAGTGGCTATTGCCCTTGATACCGATCTCCGGCAGGTGAACGAGCGTGACGTCACCGCCATGGCGATTCACCGTATCGCGCCACAGGCGCGCCATCTCGAGCCGCGCACGCCAACTGTCCTGGGCCGGCAACCGAACCGGTTGGTCGGGGATGTTGTCGCCGTAGAAAATAACGATGGGGATTTGGGTCAGTGCTTTGAACTGTTCCGCCGATACGGCCTGAGCCGAGAGCGTGTCGAACGCGCTGGCAATCGGCGCGGGCACCTCCCCCTCTGGAAACACGAAACTGCTGCCCGGTTCGAACGCTACGATGGCCCGCACGTTAGGGCTTTTGATCGCCGCCAGCCAACCGGGGCCGCCGCCCTGAGAATGGGTAAACAAAATGGCCGGCCCCGTCTTTTCCAGCAGAGCGGAAACGCCATTGGATACCACGTCAATGTCGTAAGGCCCGGTGTTGGGCGTCATCGACCGAAAGAACTGCTCCAGCGCCGCCTGCCCACGTGGAAACTGGCTGCCTTCGAAGCTCTCGGGCCACAGGCCGATGCGGAATTGATTGAACCACAGCTGCTCATCCGGCACTGGTTTGATCGTCATTTCAACCAGGCTGCGTCCCGCATCGCCACGGCGCGGCTGGTCGATCAGGTACGTGGAGAATCCTCGCCGCAGGAAAATGTTCTGGAACCCTTCACGGCCGTCGGCCGTTGTCTCCCAGGACTTCGCGGACTGCCCCGCGCCATGCAGCATGAGAATCGGCAGCGGACGAGCGTCGACGGGAACCTGATAGAACGCATACACATGGTCGCCGTGAAAGGTCTGGCCATCGGGCATCAACGGTTTGTAGGGGTCGAAGGTTCCCGGCTGGGTGATCAACCCACCGCCGGCAATGAGGCTGCCCTGATCCTTGATGATCAGCGGGGGGTGACCGTCAGCGCTGACAAACGCACTGGCACCTAGCGCGAAACAAAGACTGCCGGCCTTTGCAGTGGCGGGCATGCTTTTGCGGATGAAACTCTGAATCATGGCTTGCTCTCGATTTGATATCGCCGAGATGCAAATTACCTTTCAACGATTAATCGATAAAGCGCGCCAATCACATAGCACTAATACCATATTCACATAAATTCGATTAGTAAACCGAAAAGCTCGCCACATGCGGAAATGACAATTTTGGGTCAATAGATGCCCTTTACGACAGGCAGCTATCGGCCCAAAAGGTCATTCGGAGGCGTCCAGGAAACCAGGGGCGATTCACTAAGAGCGTGCTACAGGGATCTGTTTCAATATTTTAAGCTGATATCATTCAAGAATTTACAAGCCGAGTAGAAACTTATGAATCGTCGTAAAAAAATAAAGCAGTTATTAAAGGCTCACGCAAAAAAGGCCAGTGCCAAATTGGCACCGCCAAACAAGTCTAAATACATTAGTAAAGCTGACCGATTGAAGCTGGCGGCTGAATCCAGTCACGACTCAATCATTTCCTCTGAAAGCTGATCTATGCATCCTGAGAACCACCGGAATTTACAAATCTGGTTGGGCCAGGCATTCCGATGGCACGTACCGCGAGGATGCGGCTCGCTTCAATATGGCTATAGCCTTGATCGAGCACCAGGCCTGCGGCCTCGTGCTCAAGCAAAACTACAGCTACATCGAAGCCAGCCGTTCACTCGGCGTCGGCGAATCGGCCCTGCGCCGTTGGGTTGATCAGGTTCAGCAGGAGCGCCAAGGCGTCACCCGAACGACGGTCCAGGAGCGACGTTCTTCGTTCGCCCTTACTTGTGTGGGCACGAAGGCGGGCAGGTCGTCCGCGAGTAGTGGTGACGCAGGCGTAGAGGCCCAGCCGCCACTCGCTATCGACGCCGCACAGGTCGATGCACCTGCGGTGCGTCTGCCACATTCATCTTTTGGATCACCAACTCGATGAACGCCGATACCGCGAGCGGCAGGTGCCGGCGGCTCGGATACAGCACGCTCATGCTGTAGCCGGCGCGCTGGTATTGAGGCAGCACCGGGACGAGCACGCCGGCCTGAACGTCGAGCTTGGCCATCGCGGGCGGCAGCAGAGCGATGCCGAGTCCGGCCACGGTGGCCTTGCGTAGTGCCTGCGCGGTATTGCCGCTGAAGCGACCGGCGACTTGCACTTCTTCCTCGCCATTCGGGCCTACCAAACGCCATGTGGCGTGGCCGCTGGGATGCGCGGGGATCACACAGTCGTGGCTCACCAGATCCTGCAGTGTGTGGGGTGAGCCGCGCGCAGCAATGTAAGCGGGGCTTGCCACCATTCCGTCGCTGCGGGGGTCGAAGATTTGACGGCCGACATAGCCTGAATCGCGCAAGGGCCCGCCGCGAAAGGCGATGTCGATCTGCTCTGCGATCAAGTCGGCTTTCGCATCGCTGAGCACGAAGTCGAGTCGCACGCGCGGATGCGCGGCCAGAAACTCGGCCACCCACTCCATCGGGAAGAAGTCGAAGAAGTCAGCCGGCGCCGCCACCCGCACCAGGCCACTGGGTGCACTGCTGCCCGTAATCAACTCCTGCCCCGCTTCGAGCAGGCCGTCGACCGCTCCCGCGCAACGCTCATGAAAGCCTTGGCCAGCACTTGTGAGCGTGAGCTTGCGGGTGGAACGTTGCAGCAGTCGCGTGCCGAGATGAGCTTCGAGTTGCTGGACGCGGCGACTCACGGTATTGGGCGGCAAGCCCAGCCGCCGCGCCGCCTCTGCAAAGCTGCCGCTGCGCACCACCTGCACAAACATGGCGATGTCATTGAGGTCGAGCATGGCCGGCCATTCCTAGCGTGGGTGGACGAGTTCAATCCAATTGTACCGGCTAGTCAATCAATCGGCCCAGCCCTACCGTTCAGCTATCGAGCCGCGAGGCTCCCAACTCCGCACAGCGAGTTTTGCAAGGAGATCGATTTGCCATGACCAACTCTTCCTCCATAACCACCATGACCCAGCAGCAACAACCTCGGATCGGCATCGTCATCGGCTCGACACGCGAAGGCCGCTTCGGCAAAAAGCCTGCGCTCTGGATCCACGAGATCGCCAAGCAACGCGACGACCTCGCCTTCGAACTGATCGACTTGCGCGATCACCCATTGCCCTTCTTCAACGAGCCGATGTCGCCGGCCTGGGGGGCGGTGAAGAACGAGGCCGCGCAACGTTGGGCCGACAAGCTCGCGACCCTGGATGGCCTGATCGTGGTCACGCCCGAGTACAACCATGGACCGAGCGCGGTGCTGAAGAACGCGTTCGACTATGCGTACAAGGAATTCATCCGCAAGCCGATCGGATTCGTCGGCTACGGCGGGGTCGGCGCGGCACGCGCGGTCGAGCAGCTTCGGCTGACCACCATCGAATTGCAGATGGCGCCAGTGCGCCATGCCGTTCACATCGGCATGGTGGAGTTCCTGGGCATTTGGCAACAGGGCAAGAGCTTCGATGACTTTCCGCACCTGGCGCGGGCCGCCAACGAGTTGCTCGACGACATCGCGTGGTGGACCAAGGCGCTCAAGAGCGCGAGGGACGCCGCATGAGCATCACCCTCGCCACCGAAGCGCGCGCCATGCCCACAGCGTTGGTCACGGGCGGCAACAAGGGGATCGGACGCGCAACTGCGCATGCACTTGCGAAAAAATGACCAAGACGGAGGTTGACATGAAAATCGGTGTGAGTGGCGCCAGCGGCCATTTGGGCAGAGCCGTCGTTTCGGAACTGCTGCAGCGTCCCGACGGGCACGAGGTAGTGGCTATTACGCGCACGCCCGAAACCGTCTCTGGACCGACTCAGGGACGATTCGGGGACTACAACCGACCCGAAAGCCTTGCGCAGGCCTATGCGGGTCTCGACCGTCTGCTCATCATCCCGGCCCTGGAGCCCGGAAAGCGCGCGGCGCAGAACGTCGCAGCCATCGATGCGGCCGTGAGGGCGGGCGTCGAGCATATCGTCTTCATGTCGACCGCGGGCGCGCGGCAGGAGGAGGAGCCGGCGCTCAGCGCCTCCTATTGGCGGGGCGAGCAGCATCTTATCGCCACGGCGCCGGCCTGGACCATCCTGCGTATGAACTACTATGCCGAAGGTCTCGTGCAGCAGGCGCAGGCGTCGCTGAGCCAGGGCGTGCTGACCGGGCTGGCCGAGAACCGGGTTGCTTTCGTTGCACGCGGTGACGTGGCAGCCGCCGCAGCCGGAATCCTGATCGGCGACGGCCATGCAGGAGCGATCTACAACGCTACCGGCCCCGAGCGCCTGTCGGGTGCGGAACGCGCGGCCCTCATCGCCGAAATCACTGGCCGGCCGCTGGCGTTCCGTGTCGTCACGCCAGAGCAACTGCGCGCCGGACTGACACAGGCGGGTCTGCCGGTGGAGGTCGTCAACATCGCCATCAGCATCCAGGCGAGCTTCGCGGCGGGTGCGTTCGACATTGTGACCGGCGACGTCGAGCGCCTTGGCGGCCGGCCACCCAAGCCTCTGCGCGACGTACTTGCCGGGGCGCTGAAATCTCCTTCGGCCTGAAGACTTGCACCCGAACCGAAACTACTCATGGGAGAACTGCCATGTCAAACACCAAAAAGCTCATCGCAGTCGTCGGCGCAACCGGTCATCAGGGCGGCGCCGTTGTGCGCGCGCTGCAGGCGAGCGGTCAATTCAAGATACGCGCGTTGACGCGCAATCCGGACAAGCATCCGCAGTTGGCTGACGAAGTCGTGCTGGCGGATCTGGATCGTCCGCAAACACTGAAAGCCGCGTTTGCTGGAGCACACGGGGCTTTTCTGGTAACCAATTCCCGGGAACCGGGCACAGACGAGCGCAAGCAGGCACTCGCAGCCGTTCACGCGGCGAAAGATGCCGGCGTTCAGCACTTCATCTGGTCGACGCTTCCGAACGTGGAGACGATCAGCCGCGGCAAGCTCGATGTCCCGCATTTCACGGACAAAGCAAAAATCGACCGCATCGTGAGGGAGGCTGGATTCGCGCACCACACATTCGTGATCGCGCCGTTCTTCTACCAAAATCTGCTCGGCGTAATGGCTGCGCAGAAGCAAGCGGATGGAGCCATGGGTTGGGCGATACCGCTCGATCCGCACAAGCGCGTCATTCATATGGGCGACATCACCGAACTCGGCTACATCGTGGTTGGCGCATTCGCGCAGCCGGAACTCGCGGGGCACGGCGAATATTTGCCGCTGGTCGGCGACTTCCTGAGCTTCAATGAGGTCATCGCCACGCTGAATCGACAGGGACACAAGTTCTCGTTCAAGCAAGTCCCGCAAGAACTCTTTGCCGGCTGGTTCCCAGGCGCCAGGGAAGTCGCGCAGATGCTCGCCTACTTCGAGGCCCACACCTACCTCGGTGCGGATTCGCGCGACGCAATTACACTGGCCAACAGAGTCGCCGGCCGACAGCCGACGAAGTTTGCCGCGTGGGCTCGGGCGAACTTCGCGATCCCGGCACCCGCCTGAAAACACGACTCTGCGAAGGAGATCCCGAAGCGGTTGCAGAGGCGATGGTGGCCTTTCAAGAGACAACCGGGCGTCAGGGAATATTAGGCTCGCAGCCTATTTCGAAAACCTGGTCGAGGAAAAAGGAGGCGCAGCGTGAGCGTGCAGCTAAACCATACTATCGTCTGGTGCCGCGACAAGCAGAAATCAGCAACATTCTTCACGGAAGTTCTGGGCCTGCAATCCGCCACCCGATTCGGACCCATGCTGGTCGTTCAACTCAACAACAACGTTTCACTCGATTTCTACGAGAATGAACGCAAGATTTCCTCTCAGCATTATGCCTTCTTGATAGGCGAAGACGACTTCGATCAAACCTTCGCCCGCATCCATGATCGAGGGCTGCAGTATTGGGCAGACCCTGGCAAGCACCGGACTGGAGAAATCAACCGGAACGACGGTGGCCGTGGGGTGTATTTTGAGGACCCTGACGGTCATCTCCTTGAGGTCATTACTCGACCGTATGGGAGCGGCGGGTAGATGGGGCGCAGGGTAAGGTGGACGTGATATTGAATGTCGGCTTCTTGGTGATGCGGCCGGCAGCGATGATGGCTTCATCCTCGACCACCACCAGGTAGTCGTCGATGCGATACAGCGCCTCGGCGTGTTGTAAGCCGAGGGCTTGCAGCACGCCCGGTGGAATCGCTACAGCTTCGGGCTGCTTGGCCGGGAAGTCCATGGCCAGGCGCCCGCCTTCGCGGCGCTCCCGCAATTCACCGCTGCGGGTGGAGAAGCACAGCAGGTCACGGCTTTCACCGAGCTGTTCAAAGAGTACCCAGGCCGCCGCGAGGGTGGCGTGGCCACACAGGTCAACTCCTTTGAGGGAAAAAAAGGTAGTCTAGCCCCAAATTGCCATCATCCAGCGGGAAGGAATGAACGGTAATCACGCCCGTACGAATCCCCAAAATGACAAAGCCCAGCACAAGGCCGGACTCCACCACCCTACACACCAAGGATCGGTCACCAAATGAAACTAGCCTTCTTGGCTCTTACTGCCTGCTTGATCTTCCAGCCTGCCTTCGCAAGGTCTGATATTGATCGTCGCGCAGTAAACCCTGACGAATCGCAGCTGATCGAGCATGGCTCGTACATAAATAGCGACGGAAGAGCCGTACACAGCCCTGCCCACACGAAGTCAGATCGTGCACCAGAGGGCGCAACCGCCAAGTGCCGCGACAACTCCTACAGTTTTAGCCAGCACCGACGCGGCACGTGCTCACGGCATGGCGGCGTGATGGCTTGGCTGTAGATACAAAAAACCCAGCACTAAAACCGGGCTTTTTCGTTTCAGGTGACAACAGGAATCTCTGACCACCACAGCCCTCAGCCAACTCTGCTGACTGAGCCGCCCTACCTTTGATCAATTTCGATCTTTTGAGTTGGCTCTGAGCTGAAACTTGGGCGCTTGAGTTGCATACGTACTTGATGTGTATCGATTGACCCTTCGTTGGCAGGGTATCGATCCCGAGTGTCAGCAATCGGTCGATGAAAATCAGCGCGATGTGTTTCAGGTCAGTCCGATGCGGGCGATGTTCGGGGTGAGTATGGCAGCGGGATCAAAACACCAGCTTGGAGCCAATAAAAATCAGCATGACGGCCAGGCAAGGACGCAATACTTCGTCAGAAATGCGGCCGGATAAATGACTGCCAATGTAAATCCCTGGCAGTGACCCCATCAGTAGATAGCCTAATAGATGCCAATCCATATTACCCATGCTCGCATGACCCAGACCGGCGACCAGCGTCAGAGGCACCGCGTGTGCGATTTCTGTTCCGACCAAACGCTTGGTGGCCAGAAAAGGGTACAGGATAAAGAGCGCCACAGTGCCCAAGGCGCCGGCACCGATGGAGGTCAATGCCACCATTGTGCCGAGTATCATGCCAGTGACCACGGTCAGCACGTTCAAGCTCGAGCCGCTGAGGTGATAGCGATCGCCGGCATGCTTATGGGCCAATGCCAGTAACTGCTTCTTGAAGAAAATGGCCAGCGCGGTCAGCAACAAGACAAAGCCCAATGCCTGCTTGATGATTGCATTCATCGCTTGGGGGTCAGTATGTAAATTCTTCAAAAACCACAGGGTAAGCATTACCGCCGGCACACTGCCAAGCGTCAGCCAGCCGGTAATAGTCCAGTCAATATTTTTGTTCTTTTTATGAACCAGTACGCCACCGGATTTAGTGATTGCAGCGTAAAGCAAATCCGTCCCGACTGCGGTTGCCGGGTTAATGCCAAACCATAAAAGAATGGGCGTCATTAAAGAGCCGCCACCCACACCGGTCATGCCGACAACAAACCCGACAACCAAGCCTGCAACCACAAAACCAATATTACTGAATTCCATTATCACGACCTACAAATCAAGCGCGACTACAAAAAATCTAGCCAGCAGCATAGCGATTTTTCTTATAATCATTTATACCGATACGATCTTACTTTATAACCTTTTCTCTATCGCACCCGATACTCCGCCAAGCTCTGCGCCAGACCTCGATACGCTCAAGACAATTGCATCGCCATAGCTGCAGCCCACATCCACGCGCCCGCTTCGGGTCGCATCGGCCTTGCAGGCGTGCAGGCGCTGATCGCGGCGTTTACTTCACCGCACCGGCCTTCCTCACCGCCGCGAGCCAGGCGGGGTTCAATTGGTACTGTTCGGTATCGATTGCCAGAGCCTCCATGCACACCTTGTGTTGGTCGATCTCTCGCACCATCTGGCTGAGGGCGCTGGAGTTGCCATCCAGCTGGTGCATCTGCGTTAACCCCAGATGATAAAAGCGAAGCAGTTTCATCGCCGTCGGATCACCGGCCAGCACGCCGTCGGTGACCTGATGCATGGCGTTGGTAATGCTCATCAGACTACGCTTGAGCTGCCAGCCGTAAACGGCCGGTGCCATCCATGGCTGCGACCAGAACTTGATCCGAATCAGCGCCACGCTCAGCACCAGCGCGGCAACAACCCCGCCCAGATTCAAACGGAAATTATCGCCACCGGGTTCGCCTGCCAGCATCACGGCAACGCTGGACAGCACCATCGCCAGCAGCACGAAGATCAGGGCAATGATCAGTGTGCTGCGGCGCGTTTGCCGTCGATAGGTCTCAGGACTCATCTGCTTGATCTCGAACATCACTGCTGCAGGACTCCGTTGAGTTGAATTTAAAATTGCGCGGCATTATTGCCTGTAGCGATGGGCACTGACACGTTTAATGAATCGGCCCACCTTTCCTGGACGTTGCCTTGGGGTCAACGTGGTCAAAACCCAGTTGCCACAACCCGGGTCATAAGCGCCCGAACCGCTGCCTGTACTCCAGGGGCGTCAGCTTCGTAAGCTCCTTGAACATGCGCCGCAGGTTCGAATCGCTGCTGAATCCCAGCTCGGCGCAGATAGCGCTGACCGACGATGAGGTGAGAATGAGACGTTCGCTGGCTTGATTCAATTTGATACGGCGCGCATAGGTTGCAATCGGAACCCCGGTTTTGCCCATCACCTTGCGCGCGAGGGTGCGTTGAGCCATACCGAGTCGCTCAGCCAGCCGCTGCACCGTAATCTCTTGCGCGGGCAACTGCTCGACCAGGCCATGCAACTTGCGCAACAACACCGAGGACTGCTCGATCATGCTCATGGCTTGAAAGATGCCATGGGTCTGCACGGGGCGTGGGAGCACCATTAACTTGATCAGATGATGCAACGCGTCCGGACTGACATAGCGCTCTACCAATGCCTGTGCGATTGGCTGGTAGCCATTCACGCCAGATGCCGTGGCGGTACGGTCGTTCACAATGCAGTTCTGCTCAGTCTGCCACTTCACCTTTTTATAACGCTGGGCCATCGACTCTGCCAGCCACCACGTCACAGTTGCAGACTGCCCGTTGAGCCCACCGCTCGCCGCCAAGAGGCTTACGCCACTGCAATAACTCCAGAGCATCAAGGTGTTCGCGCGTGTCGCCAACGCCGATATCAGGGCCCCGCTTTCGCTGATCATCGTGTCTACCTGCGATGCCGATTCAGCCCAGAAACCGGGCACCAGAATCGCGTCCAGATCAGCCTGCCCAAGCGTTTCGTTCACCTGCAACGAGACGCCTTTAGCGCACTCGACCAACCCTGTCTGCAACGCGACAAAGCGAGTTTCAAAAAGCGTGTGACCTACCAGGCGATTGGCGGCGTTAAGCAAGTCTGAAAATGCAAACAACCCTGCTGGCATGCAGCGCGGGAAAAGCAGCAAGCCGATTCGATGTATTTTGGTCATGGCATAAAATGAACTGATTATGTCTTGGCGCGCCATTCTCCGCCGTTAAACGTATAGACACAATCAAGCCTCTTCCAAGAGGCCACGCCATGCATATCCATCAACTTCGCAACGCGACAATCATTGTGGAATTGGGCCCCCATCGAATTCTGATCGATCCGATGCTCGCCCCCAAAAATGGACTGCCACCCTTGCGTCTATTCGGCGCGAGGCAACGCAACCCCATGGTCGAGTTGCCGGAATCGGCAGCGCCAGCGCTTGAATCGGTGACCCATTGCTTGATTACCCACTGCCAGAAAGGCCACTTCGACCATCTCGATCGAGCAGCGGAAAAGTGGTTACGAGAGAAACGAATCCCGGTGATCTGTACGCCGCACGATGCCGGTTATCTGAGCGATCGCGGATTGAACGTCCAATCCTTGCCGAAAGATCATGAGCAACCGAATCCATTTCTCGGCGGCCAGATCCGAACCGTCCGTTGCACCCATGGAAGTGGGCTGGTCGGCAAACTGATGGAGCATGGTGTCGGGTATTTGATCGAAGTACCGGACGAACCCAGTCTCTACCTCAGTGGAGATACATTACTGACCGCTACTGTCAGGGAGTTCGTGGCGCGGCATCAGCCGCACATTAGCGTCATTCCCGCCGGCGGTGCCCGATTCGATCTGGGAGGCGACATCATCATGGGCCTCGATGAAGCTCTCGAATTCACCAGACTGGTGCCGGGCCTCGTCATCGCCAACCATCTGGAAGCACTCAGCCATTGCCCCGTGACCCGCAAGACGTTGGCCGATGCGGCACGACACGCGGGGGTTGAATCACGCTTACGCATTCCGGCAGATGGCGAAAGATTGAACGTCACCCTTCCCGACCGTGAGACGCAGCGGCCTCATCCTGAATCGCTGCGGGTTTCGTAGCCCCTACCGATGGGCACAGTACAGCGAACGGCTATGGAGCACTGAAGCGTGATGGGTGCGCTCGGGATTTGTTTCAGATGAAAGGAAAGAGGATCAGCGGTCATACGCGGGGTTGCGGAGGCTGCTATTCCTTCCCATGGGAGAAGTCGTTTCAGGCTGGCCAGGGTGCGGGCCGGGAACAGACGCGTGGCCGTGGTCGCGGCGCCCGCCCGGTACGCGAAAAGAAGAACAGGTGCCAATCCCTATCCGGAGGTGGCAGATGCTATACATCGTCAGTTGGTCGATCAGTCCCGAACGTCGCAATAGCGCAATCGAGCGTTTTCTCAAAACAGGTGGAGCTCCACCCGCAGGCGTAACCATGCTGGGACGCTGGCATGCTGTAGGACGCATGACTGGTTTTGGCGTCGCAGAGTCCAGTGATGTTGCGCTGATACAGAAATGGGTACTGGAGTGGAGTGACCTCATCAGTATGGAGATTCTCCCGGCACTGACCGATGAGCAGGCAGCTCCGCTACTGGCAGCAGCAATCGGCAAGCAATAATCTGCGGCTGAAAAGGCGCTGACCAAAAAGGGGCACCCATTAGCACTTGAGACCGGCTAATGGGCGCACCCGTTTCCCAATGAAGGTAGCTTCAAACGACGCGTATCCCGACTACATCGCAGGACGTTGCAGTTTGACCCACTCCTGCACCGTAGGTCGCTGCCATTGGCGCTGGGCGTATTCCACCAGCGCGGGTGGCACGGAGTCACCATTGAGTATCAGCCGGTTGAGCATCAAGGCCAGATCGACATCGGCGATCGACCATTGGCCAAACAGGTACTCGGGACTGTCAGCCAGCAGCGTTTGTGCTGCGCCGACCAGCTTGCGCGCGGCCGACTCGGCAGCTGGCGACAAGGGATCTGACTTGAGGCCATAAAACACAACCAATGTGGATCGCTCTTGCCGAATAGGCAGCAGGTCACTGCGCACCCACGCCTGGACCTGTCGTGCCCTGGCACGCTGTAGTCGGTCTCTTGGGTAAACCGGTGCCTGGGGGAAGGCGTCTTCCAGGTATTCAGTGATCGCCGACGATTCGGACAAGGCAAAGTCGCCATGCACGAGTGTAGGCACCCGCTGGGTCAGCGAGAGGCAGGCATAATCCTCTGCCTGGTTTTCGGACTCATCGAGGTCTAGCGGGCTCATTTCAAACTCGACGCCCTTTTCGCGAAGTACCACGAAGGCCGACATGGCATAGGGGCTAGTGAATCGAGAGTCAACATACAGGCGCAAGCGGGAATTATTCACGGCATGATCTCCATATCCAGAAGAGGACACGCTACGAGATCCAGCGCGATAAATAAAATTCGTGATTTTTATGGGCCTATTCTTGACCGGAATACCTTGTTGTCGACGACCCGCGCAGGCTGGGCAGTGACATCCGCGCCGTCAACGCCCTGGAGACGCTAGCTTGCGCTTATCGCCTGGAGTCATGGACCCGCCATGCCGAATCCCAGGCGTGCAGTGGGCGAGCGATTAATGTGATGCCCGATGGATCAGAGGGTGGCAAAAGGTAGGCTATGTTTACTGAGTGTCGACTTCGGGTCGTTTGAGCGCAGGTAAACCTTGTCGCCGGATACCCGGTCGATAGCCGCACCCCATCCAGATTTGCCGGTGACCCCGTCGGTGGTGGTAACCGGCCTGTTTCATTCGCTGGAGAACGCCCCTTGATATCGACGCGACGCATGGCCAGGCTCAAAGCCTGGGGCGCCCACGGCTTCACCGCCACCGGAGTGGTGATCGCATTCCTGGCGACTCTCGCCTTGTTCGATAATCAGCCCACAGCCTGCCTGCTGTGGCTGGGCGTAGCCCTGATCGTCGATGGTGTGGACGGCTGGCTGGCGCGCAAGGTCAATGTCCAGACGGTACTGCCGCATTTCGACGGATCCGTGCTGGATCTGGTCATCGACTACCTGACCTACGTGTTCATCCCGGCCCTGTTCATCTACCGTTACATCGACTTGCCCGCCTACACCCCGTTGCCGAGCACTTCAGTGATCCTGGTCTCGTCGCTCTTTTGCTTCTGCAACGTCAACATGAAGAGCAACGACAATTACTTCCAGGGGTTCCCCGCCACATGGAACGTCGTCGCCCTGTGCCTCTACATCGTTGCCCCACCCTCCTGGCTGACGCTGCTCACCATCATCGGCCTGGCGCTGTTGACGGTGACCCGAATGAAGTTCCTTCACCCGTTCCGCGTGCGCCGGTTCATGCCGATCAACATTGCCGTGACGTCCATCTGGATGCTGTGCAGCCTGTCACTGGTGCTCAACCATCCCGCCATCAACCCGTTGGTGATGGGGCTGTGGCTCGCAATGTCGGCTTACTTTCTGGGGGTCTGCATCTGGCGCACGGCCCTGGACGGGTTCGACGGATCCCGTGAGTAAAGGAGCATTCATGCCTATCCATATCGTGCGACTCGGTTCAGCCCGAACACCTCATGAAGGTCTGCGCCTGGGTACAGTACGCCGGCCACCGCGTGGCGTACCGAAGGGCGAATTCGCCAGCCGCGACTTTTACGACACCTGGCTCCCCCTCCTGTCCCCCAGCGCAGAACTGATAGCGCTAGCTAAAGCCGCAGCAGACGAAAAAGCCTGGGAAGCCTTTCGGCGCAAGTTCAAGGCCGAGATGAACCACTCGGCCCCCAGCCAACTGCTTGATCTGTTGAGCGCCTTGTCCCATCAGACATCGCTGGCCATCGGCTGCTACTGCGAGGATGAGCGCCACTGCCATCGCTCGGTGCTACGCGAACTGCTGAGGGCTCGTGGAGCACAGGTTGTGCCGCCTGAAGCCTTGTAGTCGGAGCGGCACTCGCCTGGTCAAGTCCTTCGGGTATTTGAAGCACGAGATCAGCTTCTGAAAATCCGACTGCATAGCTCAGAGCCCGGCAAAGAGAAAAGGCATAAAGATTTATTGTTGGCCTACGAATACAAGAAGAACCATGGGCGTTTGATGGCCGATGGCTCTTCACGGGTAGCTATGCTTTCTGCGCTACTCGCTCGACTCTTGAAGGCTCAAGCGTTGCTCTTTCCCATTTGGCAATGACCAAGGGTGCAATCGCATTGCCCAGCACGTTCAGCGTGGTGGTGCCGCTATCGATAATCCTGAAGATACCCGCGATAAGTGCTACCCCCTCCAATGGAAGACCGGCAGACGCCAATGTGGCGGAAAGGATGATGATGGCAAACCCCGGCACCCCGGCAGCACCTTTGGACGTCAGCACCATCGTGACCACCAGCAGAATCTGCTGAGACAGCGACAGGTCGACACCATAGAGTTGTGCGACAAAAATGGTCGCCACGCCGAGGAAGATAGACGCGCCATCCAGGTTGAATGCATACCCTACAGGCACCACAAAACTGACGATGCGACGTGGAACGCCATAGTTCTCCAGCTTGCTCATTAACTGCGGCATTACGGCCGCCGATGCTGCACTCGAAAAAGCCAGAATCAGCTCATTCCTGAAGTACTTGATCAGCTTGAAAATATTCTCGCCAATCAGGTAGCAGACACCGCCGAGCACCACCAGAGCAAAGAGAATCAGTGCCAGGTAAACCACACCGATCAACTTGAGCAAAGGCAACAGCGAGGCAAAGCCAAAGGTCGCAACGGTGGCACCGATCATGCCAAATACACCGATCGGCGCATAAGCCATGACGATTGAGACGACCTTGAACATTGCATCAGAGATACCTTGAATCACCGCAACCACCGGCGCACTTTTCTCTCTGGGGAGCGAGTTCAATGCCAGGCCAAACAGCACCGCGAAGAACAGCACCGACAACAGCTTCGCATCCGACATCGCTACAATAACGTTATCGGGGACGATGTTCTGCAAGATGACAAGGGCGCCTTTGGAAGGCTCCAGGTTCATCGAGGCGCTGCTGTGCGAGATTCCCGAAATGTCAGTGCCTGTTCCAGGCTCGAAAATATTCGCGAAGCACAAGCCCATTACAATGGCCAGACCGGTAACCGCAAAGAAGTAACCCAGCGATTTCAGGCCCATACGACCAAAAGACTTGTTATCACCGCCTCCTGCGATGCCCAGAATCATGCAACAGAACACGATTGGAACAACGACCATCTTCATCATTTTGATGAAGATATCGCCAAGCGGTTTGAGGATTTCAGTACTGACCCACAATTGATACTGCGGATGTGTATTGAAGTACCAACCGACGAGCACGCCAAGCAAAAGCCCGGCAATTATTTGCCAAACCAAAGGGATACGTTTCATGTCTAGCCTTCTTGTTGGAATGAACGTTCTGCGTTACGAGGCAGTAGCTAGATTCATGAGCTTCCAGCTCACTTGAGATCAAATGGCACAACGCTGTTGTGCCATTACTTTTGTTATTTGGCGAAGAGCTGACTCATATCCTTGAAGGCCTTGAATTCAAGCGCATTGCCGCAAGGATCGAACAGGAACATGGTGGCCTGTTCGCCGGCCTGCCCCTTGAATCGAATGTAGGGTTCAATCACAAACCGGGTGCCAAATGACTTCAGGCGCTCGGCCAACGCTTCCCATTGTTCCCAGCCCAGAATAATGCCGAAGTGCGGAACAGGAACGTCATGCCCGTCTACCGGATTGCTATGGACGCTCTCTTGGGAAGCCGTCTTGGGGTGTTCGTGAATGACCAGTTGGTGGCCATAGAAGTTGAAGTCGACCCATTGCGTGCTGGAACGACCCTCCTCCAGTCCGAACACCTCACCGTAAAAGGTGCGGGTTGCCGCGAGGTCATAAACAGGGATTGCCAGGTGAAAGGGAGAGAGGCTCATCAGAACTCCAATTGCGGTGTTTTTATAGGTTTATAAAATCGGAACAGCGAATTAAGGCCGTCCGACGGTTTTGAGCACCGTCCAAAAAATTCGGGGTTTTGAACGGAGTGGATGGGGTCATCCTAGAGGTACAGACCAAGCAAAAAAATCAATATATTTTTCTTAGAAACACAATTAATATTTGTGAATGATCAAAGAACTGAAAACACTTATAGCCGTCGCGCGGGAAGGCACCTTTGCCGCTGCCGGGAACAAGATTGGTCTTACCCAGGCCGCAGTGAGCGCCCAGATGCAACGCCTGGAAGCCGAGCTCGGCTTCGAGATTTTCGACCGCAAGGGACGCTCGGCCCACCTCAACCGGATGGGCCATCAAATACTCCTGCAGGCGCAGGAGTTGCTTCGACTTTATGACAGCCTGGGCTCCACCACGGTCGGGCTCCCCGCCAGTGTCCTGGTGAACATCGGCGCAATCGCTTCCGTGCAGCGCTCATTTTTACCGGACGCGCTGGCCAAATTTCACCAACAATGCCCCCAATGCCGAACCCGTGTGATCCCGGGTCTATCAATGGAATTGGTCAACCTGGTGGATGCGGGCGAAATCGACATGGCGGCGATCATTCGCCCCCCTTTCTCGCTCCAAAGCGATCTGCGCTGGACGACGTTGGCACTCGAACCCTATCGGCTGATCGTTCCGTGCGATGTTCCTGGAGAGGATTGGTCGGAACTGCTTTCCAGCCAGCCGTTCATTCGCTATGACCGATCATCATTCGGCGGCCGGCAAGTCGACCGCTTCCTGCGACAAACGCATTTCACCTTGCGTGAGGTATGCGAGCTGGATGAACTGGAGGCCATCGTCAAACTGGTCGCCAATGGTGTCGGCGTAGCGCTGGTGCCTCAGACCGCGACTCATCAAGACTGGCCCACCGGGGTGCGCGCCCTTGATCTGGGGCAGCACACCTTCCATCGTGATATCGGTCTCGTGCATCGGTCTCGGCAAAGCTTCACCGAGCCAGTCAGGATACTGGCCCAGCTTATTGGTGAGCAGGTTCAGAACAGGCCCTGAGCCAAACCTGCCCGATATCCGTCCCCAGGACTAATTGCCCCGCCCACCGGCGAAGGACCATTCATCCGCCGTGGTCGTGCTAATAACCACCATAACGTCCTCTGGATCAAGGCCTGGTGCCTGGTTCAACTTCTCGACCAGATGATGAAAGAAGCGCTGTTTCGTCGTGTTATCGCGGGGGCGGCCGGCGGTAAGTCTTGAGGTAAGGATCGCGCGCAATACCGAATTGCTTGCAATGATTGATGGAGGCGGCCTGGACCTGGCCTGGGAAACCGGACACATCCAGGCACGTTTTTAGCCTTGAAGCGCCTCCATCAGTACCTGCACCAATTGTCCGCCTTCTGGCGTCGCCCAGCTTCCGGCGAGTTCCGCAATCAGCTGGTTGGTTGTGGTCAGCGTCACGCCGCCTTTATCCATCCGACGCAGGGCAATGTCATCGGCCATTACGGTCGGTGAGCCACCACCATCGGCCACCACCTGAACTTCATAGCCGTCGCGCACCAGGCTCAGGGCCGGATAGACCGTGCACACGTCGTTGGTGACACCGGCAATGATGAGTTTTTTACGACCCGTAGCCTTGACGGCGGCGGCGAAGTTTTCATCGTCCATGGCGTTGACGATACCCAGGCGTTTGACGCGGGAAGCGAACTCGGCGGGCAGGATCTGCTCCAGTTCACTGAGCAGCGGTCCCTGAGCGTACTCCTCCATGCTGGAGGTCAGGACCACCGGGAGTTTCAGAATGCTGGCCGCCTTGGCGAGCATCAGCGCGTTGCGTTTGAGCTCTTCGAAGGGAATGGATTTCACCCAGCCCATGGTCCCCACCTGGTGGTCGATCAACAGCAGGGCGGCATTGTCGGCACTGAATTTTTCGTACGGCATGATGATTCTCCTGGCAGTAAGGTTGGGGCTCTAGCGCCCCGGGTTTGGGACTGTTTCGATCATTCAACGAGGTTGCAGCTTTCCGAACGCGCCACGCTGGTAGCCGTCAATGGCTTCGGCCAGCGCCTCTGAAGAGGCAAGCGCCAGCGGCCCTTGCCAATACACTGGTTGATTCAGCGGGACACCGGAAAACAGCACGGCCTTGGCGTTGCCCTTGGGTGCGCTCAACCTGACCACGCGATCGTCACGCTGCGGGAGTTTCACCGGCAGCGCGGGTTCGATGAGGCTGAAGGGGTCGCCATCGACCCACACTTCGCCGTCAATCGGCATCACGAACGCCACATGGCCTTCGGGGATCGGCACGCTGACTTCAGCGCCGTTCTCGAGAGAGATGTCCAGCACGCTCACTTCGGTGGGCACCGACATGGGTGATGACACTTGGGCGAAGCTGCCCAGTGGCACGCGCACCTTGACCCCTGGCAACCGCACCACGGGCACATCCTGGGCTTCGAGACTGAGCGCAAACGGTGCGTCCGCTTGGCGCTCCTGCGGCAAGTTGATGAAGATTTGCAGCATGTGTACCGTCTTGCCCGGCTCGGCGGGCACTTCCTCATGCACCACTCCTTTACCCGCCGCCGTCCAATGCAGCCCTCCAGGCTGAATCAGGTTGCGATTGCCCAGAGAGTCCCGGTTATCAATCCCGGTCTCGGAATCGAGAAACAGATACGACACTGCTGAAAACCCCGCATGCGGGTGTGGTGGAAAAGTTGGCCCGCTGATCCAGCCATGGTCGACCGCGAGGAAGGGGTCGATGGGCTCGGCGGACTGACCTCCCCGCAGCGTGAAAGCACGGAAGTGGTTGCCGTGATTCATACGCTGTAGTCGTGCGACGGTCGTCATGGCTGTTTCCTCAGGCGCTTTGTGCCGGGCTCATGGCCGGGTAATCGATATACCCTTGCGCGCCCGGTGCGTAGAACGTGTCTTTGTTCGGAACATTAAGCTCGGCGCCTGCACGAAAGCGCTCGGGCAGATCGGGGTTGGCGAGGAATGCGCTGCCAAAAACTGTCGCATCGGCCCGTCCCTCAGCGATCAGGGATTCGGCGGAGCGTTGGTCAAGTCCGCCACCGATCAGGTAGCTGCCGTCGAACAGTGGGCGCAACAACGCGTGGTAGTCGACGCTGGCCCCGAACAATGCGACGTGCAGATAGGCGAGATTGAGCCCACGAAGTTGCTCGACCAGATGGGTGTAGGTTTCTTGCGGCTTGGCATCGAGGATGTCGTTGAAGTTCATTTCAGGCGAGATCTTGAGGCCCACCCGATCACTACCAATCTCCATCGATACCGCGGCCAGCACGTCCAGTACAAAGCGAACACGGTTTTCAACCGATCCGCCGTACTCATCCGTGCGCTGATTGCTGCCAGTCGAGAGAAACTGTTCAGGCAGATACCCGGAAGCGGCATGCAACTCGACACCGTCGAAACCGGCCTCGATGGCCAGGCGCGCCGCCTGCCGGTAGCCCTCGATGACCGCGGCAATCTCCACCACGCTCAGCGCATGGGGGATGACGAAGTCCTGAAGGCCGGTCGCGGTCCAGGTCTGGCCGGCGGGTTTGATCGCGGAGGGTGCCTGTGGCTGGGCGCCATCAGGTAGCAGCGAAGGGTGCGAAATGCGTCCGCAGTGCATCAGCTGCATGAAGATCCGGCCGTCGCGAGCATGCACGGCCTCGGTGATCTGCTTCCACGCGGCGACCTGCTCGGCGGTTTCGATGCCTGGGGTACGGACATAGCCCTGGCCAAGCGCCACGGGGAACACGCCTTCACTGATGATCAGGCCGGCGCTGGCGCGTTGTGCGTAATAAGTCGCAACCAGTTCGCCTGGTACGCCGGCATCGTCGGCACGCGAGCGCGTCATCGGTGCCATGACCATACGATTGGAGAGGGTGTAGCGACTGATTTGGACTTGAGAAAAAAGCGAATTCATTGCGGGGCTCCTTAGTGGTGATGGAGCCATCATTGATCAATCTGAATCCGGGATAAACCGGGTAAAATTGAAATGACTGATCCACTGATGGAGCAATAGCATTGGAATTTCTGAACGATATGGCTCTGTTCGTCGAGGTCGTGAAAGCTCGCAGCTTCCGCCGAGCCGCGGAGGCGATGGGGATGCCGAACTCGACGCTGTCTCGTCGAATAAGTGGGCTGGAAAAGGCCATTGGATTACGGCTACTGCACCGCACAACGCGCAAGATCGAACTGACCGAGGCGGGTCAGCTGTACTTTGATCGATGCAAACGCATCGTCGACGAAGCCAGGCTGGCCCATGAACAGCTGGGGGAAATGCTTGCCCGACCCAGTGGCGTACTGCGTGCCTCGCTCCCGGTGGATTTCGCCAATATCTATCTGGCGCCGCTGATTGCCGAGTTTGCCCGGCTTTATCCCGGTATCAGCTTCGAGTTCGATCTGACCCCGCGTCAGGTCGATCTGGTGAGTGAGCCGGTCGATGTGGTCATTCGCATGGGAGAGCCTGCGAGTTCGAACCTGATCGCCCGTAAGCTCGCCAGTTTTCGGCGCTGTCTTTACGCCTCGCCCCACTATCTGGAACTGTCCGGTGAGCCTGCTCATCCCTCGGATCTGACCAACCACGAATGCCTGCGGTTGCGCGGGACGCGTGCTGACCGCTGGACGCTGTCAAACGATGAAGGGGCTGTGGAAGTTGAGATTGGTGGGCGATTCGAACTCAACAGTGTGGGAATGATTCGACGTTTGGCGACGCTTGATCTGGGTATCGCGCTACTAGCGGAAGGTATCGCTGCGCAAGACATTGCCAATGGAACACTGCGCAAAGTCTTGCCCCAGTGGCAAGCCACACCTATCTCGGTTTATGCCCTCACCGAGACGCGGCTGTTGCCGGCGAAAACCCAGCGATTTATCGAGTTTCTGCGCGAACGACTCGACAATGCATAGCGCTAACCTTTTGCAAAGAACGAGGCCGCTATGTCTAGTCCTGAAACAGGTTTGCCTGTTTCACTCAAACGCCCGATGCAGTGCATCGGGCGTTTTGTATTTCAGTCGAGTGTCGATTCCGACTCATCCAGGTGGTCGATATGCTTGAAGCGTTCGACCAGGAAATCAATCAGGCAGCGCACCCGCGCGGACAGGTGCAACTGTTGCGGGTAAACCGCATAGACATCCGCACGGGTCGGTGTCTGATCCTCCAGCACCAGACGCAGGCGACCACTACGCACATAACGAGCAATGTCCCATTCGGCCCGAAGCAGAATGCCGTAGCCTTCCAGCGCCCAATTCAATGCCACTTCACCGTCGTTGCAGCCTAAGGCGCCACGCACCTTGATGTTTTGCGTGCGCCCACCGTTGGTAAAACTCCACACACCGTACGGTGTTTCGTTTTGCCGCAGGAAGATGCAGTTGTGTTGCGGCAAATCCGCCAGGCGTTGAGGTACGCCGTGCTTTTCCAGGTACAGCGGCGAGGCGCATAACAAACGGCGATTGGACGCGATCTTTCGGGCGTGGAAGGCGGCATCCGGCAGCGTGCCGAAACGAATGCCCAGATCAAACCCGTGAGTCGCCAGGTCCAGCGGGTGATCGCTGATTTCCAGCTGTATTTCCACCTCGGGGTAGAGCGCGAAGAACGCGGCCAATGCCGGGCCGATGTAGCGACGACCAAACCCTAGCGATGCGTTGACGCGAATCAGGCCCTTGGGGGTTGCCCGACTGCTGCTGATCAGCTGCTCGACCTCATCGATCTGCGTCAGGATGCGAGCGGCATGTGAGAAATACAGCTCACCTTCCGAGGTCAGGCTCATCGAGCGCGTGGTGCGGTTGACCAAGCGTATCCCCAGCCGGGCTTCCAGCGCCGTCAGGCGTTTGCTCACCGCCGGCGGCGTAACACCCAGCTCTCGAGCGGTCGCAGCCAGGCTGCCCTGGTTGGCCAGCAGGTAGAAAAAAGACAAATCCAATGACTGATTCATTCGTAACTCAAAGTTATGTATGTAGTGATTTTGAGTAACTCACACCTCTTTACTCACTACATATACTCCCTTCACACCCTGCTTGGACAGACCGGTTCGACAGGCACAACAAGAACGTAACGAGAGTGGAGTTGATTGATGAGCGTATACAAAATTGCTGCGGTTCCCGGTGATGGCATTGGTGTGGAAGTGATCGCCGCAGGCGTTAAGGTGCTGCAAGCCCTGTCGAAAAAATCCGGTTTCGAACTGGACTTCAAACACTTCGACTGGAACTCCGATAACTACCTGAAAAACGGTTACTACATCCCCGAAGGTGGCCTGGAAGAACTGAAAACCTTCGACGCCATCTTCTTCGGCGCGGTCGGCGCCCTCAACGTACCGGATCACATTTCGCTCTGGGGCCTGCGCCTGCCAATCTGCCAGGGCTTCGACCAGTACGCCAACGTGCGTCCGGCTCGGGTGCTGCCTGGGGTAAAAAGCCCGCTGCACAACGGTGACCAGATCGACTGGGTGGTGGTGCGTGAAAACTCCGAGGGCGAATACTCCGGCAACGGCGGTCGCGTCCACAGAGGCCTGCCCGAAGAAGTCGCCACCGAGGTGTCCGTGTTCACCCGTGCCGGGGTTGAGCGCATTCACCGTTTTGCCTTCGAACTGGCGCAAAGCCGTCCACGCAAGCACCTGACCATGGTCACCAAGTCCAACGCCCAGCGTCACGGCATGGTGTTGTGGGACGAGATCTTCTACGAAGTCGCCAAGGATTTTCCGGACGTGAAGATCGATAAGGAGCTGGTCGACGCGGTTACCACGCGCATGGTGCTCAAACCGTCGACGCTGGACGTCATCGTCGCCACCAACCTGCACGCCGACATCCTGTCCGATCTGGCCGCAGCCCTGTCCGGCAGCCTGGGCATCGCGCCGACCGCCAACCTGAACCCATCGCGCAAATTCCCCTCGATGTTCGAACCGATCCATGGCTCGGCCTTCGACATCACCGGCAAAGGCGTCGCCAACCCGATCGCAACGTTCTGGACGGCGGCAATGATGCTCGAACACCTCGGCGAAGCGGCAGCGGCAAAACAATTGATGTCTGCCATCGAGGCCGTGACCGAAAGCGGTCTGCATACCCCTGATCTGGGCGGCAAAGCCACTACCCGGCAGATCACCGATGCGGTGATCGAGTTGATCGACCGCTGATGTTGTTCACGGATTCAAAGTAGTACTGCGGCACAACGCCAGGGGGCCGATCACCGATCCGACCCCTTGGCATTTCCTGACAACAATAAAAAATCAGGGCCCTGTCATGAAAAGAATTTTTGGCAAACTGTACGTACAAGTCCTCATCGCCGTCATCCTCGGCGCAATCGTCGGGGTGCTCGTTCCCGAAACCGGGACAGCGCTCAAACCCCTCGGCGACGCGTTCATCAAATTGATCAAGATGCTCCTCGCTCCGGTGATTTTCCTGACCGTGGTCACGGGCATTGCACGCATGGAAAGCATGAAGGAGCTGGGCCGTGTCGGTATTCGCGCGCTGCTCTACTTCGAAGTGGTATCCACACTGGCACTGGTCGTCGGTCTTGTCGTCGTCGATGTGTTCAAGCCCGGCGCAGGCATGAACATCGATGCCGCCACGCTGGACACCTCAAGTCTGGCGACCTACACCACGGCAGCGAAACACGCCTCGTTCATGGACTTTGTGATGAACATCGTCCCCGACACCATCGTGGACGCGTTCGCCAAAGGCAATGTGCTGCAAATTTTGCTGTTTTCCATCCTGCTCGGCATTGCCCTGGCACAGGTGGGGCCACGCGGAAAGGTTTTCGTTGATGCGCTGGATAGCCTGATGCAGGGCATGTTCCGCATCGTCAACATGGTCATGCGCCTGGCACCTATCGGCGCATTCGGAGCGATTGCCTTCACCATTGGCAAATACGGCTTCGGCTCGCTGTTCTCCCTCGGCAAGCTGATGGCCTGCGTGTACCTGACCTGCGCGGTGTTCGTGATCTTCGTGCTGGGCCCGATCTGCCGCTACAGCGGTTTCAGCCTGTGGAAGTTTCTGCGATTCATCAAGGAAGAGCTGCTCACCGTACTGGGCACCAGCTCCTCGGAGTCGGTGCTGCCGCAGATGATTTCCAAGATGGAAAAGGCCGGTGTTTCCAAGCCCGTGGCCGGGATGATCATTCCCTCCGGCTTGACCTTCAACCCGGACGGTCAGGCGATCTACTACACCATCGCAGCAATCTTCATTGCCCAGGCGACGAATACACCGCTCACCCTCACTGATCAATTGATCGTACTGGCTGTGCTGATGTTCACCTCCAAAGGCTCTGCGGGTGTAACCGGTTCGGGGTTCATCATTCTTGCTGCCACGTTAGCGTCGCTCGGTACCATTCCGGTGGCGGGTATGGTGCTACTGTTGGGCGTCGACCGGTTCATGTCGGAAGCGCGAGCAATCACCAACACCATCGGCAATGGCGTCGGCACCATGGCCATCGCCAAATGGGTCGGAGCGCTGGACACGGTGAAGATGAACAAGGCGCTGAATCGGGAGGTAGAAGAGGACAAGCCCGAGACGGTACAGGCAGATATCATCGCCGCGCCTTCATCGACAGCAGCCAGCACCTTGTTGCCCGGCCTTAAAAGCGCCTCTCAGGCATAAGACGTCGGGTGGTGTGTAGTTGTAGCGATCACCACCCGGAGTATTCGATTTTTGTTGATACTCAAGAGGACCAGTCCCTGAGCTCACTTCTAAAGGAATAGTATGTCGGCAAGACCGAATCAGGGTTTCGCAGGGCAGCTCATTCAACCGGTCTGGTGCGAGTGGCCGCTCGCACCGACGTGTTGAGCGCCACGGCGGCGCGAATGAGCGCCTTCAACGCGTCTTCATCAATCCTGTCGCCCTCATGGACATCAATGGCACGTCGGGTGTTGCCTTCGAGGCTGGAGTTGAAGAGACCTGAAGGATCCTCCAGCGAGGCGCCCTTGGCGAAGGTCATCTTCACGACATTCTTGTAGGTCTCACCGGTGCAGATGATTCCGCCGTGCGACCACACCGGAACCCCCCTCCACTTCCATTCCTCGACCACGTCGGGGTCGGCCTGCCGGATGAGCGTTCGGACCCGAGCAAGCGTCTCGCCCCGCCAATCACGCAGCTCCTCGATTCTCGCATCTATCAGCTGAGAGGCAGAGCCTTCCCCCTCCCCTTCCTTTGAGCCGATCTTCTGCGTCTTCATGGTGGTTGCCGCCTTCTTCATGATGGTTGTCGTCCTCGACCCTTTGCGGACAGTCCGAAGTGCCTATGAAACCAGGAGCGATTCAGTCCAGGAGCCAGGCACATTTCTATCTAGACGTTAAATATCTGCAAGAACATCCGTGTGAAACCGAACACGTGAAACTCCTCGCAGACTGCCCCGACGCATAGCGCCATGGCTGGCAGCGCAGGGGATTACTTCTGACTATCCATCGCAGCGGTCTTGATCGGCTCACGGTGTTTTCCATTCTGTACCATCGCACAGCATAGCGATAAGCCTGATCAGCAGGACTCTCATGCAGGCAAGAGCGCCTTGAAACCTTCGTGATACCTGATGACGTTCCAGCTCCCACTGGAAAGCTCAAAAGCCCCCGAGAGGATCGCGCCTGACCTCGATCAACAATAAGTGGCTGTTTTCAAACCAATTTGTGTGTTTTGGGTCTTCCCAGACGAAGCGAAAGTTGATAAATTTCCGCGCACTCCTGCAGAGGCCCTTACAGGGCTTGTCGCGAAAGGAAGCAACATCTCGATGTTGCTCGCGAGCTGCAAAGTCAGGAAGAGAGTGCTGGCCACTCGTAGCAACAGATACAGGGGCGTCGCCAAGCGGTAAGGCAGCAGGTTTTGATCCTGCCATGCGTTGGTTCGAATCCAGCCGCCCCTGCCATTTTCCTTATAGTCATCCAGGTGTAACTCAGCCGGCAGGTATTGCGCGAGTCCAGGATGATCGTCTTTACAGGGAACGCCAATGCCGATCCGGCCCGGCGTTCTTATGTCATCTTAGAATCATCTAGCCGCCCCCCTCCACCTCTCAGAGCCGGGGAAAGCGACTCTCGCCTGCTGCTAAACAGAGTTGGCGGTACGCGCCAACCAGTTGATCAAGCGTGAACGCACGATTTCGCCCACTAGGATTGGGCAGGACCCATACCGAGGCATTACCAAAGGTCTTTGACTGCAGCCCCCAGGTAATTTCTCGTTGGCCGGATAACGCGCAATACGCAGCTTTACCGAGAAAAGCCACAAAGCGTGGCGCATAGCGCGCGATCTTTTGTTCAAAATCGGCAGCGGCAGCGATAAATTCATGTAAAGACAGCTGATCCGCTCGCGCCGTAGGCCGTTCAACCACTGCCGTTAATCCACACTGATACTGCAAGATCGTCCGATCGTTTTCCGGGCGTATTTCCTGCGGCGTAAAGCCGGCGAGATGGAGTGTGCGCCAGAAGCGATTGCCTCTGCCCGCAAAATGATGCCCAAGGGCTGCGGCAGTCACTCCGGGATTAATGCCACAAAAAATCACTGCAAGATGCTCGTCAAGAATATCTTCGAGTCTTTCACCCACCATAAAAGCCTCTCATCCGCAGATCACGCCGACCGCATTGCGTGCAAGCTCCGTCAGTTCTGCGCGGGATTTGCCCGCCCGTGCACGTATCGAAATGCTGTGCAGCAGGGATGACGCGAGTACGGCAAGGGCCGCAGGGTCGACATCGCCTTTCAACTCGCCGGCATCGATTGCTGCTCGTAGACGCGTTTCGAGATCGGCATCGAGCCTGCTGAGCCGATCCGAAAGAACCTCTCGTATTTCAGAATCCTCGACAGCCTCGGTCGTCGCCGTGCCGATCGCAAAGCAGCCACGCGCTTGGCCGTCACCTGAAAAGTAGATCGACAACTGCCCCTCATAGAAACGCATCAACGCCTGGCGCAATGTCAGATCGCTGTCCGTCAGCGCCTCATGCATGGCAGCAGCGGCAAATTCCCAATACTGCTCCAGCGCCTTGATATAGAGCGCGTGCTTGTCACCGAATGCCGCATAGAGGCTTGGGCGATTCATTCCCGCCGCAGTGGCGATGCTATCCAGAGAAGCGCCGGAATATCCGGTGCTCCAGAACACACCCAGCGCTTGCTGCAGCGCTGTCTGCGGGTCATACGCGCGGGGGCGGCCTCGGCCTTTCCCCTCTGCAATCTTTTTTTGTGCCATGTTGTACAAAATCCTTGAATGAAGGTTAGCCAGTCGATATTCTTACACCATCGCACAAAATTAAGGAACCAGAAGTTCCTAAATTTCAGGTTTGTTGTAGCGGAGCTCGAACCGGGTGTTGCGGCGACGAAACAGGTGCGGCGGGGCGATCCTCCTGACCGCGCACGGGTTTGCTTTCTCACAGCAATTATTGACATCAGGGCCGCAGGCGACTTCTGCAGGCACGACTTCCCGGTTATAGGTGTACTCGATCATGACTAAACAGTTCGACATCCCAGCTTCGCAGACCTTTGAGCACCCAGGGCCGAACCCGACTGACACGCTCATCAAGAAACCGCTCAAGGAGAAATTACGACCACTGCTTATGGTGGGTTTCCCTGTCATCTTCGCTGCGGTTGGGTACGCACACTATGTGGCGGGTGAGCCCTTTGTTTCGACCGATAACGCTTACGCCCGGGTGGCGAAGGCATCGATCAACGCTCGCATTTCCGGACAAGTCGTCGAAATCGCCGTTGAAGACAATCAACCTGTTCACAAGGGCCAGGTTCTGTTTCGGATCAACCAGGAGCCGTTCCAGATCGCGGTTAACCGTGCACAAGCACAGCTGAGCGTCGCGCGGCTTCGCATCGATGGGCTCAAGGCCAGCTACCGGCAGCAGCAGGCCGAACTGCAATCGGCCAAAGAGTCGGCCGATTTCGACCAAAGGGAGTTCGCCCGCAAGAAGGCGCTTGTCGCTACCGAGTTCGTCTCGCGCGCCATTTACGAGCGCGCAGACACAGACCTTAAAGTTGCACGGCAACGAATAGCGTCTATCGAACAGCAGATCGCAAGTACCGTCGTTGCACTGAACGGCAATCCAGACATCGAAGCCGATAGTCACCCGATGGTTCGTGAGGCCAAGGCTCAGCTCGACGAGGCGCAGCTTTACCTCTCTTATGCGACGGTGTATGCGCCGGATGATGGCATCGTCGCCAAGGTCGACGATTTACAGGTTGGCAACTATGTAAACAGCGGTGCGCCAGCCTTTGCTCTTCTCTCTGATCGCCAGATTTGGGTTGAGGCCAACTTCCGCGAAACGGAGGTGACCCATATGCGTCCAGGGCAGGAAGCAACTATCAGTATCGATACTTATCCTGATCACGTATTCAAAGCCCACCTGACCAGCATGAGCCCGGGGGCCGGATCGGACTTCGCACTGCTGCCGGCCGAAAATGCGACCGGCAACTGGGTCAAGGTTGTCCAGCGGGTACCGGTTCGACTGGAACTGGATGAGGTGGATCCTGCCCTGCCCCTTTTCTCTGGCATCAGCGCCACGGTCAAGGTCGATACCGGGTATCGCACGCCCTGGTGGCACCCGCTCAAAGCGCTGTTAACTGCAGGTAACTTCTGATGAACGCCAACGCTATCGGGACCCCGGGGGGAGATGGTGCGCGCACGCTGCGGTTCGCCGTTCTGCTCGCGACCTATATGCAGTCTGCGAACCTGCCTGTGCCGAATGCGGCACTCAGGTTTATTCAGGGCACCTTGTCAATGACCGACGACGAGGCTGGCTGGGTATTCACGTCATACCTCGCTGCGAGCGCCATCACCATGCCGATTGCGCAGTGGCTCACCGCACGCTTTGGCTTGAAGGTTGTGTATCAAGCCGCGATAGCCATCTTCGTCCTTGGCTTGCTGCTCGCTACGGTTGCAACGACCCCACTGGAATTTGTCGGCGCGCGTATTATTCAAGGCGCCGCGAGTGGCGTGCTGGCACCGCTCTCGATGGCGATCGCAATGGAGACATTGCCACCTGCGCGGCGTGCAAAATTTGGCGCGGTGTTCACGGCCATCGTGCTCTTGGGCATCGCCAGCGCCCCGAGTATCGGTGGTTGGGTCAGCGAGTATTACGGATGGCGCTCGATCTTCTACATCAGCCTTCCGCTGTCGGCGTTTATCTTCCTCGTGGTGGCGTTTTTGCTTGCCGAGAAAAAGGCCGAGAAAAGTCCGCCTTTTGACTTCTTCGGCGTCGGCACCTTCACGCTGGGCATGATCGGCCTGCAAATGCTCCTCGACCGCGGTGAACGCCTGGACTGGTTCGCCTCGCCCGAGATCTGGATCGAAGCGCTGGCATGTGCGCTGGGGCTCTACCTGTTCCTTGTACATGTGCTGACCGCGAAGGTGCATTTCCTCAACAAGCGTTTGTTCAAAGACCGTAACTTCGTACTGTCGACGGTCATCTTTTTCGCACTCGGTTTCGTGCTGTTGCCGACTATGGCACTGACTTCCCCGATGCTGGATGAACTGCTCGGGTACCCGCCTGTCACCACAGGCTGCATGACGATACCGCGAGGTGTGGGGCTCGTAGGTGCATTCATGCTGATGAGCCGTGTTCCCGCGCATATCGACCACCGAGCCTTCGTTGCGCTGGCCGTAGCAGTAGTGATTTTCGCCAACTGGCTGATGCTTGGCTATTCGCCTCTGATGGACTGGTGGCCCGTGGCGGTTGCCGGTGCAATCCAGGGTATCGGCCTCGGTGTCTTGATGCCGTCGATCACCAAGGTGGCGTTCAGCACGCTCGACCCCAAGTTCCGCCCGGAAGGTACCGGTTTGTTCAATCTGTCACGTGTTTACGGAAGCACGATCGGCGTTGCGGTCGTGCAAACGCTCTTCTTCAACAATACGCAAGCGATGCACATGGCGCTTGCAAGCAATCTGACGCCCTATCGCGCCGCTGCACACTCCGTGACAGCCTCGACGCACTTGCCAGCACTGGCGGGGCTCAACGAAATGATTACCGGCCAGGCGGCTTTTATCGCCATTAACGACCAGTTCAAGATTTTGATGTTGGCGATGCTGGTGGTGAGCCCGCTGGTTATCTTTCTTCGCAAACCCGTTCCGACCAACTAGTTTTCGTGGAGTCTACCAAATGAAATCTAATGCGCTGGTAATCAACAGACATCTGTTCCAAACGAAGGTCGGTGCGGTGTTAGCTCTTATGTTGCTGTCCGCCTGTACCGTCGGCCCTGACTATAAAACGCCTGCGCAGAGCCTGTCGCAGCACTATGATCAACAGGCCGAGCAGCGTCTTGGCCAGAGCGGCAACAAGCCCGGTGAACAGCACATTGAGCTTGGCAAGAAGGTCAGCGGTGAATGGTGGTCTGCCTTTCATTCGCCGAAGCTCGACCAGGTTGTACGTCGGGCAATTGACGGCAATCTTGAGCTCGTAGCTGCAGACGCGACGATCCGGCAAGCGGCCTCCTCCGTCGCCGCGGCGGAAGGTGCACTTTATCCGCAGGTCGATTTTGGCGCTCAGGCTGGCCGCCAACGGGTACACAACGCGAAAGAGCCTTCCATCTCCAATTTCTATGCGATTGGGCCCCGGGTCGGCTTCGACCTTGACGCATTCGGCGGTAACAAGCGGCGGGTCGAGCAGCAGGAAGCGTTTACCGATCTGCAGAAGCATCGATACGAAGCGGCGTACCTCACTCTGACTGGCGATGTCGCGAGCCAAGCGTTGTTGGTTGCCTCTGCAAACGCGCAGATGGAAGCCGTCGAGAAGCTGCTCGCCAATGACGCAAAGAACCTCGAACTCGTGCGCATGGCGCACATCAATGGCACCACCACGCAGATCGACGTTTCGCTGGCCGAGACACGGCTCGCTCAGGACCGCACGCTGTTGCCGCCCCTCGCCCAGCAACGTGATTCGGCCCGACACGCTCTGTCGATTCTGACGGGAAAAGGCCCTGGGGACTGGATCGCGCCTGACTTCAATCTTGCCGAGTTTGCCTTGCCGTCAAACGTGCCAGTCAGCTTGCCCTCGGAAATGGCCCACGACCGGCCCGATGTACTGCAAGCAGAGGCTGAACTGCACATGGCCAATGCCGCAGTTGGCGTCGCGACAGCGAACCTCTATCCCCATGTAACGCTGTCCGCGTCGCTTGCACAGGCCGCTTCAGGCAATGGCGGCGCCGCACTCTGGGGCCTGGCTGCGGGGCTGGCGGGTCCGATCTTCGATGGTGGAACGCTCAAAGCTGAACGTCAGGCTGCAGTCGACGGCTACAAGGCGACTCTTGCCGGCTACCAACAGACCGTCATTACATCGTTCGGTCAGGTCGCAGACACACTGCAGGCAATAAACCATGACGCCGAGGAAAACCAGGCGCAGGAGGATGCGTTACGCGCGGCCGAAACGAGTTTTCGGTTGAATCAACAAGCCTACGCGCAAGGCGAGAACAGCATTCTCCAGGTGCTGGAGGCCGAACGTGCCTATGAGCAGGCGTTACTGGGTCAAATCAAAGTGAAGACCGCGCAGTATCTCGACACAGTGCGGCTGTTTGTGGCGCTCGGCGGTAATAGCGTCGGTGTTTTTGAGCAACGAGTTGCCAGTCGCTAAGAGCGCAAAACCTCCTATCAATAGCGGCGGCGTTTTTTCAAAACTTGTCTAGCGCCGTCCACTGGTTTTTTATCTGTCCATCTGCGTTTTACGAGAGGCCACTACCGCCATTGCGGCTGTGGCCCCAGACATCGGAGTAAAGACATGTCATACGAAGCGTTTCACGATGCACTTCGCGATACAAGATTTCCTCTTAGACACGGATCGGGTGAGATGCCGGCCGTTGGATTTGGCACGTTATTCCGGGATCTGACCGTTACAACCCAAGCAGTCAAGCACGCGCTGGAAACAGGATTTCGTCATTTCGATTGTGCAGAACGCTATCGAAACGAGGAGATGGTCGGCGTTGCTATACAAGAAGTTCTGGGGGCGGGTAAGGTCCGGCGAGAGGACGTGTTTATTACCACGAAACTGTGGAACACCAACCATCGCCCCGAGCGGGTTTTACCGGCTTTTGAAGCAAGCTGCCGACGACTTCAAGTTGATTATATCGATTGCTATCTCATCCACACGCCCTTTGCCTTTCAACCCGGTGAGAACCAGGACCCAAGAGACGAACAGGGTCAAGTCATCTACGACTCAGGCGTGACGTTGATAGAGACCTGGAGAGCACTTGAGCGCCTCATGGATGAAGGCCGGTGCAAGTCCATCGGCTTGTCTGATATCACGTTGGAGGCTTTACAAGAGATTGTCGCAGTGGCCCGGATAAAACCCGCCGTCGTGCAGGTCGAATCCCACCCTTATCTGCCTGAGTGGGAGCTCCTTGAATTTTGTCAGCAGCATGGAATTATCGTCCTTGCCTTTGCGCCACTCGGACATGGCATGGAACCGAACGTACTGGAAGACTCCGTGATTACAGGGATCGCTCGGCGCTTGCAGAGGACCCCGGCTCAAGTTGCATTGGCCTGGTCTGTACAGCGCGGAGTCGCTTTCCTGACCACTTCGGCAAACCCGAGCCATATCAAGGAAAACTTTGATATTTCTACCCTGCCTCATAGAGCCATGCGTGAAATTCAGGAAGATATTAGGACCAGGGTACGGTTTAACTCGGTTGTGGAAACCGGTGTGCCTGGATTTATTCCACGGAAAAAGTAACGCTCGACAAGGGGGGGCGGTCTGCTGCATGGCCGCCCCTTTTTATCCATGCGAACAAGTCTTCACGCGAGACATGCTCAGAGAGCATGCTGATATTTTTTTACTGACCCACCTGAGGTGGAAACGATGGACATTTTCCAAACCATGCGTTGTTTCGTTGCTGTCGCTCAGAGCGGCAGCTTTACGGCGGCGGCTGAGGTATTGGACACCACCACAACCAACGTTTCCAAAGCTGTCTCCAGTCTGGAGGCCAGGCTTCAAACACGCCTGATCAACCGCACGACCCGACGCCTGGCGTTGACCGAAGCAGGTGCGCGCTATTTGCAACGATGCGAGAAAATTCTTGACGAGGTACGTGAAGCCGATGAGGAAGCGGGTACCGCTCACGTCATGCCGGTTGGCAGGCTGAAGATTCACGCTATGGGAGCCATTGGTAATCATTATGTAATCGACGCCATTGCCAAGTATAGAGAGACTCATCCCTCGGTAATGTTTGATTTGACACTGACTAATCGGCTACCTGACTTGCTGGAGGAAGGATATGACATATCGATTGTTTTGGCGCGGGATCTACCCGATTCAGGGTTTGTAGCTCAGCGGCTCGGCATCACTTACAGTATTCTCTGCGCCTCGCCAGCATACCTGAAGAAACGCGGGATCCCCGATTCTCCGGGTTCCCTTTGCTCACATGATTGTTTGAGAATTGTTAATACGATAATGCCGGTTGAAAACTGGGCATTTGAGGGGCCCGAAGGCGTAGAGACAGTCAACATCCCATTGTCTCCCTTGCACATCAACACCGCCGATGGCATGACCGTCGCTATAACAAATGGGATGGGTATCGGTGTTCAGCCTATTGCTTCTGCAGTCGCCGGCCTCAGGGCGGGCACGTTAGTGCGCGTACTGCCAGACTATCATTTTGAAGAGTTTAATTTATTTGCAATATACCCATCACGAAAGTTCGTGGATGCAAAAATAAGGACATGGGTAGAGTTTCTTAAGGATTACATTCCGGGCTTGTTGGCATCCGATGAAAAAATCGTAGGCTCATCAAAAAAACGATAACAGCTTTTGAATTCGCTAGTGCTGCAGGCATGGAGTGTCGACCCTCCATCGTCCGCACAGTATTCAACCGTTTGAACAGCCAGTTCCCATTACTAGATACTGAAGGACATGTTGTTGACCGTGAGAGTCTTCATACGTCATTTGCGCCGGGACCGACCCGCACTGGTCCGGAATATCTGTAAGTGTAATGACTTTTTTTATGTCAAGTTTTGTTGCGTAAGTGTAAATTTCAACAGGTGCCTTGCTGGCCGCGGTAGTTGAATGGCTCTCGTCTGCAAGTGCGTGTGCCCCTACAATGCCAAGAGCAAGAAAAATCGCAACTTTTGAAAATTTCATTATATTCACCGTATCGTCTCAGGGTTACTTTGCGACCGAGATGATCGTAAAGCTCACATCGAACTTCCTGGTTTTCACCTCGCGAGCGGGTTAATACTTACTCCATTTGCTCACTGGGTAGAGACGATGCTAGGTGTTTATCCCTTCCCCATATAGCGGCCCACTGGACAAACACTGTTGACAGATTCCGCATGAATGGAGGGCCTGGAAAAACTGACGAGTCAGCCAGGGGGAAACCCGCCAGGCCGGAGCAAAGGGCAGCACGCGTTACAAAGCGTTGAAATGGATGTTTTAGGCAGCCCAATACTGGCGCGTGTTCTCGGCCTGCCTGTTCAACGTGCGCATCGGCAAGCGCTTCATAGGCGGGGCACAAAACCCCACCATGGTCGAATTCATCTTCAACAACGGTCGTTCCAACGCTGCAGTGCTCGACAAGCATTTTGAGGACAGGAAATTCATCGTCTGCGATCAGCTAACACTGGCAGATTTGATGTCTGCGCTCCCTTTCTCCCAAATGGCGCAAACCAAACTCCCCTACGACGAATTCCCGGTAATCACCCCCATTTTTAGCACTCACTAGAAATAGAGCTCAGGCCCTGCTTATTGTCCAGCGCGTTTTGCACAGCGTCAGTCGGCAGCTCGACGAATTGAGTCCATGAGCAACCGGACCCAATATTGCTGAAGCACTGGAGATCGCTCTGAGCCGGTGGAATGGTTGAGAGACTCTCCAGCTTGCCGCAACCGTCTCTGATCAAGACCTCTACGCCGGATTGGAATATCCCGTTATTAACCATCTCTAGCCGAAGCCGATATTTCGGTATGTTTTGCGGCGTATCGTTGGTGGAAACAAGCCGCACCTTCGCGTTCAGCCAACCCGACTGGCTGCCTTCGGACACCTGCGAACGGATGTTTGCCACAACGGGCGAGCTGAAGCTTTTGACCTTGTAGCACGCTGCGCAACCTGCATAGCCCGACTGGGCCTTAACGCTGTCCTTTACCTGCTGTTGGGTGAGCGCTTCGGGCCCCGCGCAGCCTGACAGGACAATACACAGAAATCCTGAAATCCCCATCGCGCGCATAAAATTCCCTGGATCAGATTCCCACAGATGATGCCAATATAATATCAACTTCAATACAAGCGATCCATATTGGTGAGTTCGCGAGTGGTTTGGCTTGGTGCAGGCAAGGATGGGAAACAGCATCGACCAAAAGGGACGCTCAGGTATGTCTACGAAACCAAGAGCGATTCACTGCTCGTAAGATATCTCGGCTATGGAAGCAGTCCTAAAGGGCACCGACGGCATACCTTGTCGAGCGCATTGGTGAAACAAGAGCATCAGGGCCTTTGTCGCGGGTTGCGGCGGAATGCCGCAGGCATTGTTGATCCGTTGTACTTGATCCCATTGTTTGCCACCCTTGCCGCCGACGAAGGACGAACGTCGCGGACGAACGTCGCAGGATCACTGCAAGCGTTAGCGAGCCGCGCACCTGGATTGAAGTGCGCCCAAGGCAATACCCGTATTTCGATTTTGCCATTTCGGCTTAATAACAATTAGCGACGTTCCTTTCGTGTCCATGCCCCGGGTTCCCCACTCATTGCGTCAGCTTGCCATGTACCTGGCCATGCTTGCAGCATTGCTGCCGAGCGTGATGCTGTGGCTGCCTGCTGCACATGGGCAGCCGATGGAGATGGGCGAACATTGCAACATGGCCGGACACGTCCAGGCCCCCGGCAGTGGCAACCCCGCTCCGGATCAGTATCACGAATGCCATTGCCTGTTGTGCGTCGTGCATGCGGTAGACATCGGTTTACCGCCCAGCATCGTGCAGTGGCAGCTGTCCGGCCACGCCAAAGTAGTACGTGCGCAAGCTACCTATAAGCCCTACATCAGTGCAATCTGGCTTATCTCGGAGCCGCGCGGCCCACCTGCTGTTTCCTGATTTCTTTTGCGATGACCAAGCATCCCCAGCCTGCTCGGGATGCTTGCCTCTATGCGTTGCAACTTAATCAAGGAATGCCATCTTTATGGTCATGCCATCACTGCGCCGTACCCGGCGTAACGTTTTGCCGTTCGCGGTTTTGTCTGTCACCGCTTTATTCCCGCACCTTGCGTTGGCTTGCGCCAGTTGCGGCTGCACCCTCAGCTCCGATTGGGACAACTTCGGCATCAGCAACTCGTCCGGGCTGAAGCTGGATCTGCGCTACGACTACCTGAATCAGAACCAGTTGCGCAGCGGTACCCATACCATTTCCCCCACCGCCGCGAGCCAAATCTCCAACAACGGCAATCCCCAGGAAGTGGAGAAATACACGCGCAATGATTATCTGACACTGGGTCTGGATTACAGCTTCAATCCGAGCTGGGGCGTGGATCTGCAAGTGCCCTACATCTTTCGCAGCCACAGCACGCTGGGAACAGCATCGGACGGCACCACGCCGGGCGATGGCGGTGGCCAGTACGACTCCAAGACCTCCAGTCTGGGGGACATCAAGATCATCGGCCGTTACCAGGGGTTCACGCCGCAGCATAATTTTGGCGTGATGTTCGGCTTGAAGCTGCCCACCGGCGCCCATGACGACACCGCTGCGTCGAGCGATCCCACCGCTCCTGATCCTGTGGCCATTGATCGTGGCCTGCAACCCGGCACCGGCACCACCGATGGCATCCTGGGTGTCTATTACATGGATACGCTCAGTAAGAATTGGGACTACTTCGGCCAGGCGTTGGTGCAGAAGGCGCTGAATTCGAGCGACCACTATCGCCCTGGCGACGGCGTCAATCTGAACGCGGGCCTGCGTTACATGGGCAACGCCTACGTCATGCCGCAAATCCAGTTGAATGTGCGACACGTCGAGCACGATGACGGCGCCAATGCCGATACCATCAGTACCGGCGGAACGCTGGCCTACCTCAGCCCAGGCGTGACAGTGCCGCTCGGTAAAAAGGTCTCGCTCTACAGTTTCGTGCAGGTGCCGGTGTATCAAAACGTCAACGGCGTGCAGCTTGCTCCGCGCTATACCGCGACCATGGGAGCGCGCTACGCGTTCTAGTTCGCAGGCTGTCGGCGGCTCACCGCCGACTTCACCAACTGACGGGCGAGCACACCCTCGCGGTACTACCCTGACTTTCTGATTCCAGACAAGGCGCATACAGGCCTGCACGGTCTCGAAGATGCCGAGTTGATACACCACCTATCCCACTACCGAAGGTACTTGAAGATGTCTGCTCATTTCACCAAGAAAGCCTTAACTGCTGTTGCCCTGATTACCTCTCTCGCGTCGATCAGCAATGCCTTTGCGCATGCTCATCTGAAAAGCGAAATACCTGCCGCCGACAGCAGCGTTACAGCTCCCAAAGAGCTGCGCTTGAATTTCTCCGAAGGCGTCGAAGCAAAGTTCACGAAAGTGACTGTCACTGACAACGGGCAGCCGGTTGCCATCAACGGTATCGACACGGCTCCGAACGACAAAAAACTGTTGATCGTTACCCCAGAACAACCCTTGAAGCCAGGATCATACAAAGTCGAGTGGCATGCCGTTTCAGTCGACACCCACAAGAGTGAAGGCAGCTACACGTTCAAGATCACCGAGTGATGATATCGGGCGTCGGTGACATTCTCCCGACGCCTTGTCACTGCATTTTGATTATCGGAAACCAACTGAGCCTGCTGTGCTGAGCTAATGAAACCGAGGGGAACCTGATGTCCGCAAAAAGACTACTGCCATTGCTCGCACTTTGTTGCAGCCTGATTGGTCTGCCCGCATGGGCGATTGATGTGGGCGAGCACGCCCCGAACCTGACGGCAAAAACGCTCAATGGCGAGACGTTTGATTTGCAGAAACAGGCTAATCAGGTGGTAATCGTGAATTTCTGGGCGTCGTGGTGTGAGCCATGTCGTGAAGAAATGCCAGCCATGGAAACCTATTACCAGCAGCACAAAGGTGAAGGGCTAAAGATTATTGCGATCAGCATGGATGAGCCAGAGGATGATCAGATGGTGCATAAGGTCATGGCCCATTACAGCTATCCCGCAGCGTTCCAGCGAGATGCAGATTTCCAGGGTTTTGGCCGAATCTGGCGCATGCCGATGACCTACGTTATCGACAAGCAAGGTGTGGTGCGCAAGGATGGCAGCGTCGGAGACCCGAAAATCGATCTGCCTTTGCTGGATAAACTCGTGACGCCATTACTGACAGCGCATTGAGTCACTGGTCAGGTAAATTTATCTACATGTTGCATAACGAGAAGCCGATTCAATCCCGGCACGGTCCCCACGTTGATGCAGGAAAAGAAACCTCCGGTCACCTTGGTTTTTTTCTTCTCCCTTAGTCACTCTTCCGTTGTTGTGCTCGCTTCCATTGGTGTCGCCTTGGCCACCTCAGCGATGGAAGACAATTTTGAGGGCTATAGGGAGATGGGGGGAGGCGAACACTACGATCACTTTGCAAAGGCCGCAGGTTTTTGTGTCAACCTGGCCCAAATGAGTACCCCAGGATCGGCTGCAGAAAAATATGCGTGCTGACGTGGGCTGTTTCTGCCGTTACAAAGCCATACCGCCAATAGAGGAAGCCCCAAAGAATGCCTGCCAGTATGAATCGCACGGCGACGTAGAACAAAAATATTGACGTTATGTGCGGCGGATAAAAACTGGCTTCGTTGAGCAGCATGGGGATGGTCTGGGCGAGAATAATGGCGATCCAGTAAGCGGTTTTTGGGGGTAGTCCTTGCGAATCTCGCCAGGCAAGTCCTATGCCCCATACCACAGCAGACATGAAAAATAGTCGGTAAAGAATGTTTTCGTTGAACGCGCGCAGCATGAAGTAAATCATGCGCTCGGATAGGGAATGCTCGGAAAAATAAGCAACGTAGCGCGGTGGTAACAGGTGCCTGAATACTACGACGTCCATGGTTGCGATATATATTGCGACGAGCAGCCCGATACCAAAAGCGACAGCAATAGGATGATCAAGATCATGGGAAGCCAGTCGAAGGCCGGTGCGCTGCGCAAAATAAATCCCCAGGGTAGTGAGTGCAAGAAACAGCGCGACGCGAATCCACGGCGTGTCGCCAGTGATGGCGTTGAAGACAATATCGAAACCTGCTATTGACGCAATCACCGCACCGACGAGCAGAAGCGTGCCAGCCGGTAGCCAGCTCGAACGAGGTGAGCTTTTTGAGAGCGCTTGGATACGCATGAGATTTTACAAATCCATAAATTAATGAACCCGCTTCGGCTAATGCCAGTCAGTTAAGACATTACTCGAACCGTAGCAGCTGGCGAAGCCTGCGTCCGGCTGCGTAGCAGTCGTAAAACAGTCACTGCGGTACTCCAGACAAATCGTGGAAGCAGGATTTGCGACGGCTTCGCCGCCGGACGCAGCCTTCGGCAGCTGCTACGGGGGACAGTGCTGAACCTGAAATTCCTTAACTGACTGGCATTACCCGCTTCGGCGGATTTTTCTTTGCGAGGTCAACATGCATCAGCTGGATCGCGAACCGTCCACGCGCCTTCGTGTTCGCCCGCACCTGATCCGTGCTACTTCGACCGGGCGGGCCAGATGATCGCATCGATCAGGCCGGACGGTTGTTTCCTGTCGTCGAGGCCGGTGGGTGGGAACTCCCCCGCGCGCGGCTGGCGGTAGGTGCCGAACAGCACGTCGAAGATCGGAAACAGCCCTGCGAAATTGCAGTCGTGGTGCTCAGGCAGCGCCGAGTGGTGAATGCGATGATATTGCGGCGAGTTCAGAACGAACGACATGCGGCCGAAGCCAATTCGGATATTCATGTGGGAGAACACGTTGTAGAAACTGATGGCCGCGTATAGGCCGACGATGGCGGAATTTGCTTTGAAGATCACCCCGGCCAGCATGTAGATCGTCAGCAACTTGATTCCGTGTTCAGCCCAATGATGCCGGTTGGTTGTCGTTGCGTTTAGCGCCGTATCGCTGTGGTGGAACGAATGCATGGCCCACATCAGCGCAAAGCGATGCTGCGCACGATGGAACAGGTACTCCATGAAATCGAGCGTGAAAGCATAAAGCAGAAAACCGAACAGTAGCCCCCATCCAGTGTTCGGCAGATCGATCCAGCCACCGCCTGCAGCATTGACGGCGACAACGGTGGCAACGGAGACGAGCGGAATAATTGCGGCCTGCGCCAAGGTGTTCAACAGCGTGTAGACCAGATTAAAGCCAGCCGACTTTAATGGTTGCACCTGGGCTGGATTGACGCGCTCGATGAGAAGGGCGATCACGACGATGGTCAACAGCGAGATGGTACCGAGCAAGGCGGCTTTAATGTCCATTGCGACCCAATCTTCCCAAAGTAGTGTCTTACGAACATTGCGGCGTACGGTGCTTTTTTTGCACTATCGACCAGACCGCGTCTTGTTCTTGGTCAACACATCAACCATCCGCTTCGGCGACTTTTTTATGATAGCAGACCAAAAACATGGCGCAGGTACAGCAATCGATCGTCAAGTTTTGTACCGCCTCAGATAGTCTGGACACGGTTTTGCGACTCAGGCGGCCTTTTTGAGGGTGGCTGCCTGACGGGCTTCTTTGAAGTCTGCGTTGCCAGCTGAAATCTGCCCACGCCTTCGTGTTTATTGTTACTTGAGGCTGCCAGCCAAAAACTGCTTCAGGCGCTCACTTTTGGGATGGTCGAGCACGCTGCCGGGCGGCCCTTGCTCAGCAAACAGCATCACTTGCGGCTCCATGGCCAACGCTCGAGCAATGGCGACGCGCTGTTGCTGACCACCGCAAAGGTGATGCTGAAGCAGTGCTGTCCAAGCCACTGCTTTGCTTAAAAGACAAGGTGCGTTTTATTGAGCGCCGTAGATGTCAAAGTCGAAGTACTTCTTGTTGATGCGGCCGTAAGTGCCGTTGGCGAGAATGGTCGCGAGGGCTTTGTTCAAGTCTTCGCGCAGCGCCACATCACTCTTGCGCACGCCGATGCCGTCACCGACGCCAAAGAATTTCGGGTCACTGAGCGTGGCGCCCGCAAACTCGTAGTCCTTACCCACCGGTTTATTCAGAAACCCGTAGCTGGCTTGAATAGAGCCTTGCAAAGAGGCATCGAGCCGCCCCACCACCAGGTCGGCGTAAACCTGATCCTGATTTTGATAAGAGAGAATATCGACCCCTGTGGAGCCCCAGACGGCTTTCGCATACGCTTCCTGGGTAGAGCCCTGCTCCACACCGATGCGTTTTCCTTTCAGCGATTCGACCGTTGGCAACAGATCCGATCCCCGTTTGACGACCAATCGTGCCGGCGCGTTGGAAACCTTGTCGGTAAACGCAATTTGCTCCATGCGTTTTGGGGTGATGGTCATCGACGATGCAACGGCGTCGAACTTGCGAGCCAGCAGCGCTGGAATCATCCCGTCCCAGCTGCTTTCCACCCAGACGCAGTGGGCGTGCAGCTCTTCGCAAAGCGCTTCGGCGATATCGATACCGAAGCCGGTCAACTTGCCATCCGGTGTTTTGTACTCCAGCGGTGGATACGTCGGATCGACGCCCAGCCTCAATTCTTTACCAGTCCAATCGGCCGCCCCGGCCATGCTGGAGACCGTCAAGAACACCAGTGAAACAGCCGCAATCATTTTATTCATTATTGTTTTCCTCTATAGGCTCGCAGAGCCCGGTTGCTGACGACTTTTGTACAGACGCTGACGCTCGAAGGGTGTTGCTTCAACTCAGAAAACGTTCAGCCAATTTGACCCAATAACTCGCACCAATCGGCAGGCAGGCATCATTGAAGTCGTAACCGGGGTTGTGCAGCAGACAACCGCCCTCCCCTTGGCCATTGCCGATCACCAGGTAGCTCCCGGGGCACTTTTCCAGGATAAAGGCAAAGTCCTCACTTGCAGTGAACGGCCGCAGGTCGTTGATCAATTGCTCTTCTCCCAACCACTCGCGGGCGACCTCACGGGCTAACGCGGTTTCCTCGGGATGATTGATCAGCACCGGATGGCAGTGCTGATAGTCGATATGGGCATGGGCACCGAAACTCGCCGCCTGCCCCTTTACCAGCTCGGTAATTCTGAGTTCGAGCAGTTGGCGAATTTCGGGGGTCAACGCGCGCACGCTCAAGATCATTTCGGCAGAAGCTGGAATGACATTCGAGACGGTCCCGGCGTGTATGGAACCCACCGTGATGATTGCCGTTTCTTGAGGGTTGACGTTGCGCGACACGATACTTTGCAGCGCAATCACGATCGACGAGCAGACGACGACTGGATCGATCGCTTTATGTGGCACCGCACCATGGCCACCGGTGCCGATGATCTTGATCGTCACGGTGTCGGCCGAGGCCATGAACGGTCCGCTGTAGAATCCAAAATGCCCTGCCGGATAACCCGGGATATTGTGCATCGCGAAAATGGCGTCGCAGGGGAATCGTTCGAGCAGGCCATCCTCAAGCATTTTCCTGGCACCGCCCAGGCCTTCTTCAGCGGGTTGAAAAACAAGATGAAGAGTGCCTTTGAACGCGCGCGATTGAGCAAGGTATTTGCCCGCCGCAAGCAAGGTTGCCGTATGGCCATCGTGGCCGCAGGCATGCATGACGCCGTCAATATGACTGGCATAGGGCAACCCGGTGGCTTCCTGTATCGGCAGCGCATCCATATCTGCGCGCAATCCAAGCGAGCGCCCCTCGCCATTTTTCAGGGTAGCGACCACGCCGGTCTTGCCAACCCCTTTACTGACCTCAAACCCCCACTCGGTCAGCCGCTGCGCAACGAGTTCACTGGTGATGAATTCCTCAAACCCAAGCTCGGGGTGAGCATGGATACTGTGACGCAGCGCGATCATCTCATCCTGCATCTCGGCAATGGCTGGTAGTACGTGGCCGGCATTCATGGCGCTGCTCCTCAATAAGATCCATCAGGCACCCGGATCCATGAGGCGAATCTTCGAGGCGCTGCTTGGGGCTGATCTTAGGGACCCGACGCGGTGCCGGGGAGGCTCAATTTGGTTATGATGACAACCAATTGTTGTCATCAAGGTAAGCTGATGAAACTGCATCAATTAAAAGCGCTGATTGCCTGCGCCGAGACGGGTAGCATCCGGGCCGCCGCCCGTTCGCTCGACATTTCTCAGGCTGCCGTGACCAAAGCGCTGCGCGAACTGGAGACGTCTCAACAGCTGCCGCTGTTCGTGAGAACCCCCAGCGGCCTGAGCTTCACTGAATATGGCAAGGTGTTGCTGACTCACGCCAGACTGGTGCTCAAGCAACTGGAACATGCCCAAACAGAACTCGATCACTTGCGTGGAAAAGCCAAGGGGCGACTCTGCGTCGGGATAACGCCATGGATCGCGTTGACCTTCCTGCCCGAAGTGGTCCTGGCATTTCGAGAGCGAATGCCGGAAGTCAAACTGGAACTGTTCGAGAGCCTGATGGCGGTCGCCCAGCCTCTTCTGCGCGATGGCAGCATGGATTTTGCGATTGGCCAGCTTCATCCTTCGCAAGCGACCCAAGAGTTTGCCTGCGAAACATTGCTCGATTACCAGACCTCGGTTCTGGTCCGCCAGGGCCATGCACGACAGGGGGCTCGAACCATTCTTGATCTGCTCGACCAGAACTGGACACTGAACTACGCGCCGGATGGACACGATGCACTCATGCGCGAGCTGTTCTGGAAGCATGGCGCGCAGATCAACGAGGAACGAATCGTTCAGGCCCATTCACTGGCGATATTGCAGATGATGGTCGAGCGAGCCGACATGTGCACCTGGGGGCCATCCATTTTGAGTATCGCCCCGCCTTTTCTGGGTCGAGTGGTTCCCTTGTCCCTGATCGAGCAGTTCGAACCCAGGCAACTGAGCATCGTCACACGCCGCAATGGCGCGCTCAGCAATGCGGCGAACTGTTTTACCGATTGCCTGCTGGAGGTCATTCGGCGTCACGCCCGCTCAGCCAAAAAAGAAGATCGACAACTCTTTGAAACATTGCGTCTGCTGGTTTGAGACGACTCTGGGTTCACGCATTTGCGCCGCGCTGCACAAACGCCGTTCAACCTGATCCTCGAGGCGCGCAAGTAACCGGAAGATCCACACCTTGGGCATGGCGCTGACGACACTTGGCGTCATGTCGGGGTGCAGACCGTCGGCTCATGGCCGAAGCAACCTTTGACGAGTTTCAAGTAAAAACATGTATACAATTTCATGGACAACTCTTTGTTTTATTGAATACAGTGTCGCCAACAATAAAAACAGAGAACCCTTCACCATGAAAACGCCTCTTGTTTCACAACAACGGCCTGAGGATGAAAATCTCGGGATCGGCGCGAATATGGCTTATGGCCTTCAACATGTGCTGACCATGTATGGCGGCATCGTCGCGGTACCGCTGATCGTCGGGCAAGCGGCCGGGCTGTCCCCTGCCGACATTGGTCTGTTGATCGCCGCGTCACTGTTCGCGGGTGGTCTGGCGACATTGCTGCAAACCCTCGGCTTGCCATTTTTCGGTTGCCAGTTGCCGTTGGTGCAGGGGGTGTCCTTCTCCGGTGTCGCCACCATGGTGGCGATTGTCAGCAGCGACGGCAGCGGGGGTTTTCAGTCGATATTGGGGGCGGTCATCGCAGCATCGTTGATCGGGTTGTTGATCACGCCGGTTTTCTCCAGGATCACCCGGTTCTTTCCGCCCCTGGTGACGGGGATTGTGATTACCACGATCGGCCTGACACTGATGCCCGTTGCGGCACGCTGGGCGATGGGTGGCAACAGCCATGCAGAGAACTTCGGCAGCATGTCGAACATCGGTCTGGCGGCGATAACCCTGGTGCTGGTGCTACTGTTGAGCAAGATTGGCAGTGCGACGATTTCGCGATTGTCGATTCTGCTGGCAATGGTCATCGGCACTGTCATCGCCGTTTTCCTGGGCATGGCTGACTTCTCGATGGTCAGCGAAGGGCCGATGCTGGGCTTCCCTACCCCCCTGCATTTCGGTGTACCGACCTTTCACGTGGCCGCGATCATTTCGATGTGCATCGTGATTATGGTGACGCTGGTCGAAACTTCCGCAGACATCCTTGCGGTCGGTGAAATCATCAATACCAAGGTCGACTCCAGGCGTCTGGGCAACGGCCTGCGCGCCGACATGCTGTCGAGCATGATCGCGCCGATCTTCGGCTCCTTCACCCAGAGTGCTTTCGCGCAGAACGTTGGCCTGGTCGCCGTCACGGGGGTCAAGAGCCGCTATGTGGTGGCCACCGGCGGGCTGTTTCTGGTGATTCTCGGGTTGCTGCCGGTGATGGGTCGGGTGATTGCCGCCGTACCGACGTCCGTGCTGGGTGGCGCCGGTATCGTGCTGTTTGGCACCGTCGCTGCCAGCGGCATCCGCACGCTGTCGAAGGTCGATTACCGCAACAACATGAACCTGATCATTGTCGCTACCTCGATTGGTTTTGGCATGATTCCCATCGCGGCACCGAACTTCTACGACCACTTCCCAAGCTGGTTCGCCACGATCTTCCACTCCGGCATCAGTTCTTCGGCAATCATGGCGATTGTCCTGAACCTGACATTCAATCACTTCACCACAGGCAACTCGGATCAACAGTCGGTGTTCGTCGCCGGCACCGAGCGTAGCCTGCACTTTCAGGATATCGCGGCGCTGCGTGAAGGCGATTATTTCAGCGGCGGCAAACTCTTCGACGCCGAAGGCAAGGAGATTGCGCTGGTGAGCGACGCAGTGGAGGCACACCCCTCTCATCAGTCGAGCGATGCGAAAGCGACGAGTCCGACCGCATAACACTCGTGTCAGCAGCGTCAACGCCAGACTGAGCGTCAGGCGCAGGACCTGTGGCGAGCAACGGGGGCAAGCCCAACACTGCCCTCTGTAGGAGCAGCCGGTCGACGCTCGATTGCTCGCGATGGACGTTAACGATAACGCGTGTTTTCTGAATAAACGCGCCGACCTTGAGTCCATCGCGAGCAAGCTGCGCTCCTACAGAGGGCGGCGTTGGCTTGACTAACCGGGGTTACTCCTCGGTCGAGACGGCACAATCGGTTCTTGCCGTCGTTTCAAAGGCCGGGTTCTTCCCGCCGATATTCTGAGTCATTACACACTCAACCAGAATCCGCTTATTATCGCCGCGGCCGTCGATGAGCGTTCGAATCGGCACGCGCAGGATATGGGAATGACACAAAGGCAGTGTGCTGACGCCTCCCGGATCTTTTATGAAAACCAGAACACCGGCAGGTAGCCAATGCTCACAGAAGGACTTTCCCATCTCATCGACTACGGTGTTTATCTGCTGCCTGGCCTGAGCCTCTGTTCCCTTTGGTTCTGGCTGACGCCCAAAACGCAGCCTGGCTTGCGCATCATGATCCTGCTGCTCACGTTTGTGCTGATGCGCGATGTGATGACCCCACTGGGTTTATGGTCCCTGAGCGACGACGTGCAGATCGGCTTTACTTCGAATCCGTTTGTCGTGGCCTCGTTAGGCATTCTGTCAGTGGCGATCATCGCCGCGCTGGCATGGATCGCCCCGCAGCTGTGGAAATTCGTCGTCTGGACAAAGGGCAATCCCGCCGTCGGGCTAGCGCTAGGTGTCGCTGCCGGATGTGCAATCGGCATTCCGCTGCGGCTCTATCAAGGAATCGATGTCGGTGAGACGGTCAGCTACTGGTCCTGGCTGGCGGCAATGGTGGTACTCGCCTATGGAGGAAATGCGCTGGAGGAGTTGCTGTTTCGCGGGTTCCTGCAAGGTCATCTTGAACACCACACAACCGCGCTTCGCGCCGCCCTGATTAGTGCTGTCGCCTTTGCCGCCTGCCATTCGTTCCTGGCGTTGACCGTCACCCGGATCGGGTGGCCAATCCTGGCGTTCACACTGATCGAAGGACTGGCTTGCGCCTTGGTCCGCATGCGCTACGGCGTGATCGCTGCCACGGCCGCACACGGGACAGCGATAGTGCTCATCGCCGTGCCCATGTAAACCTACGCACAACATGTGCCCGGCTCAGAACAAGCCGAGCTGGCCGCCGATCAATGTGCTGAAGTCGTCGTGCACGAACGGCAGGATGGCGTCCGCAACCGGTTGTAGCTGGCGCGTGACGTAGTGGTCGTAGTCGATTGGCGCATGCCGGGTTTCCAGAGGCTCGGGACCTGCAGTGGTGATGACATAGCTGATCCAGCCACCGTTCTGGTACTGACGCGGCCGGCCCTGGCTATCGTTGTATTCATCGGCGATACGCGCCGCGCGCACATGCGGCGGCACGTTGCGTTGGTAGTCATCCAGTGTCCGGCGCAGGCGTTTGCGGTAGATCAGTAGATTGTCGAGCTCACCGGCCAATGTGCGGCGCACATAGTCGCGCACGTAATCCTGATGCGGTTGCCGATTGAAGATGCGCAGGTAGAGTTCCTGCTGGAACTGTTGGGCCAGTGGCGACCAGTCGCTGCGTACCGTTTCCAGCCCCTTGTAGACCATCTCGCGACTACCGTCGGCGCGCGTGACCAGCCCGGCGTAGCGCTTCTTGCTGCCCTCCTCGGCACCGCGAATAGTCGGCATCAAAAAACGGCTGAAATGCGTCTCGAACTGCAACTCAAGCGCGCTTTCCAGGCCGAACGCTTTGAGCAGATGGTCGCGCCACCACTGGTTGACATGCTGCACCAGCGCCCGTCCGATACGCGTCGCATCGTCCTCTGAATGCGTGCGCCCGAGCCAGACGAAAGTGGAGTCGGTGTCACCGTAAATCACCGCATAACCTTCTGCTTCGATCAGCTCGCGGGTCTTGCGCATGATCTCGTGGCCGCGCAGGGTGATCGAGGATGCCAGGCGTGGATCGAAGAAGCGGCAGCCGCTGGAACCCAGCACGCCGTAGAACGCGTTCATGATGATCTTCAGCGCCTGCGAGAGCGGCCCATTGTGCTCACGCTTGGCCACTTCGCGACCTTGCGAGACACGTTCGACGATGGCGGGCAGACAATGCCGGGTCCGCGAGAAGCGCGCACCGCGAAAACCCGGTACCGATTCACTGTCCTCGGGATGTCGCATGCCCTCCACCAAACCCACCGGATCGATCAGGAACGTGCGGATGATCGAGGGGTACAGGCTCTTATAGTCGAGTACCAGCACGGACTCGTAAAGCCCGGGCCGCGAGTCCATCACGAAGCCCCCCGGGCTTGCCTCTGGCGGCCGTTCCCCGAGGTTCGGCGCGACAAAACCCTGGCGATGCATCTGCGGTATGTAGAGGTGCGAAAAGGCCGCGACCGAGCCACCGCTGCGGTCGGCGGGCTGACCTGTCACCGTGGCGCGTTCGAGCAGGAACGTCAGCAGCTCGGTCTTCGCGAAGATCCGCGTCACCAGCTCGCAATCCTTGAGGTTGTAGCGCGCCAGCGCAGGCTTGTCCTCGGCGAACATGCGGTCGATTTCGTCCATGCGCTGGTACGGGTTATCGATGGACTTGCCTTCGCCGAGCAATGTCTGCGCGACGTTTTCGAGACTGAATGAGGGGAAACTCCAGGTTGCCGAGCGCAGCGCCTCGATGCCGTCGATGATCAGACGTCCGGCAGCGGCGGCGAAAAAGTGATTCTTGCTCGTGCCGTGCTCGCGCCACTGCATCTCCTCGCCACCGCGCCCGAGGCGCAACGGTACGGCCAGGCGTCGAGCATGCTCGTGCAACACCCGCAGGTCGAACTGCACGAGGTTCCAGCCAATGATGGCGTCGGGGTCATGGAGGGCGAACCACTCGTTAAGCTTTTTGAGCAGCAGCGTCCGGGAATCGCAATACTCGAGCTGAAAATCTAGCGTGCTGCCATCACCGTTTGCAGGCCCAAGCATGTACACCTGGCGCTCGCCACAGCCTTCAAGCGCAATGGAGTACAACTCGCCCTGGGCGGTGGTTTCGATATCCAGAGAGACCAGCTTGAGTGGCGGGCGATAGTCCGGCGCGGGCTTCATCTGCGCCTCGAGCAGCATACCGCTGCCATCCGGCCTGCCGTCGAACCATACCGGCGCGGTAATGAAGCGTTCCATCAGGTAGCGTTCCGGCGGGCGGATATCGGCTTCGAAGACGTCGACACCGGCGGTGCGCAGCAGCTTGTCGAGGTGCATTAACTGACGGTGCTGCTGGCAATACAGACCGAGCACGGGACGACTCTGGAAGTCGCACAGACCCAACGGACGAAGTTCGACATCGCGTTCGCCGCGCAGCAGCAACTCAGCCTGCTCGCGTTGCTGCGCAGGAATGAAGGCCACCGAGGGCTGGTAAGGCAGACGGATATACCGGGGACCGTCGTCGGTCCCCAGCCAAAACTCGACTTGCGTACCCGCGGGCGTATCGCGCCAATGCCGGGTCAGGACAAAACCCTGCTGTAAATCCACCACTGCAACCTCAAGAACCTGCCTTTCACTGCGCGATTCTACGCGCCATCGCCTTGAATGGCGCGCACCCAAAACGTGCTCGGCATCGTCCGAAAACCCTGATACGGCAATGCACTGACTGTTTGCCGAAGAATTGGGCGATGACAGTCGCCAAAAAAATGAGTGCGGTGCAGTGCCCGGGTCTATGCCAAAGGTGTCGTCGGTGTGGATTTGAAAACGAGTCGTGCCCATTGCTTGCAATACCGGCACGACTCCAACGGCCCAATATCCCTTGTCAGTCTTCCAGCGGTTTGGGTGGCATCTCCGGCCTGGTTTCGCCTCCTTTGCCTTTTTTGCCTTTTTTGCCTGCTTTGCCCGCAGGGCCCGGCGTGGCCTCGGGCTCTGGTGGAGGTGGCGCTACAGTCTCTTTTTCCTGTTGGGGGAGCTGGTCGATGGTGCTGAAGATTTCCTTGGCTTCGATGGGGCCGGAGTGTTCGAGTTTCTTCTCGCCGTCCTTGCCCACCAGGATGACTTTGGCCTGGCCGCCGGCACCCAGTTTGAGTTCGCGAATCAGCGCCATGGTGGTCTGCGCGTCCAGGTCTTTGCCGTTGCGCTGGCCAATGGTATTGACCACGGTATAGAGCACCATGTTGCGTTCGGCGAACGCTGCGTGGTTGGCCGGCTCCTCCAGGGCCTTCTTCAGATTGACCAGCGTCGGATCCATGGCGCTGGGAGCGATGATGATCAGCGGGCGTAGTTTTCCCTGATCCTGAGCCAGAGGGGCATCGCTGTCGGCGGCCAACAAGGGGTTGATCACAGCAAGCAAGGTGACGAGGGTCAGTGACCGAATGAGCATGTGTACCACCTTTTCATGTCCATGCATCGTTCATTGAAAGTTTCATCCGTGAGAGTTCAAGCTCAGGGCCGCATCCGTTGTGCTGCTCTGAAGCTTAGGTCAGCGTGCTCATCGCGCAACCATTCGTCATCACTGAAGTTCTTTTACCTGGAGGCTCTTTGAAATGCCCTTCGAGGCGAAGGATGCCGGGTACCGGGTAGCCTTCACCGAGCCGAAGTTCGGTAGTGCTATAATTAAAAGTCTTGGGGGCACACGGGGGATTCGATTCGCAGGTGCTGCCATGCGAAACCTCAACAAGATGCTGCTGATCCTCGTCTGCTGCACGATAGTCCCCGCTAGCGTCCAATCCCGTGCCGGCAACCTGATGCTGGGTGGCGATTTCGCTGTCGACTATGGGCAAGGCCAGCGTTACGCCAATCCCGAGCCGGAGGAGTTTCACTCGACACCCCCCCAGCCTTATCTATCGACTTCACCCCAGAGTTTTGTGTTGATCACCGATCGGCATGACTTCCACAACTCCAGGTGGCCCACGGTCGTTGACGCCAAACCCCGCGTATTCATCCGCTCCTACAATCCGGTCGTGGGGGTGTACGTTGATACCGAGGTTATCGATCCGACGTGCATCCTGAACCCGCCGTAGTCGCGAGGCGCAGCCTGACCACCAGGTGATCGGCGCCGTATACAGATGGGTTTCGCTGGTGCTCCAGGCGAACAATAATGATCTCGACGGCAGGTAGAAAATCATCAGAAATAGGGCCATCATTCAGCCCGCAGTCACCACACACGACCGCCTCATATAGCGGTTCAGTTCAGGAACATTTGTCCACTACCTGGTTTTTCCGAGCCTCGCTTGGTGTTTTCGAGGGTAGTGGATAAGCCTTATTCTCTAGGAATAAAATTTTGACAAACGTCTGCTCCAGCGGCCTTGATATTGGCTTTGCTTCTCTGGATTACATGCAAATTGGCATCCTGGGCATCATTCAAGGCATCACCGAGTTACTACCCATTTCATCCACTGCGCACATGCGAATCGTACCGGCCCTTCTCGGCTGGCGCGATCCCGGCTCGGCGTTTTCCGCCGCCATGCAGTTGGCCGCATTGGCCGCGGTAGTCAGCTATTTCTGGCGTGACGTACGGGAAGTCGTCACTGGAAGCATCGGCGCCGTGCGACAACGTGACTTCAACAACCAGTCGTTCAAGCTGGCCGTTGCCATTGTGCTTGCGACCATCCCGATCGGCATCGCAGGCCTGGCCTTGTCCTCGATACTCAATGCGTGCGACTCACCATTAAGAGGCCTGATGGTGATTGGTATCTCATGCGTGGTGATGGCCGTTCTGCTGGCTGCGGCCGAACTCAGTTGCCGCCATCGCCGCACAGTGGGCGAGATGCGCCTGCGCGATGCGTTGATCGTCGGCATTGCCCAGGTTGGCGCGCTGATACCCGGTGTTTCCCGTTCCGGTTCAACCCTCACCGCAGCGCTCTTTCTTAACTTCAAACGCGAAGAAGCCGCGCGCTTCTCATTCCTGCTCGGGCTGCCCGCTATCGCGTTGGCCGGCCTGAAAGAGCTGTGGGTGCTGTTTCATGCACACATCCCGGCCGAAGCATGGTCGCACCTGATTTTCGGGCTGGTGATTGCCAGCGTGTCGGCATTTTGCGCCATCTGGGGCCTGATGAAGTTCCTGGAAAGGTTTTCCACCTGGCCCTTCGTTATCTACCGGGCGGCACTGGGTATTTTCCTGATTGTCGCGGTCAGTACCGGGCTTTTGAGCTAAACAACGTTCAAACGCTAATAGAGCCCGGCCCAGTGCCGGGCTTTTGGCTTATTTAGGAGCGCAGCAGGCCAATCGCCCGCCGATACTTTTCAATTCGCTCCAGGTCTTCCCAGGACGGCTGTGCAATTCGGGACAAGTCGCTGTTCTCTTCAAGGTCAGCCAGTTTGACCACCCGGCCTATCGGGTTCTGCGCCGCTCGTTCGACGAACAGCTCGTAGGACTCTCCAGGCACCCTGGTGACAGACTCAATGGCCGCCAGTACCGTTTCGCTGAAACCTTCTTTACGCAGATCATCGAGGCTGATGCCCGAGTCCTCGACCACGTCATGCAGAACCGCCACGATCCGTTCTTCCAGGGTGCTGACCTTCAGCATCACTTTCAGCGGGTGCAGTATGTACGGCGAACCGCCCTTGTCGACCTGCCCTTCGTGAGCGGCGGCAGCGATGGCGATGGCACGTTCCAGTGTTTGAGTCATCTCGGTTGTCCTTGGCTTGCAGGCCGTAGCGGTTGCTCACGTTGATGTTGAGCTTGAGCCAACCCGCGACGGACTTCCACTGAACGATAGAAGGTTGCGACCACTTGATCCTGACGTCTGCAAAACCCGTAGGAATCCCCCCATTATGGCGAGGGAGCAAGCCCTCATGCCGGTCAGTTAAGGAAATGAGGTCTCTGTAGGAGCGAGCTTGCTCGCGATGGACGTTAACGATAACGCGTGTTTTCTGAATAAACGCGTTGCCCTTGAGTCCATCGTCGGAACGCCGCCCGGAGCAAGCTCGCTCCTACAAAGGCTGCATTCACTTAACTGACCGGCATAAGGGCTTGCTCCCTCGCCACAATGACCACGCAACCGTCCTACACCCCGGTTGCAGTCGCCAAATTCGCCGCTTATAGTTCGCCCCGTCGCTGACACTGGTCGGCGACAGGGTTTCGCAGCCCTACAGAATAGAATCATCCTGCACCGTCATAAGACACCCAGGCGAGCTACGCCTGCGTTTCACTTTATGGCGGCTGTGCGTGGGAGACCTTCGGGTCTGCCGGGTTTGATTCTTCCTGGTCTGCGAACCCGCGCACAGTTGCCACCCATTTTGTTTCGCAGCAAAAAGGTGGCAGTTCTTTCCCATAAAAAAGAATCTATCCTTATGACAATGAATCACCCGCCCCACCGCTTCACCCCCTGCTCCCATTTCGCCACCGATCACCCCATCCTGCACATCGACAGCGACGCCCCGCTACGCGACCTCCACGCCTGCGTCAGCGAACGCCTCAGCGCCGTCCTCAAATACCTGAACCTGATGGCCTGCACCAACCTGCCCGACTACGCCGAGACCGACATCAACACTGTCACCAACATCGCGCGGGTCATGGTTCAGGATGTGGCTGATGTGTTTGGGGTGATTGAACAGCGTGGTTTCGATACGCCCAAGGGTCAGTGACCGCATTTCAGTCGAAAAAACCCGCATTGTCGCGGGTTTTTTATTGCCTGTTCCTCCTCCGTTTTTTCGACACCCAAAAGATCTCCGCTTAAAAATCCGTGGCGGGCTCAACCGGTCAGCGCAACGTACACGTTTTTCTATCACGCTAAAAAAATGGCTGATGCGAATTTGGCATGGGCCTATGCGTGACTCTCATCAGATGATTGGGCGACTCAATTTTAAAGAAGAAGCAACGTCGTACGTCACTCTTATTGAAGCTTTGGCAGGCCTCGCGATGCGGCTTCAAGCGTCTTCCAAAGGTCTCGCATCGTGGGGTTTTGATTGGCGATAGAACAATACGAGCGTATCTCCAGTCGAGTCCTCCACTCATCAGCGCCTGCCATCACCAATTGCCCTCGCGCCAGCTCATCAGTCACGGCGCTCAGAGGCAACCAGGCAACGCCATATCCCTCTATAGCCATCCTCATCAGCAGCATCGCCATATCCGCCTCATAGCAACGATCAAGAACGCAAGTGGTAGACGCATTCTTGATGACGATATCGGCCACGCGCCCCAGGAAAGTCGTCGCCGTATAAGCGAGGTACGGCACCGGCTTACCTGCCGCCCCCGGTAACCGATGCATCGGTTTGCCGTTTTTGTCAGGTGCGCAAAGTGGAACAAACGAATCATGCCCCAGGGTCAAACTGCCGAACTTCTCGGGGTCGAGCTGGATCGGAGCGAGGGGATGATGGTAAACGATCATCAAGTCGCAGCTGCCTTCCTCTAGCGCTATGACCGCATCGTGGATATTCGCGGCCACAACGCGAGCATTGAAGTGCTCATTCTGCTTTTGAAATTGGGTAAGCCATTTAGGCAGAAATGTCATGGAAAGACTGTGCCCGGCGGTAACCTGAATGGAGCGGCCAGGCATTCTTTCTCCCTCACGAAGGGCCAATCGCAATTGAAGCAAGGCAGCCAGCGCCTCGCGACCCTCTTCGCAAAAACTACGACCCGCTTGAGTCAGCTGAACAGGATAAGTGCCACGATCGACCAGTTCGGCCCCCACCCATTCCTCAAGTGAGCGAATGCGGCGAGACAGCGCGGACTGAGTGACGCAGCGTACTTCTGCGGCTCGAGAAAAGTTCTTCCATTCGGCAATCGCCAGAAGATCGTCCAACCATTTGGTTTGCATGCTGGCTCCTCATTCAGCCTCTGACGAAGAGTTTACTGCGGTGCAGTGGCGCCATTGAGGGTATTTCAAAAACTATTCCAAAAACGCATCACCCTATGGTGATTACTCATCATCCTGCGCAAACAGCGTCCTTAGAATCGGTGCCGTAGCCCCGCTGCCGTAGAGCATTGGGTCATTCCTGTCTTGTCTCCTGCCAAGTAGAAAAGCAACAACACCACTTGAGGAAAGCACCGTGAAAAAAAATAATTTACCCCGCCAGATCGCTCTCGGCATCGCCATGGGCATCGTTGCAGGTTGGGCTTGCCATCATTTTTCAGCTGATGAAAAAGCTGCAAAAGAGATCGCATCCTACTTCTCAATGGTGACAGACATTTTCCTGCGTCTGATCAAGATGATCATCGCTCCTTTGGTTTTCGCCACCCTCGTCGCAGGCATTGCCAGCCTGGGAAATTCCAGGTCGGTAGGACGGATCGGCACAAGAGCCATGGCCTGGTTCGTCTGCGCTTCACTGATTTCGTTGTTTATTGGCATGATGCTAGTGAATCTTTTCCAGCCAGGCGCAGGTCTGGATCTGCAAGTGACTCAGGCCACCGCGGCGCCTATAGCCGTAAACACGGGTGACTTCAGCCTCAAGGTGTTTATCAGCCATGTGTTCCCTCGCAGCATTGCTGAAGCCATGGCAAACAACGAGATCCTGCAAATTGTAGTGTTCTCGCTGTTCTTCGGATTCGCGTTGGCAGGCGTCAAGCGCGCCGGCTACACCAGGATCACCGACATTATTGAAGAGTTGGCGAAGGTGATGTTCAAGATCACCGACTATGTCATGGCGCTTGCACCTATCGGCGTCTTCGCTGCAATCGCTGCCGCTATCACCACCCAGGGTCTGGGCCTGTTAGTCGACTTCGGCAAACTGATTGCCCAGTTCTACCTGGGTATTCTGATCCTGTGGGCGGTCTTGTTTGCTGCCGGGTACCTGTTCCTGGGTCGTTCAGTCTTCACCCTTGGCAAGCTCATTCGTGAGCCTGTTCTGTTGGCGTTCTCGACTGCCAGCAGTGAGGCCGCGTATCCAAAAACCATGGAGGCCCTGGAGAAATTTGGCGCACCGAAGCGCATATCCAGCTTCGTACTTCCATTGGGGTACTCATTCAACCTCGACGGTTCGATGATGTATCAAGCGTTCGCGATCATGTTCATTGCTCAGGCTTACAATGTTGACTTGAGCTTCACACAGCAGCTTCTGATCTTGCTGACGCTGATGATCACCAGCAAGGGAATGGCAGGTGTAGCCCGAGCTTCGGTGGTTGTCGTAGCAGCGACGCTACCCATGTTCAATCTGCCAGAAGCGGGGATTTTGCTGATCCTTGGCATTGATCAGTTCCTGGATATGGCCAGGACCGCCACCAACGTCGTTGGCAATAGCATCGCAACGGCTGTAGTCGCCAAATCAGAGCCTCATGAGGAGCCGGACGACGCACCTGAAACCGAGGCCTCCACACTTGCGAATCGAACTGTAGCCAACGCCTGAGAGCTATTACGATGAAAGTTAAATCGAAGCCGTCTCGTGGGTCATCGTTTGTACGCAAGCTAGGCATTGTGGGTGGGCTTGGCTCGCTGGCCGGCGGCGATCTTTTCTACAAGTTGGTGAAGTCCAGGACTGTCCTGGAGGATCAAGGCCGCTATCACTTTCTGTTTGAGCAGCACCCCTTCAAAGATGTCTTGATGCCCTTGGACCAGGGCGCGAGCATGACCTCCAGAAAGTTCTATGTTTTTCAGGTTTGTCAGTCATTCGAGGAAAGTGCAGTCACTGCGGTCGTACTGCCTTGTTTTGCCAGCCATACCTTCCGGGAGGAGATCCAGGAGGAGATTGGCATACCTGTTCTGGACATGATGGCAGCGTTACGCAAGCACATTGACCATATCTGCGAACCAGGCGCTACATTGGGCATTATCGCTTCAGACTATGTTTGCCACTCCGGTTTGTTCGAGCGTTATTTCGGCACTGACTTCAAACTGGTTTATCCAGGTGATGACGAGCAGTCAGGGTTGATGGAGGCGATGTATGGGGTCAACGGTATCAAAGATGGATACCTTGACGGAGTACCGCTGGAGTGTGTGTATCAGGCTTGCCTTTCGCTTCAGGAGCAAGGCGCCACGATCGTCTTGCCTGGCATGACCGAGCTCTCGCTGGTCTGTGGCGACCTGCAGCGTCGGGGTGTCACTGTCCTGGATATCAACGAGATTTATGCTGGCTTCGCCACCCTGGAAAAAGGTCAATCGAATCGACCTCCATTCAAACTCGGGATTGTCGGTGGGGTGGGGCCTGCCGCAACGGTCGACTTCATGGGTAAGGTCGTTGCGCATACCCCGGCCGGCCGCGATCAGGAACACATCAAAATGGTGGTCGAACAAAACCCCCAGATTCCTGATCGCACAGCCAACCTGCTGTATGACGAGACGGATCCGACGATGGCGATGTATGCAACCTGCAAACGGCTTGAAAGCGCTGGAGCCAATGCTATTGCGATTCCATGCAATACAGCTCACGCGTTCGTTGAGCGTATCCAGGCACACTTGCGTGTACCCATTGTGAACATGCTTACCGAGACGGTAGAGGCTATCGTTCAACAGTACGGTGCGGGCAAAACAGTTGGGCTGCTGGCGACGTCGGGCACCATAAAAAGTCTGGTCTACCACGAGGCAGCCCGGCGAGCCGGGCTGCAAATAATCGCACCGGGTGTGGATTACCAAGCGTTGGTCATGGATGCCATTTATGGGGAGCGTGGTATCAAGGCTGGATTCACCGAGGGCATTTGTAAGGACCAGCTCCTCACCGCCGCAGAGCACCTGTGTGAACTGGGCGCCGATGTGCTGATCCTGGGATGTACAGAGTTGCCTCTGGTTCTGGAGCACAGCGATGCTTTCATGATCAAAGGCCATACAGTGGCGTTGATCGACCCGACAACCATTCTGGCAATGAAGTGCATTCAGCTTGCCCGTGAAACCCGGTAAATTCTCACCGACTCCAGGTAGATAACAGCAAGCTCAGGGGGCCACTTGTCTACCCCCTGCCGGCACAGCGAGCATTTTTCCAGGCGATGTCGGTACCCCACTCGAACGGCACCAGAAATGTCCGGCTGGCGATAGCATTTTTCCATCCTGCCGCTCTTCCCCTTGAATAAAATCGGTCTAAAAAGCCCGGCCAGCGCTTCAGACTTTTTGCTATTCTGAAGATGTAGGTGAAGACGCAGACTGATGCGCAACAAGAGGATAGCAAGGAAACGTGGGGCGCGTTCCCAAGGGTACACGGTTAGAAAGATCTCCGTGATGAGATCCAGCCCTTATGCCGTGTGAAGCAGAAGAGCACAAAACTGTTCTGTGAGACGCCTGATAAACCTTGTAAGCCGGAGACCAGCACCGGCCACCTACTTGATTTTCAAAGCCCGCCCTGTGCGGGCTTTTTCGTATCCGCAGGCACAAGACTAATCCCCTCCTGTTTCACTGGCTCGTTGCGGGTAGTTTGGGGTATCGCCGGGTCTTAACTCCTCGGTCTGCGAACCCGCGCACAGCTGCCACCCAAAACGGTGCATGCGTTTTCACACAGCTTGGGTCGTTAGCAGCCTTTCGAGACCGGTAGCTGTCGGCTGGAAGGCGATTAATGAGCTATACCCGCTACCGTTCTTCAACGCAGGAGGTTGGTAATGAAGCTCAGAAACTCACTTGCAGCGCTAATGGTCACCGCAAGCCTCTTCGGCTGCACCACTTCATCAGACCATGGAGTGAGCGTTCCTTTGGTAGCCACCCACCGCAACCTCGGTCAGATCGGCAATGCAACTTTGACAAGCTGGGACAAACAAACCGGATTCAGTTTCTTCATCAGTGGTGTTCCAAGCGGAGCCTCGCTGCCCTTGCGCCTCTACACTTTCATCAATAAAGGCAGCTGCCAGCAACCCGGGCCAGTCGCCTACGCAATGAATGATCAGGTCAACACCAAACGCCAAGCTATACGCGGCTGGAGTTTTTCAAGAGGCGCACCTGTCGCAATGCCAGTCCTGCTTTCCGGTGAGTACTCCATTGTTGTGCGAACTGCACCAACAGATGGCAACGTAGATATTTTTTGCGGGGATATCAGGCAAGGAGGCTCGGTGAAATAACCACAGCCATTTTGACCCGCCCGCGCAGGTTTGCGGTGGCCAACTACTCAATGCAGATCAAACCGGACGCCGCGCAGGGCATCCGAACCGGCAGGTATCGGCCATAAGCAAACGTTGGCAAACGTGCCATTCCACATGCGGAGCTATCAAGGACTTCGCATTTGTTAAGTTCAGCTAGTTACCGCCATATACCTCACCCCGGTGCTGAAGGGCGACGAAAGCGGCTGCTGTTATCTGTTGATCTGTCCAGTTCCTGGTTAACCATATGGTCAGAGACGCGCCGGATAGGTGCCACCACAGCATTCGTTGACTTGTGTTCTGTTTGATCAGGTGATCAGAAGCCACCCACCAGGCGACCCGCATATTCCTATCGGTTTTCCCTTTCAAAATGAAAAGGTCGTACAGATACGAATACGGACTTAACGGCACTATTACCGGCTCGCCTGAGACTTTGGCGAGGCTCCATACCCACTCACGCTGCGGGGCGGATATAGCCTGAGATGGGGGCAAAGGGTACTGCGAAATTCTATACAGACCGACCCAATAGGCACCCCAAGGCAGGATGAGCGCGAGTCCGAGAATTCCGATGAGCAAAAAGCCGACACGACGCATCATGAGGGAAAAGTCCTTTTGCCAGAAAGTAACCATCGTACATCGGTAATGTCTGCTTATGGCCCTTATCTGCCCTCTGCGAAGGGCAGCTAAGGGTCGACTGCGGCCCTTGGTGACAGGCAGAAATCGGCCAGGAGCGGACAGTCGCAGTAGACTCGCGCAAAGCGAATCGAGTAGTGTTTAAGCTGAATTTGCTCGTGCATCTGCGAGAGTAACCGTGGCTTTCCAGCCATGGTGTATAACTCCCTTATGTGGTCATCGGACCGCTGCAAAACCCAGCCTAGGCAGGAAACAAGGAATGTTATCCACCAAGTCCACGAAAGCGTTTTTTGCCCCATTTAGGGCCTATTTGTAGTTATACCGGATCCAAAGACATGAAACGCAAGCATCTGAAGATAATTTTAATTTCACTTTCAGCAATTACTCACAACGTGTCAGCGGATCAAAAAGGCTTGAGTCTTGAACCTCTTGCAATGGCTAACACAAGCTGCGCTGCGTTTTATGCGGCCGCACAAGTATTGATCAAGCCAGAAGCCAAGAAAGAGTATGAATCTAAATTCAGCACACATTACGCCCTATCACACCAGCTCAGCTCTTCATATGAAACGCTAACAGAGAACCTGAACAAAGAAATTCAACGCCAAGCCACCGATGCTTTATCTTTAAAAGAGAAAGTGCAGGTTGTAGACTTCCTAGCCAAAAACCTAATTAAGTGCAGTGCAATCGAAACCCAATCCACTGCAATAATTAAAAATAACACCACTTACCAAGAATAATTCACTGATTAAATACTCAACCACGACAACTCTATGAATCGTCCCCATTTTCGTAGACGGATCGAATGGCCTTTTCTGGCCAATATCGGCAGGTGACCACCGTCTGCTTCGGGTCCAGGCTGTGTGAAAACGTTTTAGAGCAGGTTTGACAGTCAGAATTGGAAAGAAAATCGCGTTCCTACGCAAATTTCCGGTCTGCTGATTAACCAAACGCTGGCAGATTTTACGTAGCAACGCAGACTTCAAAACGGCGCATGCGTTTTCACACAGCCTGGGTCGACTGCGGCCATTGGTGACAGGCAGAAATCGGCCAGAAGCTGTCGTTGGAATAGCACCGCAGTTCTGTGGGAGCGGACTCTCGCTTTTCCTCACCGCCGCCAATGCGCCCTATGACTTTCGCTGGAGACGGTTAAGCCCCGAACCTTTCGAAGTGGTCATGGTGCTGCGGGGCCTGTCACTATTCGACGAGGCACTGCAAGGACGTCTTCGGGGGCAAACGCCGCACACGCCACGCTTCGGGATATGTCCGGCTTCGAGGATCCGCAGCTGGTCGAATTGCTGCAATGCCTGCGCGAAGAAGCCGAACGGCCCGTGGCCAGCCGCCTGTTCGTTCAAGGCGTTGGGGCGCTTATTGCGCGAAACACAACTGAGCGTGGTCACTGTCGCCAATGAAGTCGACTACTCCAACCCCAGTCACTTCGCCCATGTATTTCGCAAGCACACCGGTCTTTCCCCAAGCGACTACCGGCGCCAGCGTTAGGCCTCTGCTGGCCGCAGATAGGGCTCGATAAAGCCGCAGCCAAGGATCTCGTTCAGGCGTTGCGCATCGTTCATTCGGCGAAACAGTCCAATAGTCTTCCACGGCGCGTGACCATCGACATTGGGCGCTCCCAATCCGGCCAACAGGTCGGCGATCAGTATTGATCGGGTCTCGAAGGAGATGCGTGTCAGCCCGGTGCTATTGCCGACGCCGGCATGGGCATGAGCCCCGGAAAAGGCGATCAGGCTCCCCGGAGCGATATCGACGGCAATCCCCTCCTGCGGGTCGATCGCTTCCAGCAGATGCGGAATGGCTTCGTCGGCATCCACGGCATTGCGGCCGTCTCGATGGGATCGCTGCAAAATTGCGCGCATATCGAAATCTGCGCTCGAATTACCCAGCGGTCGTTGCCAGAGGCCTGGATACAAGGCGACGGTACGCCCTGTCGCGATGGGATAGATGGGCGCCCACCAGTTGGTTTGTGCATAGATATTCGACCCCCAGGTATCGCGGTGAAACGCGATGGTGGCCGTCGTGCGGGCACGCGGCGTCGACTGCCCTGGCTCGCAATGCGGCTGAAAACGCAAATGCAGGAGATCGCACGCCAGGGTATCGGGGGCGATGCCAAGGCTTTGCACGACGTCCTGCCAGCGCTGCTGGACCTCAGCCGAGCCTGCGAAGTCGTTCTGAATTTTCGCAAAGCGCTCAGTCTGCTCAGGGTGGCTCAAATGGCGATGGATCTGTTGCGGCGACCAGGGATGCAGCGCGTCTTCGAGGAGCGCACGCGTATATTCCACCAGCGCCGTCATGGGCTGCAGGTCAGTGAAGCGAATGATCTCGCCAGCATAGATCCGGTCATGCAATTGGCGAGCGGTGCTCGGTATGGCAAGCGAGCTGTACATGACTGGAAGTCCCCTGAAGGTGCGCCCCTGACTTTAGATCCACGCCGATTGTGGCGAAAGTGGCAGGTGAGGCGAAAAAGTGCGGATCAGGCCCTGGGGACGTGAGCAACAGGCGACCTTCAAGCCATGAATGGGCGCTTATGGCAGTTCTTAGCAGGCAGTTAACGGCCCAGAGTGTGTAAAAACGCCTTCGCGAACACTTGCTATGAATTCTGAGGATTTCATCGCAGGGATCGCCCATGAGGCGCTTTATCCAAGGTGAACATCGAGGCCAAGGCACCTTACTTCCCGAGAGCCTCGACGACTACGTCAGCGATACCAATCCGGTGCGCGTAGTCGACGTCTTTGTCGACGAACTCGACCTGGTCAATCTGGGTTTTGACGGTGCCATTCCCGCCGATACTGGCCGGCCTGCTTACCACCCCGCGATCTTGCTGAAGATCTACATTTACGGTTATCTCAACCGCATCCAGTCGAGCCGACGTTTGGAGCGAAAAGCTCAACGCAACGTCGAGCTGATGTGGTTGACCGGGCGTTTGATGCCGGACTTCAAGACCATCGCCAACTTCCGAAAAGACAACAGCAAGGCCATCCGAGGCGTCTGTCGCCAGTTCGTCGTACTGTGTCAGCAGTTGGGACTATTCGGAGAACATCTGGTAGCCATCGATGGCAGCAAATTCAAAGCAGTCAACAACCGCGACCGCAATTTCACCAGCGCCAAACTGAAGCGGCGAATGGAAGAAATTGAATCGAGCATCAGCCGTTACCTGGCGGCACTCGATGCTGCCGATCGGCAAGAACCCACAGCTACCGAGCCCAGCGCCGTGCGGCTGGAAGAGAAAATCGCCAAGCTCAAAACTCAAATGAAGGAGCTTCAAGTGATCGAAATCCAGCTCAACGAATCCCCGGATAAACAGGTCTCCCTGACCGATCCAGACGCCCGTTCCATGATGACGCGGGGCACGGGAATCGTCGGCTACAACGTGCAAACAGAGGTCGATACCCAGCACCATTTGATCGTTGCGCATGAGGTGACCAACGTCGGTTCCGACCGCGATCAACTCAGCTCGATGGCCAAGCAAGCCCGCGAGGCGATGGCGTCAGATACGTTGTCGGTAGTGGCTGACCGAGGTAACTTCAAAAGCGAACAAATCCTCGCTTGTCACGATGCAGGTATCACCGCCTATGTGCCCAAGCCGATGACCTCTGGAGCCAAGGCTGACGGGCGTTTCAATAACGATGCCTTCATCTATGACGCGGCAAAAAACGAATACATTTGCCCCGCTGGAGAGGCGTTGATCTGGCACTATTCCTACGTTGAAAAAGGCCTGAAGTTGCATCGTTACGGGAGTTCGAAATGCCAAGGCTGCACGTTGAAGTCGCAATGCACACCGAGCACGGAACGACGAGTTCGACGAGTTCGACGAGTTCGACGAGTTCGACGCTGGGAGCATGACGCCGTATTGGAGGAAATGCAGCTTCGGCTGAGCAAAGCACCGGAGATGATGCGAGTCCGAAAACGGACGGTTGAGCATCTCTTCGGGACGCTCAAACAATGGATGGGTGCGACGCACTTCCTGACGCGAAAACTGGCCGGGGTGGGTGCGGAGATGAGTTTGAATGTGCTCGCCTACAACTTGAAACGGGTTATGAAAATCATCGGTGCCAACGGTTTGATGAAAGCGCTGACGGCCTGAAAAAGGCTGATTTTGGCCCATCCCAGAGGCTGTAAAAACAGCGCTGACGTGTTCCAGGTCGCGACCGATGCGACCCGCAGCATTGACCGTGCGATCGCTCAGCCAACGAAGGTCGATAATCCAAGACGATGAGGTCAGAGTGTTTTTGCACACTCTGGGCCAGAAGCAGACGTTCAATGTGACAAAGAGGGGGCAGTATCTTGCTCTCATCTGCATATAGCGCAGCAGACAACAAAAAATTCATTCCTGTGGCGTGGTCGCCCTACATCAGCCTTTAACTGATGCCCCGAAACCTGCACAATTGCCGGCTTTTTTCGCGACAGGAAGTCCGGCCGTGCAACGGATTGTAATTCTGGGCAATGCCGGTAGCGGCAAATCTACCTTCGCCCGCGCCCTCGGCATGCGCCTTGGCTTGCCCGTGGTGCACTTGTGTTGGCGCTCACGCCGAATTGAACCACGTGCTGATGCAAGACTGACCCATCTCCAAATCCGCACAAATCCAGCAAAAGGTAATAGTTATCGAGGTATCAGACTGGGTCACTGACATCTCGGCAACTAGGTCAATTCGGTGTCGGCGCCAGCACGCATTATCCGAAAGGCGACGGTGGCTGTCCGGCGTATCCGCTGATGGCGATGTTGCGGGTCCATCTACTGCAGAACTGGTTCGGCTACAGCGATCTGGCGATGGAAGAAGCACTGTACAAGACCACTATCCTGTGCCAGTTTTTGGGGCTGCATCTGGATCGGACTCCCGATGAATCCACGACCCTCAACTTCCGACGCTTGTTGGAAAAACATGAATTGGCCTGAGGGACTTTGCAGGTCATCAATGGTTATCTGGACGACCGTGGCCTGATATTGCGCCACGGTACGGTGGTCGATGCGACGATCATTCACGCGCCGAGTTCGACCAAGAATAAAGACGGCAAACGCGCCCCCGAAATGTATCAGACGAAGAAGGGGAAAACCTCAACCAAGGAGGGCATCAAAAATCGCTGACTACTTCAGACCTTCCTTAGCGGTGCGGTCGATGAATCTGAATACCCCCGCCGCGATCAGTCCCGATACCCCGGCGCCACTCGATCCAGCATTCTCAACAACGCCGCCCAGGCCAGTTGCATGGCATCCGGGTCATCGAACTCCCCCTCATCCAGCGGCCGCCCCGGATCGTTGAACTGCCGCTCGGTGTGCGCGCAAACCTCGGCCGAAGGTAGTACCAGCTCACCGGCGGCTTGCGCGGCCAACTGGATGTCACAGGCTTTTTCCAGGTAGTACATGCGCATGAACGCCTGTCCTACCGTCTCACCCACCGTCAGCAATCCGTGGTTGCGCAGCATCAGTACCGGCTTGTCGCCCAGGTCCGCCACCAGCCGTTGTTGCTCGCTCAGGTCCAGCGCCACGCCTTCGTAGTCGTGGTAGGCGACGCGACCGTAGAACTCCATGGAAATCTGGTTCACCGGCAACAACCCGCATTTCAGCGCCGCCACCGCGCAACCGGATCGGGTGTGGGTGTGCAACACACATTGCGCATCTTCACGGGCGCCGTGAATGGCGCTGTGAATCACAAAACCGGCCGGATTGACCGGGTATGGCGACGGTTCCACAGCGTGGCCATTGAGGTCGATTTTCACCAGATTGGACGCGGTGATCTCGTCGAACATCAGCCCGTAAGGGTTGATCAGAAAGTGATGCTCCGGCCCCGGAATGCGCACCGAGATGTGGGTAAAAATCAGGTCGGTCATGCGAAAGTGCGCAATCAAGCGGTAGCAGGCCGCCAACTCTTCACGCAAATGTTGCTCTGTCAATGTCATACCTCGGTAACCTCTTTCACGGTGCAATCTTCCAGCCCCTGCCCCAATGCCTCCCAGCCATCGAAGCCGCGACGAGCGATAAACACCAGGCGTGTAGAGCTGGCCTGGGCGTCATCCAGCGCCGGCAGAAACTGGCTGCGGGTGCCGACATGTTGCAGCCAGTGCGCGGTGCTGCCCGGAGTCAGCAGCACCAAGCCTTTGACCCGGAATACATCGCTGGGCAGTGCCTTCAACCAACCACGCAAGCATTCGATGTCGAGGGCAGCATTGCTCTGCCACAACCAGCTGCTGAACATCTCGCCATGATCGCCGTCGGAAACCCGCGTGAGCGGTTTCAGCGCCCGGGGCTCAAGGTCCAGGTCGGTATCCAGCCACAGCGCATCGGGCAACTCGGCCTGTACACTTTCATGCACGCGGGTCCTGGCGCCCAGTGCATCGCGCAACGCCTGCAGCTGTGATTCGTCGACCAGATCGGTCTTGTTCAGCAACAGCAAGTCGGCAGCGGCCACTTGTGCGCGAGCCAGGCGCGCGTACTCACCGTCGAGTTGCAGATGACGGGTGGCGTCGACCACGGTAATGACCATGTCCAGTTGCATCTGGCTGCGCAGTTGCGGGTAAGCCAGGGTTTGCACGATGCGCTGCGGGTCGGACACACCACTGCACTCGATGACGATGCGCTCCAGCCGTGGCTGCAGTTGCGCCAGGCTGCCGAGCTGCGCCAGCAGGTCTTCCTGCACGGTGCAGCAGATGCAGCCGTTTTGCAGGCTGTATACGGCGTCGGTGACTTCGGAAACGATGGCCGCATCGATGTTCAGCTCGCCGAAATCGTTGACGATCACCGCCAGCCGACTACCTTTGGCACGGCGCACCATGCGGTTGAGTAGCGTGGTTTTACCTGCGCCGAGAAACCCCGAAACGACGGTCACGGAGATACGTGGGGAAGTCATTCTGCCTTGCCCTCCAACACCGGTGGTTCGCCCTGCCAGACGGCCTTGAGGCCGACTTTTTCCAGTGTCGAATGGCGGTCGTAAACCAGTTGCCCTTCAACGAAGGTCAGCAGCACCTGGGTCTTGTGGATGTAGTTGCGCGCCGGTGCGGCGAACAAATCGCGGTCGATGACGATCAGATCCGCCGACTTGCCCACTTGCAGGCTGCCGGTGCTGTGCTCCAGGCCCATGGCCACGGCGCCGTTGCTGGTGATCACGGTCACCGCCTGTTCGAGGCTGATCGGGTCACCGAAGCAGGCCGGGTCGTCGTTCCACGGGTTCTGCCGGGTGATCATGGTTTCCAGCGCCAGCCACGGGTCGATGGATGCCACCGGCCAGTCGGTGCCCATCACCGCTGTGCCGCCCGCGGCGAGTACGCCTTTGAAGTCGTAAATGCGCTTGAGTCGCTCCTGACCGTAACCGGAACGCGCGCCGCTGGCGAACGGTGTCGGGTACCAGGCGGCCGGGGAAAACTCGGCGATGACATTCAGTTCCTTGAAGCGCGGCAGGTTGCCGGGATGCAGCAAGGTGCTGTGGGCGCACTGGTGGCGCACACCGCTGAAACCATTGCGACGACGGGCCTCGGCCACGGCGTCGAGGAACACGTCGGAGGCGCCGTCACCGGTGCAGTGGGCGATCACGCGAATGCCCTTTCGGTCCATGTCCACCACCATGTCGGTGATGTGTTCCGGGGTCAGATTGAGCTTGCCGCGCCAGCTCGATTCCTGCGGCCATGGCGTCAGCAGGTACGAAGACTTCGGCTCGACCGTACCGTCAAAATGGAACTTCACCGCGTTGGCGCTCAAGCGCGCGCTGCGGTAGTAGTGACGCTCGCCGGCCAGCAGTTCCCAGCGACGACGCACCGGGAAGATGTCGTCCTGCCAACTGATCGCTGCTTCGATGCGCACCGTCAGTTCGCCGCTGTCGTCCAGTTCCTTCAAGGCTTGCAAACGTTGTTCGCAGACGTGCACGTATTTGCTCGCCGTGACGCCGCGCGAGCTTTGGAAGTGCACGCCATCGCGATAGGCGCGGCGCAACACGCTGACCGGCGTCGGTGGCATGGCGGCGTGAATCATCGCGTAGGCGCCGTCAATCATCAGGCCAGTGGGTTCGCCGGTCACTTCGTCACGCTCGAAATAACCGTTGCGCGGGTCGGACGTGTGACGGTCGATGCCCGCCAGTTCCAGGGCCTTGGAGTTGACCATCATGGTGCCCCACATGCGGTCGAGCAGCGCCACCGGACGGTCCGGCATCACGCTGTCGAGCCACTCGCGGCCCGGGGTCAAACCGGCTTCGCGGAAGGTGTAGCGCACCCAGTACTGACCGTAGATCCAGCCGTCGCCGGGATGGCTGTCGGCGTAGGCGAGAATGCTTTCACGCAGCTGTTCCGGGGTCGGGTCTTCGATGCCGACATCGAGGTCATCGGCGTAGCGTGGTGCCAACGCAAGGTCGGGGTGAGTGTGCATGTCGTGCAGGCCCGGCATGCAGAACGCGCCTTGCAGGTCATGCACGCGAGTGTTCGGCCCCTTGTACATCTCGATCTGGCCGAGGCTGGCGACCCCGATCAACTTGCCGTCGCGGATGGCCACGGCCTCGGCCCACGGGTTGGCCGGGTCCTGGGTGTAGATACGACCGTTGGCGAGGATCAGGTCGGCGTAGGTCCCCTGCACGGAATGGGTAGAAGAAAAGTTATCGGACTCAGCCATGGTAGCCACCTTTGAGTTCAGGGAGATTGGAAGGTCCACCGGGCGTTGTGCATGTCGGCGACCTGAAAAAATTGTTGTTGTTTTACTCAGCCAGAAACGTTGTGGCGTCGACCTCGATCATCACCGGTTCATGGCGATTGCCGAGTTGCCCGAGCAGCTCGCGCAAGCCGTGCAGATGGCTCACCCGGTGATGGGCGACGTGGCAGCTCTGCGCCAGCGCAGCGAAGTCCGGCGTGAGGATGTCCACCCCCAGCAACGGCACCGCCTTGGCATTCATGTAGTCGCGGATTTCGCCGTAGCTGCTGTTGTTCCACAGCAGCAGGATCACGCCGACACCCGCCTCTTTGGCGGCGATCAGTTCGGCGCAGGAAAACTGCAAGCCACCATCGCCAACCAACGCCACCACCGGTCGCAGTGGTCGGGCCAGTTTGGCGCCAATGGCGGCGGGCAAACCGTAGCCGAGGGTTCCGTAGCCGCTGCCGGCGTTGAACCAACTGTCGGGGGTTGGCGCACGGTAGCCGAGGGCGCCCTGGTAAACCGGTTGAGTCGAATCACCGACGATCAGCGGCTGCGGCAAGTGATCACGGACCGTATCGAGCAAGGCTTGCATGCGGTTCTGCTGCGCGTTCCAGCCCGCCCGTTCGATGGCGTTGACCCGGCTCACCCGCTCGCCCGCCCAACCGGCAACAGCCTGACGTTGTGGCAGTCGCGCCAGCAGCGAACGTAAGCCCTGTCCGGCATCGCCGAGCAATCCGACCGTAGCTGTTTGCACGCCGAGCACTTGCATCGGGTCGATGTCCAGACGAATCAGCGGCGCCTTGAACGCCAGTGGACCGAGGCCGAAAAAGTCATAGTCGGTTTCCCCCAGTTCGGTGCCGATAGCCAATACCACGTCGGCCTCGGCGAACAGTTCGCGACCATGGGTCGACGACTGCACACCGTCGAGCAGCAAAGGATGTTCGGGAGCCAGCAGACCACGGGCGTTGGTGGTCAATGCCACGGGGGCCTGAAGACGTTCGGCGAGCGCGGCCAGGACTTCAGCGGCACGGCGCGCGCCGCCACCGGCGAGGATCAATGGACGCTTCGCGTTGCCGATCAGGGCCACCGCAGCATCGATGGCTTCCGGCGCCGGGGCAGGCGCTGCCGGTAACGGACGCGGGCGCAGGTCCAGACCTCCGGCAGACATTTCCAGCACATCCAGCGGAATCTCGATGTGCACCGGCCGCGGCCGCGTACAGCCAAACAAGGCAAACGCCCGCGCCAGCACTTCCGGCAATTGCGCCGGGTGCTGCAACGTATGGCTGAAGGCGCAGACCCCGGCGACCAGCGCGCGCTGATCCGGCAGTTCATGCAAGTGACCATGGCCCAGGCGCAGGTGTTCGCGACGGTTGCAGGTGGAAATCACCAGCATCGGCACCGAATCCGCATAGGCCTGGCCCATGGCGGTGATGATGTTGGTCATGCCGGGACCGCTGATGATGAAGCACACCCCGGGCTTGCCGCTGGCCCGGGCATAACCGTCAGCCATGAACCCGGCACCCTGCTCGTGGCGCGGGCTGACGTGCTTCAGGCGGCTGCCGTGCAAGCCGCGATACAACTCGACAGTGTGCACGCCGGGAATACCGAAGACAGTTTCAACGCCATAGCCTTCCAGCAACTGAACAAGCGCCTGGGCACAACGGGGCATGCAGCACCTCCTGGATAAAGGGCCACAGTGGCCCAACGACGAATGGGGCTAGTATTGTTGAATCAACCAATACAACAATCGATTTTTTTTGGCCTGACTGTTCGATTTACGTCACCATATGAGCCACTCAAAACAATAACGGGATGATTTATGCGTTTTCCTTCGATGACAGCCCTTCGCGCGCTGGATGCGGTTGCCCGCACAGGCAGCGTGTCGATCGCAGCCCGTGAACTGAACCTGACCCGCAGCGCCATCAGCCACCAGATCAGCAAGCTTGAGGAATGTGTCGGTTTCGCCCTGACCGAGCGCATTGGCCGGGGCATCGGCCTGACGTATCAGGGCGAACGCTATGCGCGGGAAGTGCACGGGATTCTGTTGAACCTGCTGGATGCCGGGCAGTTGATCGACGATCAGGAGGTTTCGGGCCGGTTGTGCGTGAGTTGCGCGCCGGGGTTCGCCACTTATTGGCTGTGCCACCACATCGGTGCGTTCCTGCGTCAGTATCCGCAGGTGCAATTGCAGCTGATCTCTCCGCGGACACCGGACGACACCAATAACCCCAACACCGATCTGTTCATTGCCTACGGCATCGGCGACTGGCCGGAAATGGTCGTTGAAGAGATTGTGGCGCTGCGTTTTTTCCCGGTGTGCAGCCCGCGTCTGATCAACGCCTTGAGCGGGCTGAAAAACCCGCAGGAACTCAGTGCCTACCCGCTGCTGCACATGACCGACTACTCGGACTGGCGCGTGTGGCTGACCGCTGCCGGTGCTTCAGGGGTCAACGCGACGAGCGGCATTCTGTTTTCCGATGCGCACTGCGCGCAGTCCGCCTGCATTGCCGGCCAGGGCATCGCCATCGGCGACAACCTGATCAGCGGCGATGCCTTGTCCAAGGGTTTGCTGGTGCGTCCGTTCGACATCAGCATCGACCTGCACCGTGGCTATTACCTGGTCGCCGACCCACAAAAAGCCGAGCGCGCGGTGGTCCAGGCCTTCAGTAGCTGGGTCAAGACGCAGCTTCAGTCATCCCATCAGACCTGGCAGGACACGCTGTAAAAGCACATCACATTCCCCTGTGGGAGCGAGCTTGCTCGCGATGAGGCCACCACAGTCACTATTGATGTCGCCTGATAAATCGCTATCGCGAGCAAGCTCGCTCCCACAGGGTAGAAGCTCTATTTCGGGGCCTCTGGCCGAGGCGAAATACACAGCTTATTTGTTCAATAAAACTAACCAATATCGGCAAAATAATTCCATTGATGTAGCGATATTTTTAACAATAATAGGCCCAAAGCCCATTTCGGATTTGCATCCGTCCTCGTACGTCATATGGGCAATAAAAAGAGGAACTCCATAGTGTCCAGCCGTTCAGCGATTCAGCTCAGCGCTCAAGGTATCAGCCAGTATTACGGTCGTTTCGCGGCGCTGGCGAACGTCGATCTCGACGTTCGCCAGGGCGAATTTCTTACCCTGCTGGGGCCGTCCGGCTCGGGCAAGACCACCATGCTGATGATCCTTGCCGGTTTCCTCAGCCCGACGTCGGGCAAATTGATGGAACAAGGCGTCGACATCATCAAGCGCTCCGCCGAGAAGCGGAACTACGGCATGGTGTTCCAGGGTTATGCGCTGTTCCCGCACATGAGTGTGGCCGACAACGTGGCCTACCCGCTACGCATCCGCAAAGTCCCCGCCGAAGAGCGCAATCGCCGGGTCAAGCATATTCTTGAAGTGGTCGGCCTCGGTGCGCACATGCACAAGAAGCCCGCCGAGATGTCCGGTGGTCAGCAGCAGCGTGTGGCGATCGCCCGGGCGCTGGTGTTCGAGCCGGAACTGCTGTTGCTCGACGAGCCATTGTCGGCCCTGGACAAGAACCTGCGCGAACAGCTGCAAACCGAGCTGCAACGCATCCACCGTCAGGTCGGTACCAGTTTCGTGTTCGTCACCCACGATCAGAACGAAGCCCTGGCGCTGTCATCGCGCATCGCGATTTTCAACCACGGCAAGCTGACTCAGGTCGACACCCCGGAAAACATCTACAACCGTCCCGAGAGTCGTTTCGTCGCCGAGTTCCTGGGCAAGATGAATCTGTTCCCGCTGGACAACCTGACCCGCAATGGCCAGACCGCCAGCGGCCGTTGCGGCACCAGCGTATTGCACGCCCAGGCCCCGAGCGCACTGAGCCAGGCGCCGATTGTGCTGGCCGTGCGCCCCGAGCACATGGAACTGCACAGCGAGTGCCCGACCCGGGACGGCTACAACGTGATGCCCGCACAACTCACCGACAAGGTCTATCAAGGCTCCAGTACCCATCTGGCGCTCAAGGTCGGCGGCGATACATTGCCGATCAACCTGTCCATACCCGGCAATCACCCGGGCGCGTCGATGACCAGCGGTGCTCCAGTGTGGCTGAGCTGGCCGGTGCAGCAAAGCTTCCTGCTACAAGCCTGACCCCCAAAAAAACTGCGTCACAAAGCTCTCTTCCAATGACAACAAAAAAGCCGGTGTCCACGCAGACACCCGCCGCCTGAGGACTTGCCCATGCGCCAGGATCACCAACAAGACTGCATCGAAGTGCTTATCGAAAAGGCCCGCGACGGTCAGATCAACCGTCGCACCTTTATCCAGGCTATGGGCCTGCTGGCCGCAGTGCCGCTGGCGCTGCGCAGCGGCATCAGCTGGTCGGCGGACAAGCCGCTGGTGGTGGTCAACTGGGGCGGTGATGCCCTCAACGCGTTCCGTTCGGCGTGGACCGACACCTTCACCAAGAACACCGGCATCCAGGTGCGCATCGACGGCGCCGGCCCGACCGAGGGCGCAATCCGCTCGCAACTGGCCAGCGGTCAACCGAGCTGGGACTTGGTCGACGTCGAGAGCTACAGCGCCATCGTGCTGGGCCGAGACAAGATACTGCAACCGCTGGACTACAACGTAATCAAGCGCGATAACGTGGCCCCGGCGCTCGCCTCCGATTTCGGTATCGCCAGCTACCAGTTCAGCTATGTCATGGCCTGGGACAGCGCAAAATTCGGCGACAACGGGCCGAAGACCTGGGCCGATTTCTGGGACGTGAAGAAATTCCCCGGCAAGCGCACGCTGTACAAATGGATGAACGGGATGCTCGAAGCGGCACTCCTGGCCGACGGCGTTCCGGCAGATCAGTTGTACCCGCTGGACGTGCCGAGGGCGATGAAGAAGATCGATGAGATCAAGCCTCACGTATTGTCGTTCTGGAGCTCGGGTGCCGAGAGCCAGCAATTGATGGTCGACGGTGAAGTGTCGGTGGGCGCGATCTGGCACACCCGCGCCAAGCTGCTCAGCGAAGACACCGACAATCGCGTGCGCTGGACCTTCGACAACGGTTTCATCAACTCCAGCAGTTGGGCAGTCCTGAACGGCAATCCGGGCGGCACGCAACCGGCCATGCAGTTCATCCAGCAAGCCTTGCAGCCTGAAGGCCAGCTCAAACTGTTTGAATTGCTGGGCAACGGGCCATCGAACAGCGCCACGGAAAAAATGATGTCGGCCAAGCAACTGGAAGCCAACTGCGCGTCCGAAGAGAACCTGAAAAAGCAGATCGCTCTCAATGCCCAGTGGTACGCCGACAACTACTCCAAAGCACTGGAAGAGTATCTGACGCGGTTGTCCAAGTGAGCCATTGACCATGACTACGACCCTGACCTCAACCCTGACCCCTCCCAAGCCCCGCTTCAGTTCGCCGGGGCTGGAGCGCAGCTTGCTGCTGTTCCCGCTGCCGGTGTTGCTGCTGGTCTTCTATGTGCTTCCGTTTGTCGGCGTGGTCGGCTGGAGCTTCTCGCTGCCCACGCCGGGCATCGAACAGTACCAGCGCATCGCCACGGACCCGGCGATCCAAGAGATGCTCTGGCGCACCTTGCGCCTGTGTATGACGGTCAGTTGCCTGGCCCTAGTGATCGGCTATCTGCTGGCGTACTGCTGGGTATTCAGCCCGCCGTTCTGGCAGCGGGTGGTGGAGATCTGCATCTTCATCCCGTTCTGGATTTCGGTGCTGGTACGGGCCTTTGGATGGTTGATCGCCCTGCGCAGCAACGGTGTGCTCAATAACGGTTTGATGGACATGGGCCTGATCGATCAGCCGCTGCAACTGAGCCGCAATGAAATCGGGGTAGTCATCGGCATGCTCCACGTGATGATCCCGTACGCGGTATTCCCGTTGCTGTCGACCATGCGCCAACTGGATCAGCGTGTGCTCATGGCCTCGCGCGGCCTCGGTGCTGGTGCCTTGCGCACCTTCTGGCAAGTGCTGCTGCCGCAGACCCTGCCGGGCATCCTGGGCGCCTTCATCATGGTCTTCGTGTTCTGCCTGGGCTTCTTCATCACCCCGGTGCTGTTGGGTGGCGGGCAAACGGTGATGATCGCCGAGTACGTGTTCCTGCAAATGTTCCAGACCAGTAACTGGGGCCTGGGGGCGGCACTGAGCGTAGTGTTGCTGGCCTTGGTCAGCGCATTGATCTGGGTGCTGTTGAAAATGACCCGCGTGAATCGACTGGTAGGCTGAGATCACTATGAACACCCATCGCACAAGCCTGAGTACCCGACTGCTGGCCGTGGTCGCCATGGCCTTCATGCTGTTCCCGCTGCTAACGGTCATCCCGGTGTCGTTCACCAGCAAACGCTTCCTGTCGATGCCCGAAGGCAACTGGTCGCTGCGTCACTATGAGGCGCTGGTCAGCAACCCTGACTGGTTCCACGCCATCAGCCAGAGCCTGGCCATCGCCTTCACCACCAGCATCATCGCCACCTTGCTGGCGGCGAGTTTTAGCCTCGGCATCTGGTACATGCGCTCCAAACTGGCCACGGCGTTGATTGGCCTGGTGTTGTTGCCGATGGCGATTCCACCGGTGATTTCCGCGCTGGTGCTGTACTTCATGGAAACCAAGCTCGGTCGCTTCGCGCCGGGCATGGGCTATGACACCCTGACCGGCGTGGTGATTGCCCATGTGATCATGGTGGTACCGTACGGCGTGGTGACCATGCTGGTTGCGTTGAGCCAGATTGACCGGCGCATCGAACTGGCCTCGCGCAACCTCGGTGCCAGCCTGATGCAGACCACGTTCATGGTGATTTTGCCAAACCTGAAACTGGGCCTGGCCTCCACTGCCCTGCTGGGCTTTGCCCTGTCTTGGGAAGAGGTGGCAGTGACGCTGTTCATCACCAGCGTCAACGTCGACACCCTGCCCAAACGCATCTGGAGCGGCCTGCGCGACAACGTCGACCCGAGCGTGGCAGCAATTTCGGTGTTACTGATCTCCCTGACGCTGCTGGTGCTGATTGGCCGCTTGGTGGTGCAGCATCTGGCGGACAAGCGAGCACAGCGACTGCAACACCCATAACCACCACGCATCAACACGGATAAAAAAGCCCGCGCTTCATCACGAAGGCGGGCTTTTTTACTCATGGCGCACCACCACGTGTTGGCGATGCTGCTGACCACCAAATACGTCGATGGTTTGCCACTGTATCGGTTCGAAAAATTACTTGGTCGACACGGCGTCGATATCCCCCGTCAAACCTTGGCGCGCTGGGTGATCCAGTGCGGCGAACACTTGCAACCATTGCTGAATTTGATGCGCGACAGGTTGCTGGAAAGTCCGGTGATCCACTGTGACGAAACGCGGGTACAAGTGTTGAGGGAGCCGGATCGAGACCCGACCAGCCAGCCCTGGATGTGGGTCCAAGCCAGCGGCCCGCCTGAGCGCCCAGTTGTCCTGTTTGACTACACCACCAGCCACGCGCAGGAGGTGCCCCTGCGCCTGCTTGCCGATTATCGCGGCTACCTGATGACCGACGATTACGCCGGCTATAACGCCTTGGGGGCGCGCAGCCCGGTGTCGAGCGTTTGGGCTGCTGGGCACATGCGCGACGTAAGTTCGTCGATGCGCAAAAAGTGCAGCCCAAGGGTAAGACCGGGCGAGCCGACATCGCGCTGAGTCTGATCAACAAACTGTATGGCATCGAGCGCTAGTTCAAAGAAGCCAGCGATGATCAGCGTTTTGGCGCTCGACAGGAAAAAGGTCTACCGGTACTCGCAGAACAGGGGGGCTTCCTGCTCCAGCAGCTTTTGAACCGTGCGGGCCGCCAGCGTGTTGGGCGACGCAGTGAGCTGGCCAGCACCACACTGCGCATGAGTTCCGGCTTGACGATACGGGCGCCCGAGAAGCGCGGGTCGTCGACATGTTCAAACAACCCCGAAGTGATTGCGTAGCCGCCACCGGCAGCGACGATTTCCCATTGCAGCCGGATCGAGTCTGCCTCCACGGCACAATCGAATTGAATGCCGTGCGACTTGGAGAGTTTTTCAAGCCGCGCGCGTAATGGATGTGGCCGCGATGGAAGCACCAGGGGCAGCCCCTGCAGGCTGGATAACTCGACGGTTGGCTGCGTGACATCCGGATCCTGGGCGCGACCGACCAGCATGAGTTTGGGGGTGTACCAGCACCGACTCTTCCAGGTTACACATCGGCTTCGCGTAGAAGCAGCGCCATGTCTACGCGCCCTTCATTGATCAGTTCCTCAAGGTGCGCGCTGCTGCCTTCGCAGATTGAAATCTGTGTTTTGCGCAGAAGGTTCAGGACTCAGATTTGACGTAGCGGCGTGTAAAAAAGGCGCTTTCACTGCTCAATGAATGGGTAGCCGGGCCGGGTCGACTTTTTCAACACCATCGGCCGTTTTCTGCCTCATGCGATGGGCAGCTATGGGTCCAGGCTGTGTGAAAACCCAGAGCAAAAATTGAAGTTCGCGTTTCTATGCGAAATCTGAAATTTATCGGCTGGTCAGCAGGCCTGGATTTTACGTAGAAACGGTATTTTCAGCCCTGTTTTGGGCACCAATAGCGCTCAAAAACGTTTTCACACAGCCTGGGTCGATAGCAGCCCTTCGCGAAAGGCAACTATCGACCAGAAGCAGGCACCAAACGAACATCTGCGCCGACACTTGCTCATCCATTGCGCAACCCAATTCCCGGTTTCAGCCTTCAGCCTTCAGCCAAGTATTTGCCGCCGATCATTCCCGGGGGGGTTGTTTTGCCATCGGCGAAAGGCACGGGCCAGGCAGCTGGCACTGCTGAGGCTCAACCTGCCGGAATGACTGATTTCGGCCGATCTTGTCGAACAATCCGCACATTTAGATAGCACGCTAATCACAAGCTAAACTATGATAAGGTAACTTCTTAGCCGCAGACCTCGACATGACTGACACATTGACACTTGGTTTTGCCCTGCATGACAGCGCCCGGTTGATGCGCAAGCGATTTGAGCAGCGGGCGCGGCATGTCGGCCTCACCCGCTCGCAGTGGCAAGTACTGGCCATGTTGTCGAAGAACGAGGGGATCCATCAAAAAGGCCTCGCGGATTTACTGGAGCTGGAGTCGATCACCCTTGTGCGTCTGCTGGACAAAATGGAGGAACGCGGACTGCTTGAACGGCGCCGGCATCCTACGGACCGACGCCTGTCCCTGCTTTTTTTGACGGAGCAGGCTCATCCGCTTCTGGAACTCATGCGTGACATGGGCCGATCGACACGCCTGGAGGCCACGAACGGATTCTCTGAAGAGGAAGAACAACTGCTGCTGCAAATGATGAAGCGGATGAGGTCCAACCTGATCGAAGCCTGCAGTCTTCCCATCGACGACGAGACGCGCCGCCATGGCTGATCAACGCCTGAAGTCACCTACACAGACTCCTGTGCTGCCCGTGACCTCACGACTGGAAGGCCCCGCTTCAACCGAGGCGCGCAAACCAGACCTTGGGCAAACCGACGGCAGCCAGAGCAGTGCTTCCCCTGCCCGTCCAAAACGGCAGCTTGTACGCAAAGCTCTCTTTACATTGTTGCCCGTGGCGCTTCTGGTCGCCGGTTACCTGTATGTGACAGGCGGGCAGATCATTTCCACCGACAATGCCTACATACAGGCTGATCATGTCGGCGTTTCCACGGATGTCTCGGGCCTGGTCGCCTCGGTGGATGTCAAAGACAATCAGCGGGTCGTCAAAGGTCAAATACTGTTCACCCTGAAACCGGAGCCGTTTCAGATAGCGTTGGCGAGTGCCAAGGCGCAACGGGACAACGTGCGCAATCAGATCCTCAACCTCAAGGCCAACTACAACCAGGCGCTGGCCGAAATCGATCAGGCACAAATCGACCTCGCGTACTACCAGGCCAGCTTCCAGCGTCAGCAAACCCTGGTCAGCGTTTCTGCGGTGTCCAAAACCAACTACGACGATGCCAAGCACGCACTGGACAGCACCCGGCAAAAAATCGCCGTTGCCAAGGCCACCGCACAAATGGTGCTGGCCCAATTGGGTGGGCATATCGAGACGCCCGTCGAACAACAATCCACGTTTCTACAGGCCCAGGCCGCCGTCGACGAAGCTCAGCGCAACCTGAACAACTCAGTCGTCAGGGCGTCGTTCGACGGTGTCGTGACCAACGTTGATTCGCTGCAAGTCGGTTCCTATCTACAACCACCACAATCAGGCATCAGCCTGGTGTCGGATGATCACCTGTGGGTCGCCGCGTCACCCAAGGAAACGGAACTGACCCACATGAAGCCCGGTCAACCCGTGGATATCAGTGTCGACAGTTACCCCGGCGTCCGGTGGCACGGCACCGTCGAAAGCATCAGCCCGGCGTCGGGTTCAAGCTTCTCGTTGCTGCCTGCGCAAAACACCACGGGCAACTGGGTCAAGGTCGTGCAACGGATCCCCGTGCGCATCAGCATCGATGATGCCGGACAAAAACCGCCGCTACGCACCGGCATGAGTGTGGAAGCGCAGATTGATACAGGTTCGGCGCGCGGCCTTCCGTCCATGTTCTCGGGGCTGTTTGCGAGCAAGGCCCCCGCCCATGAGTAATCCGGCAACGACGCAACCGGTGGCCCATCGCGGGATGATCACCGCTTGCGTCGTGCTGGCCGTGATCATGCAAGCGCTCGACACCACCATTGCGAACGTCGCCCTGCCCTACATGCAAGGCAGCATCTCGGCCAGTTCGGACCAGATCAACTGGGTGCTGACCTCCTATATCGTCGCCGCTGCCGTCATGACGCCGCCCTCTGCCTTCCTGGCCAGACGCTTCGGGCGCAAACGCGTGCTGCTGTGGGCGATTGTCGGCTTCGTCGTCTCGTCGATCCTTTGCGGCCTGGCGCAATCGCTGGAGGAAATCATCCTGGCCCGTCTGCTGCAGGGGCTTGCGGGTGCGGCGCTAGTGCCGTTGTCCCAAGGCATTCTGCTGGATATCTACAGCCTCAAAGAGCGCGGTTCAGCCATGGCCCTGTTTGGTGTGTCGGTCATGGTCGGCCCAGTGCTGGGCCCGATGCTCGGCGGCTGGCTGACGGAGAACTTCAGCTGGCGGTGGGTGTTTTTCATCAATTTGCCCATTGGTCTGCTGGCGCTGGCCGGGATCATCTATTACGTCAGCGAAACGTCGACCGACACCTCGTCACGGCTGGACTGGCTCGGTTTTGGTTCGTTGAGCGTAGCGATCATGGCCCTGCAACTGTTTCTGGACCGAGGTGAACAACTGGGCTGGTTCTCTTCCGGTGAAATCCTGATCGAAGCGGTGGTGGCCGCTGTCGCCGCGTACGTGTTTCTGGTCCATACCTTCACCACTGATTCGCCCTTCATCAGCCCGAAGCTGTTCAAGGACCGTAATTTTTCGATCAGCGTCATTTTCATTTTTATCGTCGGCATTACCTACCTGGCCTCGCTGGCGCTGATGACCCCTTACCTGCAAACCCTGATGGGCTATCCGGTGCTGACCGCCGGCATGGTGATGGGCCCACGCGGGTTGGGCACGATGCTGACCATGTTCCTCGCCGGCCAACTGCTGGGCAAAGTCGATACCCGCCTGTTACTGCTGACGGGGTTGGGTTTGTCAGCGCTGTCGATGTGGCTGATGACGGGCTGGACGCCCAATGTCTCGATACAAACCATCATCGTTGTCGGCTTCATTCAAGGCACCAGCCTGGGCATGCTGTTTGTGCCCTTGACCACGGTTGCCTTCGCGACCTTACCAACGTCCTTGCGGGCAGAAGGCACAGGGCTTTACAGCCTGTCGCGAAATGTCGGCTCCAGCGTCGGGATCTCTATCGTGACGGTGCTGCTCACGCAGAACATCCAGGCCAACCACGCGGAAATAGGGGCCTACGTCACGCCCTTCAACCGGGCCTTCGACGCCTGGCCGATCAAGCACTTTCTGGACCCGATGGTCGCGTCCGGGCGCGCAACACTGGACGCAATGGTCACGGTGCAGGCCAGTTGGATTGCGTACGTGGATGACTTCAAGCTGCTGATGGTACTGTCACTGGCGGTCATGCCGCTGCTGCTGATTATCAAAGCCCCAAAAATTCATGCGAATGAAGAACCCGCACCGGTCATGGAATAGATCAAGTCCGTGTGGGTTCGATAGCAACCCCTCGCTCTTCACTCCAATAAGTGGATCAGTAGAGGCTCAACTGAGGTTGGAGTTATCTCAAGCAGAGCCAGGGTCACCGGCAACTTGAAGCGTCGCCGTCCCGCGCTACCAGGATTGAGAAATAGCTGTTCCCCACGCCATTCTATCCGTGGCTTGTGGGAGTGGCCGGTGATCACCAGCTTGATGCCTGTATCCAGTTCGATCGGGAGATCGGCAATGTCATGTACCAACAGCGCTGGCCATCCGTTGACGTCGAAACGCAGAAGATCAGGGAGATTGGCTGCCCACGGAGCCTCTTGATCATTGTTCCCACGCACGACGTGTAATGACGCTATAGACGCCAGTTGACCAAGAATCTCGGGGCTACCGATGTCCCCGGCATGAATGATCTGCTCACATCCCGCCAGGGCAGCAAGGGCTTCGGGGCGAAGCAATCCATGAGTATCGGAAATAACGCCAACTTTCATGCCATTCACCAGAGCAAGCTCAGTAAGTTGACCACAGTGTAATGTGACAAATTTCTGTGATGTGCGAGATCTTCTCTACGGGCTGCGTTCGGCCAAAATCGGACATTGCTGCTCCCCGCCACGTTTCAGTCATCTCATTTCACTAGCGAGTTCGCTAGCTGAGGCCATTGCTCCATCAATGCATCGCGTACTCGTAGTCCTGCGGGTACGGGTTGCGCATCGTCGTCTTGAACTAGACGGGCGAAAACCAGCGAGTGCTCATCCTTTGTCGCCCAGCCGACAAACCAGCCGTTTCCGTGGGCTTCATCGCTGCTTCCGTCCTCCATTCGAGGGAAGGCCGTGCCTGTTTTGCCGTGAACATCCCAACCATCGGGTCGTTGGGCGATTTGCGAAATCCGACTCGTCATATCAAAGGCATGTGGGCTCACTGGCAATTGGCGATTCACCAACCTCTTCAAAAAAGTAATTTGCTCGTGTGGGGATATCTTCAAAGAGGAACTGATCCAGGCACGATCAAGGCCATTATTTTTTTTGGGGTCACCGGACAAGTCGGCATTCCCGTAATCGAATGCCTCGGCATATCGCTTGACCGTTGCCTCTCCGAGCGTATGAGTGACGCGTTGAGAGAACCACACCACAGAATACTGAAACCATCGAACTGCATCTGTAGGCTCCAGCCAAGCAGCTCCGCCCCAATCAGGATCACCGGGTTGATATGGCAACGTTGGAGAATGTTCATCTTGCAAAAAGGCTGCGTCGAAGCCCATCAGGCTTATCGCGATCTTGAATGTTGAGGCAGGAGTCACACGACTGTTGCAATCACCCTCTTGCTGCAAAATATCACCGCTTTTTGCGTCTGCCACGATGGTGCAGATAGTCCCGGCCTGTGCTGCTCAAATGCTGAATCCCAGAATCAATAAACCCAATGCAGCGCTGCGCATAAACATGCGTTCTATTCCTTTAGTAGGTACCCCCATGAGCCCTTCTCAAGAGCCTTGAGCGACCGTAGGGCAAACTGTTCGCCTGCTCGCTGGTGCGATGTAACTCATCCGTCCGAGCGAACTCTACCGGCAGGCACTGTATCAATGTCAGCTTTGGGTTGTGGATTGCGGTCAGTCGTGACGGAAAGGAATCGGCCAGAAGCAGCCATTAACCGAGATTGTTCATTAGCGATGTGCCCGCGAGAGGTCGACTGGCTCAGTAAGAATTTGGACCGTGGCAGGGGTAATCTGGCCCGCGCGACTCCGGCTCTCTACGTAATTTCCTGATCGATTCTCAATAACCACGTTGCTTATATTCATAAGAGAAAGAAGTTGCCCCAACATTAATCCAGCTGGGCCAGCTCCAACGATTGCAACCTTTGTCCGCATGAGTTCATCCCTCTAAGTTATAAAGTTTGAAGAAAATTCAGCGAGAGCCACTGATCATGTCTAATATCTCATCAGCTCTTCGCTGAATAATTTGTTTGTAACCAACCCTGAAATGGCTCTTGGATTTCTGTGCCCACCTCTCATCTCAAAATCATCGATTTTTTGAAATCACACCACTCATATATTGATTTAAATCGCGCAGATCCTTAATCCTCCAAGAGTACGGCGATAGCTTTACACCATTCTCTTGCAAAGTTTTTGGAATCAAGTCTCCATTTGGACGAAGTATTATCGATGATACAATAACGCCCGGATAATCATTTAGTCGTTTTTTGAAAGCGGACGTTGTAAGATTAGGTGTAGGAGGATTGCTTTTATTAGCCAATGGTCCTGTTCCTTTGAGATCTATTCCGTGGCACATGGTACATCTCTGTAAATAGAGATTTTTCCCATTGACATTATCCGCAAAGGATAGTGATGTTTGAATTAGCGATAAAATTCCTAGCGAAGCGATGAATAATATTTTCATTTTCATTTTTCATGTGGCCTTGTTGTATAAATCAGATCTGAATCGAGGGCAAACTCCGGAGGTGCCACTGCAACACTCAATTCTCTCGATAACATTTGAACCGAGATTGTTCATTAGCAATGTGCTTGGGGTTGTAGCCCTGGTGCCACCTTCGATCTGAGCGCCCCACAGGGTCAGTACGGTGGAGTCCACGCCCAGCGTGATGGGATTGAGGCGCAATTTGTCAAAGAGCCAGCGATAGCTGCTGCGTTGCACGCGACTCGCGCTGGCCTGCTCAAAGCGCTGGAACAAGCGCACGATGGCTTTGTGACCGGCCGCCCGGCCCCAGTCGAACAGGCGCACCAGCGTTGTGTCCAGTCGGGTGATGTCCGTGTGGGCAAAGCGGGCCGCGCCACACCAGATGCTCACGATCAACAGTTCGATGAGTTGCTCGGGCGGATATCCGCGGTTGGAGCCAGGTTGCGGAAGCTCCCACGGCATGTGGGTTTCGTACAGCCGCATCAGTTCGGGCATCTGTGCTTTACGGTGCCGTTCGGCAAACTTCAGTGCCTGGGGCAAGTCATCCCACGCTGCCTTGACCACGCGTCGCGCGGCGGCGAGCCTGGCGTGAGGTGGCTCATCATTGTGGTGATGGACGTAAATCAATCGGCTGCCGAACTGGAATTCGCATTGCCAGACACCCGAGGGAGTACGCCAGTGGCCAAGCATGGATTCGGTCAGTAGTTTGATGTCCATATCGGTACTACACAGATGGAAAGTTGCTCAGATTACCCTCTCAAGCACCAGCCTGGGAATGCCATAGGCGCTTGGGCTATTTGTCCGACATACACGGGATCTGACCGGCAGCATTAGGTCGATTGTGTTGAAAAAGTCGACCCGGCCTGGCTACCCATGTATTAAGCGGTGAAAACGCGTTTTCAGCGCGCTGCTACGTAAAATCCGAGTCCTGAACCTTCTGCGCAAAACTCGGATTTCAATCTCAGACGCGTACTTTTCTGTCGCGGAAACTGAAGCCGACTTTTTCAATAGAATCGGCCAGGGCGGCCATTCAATCTGGTATTCAGTTCCGGAAGATACGTCGCTGTTCGACGACGGTTACTCTTCCTAGTCCCTACGCCCTGCATAAAAGAGATGCGCAAAACCCTGCAGTGCCGTGTCCACGAAACGCTCATCGCTAGTGCCAGCGGGGAACTGCATAACGCCATGAATTACCAGCGACGCCAATCCATGCATGTGTGACCAGCCTGCAAGGGCAGCTCCCCGTACCTCCCGGCTTTCAACGTCAAGCCTGAGAATTTCGGCGATGATGCGCTTGTTTTCACCAAATGCGTCTTCGCGGGCCACGCGAAGCTCTGGGATCATTTCTCCAGAGGCGAATTCAGGGCCGAACATTAGTTGGTAAAGCGCTGGGTTGCTCCGCGCGAAGCTAAAGTAGGCCAGACTTGCCTCTCGCAGTTTCTGCTCTTGCGTGGCTGCTGAATCCCTAACAGCTAGCACCTTGGCAAGTTCTCGAAAACCCTGGGCGGCAAGATGCCCGAGGAGTTCGGCCCGGCTTGCATAATGATAGTAGGCGGCGGTGGAGCTGACCCCAACCCTTTCGGAAACGGCGCGTAGCGAGAGCTTGGTGGGCCCCACCTCGTCGAGCATTTCCCGGGCGGCACTAAGCAGCAGCGGCGCAAGATTTCCCACGTGGTACGTGTCGCGTGTTCGTAGTTTCGTGTTCGCCATCATCTACTCGATGCCAGAAAGTGCTGGGTAGGCCCTACGGGCGGGCGTCTTCATGGCGGAATCCTAACACGGCTAAGTATCTTGACACTGATAAGATACGAGCATAGCCTCTGCTCACAACAAGCCTAAGGAGAAGCCATGTCCTTCTCGATTTCGCGGCAGAGCTGGGCAGAGACAACAGGGTTGCTTGCGAACCGCTCCCATATCACGACCAGACGGCCTCTCGCAGTTCGCTTGAGCGCATCAAGCGCCTCGCCAGTTAGGGGGGCCGACAGCATGATCAATTCGGCTATCGGCCTGGGGCCGCGCCCCAATCTCTTCCACAGACCGCCGGTGCCGCAAGGCGTGGATTGGTGTGTGGAGATGCGTATTACCTAAACCCGAAAGAGACGACAACCATGCCGCTTAACCAGTCTTACGAGTGCTTCGAGATCTCTGTTGATAACGGAGTTGCTCATCTGCAACTGAATCGCCCAGCCAAGGCCAACAGTCTGACGCTCGCCTTCTGGAGCGAACTGCCTGCGGCTATCGACCAACTGAGCCGCTCGGGCAAGGTTCGGGCCTTGGTGCTGTCGGCTCAGGGCAAGGTGTTCTGCGGCGGGCTCGACTTGCAGATATTCACCTCTTCTCAGGAGTTCCACGCCACCAGCGCTATGGCGAGAGAGGCGATGCATGCCAGGCTGCTGCAGATGCAGGATGCCTTGAATGCTCTTGAGCGCGCTCGCTTCCCGGTGATCGCAGCCGTACAAGGCACCTGTGTTGGGGCAGGGTTCGATCTGATAGCCGCCTGCGACCTGTGCTTCGCTGTCGAGACAGCGAAGTTCCGGATCGAGGAAACCAACCTCGGAATGATGGCCGACCTAGGGATTCTCCAGCGCTTGCAGCACCTGATCCCCGCCGGTAAAGCGCGCTATCTCGCGCTGACTGGCGAAACCCTGGGTGCGGTCGAAGCCTTCCGCCTAGGGCTTGTCGCACAGACTTTCTTGAGTACCGAGACGTTGCTCGACGGCGCGTTCGCCGCGGCTCATCGCATTGCGGAGCTCCCACCCATCGCCGTGAGCGGGATCAAGCGTGCGATGCTCTACAGCCGCGACCACGGTGTCTACGAGTCGCTGCAGCAGACCGCGCTGCTGCAAAGCTCGATCCTCAGCGGCGAAGACATCCTTCGGTCGATCCAGACCAAGACGTCGGACTCCACAGCCCAGTTCGCGGACCTGAGCGAAATTCGTGCGACCTTCTGATGGCGTTTTTTTGACTTAATCTTATCGGTGATAAGTTTTGAGGAAAGATATGAAATACCATAACGCCGCCGTAATCGGTGCCGTTCGTGCACGGCGAAATCGAGTTCGAGATTGCCTTACACCAGCTCAGCGGCCGGGGTACCTCAACCCCTGGCGGTGCCAGCCGGGTCGCACGCCGTGTTGCAGTGCTGGTGTGTCCTAAAACAAGAACATGGAGACTGAAATGACTGATGCTAATCCCTGGGAAAAGAGCTATCCGGAAAGTCTGCGCGGCTACAGGGTCGACCCACAAACCCTACAGGGCAACATTGCCGACTTCGCCAGCGAAGGCGCGCGGCGCCATGGAGGCAATCCTGCTTTCACTGTTGTACTGCCTTCTGGTCTGCACACCGATCTGTCGTTCGAGGAAGTCGATGAACTTTCGAGTGCCTTTGCCGCCTATCTAGTCATCCAGCAGGGGCTGAGCCACGGCGATGTAGTGGCGATCCAACTCCCCAACTGCTTGCACTATCCCATCGCCGTGCTGGGTGCCTGGAAAGCTGGGCTCATTGTCACCAACGTCAATCCGCTCTATACCGAGCGCGAGTTGGACGCGCAACTCGCCGACAGTGGCTCCAAGCTACTCGTGGCCTGCGATCTGTTCGTCAAACGCGCCGAGAACGTGGTGGCCGCGCGGGGACTGAAGCTGGTCACCGCTAGCCTGGGGGACTTTTTTCCATCAGCGATAGGCTCTGCTATCCAGCAGAAGCTGGCGGCTGACAGCGGGGGCGATCTTGCTCCTGGCATTCCTCACGAGCGCTTCAGTGAGGCGCTCGCCATCGGCCAGGCACATGCTCCTGTCGTCGGATCGCATCACCCGGTGGCACTTTATCAGTACACGGGGGGAACCACGGGGCGGAGCAAAGGCGCGGTCCTGACGCATGCCAATCTGCTTGCCGTGTTGCGCATAGCCGAGGACTTTCTCAATGCCTATGGCGAGAACGCAGGTCATGGCGAGACGATCCTGACAGTACCGCCGCTCTACCACATCTTCGCCTTCAACTTTAACTTCCTGCTGTTCTTCAGATTGGGCGGGCGAAATCTACTGGTGCCTAACCCTCGACCGCTATCTAACCTCTTTCCCGCGTTCGACAAGTTCCCGGTGAGCTGGATGACTGGTGTCGATACGCTTTATGCAGGGCTGCTCAACGAGCCGTGGCTGCAGGCCAACCCGCCCAAACTCAAGTTTGCGGTTTCCGGCGGTACGGCCTTGCGCCCGAGCACCGCCGAGCGCTGGCAGGCACAGGTTTGCCCGATGCTCGAAGGTTATGGGCTGACCGAGAGCAGTTGTTTCGTCGCATGCAGCCCGCCTGGCGGGACTCCCCGAGCAGGAACGGTTGGCCTGCCGATGCCGGGCAGCGAGGTGCGGGTCGTCGACGAGGCTGGTCGTGTGCTGGATCCCGGGCAGCCTGGGGAACTGGTCGTGCGGGGGCCACACATCATCGAGAGCTACCTCAATCGGCCAAGCGAGACAGCCGAGGCGATTGTCGATGGCTGGTTCCATACCGGTGATATCGCGGTGATGGATAGCGATGGGTTCATCCAGATCGTCGATCGCAAGAAGGACATGATCCTGGTCTCGGGATTCAACGTGTACCCCAACGAGGTCGAGGCCGTCATTGCCGAGCACCCCGATGTGGCCGAGGTAGCGGTGATCGGTGTGGCGGATGAGATCACCGGCGAGGCGATACGCGCCTTCGTCGCGGTACGCCGGCCCGGACTGAACGACGAGGACATCATCCGCCACTGCCGTGAGCGGCTGACCGGCTACAAGGTGCCGAAGCAGATCGTCTTCCGCGAGCAACTGCCGAAGTCCACCATCGGCAAGATTCTGCGCGCGGAACTGCGCGGCCAGATTTAGCCGGCTTGCATATCCGCATCGCCGAGGGCGAGCCGCAGGTGTGCAGCTGAACTGGACGCCAAGCGTGCGATCAACGAAGGCTCGCGACTGGCCGCGGAGCTCTGATCTGACTCCCCAGAACACCAACCCCAACACAAGTGACCAACAGGATTTGAAAATGTCTGAGCTCAAACTACACCCCCAGGCCACCGTGTCCCTCCAGCGCTGGCACACCATGATTGCGCAAGGCGACCTGAGCGCGTTGCCTGACCTGCTGGACGAGCAGGCCGTTTTCCGCTCTCCCATGGCGCACACCCCGTATCCTGGAGCGCCCGTGGTATCGACGATCCTCAATACCGTGAGCAAGGTGTTCGAGGACTTCACCTACCACCGCGAACTAGCGACTGCCGACGCTCTCAGCGTAGTGCTGGAGTTCAGCGCCCGTGTCGGCGGCCGGGAGCTTAAGGGCATCGATATGATCCGCTTCAACGAGCAAGGCAAGATCGTCGAGTTCGAGGTGATGATCCGCCCCCTGAGCGGCTTGCAGGCTCTGGGTGAGGAGATGGGGCGGCGCCTGGGCGCTTATCTAGCAGCCAGCAAGAGCTGACTCACGGTGGTCTCAGTTCCGTTGAGGGGAAGGAAGCGTCCCTATTTCCTCGGTATGGGTTCGACGACATGGTGATTGCAGATCAAATGTGATGAGTCTATCGGAGCACATATCTAGGCTCTCATGCTGGAATCTCGGGGTAATTCAATAGAGTCAGCACTCAAACTCAATACGATTACCCGAGTTTGCGGGATGGTTGAAGTCACACTCAGCTATCCCGTTTTTTCTGGCCACTATTGATTTAAGTGGGTTGCTCTTACTCTGAATCACCCCTTTCTCATGGACGGTTCTGAGTGTCAGCAAAGGGTCGATTTCGATCAGTCCTGACAGGCTGCTATCGGCCCAGAGTGTGTAAAAACGCTCAAGGCCTCATCGTCTTGGGTCATTGACGTTCGTGGCTGAACGATCGCATGGCAAATGCTGCGTGTTGCATCATTCGCGACCTGGAACACGTCAACGCTGTTTTTACAGCCTCTGGGATGGGCCAAAATTGGCTTTTTTTTTATGCCGACAGCGCCTTTATTAAGCCGTGAGCACCGATGATTTTCATCACCCGCTTCATGTTGTAGGCGAGCACATTTAAACTCATCTCCGCACCCACCCCGGCCAGCTTTCGCGTCAGGAAGTGCGTCGCATCCATCCATTGTTTGAGCGTCCCGAAGGGATGCTCAACCGTTCGTTTTCGGACTCGCATCATCTCCGGCACTTTGCTCAACCGAAGCTGCATTTCCTCCAATACAGCTTCATGTTCCCAGCGTCGAATTCGTCGCTCCGTGCTCGGTGTGCATCGCGATTTCAACGCGCAGCCCTGGCAATTCGAACTCCAGTAACGATGCAACTTCAGGCCTTTTTCAACGTAGGAATAGTGCCAGATCAGCGCCTCTCCAGCCGGGCAAATGTATTGGTTTTTTGCCGCGTCATAGATGAAGGCATCGTTATTGAAACGCCCGTCAGCCTTGGCTCCAGAGGTCATCGGCTTGGGCACGTAGGCGGTGATGCCTGCATCGTGACAAGCGAGGATTTGTTCACTTTTGAAGTCACCTCGGTCAGCCACCACCGACAACGTATCTGACGCCATCGCCTCGCGGGCCTGCTTGGCCATCGAGCTGAGTTGATCTCGGTCGGAACCGACGTTGGTCACCTCATGCGCAACGATCAAATGGTGCTGAGTATCGACCGCTGTTTGCACGTTGTAGCCGACGATTCCCGTGCCACGCGTCATCATGGAGCGGGCGTCTGGATCGGTCAGTGAGACCTGTTTATCCGGCGATTCATTGAGCTGGATTTCGATCGCCTGAAGCTCCTTCATTTGCGTTTTGAGCATGGCGATTTTCTCTTCCAGCCGCACGGTGTTGGGCTCGGTAGCAGTTGGTTCTTGCCGATCGGCAGCATCGAGTACCGTCAGGTAACGGTTGATGCTCGATTCAATTTTTTCCATCCGCCGCTTCAGTTTGGCGCTGGTGAAATTGCGGTCGCGGTTGTTGACGGCTTTGAATTTACTGCCATCGATGGCGACCAGATTTTCTCCAAACAGTCCCAACTGCTGACACAGCACAACGAACTGGCGACAGACGCCTCGGATGGCCTTGCTGTTGTCTTTTCGGAAGTTGGCGATGGTCTTGAAGTCCGGCATCAAACGCCCGGTCAACCACATCAGTTCGACGTTGCGTTGAGCTTCTCGCTCCAAACGTCGGCTCGACTGGATGCGGTTGAGATAACCGTAAATGTAGATCTTCAACAAGACCGAGGGATGGTAAGCAGGCCGGCCAGTATCGGCTGGGATGGCACCGTCAAAACCCAGATTGACCAGGTCGAGTTCATCGACAAAGACGTCGACTACGCGCACCGGATTGGTATCGCTGACGTAATCGTCGAGGCTTTCGGGAAGTAAGGTGCCTTGGCCTCGATGTTCACCTTGGATGAAGCGCTTCATGGGCGATCCCTGCGATGAAATCCTCAGAAATCATAGCAAGGGTTCGCGGAGGTGTTTTTACACACTCTGGGCCAGAAGCGGCCATCGAATGTCTACTTATTCAGGGGCGATTCACAAGCAGGATTGGCCTGATAGGGTATGGGGACAGTCGAAACATGCATCGGTCGTCCGCGCCAGCTGTATACCGGTTTGAAGAAATGCAACTATCCGGCCTGTTCAGCCCCATAAAAGATCATAGTGCCACTGCCTTACACCAGGTAACACCATGACCCCGAGCGCCAGGGACCGGCGCTCCACTCCCCGTTGCGCCCCACCTCATATAACCCCGCTCACAAAGCATTCATTTCAGCAATATCGCGCACCACCTGATCTGCAGAGCGGTCGAACATCGCCTGCTCCTGCGCATCCAGAGACAACTCGATCACCCGCGCAACCCCATCCTCCGCCAGCACACAGGGGACACCCATGGCAATACCAGTTCGCCCGTACTCGCCCTCGAGAATCGCGACCGTCGGCAAAATGCGGTTTCGCCCATTGGCGATAGCATCCACCATCTGTGCAATTGCCACGCCCGGCGCATCGCAGGCGCTCCCCACCTTCTTCAAACCCAAAATCTCGCCGCCGCCCTGACGTGTGCGCTCCACAATCTGCTCTATCTGCTGATTGGACAGGAAGTGAGACAGCGGCACCGAACCGACCGCACAGTATCGCATCAGCGGCACCATGCTATCGCCATGCCCTCCCAGCACCAGCGCCGTGATATCCCGAGCAGAAAACCCTGTCTCCTCGGCAATGAAACACTTCATGCGCGCTGTATCCAGTACCCCCGCCTGCCCGAACACCCTGTTGCGTCCCAGCCCACTGAGACACCAAGCCCGATAGGTCAGCACGTCGACCGGGTTCGACACCACCAACACCGTCGCCGCCGGAGCATGACGATTAATATCCAGCATGATGCTATCGAGAATTGGCAGATTGATACTCAATACATCCTGACGCGACTGACCAGGCTTGCGGGGCACACCCGCCGTAATCACCACTAGGTCAGAATCCTGCAGCAATTCGGCATTGGACCCGCCGTAAACCCTGGTATCAGAACCTGACTCAACTGCCGCCTGCCAGACGTCCAGCGCCTTGCCCTGTGCCAACTCACCCTGCACATCAATCAACATCAACTCACGACAGAACTCTTCCCGGGCGATGATCTGAGCCGCCGCCTCACCCACCATACCGGCACCCACAATTGATAGCTTGTTCACCTCACACCTCCCAGCGGCTCGCGCCACCAGCAACACGCCCGCCTATACAGAGAAGTATTACCCGCTAATGCTAAAAGACCACCCGAAGGTGGCCTGTATTTGTTTTACCTGCTTTTCGCCATTCCCATGGCGGCATTACTTTAGCCTTTGATAACCCCCATAGGCCGAGCCGTGCGGCCTTAGCGGACTGCTCCGGGTCTATCGCAGCCCTTTGCCATCGTCCGCAATGGGTCGGTTGCAGCCCATCGCGACAGGCAGCTATCGACCCAAAAGCAGTCGCTCGCTTTAAGGGCAAATCAACGCCTGTCAGATAAATTCGCGCTCCTGGGTTTGGTAAATAACTTTTACGCCTTACATCAATGGAATTGTATAGCTCACGATCAGGCGATTCTGGTCCTGGTCGCGGGCGATATCACTTCGGGACATCGCGTTCCGCCAGCCGAAACCGACGTTCTTCAACGCACCGCTCTGGATCACATAGTCCAGAGAGATATCGCGCTCCCATTCGCTTGCGTCCTTGCCGCTGGCAGTCTGAATATTGTCGCCCTTGAGGTACATCACCGATGCCTTCAAGCCTGGAGCACCCAGAGCAGCGAAGTCGTAGGCATACTGCGCGAACGCGGTCCGCTCACCCGCCTGGATGAAGGTCTGAATGGTGCGGTCGGTGTAAAGATAAAGACTGGCACCTGCCTCTCCTTTATCGACCAGGCCACCCTGATTGAGTTGCGCAAAGTTGCTGTTATCGGAAACGCTCTGATAGCCCGCCGTAATCGCATGGCCGCCCAACGAATAAATGAACGCCGCGCTCCAGGTATCATTGTCGATTTCACCGGTACCGCCTTTGGTGAAACCGCTGAACTTAAAACCACTGGCGCGACCGGCCGCACTGCTGTTCTTGCCATCGGACGTGGTCTTGAAATAACGCAGGTCGGTTTTCAGCGAACCGTATTCACCGAGCGGCAACACATGCAGCAAACCAGCGAAGTGCTGTTGGTAATAGTCTTCGAGATTGGCGTAGTAATACTGAGCGGTCAGATCCTTCGTTAGTTTGTAATCGCCACCGGCAAAGGTAAATTTATTGCTTTCCTGCGTGCCGCCCGCAACGGCCAGACCTGCACTATCGCTGGAAGCACGCCCGGTGGCGTGTTCAAGTTGGCCGGCGGTGAAGGTCAGGTTATCGATTTCATTGCTGGTGACTTGCCCGCCCTCGAAGGTTTGAGGCAACAGACGGCCATCGTTGGAGACCAGAATCGGCAATTTCGGTTGTAAGGTGCCGTAACGCAGTTCGGTCCTGGAGAAACGCATCTTCGCCGTCGCACCGACACGACCCCATTGGTCCACGGCCTTGTCGCCGTCGCTGGGAAACATCGAGCCGCCGACATGACGACCCGTGCCGCTGTCGAGCTTCAATCCCAGCAGGCCAATAGCATCCACGCCGAACCCCACGGTGCCGTCGGTAAACCCGGATTGATAATTGAGCATGAAAGCCTGGCCCCACTCTTCGGTCTTCGAAGGCGCGGCGGCACCATCACGGTTATCGTTGTTGAAGTAGAAGTTGCGCAAGTTCAAGTCGGCTTTGCTGTCGTGAATGAAATCAGCAGACGCCAACGGACTCATGGCCATACTCAGGCCGCCGGTCAAAAAACTTAATACTTGAAACGTGGCTTTCATCAGGACGAGCTCCAGCGCAGAACCTATGTTCCGGGCACATTGAAAAGACAGCAGAAAGCATCCGGCCAATCAGCGAATTGACCAGTGCGCTAAACAATCATCGAGAAAAACTTCACCAACACACAGAAAGAGATAGTCGTTACGACCTCCGAAGAAACCCGGCAGAAAAGCGCCTTGAAAGTCCCTGTGTGATCAGTCGATCAATCCATGAGCGTCATAAAACGGATACGGCCCCGGATATTCACCGAACACCGCGTTATGGGTGATCAACCCCTGTTGCGCATGCCAGCGATGCAACAGATACCCGGCCGGTTCCAGATTGAAATGCGCCGGGGCGGTTTGCTGTAGATCCAGCACGATTTGATGCGAGGTACCGGGGCACACACAACTCAGGCTGCCACCGAAACGCCGTTGCATCGGCCGGTGCAAATGCCCGCACAGCAAGCGCTCCACCTGCGGGTGACGGGCGATGAGCTGCTCCAGCGCCGAGGCATTGATGAACGGCTCGCGGTCCATATGGCCGATACCGCTGATAAACGGCGGGTGATGCAGAACCAATAGCGTCGGTACATCGGGACGACATGCCAGTTGTTCATCGAGCCAGAGCAACTGGCTGTCCAGCAACTGACCGCCATGGGCGCCAGGGATCGTCGTGTCCAGACCGATCAGGCGCACCGGATACTCCTCAACCACCCAATCCAGTGGTGCGCTGGCCGACATCGGCAAGTAAGCATGATCGGCAAATGCCGCCAGCAAATGCTCGCGATTGTCGTGGTTGCCGGGCACGAGGTAGCAAGGCATGTGCAGGCGCGCCAGTTCGGGATGCAGCACGGCATATTCAGCAGGACGACCGAAGTCCACCAGGTCGCCACTGATCACCACAATGTCGGGACGCGGATGGCTGGCATTCAAATGATCGACAGCACGACGCAACGCGCCAAGGGTATCGACGACGCCATAAGTCAGTCTTTGACCGGCTTTAAGGTGCAGATCGCTGATCTGCGCAATGAGAAACGGACAGTTCAAAATAAGTTCTCTGAAAACAACAGCATCACGAATGCAGGGTGAACAGGGCTTGCGGCTCTATGGCCAGGGCAATCAGGGCGCCGGGCGCGTGAATGACGTCGTCGGTGCTGTCCACCAACAACGGCTGTGCGGCGTCGACGTCCACCAACAGGCGGCTTTGGGCGCCCTGGAAAAACTGACCCACCAGACGCCCGCGCAGATGGCCTTGACTGTCCATCACCCGCAAATGTTCGGGGCGGCAATACACTGTGGCGGGCAGACTGGCGCCATTCCATGGCAATTCGCCGCCGCTGACTTTCAAGCCACGGGGCGTGCGCTCGATCACCGAAAAAGCATTGAGGTTGCCAACGAAACCGGCGACAAAAGCATTGGCAGGCTGCTGATAGATTTCCCGCGGGCTGGCCAATTGCGCGACGCGGCCGTGCTCCATGACCAGGATGCGATTCCCCAGCGCCATGGCTTCTCCCTGGTCGTGGGTGACGAACACCGCGGTGATTCCCAAACCGCGTAGCAACTGATCCAGCTCGCTGCGCAAGCGTTCACGCAACTGTGCGTCCAGCGCCGCCAGCGGTTCGTCGAGCAGCAACACCCGCGGCCGGGGTGCCAGCGCGCGGGCCAGTGCGACACGCTGGCGCTGGCCGCCGGACAACTCGTGAATGCTGCGCTTGCCGTGATCGTGCAGGCCGACCAGCTCCAGCAACTCCGAGCAACGCTTGTTGCGTTCAGCGGGCGACAGGCCGCGAATTTTCAGGCCATAAACGATGTTGCCGGCCACATCCAGATTTGGAAACAGCGCGTAGTTCTGGAACACCATGCCCACGTCGCGACGCTCGATGGGCAGACGTGTGACCTCGCGGTCGCCAAAAAATATATGACCCGCGTCCGGGCGTTCCAGACCGGCGATCAGGCGCAAGGTGGTGGTTTTGCCGCAACCGGACGGGCCGAGAATCGCCAAGGTTTCCCCGGCTTCGATGGTCAGATTCAGATCATGCACAGCAACGGTGCCGTCAGAGAACGCCTTGCGGCAACCCTCCAGGCGAATGGTGGTTCCGGTCATCGACTCTCTCCACGGGAAAGACGGGCGCTGATGGCCTGCAACGCAATGAGCAGCGGCACGATCATCAACAGGAATATGAGGGTATAGGCGCTGGCGACTTCCAGCCTGGCCGAGGCATAGCTGTCGGCCAAGCCTACCGGCAATGTCTTGGTCATCGGGGTGTGAAGCATCCAGGTCAGGTTGAACTCGCCCAACGACAGGGTGACGACCATCAACGCCCCGGCGAGAATCCCCGCCCGGCAGTTGGGCACCACCACGCTGAAGAAACGCCGGATCGGCCCGGCGCCAAGGCTGGCCGCCGCTTCCTCCAGCGTTGGCAGGTGCTGACGTTGCATCACTGCCATCACCGGGCGCACCAGAAATGGCAGCGTGAACAGCACATGGCCGACGAGAATGAACACCCAGCTGCTACGAAACTCACCGAATTGACCATAGGTGAGCAGCAACGCCAAAGCGCTGGCCAGACCTGGCATCGCCACGGGCAGTACCATCAGCTCTTCGAACGCGCGGCTGAAGCGATTGTCCATCCGCACCAGCGCGTAAGCCGCCGGTACACCAATCACGCAGACACATAGCGCGCAGGCCGCTGCCAGTTGCAGGGATAGCCAGACGGTTGGTGAGTAGGTCTGCCAAACCTGTATCAGCCAGTCGAATGTAAGCCCGCTGGACAGGCCCACGAAATAATTACGCGTCAGCCCGGCCAGCAGCGACATCAGCACGGGCACCAACATGAAGGCGCAAACCAGCAAGGTAAAAGCCAGTTGCCCGACAAACAGCGTTGAGCGTTTCACAAGACAGTCCCCGATTGTTTGACCAGCCGCCGGGCCAGCAACAGTACGGCCCAGGTCACCGCACCCAACACCACTGACAGTGCAGCGGCCACGGCGAAGTTGGCGTAATTGGTGAACACGTTGTAGATCGCCACCGGGGTCACGTTCAGCCGAGTGCCCAAGGTGAAGGCCGTACCGAATGCGCCCATGGAGGTCGCGAAACAGATAGCCCCACATGAGACCAATGCCGGCGCCAGGCCGGGCACTATGACATCGCAGACCACTCGCCAATGACCCGCCCCCAGTGAATGGGCTGCTTCTTCCAGGCTACGATCCAGGCTTTCGCAAGCCGCCATCACCGTGAGGATCACCCGCGGAATCGAGAAGTACAGATAGCCGATGAACAACCCTGTCAACGAGTAGGCAAAAATCCAGCGCTCCCCCGCCAGCTCGAGGCCAAGCGTGGCGAACAACCCCTGACGACCGGCCAGCAGAATCACCAGAAAGCCGACCACCACGCCGGGAAACGCCAGTGGGAAGGTCAACAAGGCGACCAGTGCCGAGCGGCCGAAGAAGCGCTGGCGAGCCAGAAACACACCACTGATGCCGCCCACCAGCAGCGCCGCAAGGGTCACCACGAGGGCAAGAATGCAGGTCTGCGCCAGACTGCCCAGATATTGCGCGCTGGTCAGCACCTGCCAATAACCGCTGTCGCTGCCGTCGCGGCTTTGTCCACCCAGCCCGATCAGGTGCGCCAGCGGCAATAACCAGAACGCGAACAGCACCGCTGCTGCCGGCGCCAGCGCCCAGGCAGCGGTCGGCCGCAAGCGCGGCACGATGGCCCGACCCGACCTGCCTTCCTGAGCGTTTACTTGCGAAGCCGTCACTTACTTGACCTCACTCAGATAACGCGCGGAGAAGGCTTCCTGCACCGCCGCCATGTGTTCGTAATTGACTACGCCGGCCCGGGCATAGTCGCTGTCCGGCAGGAACTGCGCGGCGACGTTGGCAGGCATCTTCATCGCCCGCACTGGTCGCAGGTACGCTTTGGCCCACAGCGCCTGGCCTTGATCGGACAAGACAAAATCCAACACCTTCTCGGCGTTGGCCCGATGCGGGGCGTTGCCGACCATGCTCATCACGTAAGGCACGCTGATGCTGCCTTCCTTGGGAATCACGAACGCGACGTTGGCGTTGTCCTTGTAGCGAGCGCGATAAGCGTTGAAGTCGTAATCGACCAGAATCGGCAACTCGCCGGACAGCACCCGCGCATAAGCCGTCTGCTTGGGCACGATGGGCGAGTTTTTCGCCAGTTTTTGGAAGTAATCAATGGCGGGTGCGAAGTTATCCAGGGTGCCACCCATGGCCTGGTTGATGGCCACGGCAGAGACGTAACCCACGAAGGCGCTGGACGGATCAAGATAACCAACCATGCCTTTGTATTGGGGTTTGAGCAGGTCGGCCCAGCTTTGTGGAACCGGCAGGCCACCCAGCGCATCGACGTTGACCATGATGCCCAGGGTGCCGGAGTGAATCGCAAACCAGTGCCCCTCAGGGTCCTTCAAGCCCGCTGGAATCTGGTCCCAACCCTTTGGCTTATAAGTGCCGACCACCCCGGCTTTTTGCGCCTGCAAACCGAACGTCACGCCGTAATACACCACGTCAGCCACCGGTGCGGCTTGTTCGGCTACCAGTTGCGCCAATGACTGGCCGGAATTCTTATTGTCCAGCGGGACCTGCACGCCGGTGGTGTCGGCAATCGCCTTGAGCTGTGCGCCCCAGTCCGCCCATTCCGGAGGGCAGTTGTAGCAAATCGCCGTTTCGGCGGCTTGGGCCAGGCTGGCCACGCCGTATAGCAACAACGCCGCCAGGGTTTTACTGAAGCGGATCATCAAGCGTCTCCTCGTAGGGTTGAGTACTTTCGCCCGGCCGGATAAGGCAAGGCAGGCAATGGGAAACCGGTGCGGCGCCAGCGATCTGCGCCAGTAATTGATCGATCACGGTGCAAGCCAGCGCCTCGATGGGTTGAACGACGCTGCACAGCGTCGGGTGCATCTGAGTGCCGAGGGCGATGCCGTCAAAGCCAATGACCGAGAGCTGCCCAGGCACGTTCCAGCCGTTGCGCCGCAGTTCCGCGATCAGACTGATCGCCAGCAAGTCGTTGGAGCAGACCAGCGCACTGGGTGCCTGCGGGCCGTGCAGTAACGGCTCGATGGCGGCGAAGTCAGCCTGGGTATGGGCGGGCATTTCGATCACCGGCAGGCTGTCGAGGCCGGCCTCACGCATAGCGTCGCAATAACCGGCGTAACGCAGGCGAGAGCGGTCGGACTGCAAGGCTGGACCGGCGACCATGCCGATCTGCAAGTGTCCCGTTTCCAGCAGATAACGGGTGGCGAGCGCCATGCCTGCGCGGTTATCCACCGATACGGCGCTGTAGTCAGGATTGTCGGGCTGGTGATAGGCCAGCACAAAAGGCGTGTCTTCGCTGGCAAGGCTTTGCAGCACGCGGCTGCTCTCGGCGTCGGTCACGGTGAGGACCAGACCATCGACCCTCTGCCGCAACAACTCCTCAACCACCGCGCTTTCGCGCTCGCTGCTGTAGTCGGTAGTTGCCAGCAACAGGTTGTAACCGTGTAAGCGTGCAGCCTGCTCCATCGCCTGAAATTGCTCGGCGAACACCGGGTTGAGCAGATTGGGCACCACCACACCGATCAGGTTGGTGGTTTGCAAGCGTAGTTGGCGGCCGAGGCGATTAGGCCGAAAACCCAGCTGACGCGCAGCGGCGAATACTTGCTCTCGGGTGGCCGGACGCACCACTTCGGGGGAGGCAAAGGTTCGCGCGGCGGTCGCCCGCGAAACACCTGCCAGCCGCGCAACCTCTTTCAAATCAGTCATTGTCACTCGCTTGAGATCGATCTCATTTGCGAGAACAGTACTCAGGGAACATGGCATTCCCGCGATGAGTAGATGACGTTTAGATGTCAGAAACGACGTTCATAGACTGAACAGCATGGTTGATGCCCGAACTTCGTGCCTGTCTTCGACCACCAGCACACTTATTCGAGCGATCATGCTGCGTTGAAAACATGCTCGTGCGCGAGTCCGATCGGAATGCTCATTTACAACCAGTAAAGTCGAGCGCGACCCCGGCCGTTTCTCGCCTGTCTTCGCCTTGCCTGATCGCCGCTCGGCGACTTTTCATACAAACCCTGGACCGGGCTCAAGCCAGCAGCTCGGTGATCCATCGGGCCTGCCGAGCGACGTCCTGAACCTTCTCCTCGGGCACGGCCTGCCGCGCCCGGGCGAAGTTTGCCAGGGTCTGCTGTTTCTGGCTCAGCATCCGCTTCCACTTGACCAGGAACGCCGGGCTGCGTGCCTGCATCTGCAGCGGGCCGAAGTACAACTCCTCGGCGGTGTACATCACAGGCCCGGCGCGCTCGGCGACGATGATTTCGTAGTCGAAGCGGTTTTCCCGCAGCACTTCCTCGCAGAGGATGCGGTAACCATTTTCCATCAGCCATTGGCGCAGTGGCTGCTCGCCGCCGTTGGGCTGCAGAATCAGGCGCTCCTGTCCGTTCAGGCGCGCCTTGCCGCTGTCGAGGATGTCGCGGATCGTCTCGCCGCCCATGCCGCAGATGCTGATCGCCGTGATCCCGTCTCCCGGCTCGATAGCCGCCAGGCCATTGGCCAGGCGCACGGTGATCCGCAGGTCTTGGCCGTTCTCGCGCACGGTGCGTTCGGCCGAGCGGAACGGCGTCAATGCCACCTCGCCGGCCACCGCCGCCGCGATGGCGCCACGGCGCATCAACGCCACCGGCAGGTAGCCGTGATCCGAGCCGATATCGGCCAGGCGCGCACCTGCTGGCACATGCCCCGCCACGCGCTCCAAGCGCATGGACAATGTCTGTTCGTTCAACTGCCGCCCCTTTTCACCACGAACGTCCGGCACCTATGGCCGCATTGGGGCGCGATTCTGTCGAGCAACGCTGTACATTTCAAATATATGCGACCAGGGCCATGGCTGGACCCGTACCTACCGCTTGCGTATCGGCCCAAAGCGAACCCTGGTTATGGGCCGCTTTTGGCCGACCTTTGCGGAGCCTGAGAGGCTGCAATGGGTCGATTGCTGCCCTTGGCGAGAGGCAGGAAACGGCCATCTCCAGTCGTTCCTCTGCGCGCTCAGACGGACAGTCAAGCGTCGGCTCCGCCCGGATAGCGGACTTTCAGTCGTCACTCGAACTCGCGTCGCCATCGTCTGAATCGGCGAACATTCCAGTCTTACTGACTACGGGCAGCGACTTCTGACAGGTTACGTTGCTCGCTCTTTGCAAGGATCTCGCGAAGGCGGGCGATATTGATAGAGCCACTTGCTAAGTCGATGATGACATTGTGGTCGAGCGTGAGCTTCATAACTCGGACCTACCTCCGACTGGATTCTGAGAACCGAAGGATACGCACTCACCCACGGTGTGCCGATGCTGCGTCAGTCCACGAAAGGAAGCAGAGCATGACGCTCCAAATCGACGCCCTGCGGGCGCCGGTGCTGGACCACTCCGTGCAGCACGGCCGGTCAGCGAGTCCCCCGGGGCCTTGCAGATCTTACCTGACCGCTTTGAGCTGGCCATGCTTGCATGGCGACGTCTGCGATCGCCTTCAGCTTTTGCGGGCCGCCTCCGTCTCGTGCCTGGACGGCCATTCCGCGGGTCACGGCGCTGTAGAAGGCAGCAAGTGCGGGCACGTCGGTGTCAGGCGGTAAGTCGCCGTCTTCGACCCCCTTGCGCAACCGCTGCGCCATCATCTCTTCAGCGTTTGCGCGGTGCTTGGCCATCGTCTCACGAATAGAAGCGAATTCGGGGGGCAGCTGAGTGCCGGCCAGAGAGATCATGCAGCCCGATGGGTGGCTGTTTCGAGTGAATTCCACGACGGTAGCATCGAGAAGCTTCTTGAATGCTTCTCGCGTGTCGGCCGTGCCGAACAGTCTGCCAGCAAACCAGACTTCGGACATGCTCAAGTATGCTTCAGTCGCTTCCTTGTAGAGCTGCTCCTTGCTGCCGAACGAGTTATAGAAGCTCGAGGGGCTGATCCCCATGGCCTGGATCAACTGGTCGAAGGAGGTTCCTTCGTATCCCTGCTCCCAGAAGAGCTTCATGGCTCGGCTCAGAGCTTCCGTACGATCAAAGGTTGAGGGCCTGCCGCGGCTGCGCCGGGGTTGCGTATCTTTTTTTGTAGTCATGGTTCCAAAAATACTTGACATGCTGTAGAGACGAACCGACTCTACCATAATGGAGCGATCGCTCCAATAATCAAATCCTTGCGGAAGGAGTCTGTGATGCAACGAATTGTTCACGCCAACCATGGCGAGCCCGCCGAGGTGCTCACGCTGGAAGCATTTTCCGATGCTCCTTCTCTTGTGAGCGGAGCGGCGCTTGTGCGTGTGTCCGCCGCACCGGTTCATCCGGGCGACTTGCTGGGCGTCTCCGCTTCCCCCGCCTTCGGGGCGGCTCCCCTCATCCCGAGGGGAGGTCGAGTGCCCGGCATCGAAGGTGTAGGGGTGGTGGAAGCGCTGGCCGCTGACATCGACCCTTCACACCGGATTCAGGTCGGCACACGTGTGGCCTTCTTTCCCGTCAACGGCGCCTGGAGCTCCAGGATCGCCGCGCCTGTCCAGTCGCTGATACCCGTGCCCGATGAAGTGAGCGATGAGGTCGCAGCGCAGATGTTGGTCAACACGTTGACTGCACGCCTTGCGATGCGGGCTGGTCACAACGCGTTGCCTGAAGACAAGCGCGAAGATGTCACGGTTATTCAGACGGCTGCCAATTCCGCCGTCGGAAAGCTGCTCACTCATCTGCTCGTCGAAGTGGGCGTCAATCCGATCCTGCTCGTCGGCTCCAGGGCGAGCGCGCAAGCGCTTAAAGCTGCTCGCCCCAACCTTTCTGTCATCGTCACGGAGAACCAGGGCTGGAAGGACGAGCTTCGCGATGCGCTTGCGAACAAGCCCGTCTACGTGGCGTTCGATGGCGTCGGCGGCGCGCTATTGCCCGACGTAGCGAGCTTCCTCGCTCGCGGCGGAACGATCATTAGCTACGGCTCCCTGGGCGGCGCTACGACGGACATTCGTTCCATCGCCCCTCGAGCGCTGACCATCAAGGGTGTGTCGTTGTTCAGTTGGCAATTCGAACCTGCGGCGGTGCACGATGCAGACGTGGCCAAGGCGCTCGAGCTCGCACGCAACTTCCCGAGCCTTTTCCCCGTAGCGGAACGATATCAGGCGAGCGACTACCTGGGAGCGCTCGAACATACGTACCGCAGGGGAAGGGCCGGCATGGTGCTGCTCGCGTTCTAGCGCTACGCGTCCTGCGTAATGTGAGGCGCTCCTCGTCATGAGGGGCGGCTTGGTAGCGTTCACCCCGGTTTTTGCACGATTTCGAAATGAGCCCCGAGAGCCGAAGTATTGCCTCTCGGCTTTCCAGCTAAGCATCTTATGAAAGGACGTAAGCCATGCGTGCTATCCAGAACACCGCTTTCGGCGACCCCGTCGAGACTCTGAAACTCGTTGACCTTCCGGAGCCGGCCAACTCCGGCCCGGATGAAGTCCTGATCGCGATGGAGTATGCCCCCATCAACGGCAATGACCTGGCCGTCATCACCAATCGCTTCGTCTACTCGACTCCACTGCCCTCGATCGTGGGCAACGAAGGCGTCGGGCGAGTTCTGCAGGTAGGCTCGAATGTCTCCAACGTGAAGGTCGGCGACCGCGTGTTGCCCCCGCTTTATGCGTTGACCTGGCGCGAGCGCCTAGTGATCCCGGCCAAGGGGCTGATTGCGCTGCCTGCCAACGTCGATCCACGTCAACTGGCCATGCTGCGCATCAATCCTCCCACGGCCGTACTTCTGCTCGGGCGCTTCGTTGACCTCAAGGAAGGCGACTGGATCGTGCAAAACGCGGCCAACTCCGGCATCGGCCGCACGGTGATCGCGTTGGCGAAGAAGCGTGGCCTGCGGACCATCAACTTCGTACGTCGTCCGGAACTGGTCAAGGAACTGGAAGAAGCTGGTGGGGACGTCGTTCTCGTCGATGAGCCGGGCGCCGTCGACAAAGCCAAGGCCGCGGTCGGTCCGGGCAACGTCCGTCTGGCCATCGACGGCCTGAGCGGTTCGGCTGCGGTGCGCCTGATCGACGTGCTGTCGCAAAACGGTACGCTGGTGAGCTATGCGTTCACAAGCGGCGAGCTGGTCACGCCGCTCAAGGTCGTGGACCTGCATCTGCGCGGCATCGTCGTGCGCGGCATATACATCGACCTTCCCGAATACCTGCCATACATCATGGACGCAATCAAGGAGTCTGCCGAACTGATGGCTCGCGGCGAGCTTGACCTGCCTGTGGCTGCCGTCTATCCGCTTGCGGACTACCAAAAGGCCGTCGCTCACGCAATCAAGGGTGGCAAGGTGCTGCTCGACTTGCGCTCATCGAACTGACCTGCCTGTTCTGTTAAGTGCCGTGCTCCTGGACGAGCATGGCTTCGTTGACTTACGTTGCCGCTGAGGTGTCGAAATGAAGATTGGTTTTATTGGAGCCGGTGCTGTAGCGCAGTCCATCGCCAGGAGCGCCATTCAAGCAGGACATGAGGTTGTCTTGAGCGCTCGTCGTGGGCCGCAGGCTTTGGGCGATATAGTGGCCGGACTCGGTCCGAAGGCGTCGGCAGATACGGTCCAGGAGGTGGCCCGGCTCGAGCTGGTCATGCTCGCCGTTCCATGGCTTCAAGTCCCGTCGGCCCTGGATGGGCTGCCCAATTGGGCAGGTCGCATTTTGGTGGATACCACCAACCCTTTTACGCAACTCGAGCCTGAGCTCGTTCTGGCGGACTTGGGGGGCACGGGCGCCAGCGAGATCATCGCGGCACACGCGCCAGGGGCTCGCGTCGTGAAGGCGTTCAATGCTATCCGCATGGAGCACTACGACAAGGGCCCGAAGTTTCATGACGGAAAGCGCGTCATCTTCGTCTCCGGTGACGACAAGGACGCAAAGGCGGTGGTGATCGGACTCGTCAACGATTTTGGCTACGCACCAGTGGATCTTGGCGGTCTGGTTTCGGGCGGTCGCATGCAGCAAGCGGGTGGTCCGATTGCTGGCCACGACTGGGTCGTCGCATAGGACTGCAAGGTATGCAAACCAATGTCGCGTTATTTCGGGAAGCAGAGCGGCTGGATGTCCGGTTGTCTTTGTGATCTGCCGTTGGCGGGACGCCGCTTCGAACGTCGGCAACGGGTCGACAGCTGCCCATCGCGACAGGCAGCTATCGGCAATATCTGACATTCGCGAAGGTCTGTGAGCAGGAACAGCGCGGCGATCTGAAGCGGTGTGTGGCCCAGTGGTTGGAGGTGCAGCACAAACTTGCGCAGTGCACCGTCGCTTAGGGTGGGGCCCAGTAATTGCCAGTCACCAGCAGGTAGAAGGATTGCCCTCTCCCCCACGGGAGAGGGCGGGTGCCAGCCTTATGTGTGATGAATTTCCCGGTCCTTGGTTTCCGGCAGGAAGAACGTGCCAAGAATGGCCGTCATCACGGCGATGACGATGGGGTACCACAGCCCGTAGTAGATATCACCCGTGGCCGCCACCATGGCGAACGCCACCGTAGGCAGAAAGCCGCCGAACCAGCCATTGCCGATGTGGTAGGGCAGCGACATCGAGGTGTAGCGGATGCGCGCCGGGAAGAGCTCCACCAGCCAGGCGGCAATCGGGCCGTAGACCATGGTCACGTAGATCACCAGGATGGTCAGGAGCAACAGCACCATCGGGTAGTTGGTCTTGGCCGGGGCGGCCTTCTCGGGGTAGCCGGCGTCCTTGAGGGCGGTGCCGAGGGTGACGGTGAAGGCGTCGTTGCGGGTCTTGAAGTCGGCGGCCGGCATGCCGGTACCTTCGAAGCTCGGGATCAGCTTGTCGCCGATGCGGATTTGCGCGACGGCACCCGGCTCGGTCTTCTCGTTGGCGTAGGGGATGGCCTTTTTCGCCAGCAGGCTCTTGGCGAGGTCGCAGGAGCTGGTGAATTTGGCCTTGCCCACCGGGTCGAACTGGAACGAGCATTGGCCGGGATCGGCGACCACAGTAACCGGGTTCTTCTCCTGCGCAATGAACACGTCGGGGTTACCGAATTCGGTCAACGCATGGAAGATCGGGAAGTAGGTCAGCGCCGCGAGGATGCAGCCGGCCATGATGATCCCCTTACGACCGATGCGGTCGGACAGGCTGCCGAACACGACGAAGAACGGCGTGCCGATCAGCAGGGAGCCGGCAATCAGCAAGTTCGCGGTCTGCGGGTCGATCTTGAGCGTTTGCAGCAGGAAGAACAGCGCATAGAACTGCCCGGTATACCAGACCACGGCCTGGCCGGCAGTGCCGCCGAGCAGGGCCATGATCACTATCTTGAGGTTGTCCCAGCGGGCGAAGGATTCGGTCAGCGGTGCCTTGGAGGACTTGCCTTCGGCCTTCATTTTCATGAACACCGGCGACTCGCTAAGCTGCAAGCGGATGTACACCGAGACGATCAGCAGCAGGATCGACAGCAGGAACGGAATCCGCCAGCCCCAGGCTTCGAAGGCTTCGGTGCCGAGAATGGTGCGGCAGGCAAGGATCACCAGCAGCGAGAGAAACAGGCCGAGGGTCGCGGTGGTCTGGATCCACGAGGTGAAGTAGCCGCGCTTGCCTTTCGGCGCATGTTCGGCCACGTAGGTCGCCGCGCCGCCGTACTCACCACCCAGGGCCAGGCCTTGCAGCAGGCGCAGGGTGATCAGGATGACCGGCGCCGCCACCCCGATGGTCGCGTAGCCGGGCAGAAAGCCCACCACAGCAGTGGAGGTACCCATGATGACAATGGTAATGAGGAAGGTATGCTTGCGCCCGATCATGTCGCCCAGTCGGCCGAACACGACGGCGCCAAAGGGACGTACGGCGAAACCCGCGGCGAACGCCAGCAGCGCGAAGATGAAGGACGTTGTCTCATTGACCCCGGCGAAGAAGTGCTTGGCGATGATCGCGGCGAGGGAGCCGTAAAGGTAAAAGTCATACCACTCGAACACGGTGCCCAGGGACGAGGCGAAAATGACCTTGCGCTCCTCCTTGGTGATCCCGCGGTGGGGCATGCTGCCCGTGGATGTATTGTCGATTACGGCCATGAGTCTTCTCCGTCTTGATCTTGTCGTAGGCCGGAGTACCACACTGCCTTTCTTTGCCGCACCCAGGCCCTAGGGCTGATATCATCGGATTATGGATTGCGCGAAGCATCGAAACAGGCTGACGGCCCTCCTTGAAGCATAATCACCTTCGCGCATATATCCACTCGCCATCCCTTCAAACCCAGGCTGACGCACTGTCGAATTGCTATTCAGACCTGCGAGATCTCACGCGAAGCGTCTGGGTGGCGTCCCGCTGATGCCTGTTTCCTCGGGGCGACCATCGTCTGGAACTTCGGTTTAATTCGGGCGTTAGGCATATCAGCCTCGGCACTGTCGATTTCATGCCCCCTCGTTCGTCTACGTAGATTGGGCGCGGAGCTTGCCGGTAAAGATCAACCAGAGGCGTCGCCCCGCTATCCGGAGGGTCATGGCAAACTTCACTCGAGTCATGAACAAGCGCATCGTCGCACTTCTTCTGCTTACACAGAATTTAGTTGCGTTGCATCGACCGGTTGAATCCACAGTCGAAAGCGGCGCCCCGCCGCTTTCACATCAGAAGTTCGCCGGGGTGTTGGCACTGATGATTTCAGCCTCATCCGCCCCAATATTCCGAAACCGATGCGGCAGCGTCGTCGGAAAGTAATACCCATCCCCGGCATTCAGCACACTGATCTGGCCATCCACGGTCAACTCAACCGTGCCACGAGTGACTAGCCCGCACTCCTCCCCTTCCGCGTGCACAATCGGCTCTTCGCCAGAACTGGCCCCAGGCGCGTACTGTTCGCGCAAAAGCCGCATCTGCCGGCTCGGCACCGAAGCGCCAATCAACAAAAGACGCAGGCCATCACGGCCCAGGTCGGGCTGCTCGTTGGCGCGGAAGACGTATTTGTGCTCTTGGGGCGGTTGATCGAAGGTGAAGAAGTCCGCCAAAGACATGGGAATGCTTTCGAGGAGCTTTTTCAGGGAACTGACAGAAGGACTGACTCGATTTTGTTCGATCAGGGAGATGGTGGCATTGGTGACGCCGCTACGCCGGGCCAGCTCGCGCTGGGACAGCTTGTAGCTTTCGCGTACTAATTTGAGTCGTGAGCCCGTGTCCATGACAGCCTTATGCGATAAATACTTAAGGGTTATGGGGGTGGATGGCGGGCGACTTTTGGCCGCGAAAAACACCGCTTCCCTGTCCCAGAAACGTGAAAGGCGGGTATTAAATCACGTTTGTTCGTGTTGCTCAGCAGCTTCGATAAACGGCTGGGTAAAAAGGCCGTTGGGCCTGCTGCCAGTCAGTTCAGACCCGCAAATTGTGGGAGCGAGCCTGCTCGCGATAGCGGTGTGTCAGGCGACATCAATGCTGACTGTGCTGCCCTCATCGCGAGCAGGCTCGCTCCCACACTTGATCAGTGA
>NZ_JBWKWW010000008.1:288410-334817 GCF_059422425.1 Pseudomonas sp. GW821-FHT01E05
CTCCCACACTTGATCAGTGATGCTTGCAGAGCCTGTGCACACCCGCCAATCCCTGTGGGAGCCGAGCTTGCTCGCGATGGCGGTGTGTCAGGCGACATCAATGTTGAATGTGTCGACCTCATCGCGAGCAGGCTCGCTCCCACATGGATTGCGCCGCTTAGATGCCGAAACGATCACGCAGCGCGTAATACGCGGCGCCCATGGCGGTCAGTGGCGCCTGGAAGGTTCGGCCGCCGATCATCGGCATGTGTGGCAAGGACGCAAACGCGTCAAAGCGCTCGGCGTCGCCGCGGATCATTTCCGAGATCAGTTTGCCGGCCAGGTGCGAGCAAGTGACGCCGTGACCGCTGTAGCCCTGCATGTAGTAGGCGTTCTTTTCGATACGGCCGAACTGCGGCATGCGCGACATGGTCAGCAGGAAGTTGCCGGTCCAGCGGTAGTCGATCTTCACGTTCTTGAGCTGCGGGAAGGTCTTGAGGATTTTCGGCTTGATCAGTTGCTCGATGTCATCCGGCTCGCGAGCGCCGTAGACCACGCCGCCGCCGTAGAGCAGGCGGTTATCGGCCGTGAGACGGTAGTAGTCGAGCAGGTAGTTGCAGTCTTCGACGCAGTAGTTGTTGCTGATCAGGCTCTTGGCCACTTTGGCCGACAACGGCTCGGTGACCACAATCTGCGAACCGCACGGCATGCTCTTGCGCGTCACACGGGCGTCGAGGTCCTGGTTCAGGTAGGCGTTACCGGCAATCAGCAAGTACTTGGCCCGCACCACGCCCTTGGCGGTTCTGACGACAATCGGCTCACCGTAGGTGATTTCGAGCGCACCGGATTGCTCGAAGATTTTCCCGCCCAGGCCAATGATGGCGGCTGCCTCACCCAAGGCCAGGTTCAAGGGGTGTACGTGACCGCCCTGCATGTCCAGCAGGCCGCCGATGTAGTTGTCCGAGCCGACTTCTTTGGCGATGTCCTTGGCGTCGAGCATTTTCAGGTTCTGGTTGCCGTAACGCTCCCAGCTGCTTTTTTGCTCGGCCAGACCTTTGAGCTGCTTCTTGTTCAGCGCCGCGAAAATACCGCCAGGCTTGTAGTCGCACTTGATGTCGTACTGTTTTATGCGCGAACGAATGATGTCCGCGCCTTCGAAGATCATGCTGCCGAGGATTTCTGCGGTCTTGTCGCCGTAGCGCTGCTCGATGACATCGACGTCACGGCTATAGGAGTTGACCAGTTGACCACCGTTGCGACCGCTGGCGCCGAAGCCGACTTTGGCGGCTTCCAGCACCGTGACGCTGTAGCCCGCTTCTGCGAGAAACAGTGCCGAGGACAAACCGGTGTAGCCCGCGCCGATCACGCAGACATCGCACTCGACCAGTTGATCGAGCACCGGAAAATCGATGGTCTCGTTGCGGGTCGCGGCGTAGTAGCTGTTTACATGTTTTTGCATGATTGAATTCCCGAGCGGTCGCACGCAGATGCCGGCGACCGCTGCTGTGAAAATGTTAGAGCTTGATCCAGGTCGCTTTGAGTTCGGTGTACTTGTCGAACGCATGCAACGACTTGTCGCGACCGTTACCCGACTGTTTGAACCCACCAAACGGCGCAGTCATGTCGCCACCGTCGTACTGGTTGACCCAGACGCTGCCGGCACGCAAACCGCGAGCGAAGGTGTGGGCCTTGCTCAGGTTGCTGGTCCAGACACCGGCCGCCAGACCGAAGATGCTGTCGTTGGCGATGTGCAGGGCTTCTTCAACGGTGTCGAAGGTGATGAGCGACAGCACCGGGCCGAAGATCTCTTCCCGGGCAATCGTCATCGCGTTGGTCACACCATCGAAAATCGCCGGCTCAACGTACAGGCCGCCCGTTTCTTCGAGGGTGCGCTTGCCACCCGCGATCAGTCGAGCGCCCTGCTCCTTGCCAACGTCGATGTAACGCAGCACGGATTCCAGCTGGCGCTGATCAACCACTGCGCCGACCGTTGTCGCCGGGTCCAGGGCATGCCCCGGTTTCCAGGCTTGCAGTGCTTCCACCAGCAGCGGAATGAACTGCTCGCGGATCGAACGCTCCACCAGCAAACGCGAACCTGCGGTGCAGACTTCACCCTGGTTGAAGGCAATTGCGCTGGCTGCTGCCTGTGCTGCCGCGCGCAGGTCCGGCGCATCGGCAAATACCACGTTCGGGCTTTTCCCCCCTGCTTCAAGCCATACGCGTTTCATGTTGCTTTGCCCGGCGTAGACCAGCAGTTGCTTGGCAATCGCGGTCGAGCCGGTGAACGCCAGCACATCGACATCCATGTGCAAGGCCAGGGCCTTGCCAACGGTGTGACCGAAGCCCGGCAGGACGTTGAACACCCCTTTGGGGATCCCCGCGTCCAGCGCCAGCTGAGCAATCCGGATCGCCGTCAGCGGCGATTTTTCCGAAGGCTTGAGGATGAACGAGTTACCCGCCGCCAGGGCTGGCGCGAACTTCCAGCTGGCCATGATCAACGGGAAATTCCACGGCACGATGGCCGCGACCACGCCCGCCGGTTCACGAGTGATGAGGCCCAACTGATCGTGCGGCGTCGCCGCCACTTCGTCGTAGATTTTGTCGATCGCCTCGGCGCTCCAGCGGATCGCATTGGCGGTCGCGGGTACGTCGATGGCCATGGAGTCGCTGATGGGCTTGCCCATGTCCAGCGTTTCCAGCAGCGCCAGTTCTTCCTGGTGATCCAGAATCAGATCGGCGAAACGAATGAGGATGCGCTTGCGCTCTGCCGGGGCCAGTCTGGCCCAGACGCCGGACTCAAACGTGCGACGCGCAACCTGCACCGCCACATTCGCGTCGGTTTCGTCGGTGCTGGCGACGTTCGCCAGGAAGCGACCGTCCACCGGACTCATGCATTCAAAGGTGTCGCCGCTGAGTGCCGAGCAGTATTGGCCGTCAATGAATGCCCGGCCTTCTAGTGTCAAGGACTGAAAGCGTTGCTCCCAGTCGCTGCGAGTAATTGCCATTGAAGTGACTCAACGCAGAGAAATAAGTAGTCGTCGGACTGATGCCATGTAGGAGCTGAGCTTGTTCCGGGCGGCGTTCCGACGATGGCGGTGTGTCAGGCGACATCAATGTTGACTGATCCGCCGCCATCGCGAGCAAGCTCGGCTCCTACAAGGGTAGTGTGTCGGGCACAACAAATGTGAACGACAGCTCCTACAGGTTGTTCGCCTCAGACCGTGTGCAAGTACCAGTTGTACTCAAGGTCTGAAATGGAGTTTTCAAACTCGGCGAGTTCGCTTTCCTTGCACGCCACAAACACATCGATGTACAGCGGGTCGATGTAGCGAGCCATGACTTCGCTGTCGTCCAGCTCGCGCAAGGCATCGCGCAAGTTGTTCGGCAGGCTCTGTTCGTTCTGCTCGTAGCTGTTGCCTTCAACCGGTGCACCCGGCTCGATCTGGTTGGTCAGGCCGTGGTGAATGCCGGCCAGGACCGACGCCATCAACAGGTACGGGTTAGCGTCGGCGCCGGCGACCCGGTGCTCGATACGTACGGCGTCAGCCGAGCCCGTCGGAACGCGTACCGCAACGGTACGGTTGTCGATGCCCCAGCTCGGCGAATTCGGCACGTAGAACTGTGCGCCGAAACGACGGTAGGAGTTGACGTTCGGGCAGAGGAAGGCCATCTGCGCCGGCAGGGTCTCGAGCACACCGCCGATCGCGTGACGCAATGCGGCGTTCTGCTCGGGATCCTCGCTGGCAAAGATGTTGTTGCCTTCTTTATCAAGGATCGAAATGTGCACGTGCAGACCGTTGCCCGCCTGGCCCGGGTAAGGCTTGGCCATGAAGGTGGTGTCCATCTCATGGTCGTAGGCGATGTTCTTCACCAGACGCTTGAGCAGCACCGCGTAATCGCAGGCTTTCACCGGGTCGGAAACGTGATGCAGGTTCACTTCGAACTGCGCCGGCGCACTTTCCTTGACGATGGCGTCGGCAGGGATGCCCTGCTCTTTCGCGCCTTCAAGGATGTCTTGCAGGCAATCGACGTATTCGTCCAGATCGTCGATCAGATACACCTGAGTCGACATCGGACGCTTGCCGGACACCGGCGAACGTGGCGACTGCGGACGACCGTTCACGTTGTCCTGGTCGATCAGGTAGAACTCAAGCTCGAATGCGGCGCAGATGGTCAGGCCCATTGCATCGAACTTGCTCACGACCTGACGCAGCACTTCGCGAGGATCGGCGAAGAAGGGTTCACCTTCGAGTTCGTGCATGGTCATTAACAGTTGCGCGGTCGGGCGCTTCTGCCAGGGTTCGATGCACAGGGTGCCGGGGATGGGATAGCAGATTCGGTCAGAGTCGCCGATATCCAGGCCCAGACCTGTGCTTTCTACTGTAGAGCCGTTGATATCCAGGGCAAACAGCGAGGCCGGGAGGTTAATGCCTTTTTCGTAGACCTTGTGGAGACTGGTGCGCTCGATGCGCTTACCGCGCACCACGCCGTTCATATCCGCAATCAGAAGGTCGACGTACAAAACCTCAGGATGTTTCTTAAGGAATGCGTTCGCTTCGTTGAGCTGAACGGCACGCAGGGGTACCGACATGATGCACCTATTATGTTAATTATTATGTTCACCGCCCTTTCACGAGCCCAGTCAATCCGAAAGGCAAAGTGAAGTCAATAGCGAACAGAGCACCATCAGCGTTGAATTTATTTGCCGTGTCAGCCGCTAATCGACCGTTTTACTGCCTAAAGCCTGCGCCAGCTCAGATCCCCAGCTCCTTTTCCGTTTAGAATTTTTTACATGAGAGTTGTTAATTAAAATCAACAAGGCTAAGCTCCGGAAAAGCTCGTTCAAGTGTGAAACTTCGAGGTGATAAAAATGGCACTCAAGCCATTGATCGGCGTTACTGCGTGCGTCAAAGATATTGGGCTGCATCCCTACCATGTCAGCGCAGACAAGTACGTACGTGCTGTCAGCGTTGCTGCACTGGGGCTCCCGGTAATCATTCCTTCCCTGGCTGAACTGACCGATATAGACGGTCTGCTCGAGCATCTGGACGGCCTGCTGTTTACCGGCTCGCCTTCCAACGTGGAGCCATTCCACTATCAGGGCCCAGCCAGCGAACCGGGGACGGCACACGATCCTCAGCGCGACGGCACCACCCTTCCCTTGTTACGTGCAGCCGTGGCGGCGGGCGTTCCAGTGCTCGGCATCTGCCGCGGCTTTCAGGAAATGAACGTGGCGTTCGGTGGCAGCCTTCATCAGAAGGTCCACGAAACCGGCACCTTCATGGATCATCGCGAAGCCGATCATCCTGACCTGGCCGTCCAGTACGCCCCGGCGCATGCCGTCAATGTTCAACCTGGCGGCGTGTTCGCGGCACTCGACCTGCCCCCGGTGATTCAGGTCAATTCCATTCACGGCCAAGGCATCGACAGGCTGGCACCCGGTTTACGGGTCGAAGCCATCGCGCCCGATGGATTGATCGAGGCCTTCTCTGTTGATAGAGGGCCTGTCGAGCACGGCCAGGCATTTGCCGTTGGCGTGCAATGGCACCCGGAATGGCAGGTCCTGTCGAACCCTCCCTACTTGAGTATTTTCCAGGCGTTTGGCGACGCGTGCCGGCAACGCGCGGCGCTGCGTAATACGCGCTGACTTAAAACTCGATTAATCAATTTACTGCCCTCGTGAGTCTGGCGGGCGCGCCCTTGCGCATCCGTGACTCACGAAAACAACAAACCGCAATAACAACAAGTACGACCAGGCAGCCAGGACGGCGGCGCCGAATTAGCCCGACCGGCACGGGTAACCCTGTAGGAGCCGAGCTTGCTCGCGAAGAGTCCCTGACAGTCGACATCAATGTTGACTGTCAGGCCGCCATCGCGAGCAAGCTCGGCTCCTACAGGGGCCCCTGGCGCGGGTTTGCAATCAACTATTAAGTCAGGCCGCTTTGGCCGGACTACTGACACCGGTTGGGAGTTTTACATGGCAAACGCCTCCAGCACTTACAGGAAGGCTCTAGAAGGCAACCCGCACCCAAAAAAGGTGCTGGTTAAAGTCGACCGCGTAACCAAGAAATTCGACGAGACAACTGCCGTCGACGATGTCTCCCTGGATATCCACCAGGGTGAAATCTTCGCGATGCTGGGTGGCTCAGGCTCAGGCAAATCGACACTCCTGCGGATGCTGGCAGGCTTCGAGCGCCCGACCGAAGGGCGGATCTACCTCGATGGCGTAGACATTACCGACATGCCGCCCTATGAGCGGCCCATCAATATGATGTTCCAGTCCTACGCCTTGTTTCCGCACATGACCGTGGCGCAGAACATTGCCTTTGGCCTGAAGCAGGACCGGCTTCCCGCCAGCGAAATCGAAGCCCGCGTCGAAGAAATGCTCAAGCTGGTTCATATGACCCAGTACGCCAGACGCAAGCCGCATCAACTCTCTGGTGGTCAGCGTCAGCGAGTGGCGCTGGCGCGCTCCCTGGCCAAGCGACCAAAGCTGCTGCTGCTCGACGAGCCCATGGGCGCACTGGATAAAAAGCTGCGCTCGCAGATGCAGCTCGAACTGGTCGAGATCATCGAGCGGGTCGGCGTGACTTGCGTAATGGTGACCCACGATCAGGAAGAGGCCATGACCATGGCCCAGCGCATCGCCATCATGCACCTGGGCTGGATTGCCCAGATCGGTAGTCCGGTCGATATCTACGAAGCCCCCGTCAGCCGCATGGTATGCGAATTCATCGGCAACGTGAATGCGTTCGACGGTTTCGTCACCGAAGACCAGGAAGGTCACGCCATCATTCAGAGCCCGGACCTCGAGCAGAAGATTTACGTGGGCCACGGCGTCAGCACTTCTGTGCAAGACAAGTCTGTCACCTATGCCATTCGCCCAGAGAAGTTGCTGGTGTCCACGATCAAGCCCGAGACCCGCTACAACTGGTCCAAAGGCAAGGTTCACGACATCGCCTACCTGGGTGGGCATTCGGTCTTTTATGTGCAATTGCCCGGTGGAAAGATCGTTCAGTCGTTCATGGCCAACGCTGAACGCCGCGGCGCACGCCCGACGTGGGACGACGAAGTCTATGTATGGTGGGAAGACGACAGCGGCGTGGTACTGCGCTCATGATCACTATCAATAAGCGGATTCAGCGCCTGATACCGAGTGGTCGTAAAGTCGTCATCGGTATTCCCTTCCTGTGGCTGTGCCTGTTTTTCATGCTGCCGTTCTTCCTGGTGATGAAGATCAGCTTCTCCGAAGCAGCCTTGGCCATTCCTCCCTACTCGGAGATCTACACCTTCGCCGAGCAGAAATTCCAACTGTTTCTGAACATCAGTAACTATGCGCTGCTGGTCGGTGATGAGCTGTACATCTCTGCCTACCTGGGCTCGCTGAAGGTCGCTTTTTTCAGCACGCTGATGTGCCTGTTGATTGGCTTCCCGATGGCCTATGGCATCTCCAGGGCCCGCAAGGAGACGCAGACCGTGCTGATCCTGCTGATCATGATGCCGACCTGGACGGCGATCCTGATCCGGGTTTACGCCTGGATGGGTATCTTGAGCAATAACGGTCTGCTGAACGCATTCTTGATGTGGACCGGCCTGACTCAGCAGCCCATAGAAATATTGAACACCAACACCGCGGTGTACATCGGGGTGGTGTACGCCTACCTCCCCTTCATGGTCCTGCCGCTCTACGCCAACCTGGTCAAGCATGACCAGAGCCTGCTTGAAGCCGCATCGGACCTGGGTTCGAGCACCTTCAACAGTTTCTGGAAAATCACCGTGCCGCTGGCCAGGAACGGCATCATCGCCGGCTGCATGCTGGTGTTCATCCCGGTGGTGGGTGAGTTCGTGATCCCGGAACTGCTCGGTGGGCCGGAAACCCTGATGATCGGCCGCGTGCTGTGGCAAGAGTTCTTCAACAACCGTGACTGGCCGGTGGCGTCCGCCCTGGCTGTGGTGATGCTGGCGATTCTGATTGTGCCGATCATCCTCTTCAACCGCAGCCAAGCCAAAGAGATGGAGGGACGGGCATGAACCGTTTCGGGTTTTCAAGACTGATGCTGGTACTCGGCCTGTTGTTCATCTACGCGCCGATGCTGATTCTGGTGATCTACTCGTTCAACGCCTCCAAGCTGGTGACCGTGTGGGGCGGATGGTCGGTGAAGTGGTATGTCGGCCTGCTGGACAACACCCAGCTGATGGGCTCAGTGGTGCGCTCGCTGGAAATCGCCTGCTACACCGCCATTGCGGCGGTGGCGTTGGGCACCCTGGCGGCCTTCGTGCTGACCCGCGTGACCCGCTTCAAGGGACGCACACTGTTCGGTGGCCTGGTGACCGCACCCCTGGTGATGCCCGAAGTGATCACCGGTCTGTCGCTGTTGCTGCTGTTCGTGGCCATGGCGCAGCTGATCGGCTGGCCCCAGGAACGTGGCCTTGTCACCATCTGGATCGCCCACACGACGTTCTGTGCAGCCTATGTGGCGGTGGTGGTCTCGGCACGCTTGCGTGAGCTGGACCTGTCCATCGAAGAAGCGGCCATGGACCTTGGTGCGCGGCCGTGGAAGGTGTTCTTCCTGATCACCATCCCGATGATCGCGCCATCGCTGGGGGCAGGCGGCATGATGTCCTTCGCCCTGTCGCTGGACGACCTGGTGCTGGCCAGCTTCGTGTCGGGTCCGGGTTCGACGACCTTGCCGATGGAAGTCTTCTCGGCAGTGCGTCTGGGCGTGAAACCCGAGATCAACGCCGTGGCCAGTCTGATTCTGCTGGCTGTCTCTTTGATCACGTTCCTGGTCTGGTATTTCGGTCGCAGGGCCGAAGCCAATCGCAAACGCTCGATTCAAGAAGCCATGGAACAGACCACGAGCGAATCCTGGAAACAACCTGAGCAACAACTAGCGGGTGCGGCTGCCTAGTGGCCCGTGTGGCCAGTTCTGTTAGTCAACTTCGGCGCCAGAAGCCCATATCCTGCGTTGCTGTTCCTCGCCATAGCGGGCTATGACTCGTCACAGCGCCTTGGCTATGGACTTCTGGCATCCGAATTTGAGCTAACGAACTAGCCGTACAGGCCACTAGCAGCCGCGTTTCAATGATGGCGCCGCGAATTACACGATAAAAATGGAGTTGTACGCATGAATATGTTTGGCAGGACTCTGCTTACACTGTCCTTATTGGGCGCGGTCGTCACTTGCGCCCAGGCCAATGACAAGGTGCTACGCGTTTACAACTGGTCGGATTACATTGCACCGGACACCGTCAAAAAGTTCGAAGACGAGACAGGTATCAGTGTCGTCTACGATGTGTTCGACAGTAATGAAACCCTTGAGGCCAGGTTGCTCGCCGGCAAGTCGGGCTACGACATCGTCGTGCCCTCCAACAGTTTTCTGGCCAAGCAGATCAAGGCCGGGGTCTATCAGCCGCTGGACAAGTCAAAGCTGCCCAACTGGAAAAACCTCAACCAGACACTGTTGAAAAATGCCTCCGTCAGCGACACCGATAACAGCCACGCCTTCCCCTACATGTGGGGCTCGATCGGTATCGGCTTCAACCCGCAGAAGGTCAGGCAGGCCTTGGGCAAAGACGCACCGGTGAACTCCTGGGACCTGCTGTTCAAACCGGAAAACGCGGCAAAACTGAAATCCTGCGGCATCAGTTTCCTGGACTCGCCTACCGAGATGTTGCCGGCCGCCCTCCACTATCTGGGCTACCCGGTGAACTCCCGGGACAAGCAGCAGATCGCCGAGGCCGAAGCGCTGTTCATGAAAATCCGCCCATCGGTGGCCTACTTCCATTCATCCAAATACATCTCGGATCTTGCCAACGGCAACATTTGCGTAGCCGTTGGTTACTCTGGTGATGTGCTCCAGGCCAAGGCGCGCGCCAAGGAAGCGGGTGACACCGTGAACATCGCCTACAGCATCCCGAAAGAAGGTGCGGGCAGCTTCTATGACATGGTCGCCATCCCCAGGGACGCGGCAAACGTCGAAAACGCCTACCTGTTCATGAACTTCCTGATGCGCCCGGACATCATGGCCCAGATCACCAACAGCGTGGGTTACAGCAACGCCAACTCAGCAGCCACGCCATTGGTTGATGAGGCGATTCGTGACGATCCAGGTTCGTATCCACCGCAAGAGGTAATGGCCACGCTCTATGCAATACCCGACCTGCCCATCGCTACCCAGCGGTTGATGACGCGCGGATGGACACGAGTAAAACTGGGCAAATAGACAACCAGCGCGCCTTTGCGGGCGCGATACGCAACTCCGTTCATGCAGCGACTTACCAACGCGGCATCAACATGAACGGCTTCACCTGATGAGGTCTATGTAGGAGCAGCCGGTCGACGCTCGATTGCTCGCGATGGACTCAAGGGCGACGCGTTTATCCAGAAAACACGCGTTATCGTTAACGTCCATCGCGAGCAAGCTCGCTCCTACATAGACCTCATTTCCTTAACTGACTGGCATTACGCCCTCGGGCGCCTTTTTTCCCTTTGGCCCCGAAACCCGGGACGACTCAGGTGGACATCGCTGACTGATCACTGAGGAGCGGCTTCAGAGCAGCCGGACTTGCTGTACATCCCGGTATGCTCTGGGGAACCTTTATGGATGTCCTCCGTTGAAACATACATATCGACCTGCGCCTGACAGTGCCCGCTTTGCGTCAAAACAACATTGCCGGGCGCGTGGTCAATTGGGCAGGCACTGCCTCTTTTGAGCACGATATAGGCGTGTTTTTCATCATGACTCAGCAGGCTCTGCACAGAGAAGGCACACTGACCCAGGGTGATTTTCTCACCTGACAGCTGGAACTCGGGAAGTGCCTGCTCCTTCGAAGAAGGATTCCATGTCCCTTCTACCCAACTTCCAGAGACAGACTTTTCGATGCCAGACGAAGCCTTCTCAGACGTTTCGTTTTGATTGCAGGCGCCTGAAAAAAGGACGCCGAGCAAAACGAAAGGCGCGACTGAAAACCTGACGGCTCGGCTCATGTCCTGCCTCCGGCATCGGATGTCTCAGACCCTACTAGCCAGTGTGTCCGGAGCATCCGTTGCTCTTGCGAGCACCCGACCGGGTTCTCCAGTACACGACAGTGCTCCATCCGGCAATTGTCTGACATTGCCGGTTTAGCTGGAGCGACCGGGCGCCCTACTGCTTCATCGTGTCTTTGCTCATATCATCCTTTTTTTCCATGCTGTCTTTTTTCATGGCGCCACTCTTCATCTTGTCGCCCTTGGTCTTGTAGTGGTGCTTGGTCTTCGCGGTAGAGCTTTTCATTTCATCCTTTTTCATCGTCCCCTTGTCCATCGACTCCTTGTACATATCACCCGTACCTGTTTCAGCTGCAATCAGCGGGGCGGCGGCCAGCCCCAGAACAACGGCGGCAACCGCAGTAGCAATCAGCTTTTTCATGTCACTCTTCCTCTATAGTTCGCGTTAACGACAGCCGCAACGCGCCGATTTTCAGGACAGTCGATCACTCAACTGCCACTGAACCAGTTGTAACCCTGATCCTCCCAATAGCCACCGGGGTAATCATTGGTCACAAAAATCTCCACAACATGTTTGGGGTTCTTGAAACCCAGTTTGGTCGGCATACGCAGCCGCAGGGGGTAACCGTATTCCGCCGGCAACACCTGATCGTCATAGCTCAGGGTGAGCAGAGTCTGCGCGTGTAGAGCGGTGGGCATGTCGATGCTGGTGTAATAGTCATCGGCGCATTTGAGTCCGACATATTTGGCACGGGTGTCGGCGCCCACACGTTGCAGAAAAGTCGAAAAAGTCACCCCACCCCATTTGCCGATGGCGCTCCAACCCTCCACGCATATCAGGCGCGTGACCTGACTGGTTTGCGGCAACTGGTTCAGCTCGGCGAGGGTCCAGCTATGTTTATCCTGGACCAGACCGCCAACCGCGAGTTTGAAATCATCGCCTTCGATGTCCGGGATGCCATCGCGGTCGTAATAGGCGTTGAACGGAAATGGGCGTGTCATCATCGACTCAGGATAAGTCGGTGCCAACCTGCGCGGATCGAATAGCGCCGCCTGCACCTTGTCGTTGAAGCGCGAGACCATTTTCAGCATGGACTCCACGGAGTCGTCGTCATCGAGACGACAGCCCGTCAGCAAGGCAATCCCACCCAGCGTCCAGACATGGCGAAGAAATTGTCTACGCGCGGGCAGGTCGAGTTCCAGCGCCACCGACTGGATGATGGCGGACTCATCAAGCCCGTCTTTTTTAATTTTCCTGACCATGGTTCAGTGTCCGCGCAGCATGGCAACCAGTGTGCGCGGCACGAGGGCCACCATCACCAGATGCACCACGATAAAGGCGACCAGCAAGGCCATGCAGACAAAATGCACGATACGCGCCGAGTCATACCCCCCCATCAGCTCCCTGAGCAGCGGAAACTGCACCGACTTCCAGATCACCAGGCCCGAGAGCACGAGCACAATCAGATCGAGTACGACAAAGAGGTAAGCGAGTTTTTGCAGGGAGTTGTATTGCCGCAAGTCAGCGTGGGCGAGTTTGCCCCTGAGGGCGGCCAGCAAATCATGAAAGACTTCGCCAGGGCGTATCGGGAAAAACTTGTAGGCGATGCGCCCGGAAAAAATATTGAGCAGAAGGTAAAGAATGCCATTAATGACCAGTACCCACATCGCCGCAAAATGCCAAAGCAGTGCACCCGCCAACCAGCCGCCCAGAGTGATGCCAGCGGGAATCTGAAAGGAAAAAATCGGAGAGGCGTTGTAGATACGCCAGCCGCTCATCACCAGGATGATGACCGCGATGACGTTGACCCAGTGGGTCAGCCGGAGCCAAATCGGGTGAATAGTCTGGGAGCTACTCATAATCCCTATCCTGCCGGTACAGTGCCGGCCAATCCCCCCCGGCCACCACGAAGTGTGCTGGCTCAATCCCCCCTTTTTAACCGGCGACTCCACTGGAGTCGCAAACAGCGCCGACCTGTCGACGTATCTACCAAGACTAGCATCGGCTTTCAGGCGCCGTTTTTTATTATTCGTCCGGGCATTTGGCGCACTCAACGCCACACCGCAGGCTAACCCAGGCCTGCGACTGACCAGCTGTGCGGATAACGCTCAGCCGATGAAAATAAAAAAGGTGCCTGACGTCGGCACCCAAGACCAGCCTCTCAACCAAAGGAGTCCATAGAGAGGAGGCAGTACAACAACTGTAGCTCACAGAACCTGTGACGGTGAGTCCGCTGCGTGAAGTTGTGCAGCAGATCCAGCTCGACTCCGTTGCCGAAGCCGCAATAGTAGCGCGCCGAAATCAACCTGGTTGCCGCCGAGCTGCGGCGAATGCAAAAAAACACCTCGATGACGTTTTTTGATTGTGTGTGTGCCGCTTTGGTCCTTGCCCTGTTGGCGTATCTCTACGATTCTGTATAGACCGTCAGGGCGGTTCGCGGCCGCCCCAAGTTCAGCACTGGAGAGGCCCGCATGAAGACCGTTGCCCAACTTCTGAAGTTAAAGGTCAAGCACAACCAGCAAGTCCACACTATCGCCCCGGACCAGATGGTGCTGGAAGCCCTCATGATGATGGCCGAGAAAAATGTCGGCGCACTACCAGTGTTAGAGCATGGCCTGGTGGTCGGCGTTATCAGCGAACGCGACTATGCGCGCAAGCTGGTCCTGCATGGGCGGTCCTCGGTCGGCACGCCTGTCAGAGACATCATGAGCTCGCCCGTGGTGACGGTGGACTCCCATCAAACCATCGAGACCTGCATGGGCATCATGACCGACAGTCATTTGCGCCATTTGCCGGTGGTGGAGAACGGACAACTGCTGGGTTTACTGTCCATTGGCGACCTGGTCAAAGAAGCCATCGCCGAGCAGGCCGACCTGATCCGGCAACTGGAACAGTACATCCGCGGAGATTAGTTGAGCGTCCAGTGGAACATCCCGTCGTCGCCAAACGTTGGGGAATGACACGCACACGCTGCGCGAGCAAATCAACGTCGGATCGATTGTCGCTGGACGCCTCCAGGAGCAGATTGGAACTCGCTGAAGCAGCGAACCACCGGCTCGTTCACAGATGCCGGCTGTTGATCAGCGTCGGCTCAACGACAGTGGGTGATTGCAACGATGAAGCGCTTTCGCAGACACGCGGAGTCCCATAGAAACGACCGGATCGGCTGGCTTCGCGCCTCGGTACTGGGTGCCAACGATGGCATTGTATCGACCGCGAGTCTTTTGATCGGGGTTGCCGCGGCCCAGGCCACCCACAGCACATTGCTCATCACCGGTATTGCCGGGCTGGTGGCGGGTGCGATGTCGATGGCGGCGGGAGAATACGTCTCTGTGCACTCCCAGGCGGATAGCGAACGGGCCGATCTTTTGCGCGAACAAACAGAGCTTGAGACCAACCCTCTGGCTGAACACTATGAGCTGGCGAGCCTCTACATGGATCGCGGCGTTGAACCTGAGCTGGCCAGAAAAGTGGCTACGCAATTAATGGCACATGATGCACTGGGCTCCCATGCTCGCGACGAACTGGGCATTTCCGATGCGTTCAGCGCCAAACCGCTGCAGGCGGCACTGGCCTCGGCAGCCAGCTTTTTTGTCGGCGCAGCATTGCCCCTGGCCGTCACGTTCCTCGCTCCGACTCAGAGCGTTATTCCATGGATATCAGGCATGTCACTGGTATTCCTGGGAACATTAGGCGCTATTGCGGCCAAGGCTGGCGGTGCCAGCCTGCTGCCGGGGGCATGGCGAGTGACACTGTGGGGAGCCCTCGCCATGGCGATTACTGCGCTGGCGGGCATCTCATTCGGTGCAGCGGTCTGACTGAACCGGACTGGGCGCCATAGCGATCATCGTGATCGACCGCACGTTGACACCCATCCCGGCAACGCCCACCCGCCTAGAACACCGACCATCCGATTCGCTGACTCAGCAACTCCAGAGCGGCCATACCGGCCAGCGAATTACCGGCAGCGTTCAGTTCCGGTGACCAGACGCAGACGGTAAACCGCCCCGGCACCACCGCCACGATGCCACCGCCCACACCACTCTTGCCCGGCAAGCCGACGCGATAGGCGAAGTTGCCGGCTTCGTCATAAAGGCCGCTGGTGGCCATGATCGAGTTGACCTGCTGGGTTTGACGCGGGGTCAAAATTTGCGCGCCGCTGTGTTTGCAAAAACCGTCGTTGGCCAAAAAGCAGAACGCGCGGGCCAGATCCACACAACTCATGCGCAGTGCGCAATGGCTGAAGTAGCTGCGCAGCACCGCTTCAACATCGTTGTGGAAGTTGCCGAACGATTGCATCAGGTAAGCCATGGCCGCGTTTCGGGCGCGGTGCTGGTATTCCGACTCAGCGACCTTCCCGTCAACCAGCACCTGCATATTGCCGGACAAACGTCGGACGAAATCACGCATCGACAACGCCGGTGCAGCAAAACGTGACTGGTTGATATCGCAGATCACCAGTGCGCCAGCGTTGATGAACGGGTTGCGTGGGCGTCCGCGCTCGAACTCCAGCTGCACCAGCGAGTTGAACGGCTGGCCGGAGGGTTCGTGTCCCAGTCGCTCCCAGATCGCTTCGCCGGAATGATCGATGGCCTGCACCAGACTGAACACTTTCGAAATGCTCTGCACCGAGAACGGTGTATGCGCATCGCCCGCGCAAAAAAGCTCGCCGTCATTGCCATAGACGGCAATGCCCAATTGTTCGGCCGGCACATTACTTAACGCCGGGATGTAATCAGCCACCTTGCCCTGACCGATCAGGGGGCGAACTGCATCAAGGATTTCGTTCAACAGCGCTTGCATGCTTGGGGTCCGTATCCACTCCCCGTGCGGCTGCGGGGATACTTTCGCTAGACGCCGGGGACAATCTCAAGATCACAGTTGTGGTTGCATAACGAAGGCGATGGACCGACCCGTAGCAGCTGCCGAAGGCTGCGTCCGGCTGCGCAGCAGTCGTAAATCCTGCTTCCACGGTTTGTCTGGAATACCGCAGTGCCTGATTTTACGACTGCTGCGCAGCCGGACGCAGGCTACGCCAGCTGCTACGGATTGAGGCAAGCCCGCAGCCGCTTCGCATTGGCTCCAAAGCAGACTATCTTTTCCTGCCTGCACCTTGTTCTTAAAGCGGTTCATATCCGGTATTGGAATAGGTATTCAACATGATCGACGGCCAGCTCAGCAACCCTCTTGACACCCTTTACCACATGATGGCCGAGCAGCCATTGCTGGTCCTGACCGGCGCGGGCATCAGCACCTCTTCCGGGATACCGGACTACCGGGACAACGAGGGCGTACGTCGAGGCAAGGCACCGATGATGTATCAGGAGTTCCTCAGCGCACCGGCATCGCGGCGGCGCTATTGGGCGCGAGCGATGCTGGGCTGGCCACGGATCCGCCAGGCTCGACCGAATGCCGCCCATGAGGCGCTGGCCACGTTGCAAGCAAAGCAACGTATCGCCGGGCTCATCACGCAAAACGTCGATACCTTGCATGATCAAGCGGGCAGCCAGGATGTGATCGAACTGCACGGCAGTCTGCATAAAGTCGTTTGCCTGGATTGCGGACAACGTACTGATCGGCATGCGATCCAGATCGTCATGGAAGCGCAAAACCCCTATCTGGCCGGGGTCGACGCCGTTCAGGCACCCGATGGCGATACCCTGCTGGACCCGGCTTTCGAAGCACGATTCCAGGTCCCCCACTGCCCCCACTGTGACGGCGAACGGTTAAAGCCGGACGTGGTGTTTTTTGGCGAGAACGTCGCCCAAAGCACCGCCGCCAAGGCCATACGTTGCGTCGAGCAGGCTGCGGGATTGCTGGTGGTGGGATCGTCGCTGATGGCTTACTCGGCCTTTCGCTTATGCCGCGCGATGGCCGAGCAGCACAAGCCGCTGATCGCGATCAACCTGGGTAAAACCCGCGCCGACGATCTGCTGGACCTGAAAATCGAGGCATCTTGCGAGCAACTGTTACCGCTCATGGCTGAACGTCTCAGCCACTGAAACCGTGGGTCTCCTACGGCCAGAAAGCACGGATACAGTTCTCAGGCGCGTGATCGGCAAGCCACCGACTGGACATACCGAGCGAAATCATCATCGCCGACACGGCGGCAGCCAAGGGTGATCAACGCATCAGCCTCGGCCGGCAAAGCCAGTAATTTCCAGCGCGACTTCATCGGGCCACGGCCCGCGCTTGAATACCGTGTCCCCCGCTTCCGGGTGATACAGCGCCACGTAAGTGGGGTCATACGCCATCTGCACCATGCAGAATGCCCTCTGCTGCTCCTGCGAAATTGCACTCCACTTGACCACCTGATTGCATTGGTAATGACCACTCGTTTGATCGATCACCGGCTGTTTTGAACAGTTGCCATTCTGGACTGTGGTCGGTTGGAGAATTGTACGCAGGCCACTCCCGCGAGAATGGTCGCGATGGCGAAGCCTGCGCTCATGGAAATCGGCTCACCAATCGCGATCCCGATGAGCAGAGCGACCACCGGCGGGATATAGCTGACGGCCGACGCAGCCACAGCGCCGAGCGTTTCAACGATGCGGTAATAGGCGATATAGGCAAAACCGGTACCCAGCAATCCCAAGCCGAAGACCAGGCCAACCCACGCCCGTGTGTCGTCGAATACCTGGGTGATGCCTTCAAGTGGCGTGACCAAAAGCAAAAAGAATAACGCCAGACCGATCTGGTAAGTCGTCAATGCCACCGCTGGCAAGCCGAGCGGGCTGATAAACCGTCGAGCATAAACGAACGAACAACCCACGCTGAGCGAACCGATCATCATGTAAGCGATTCCGCTCGGATTGATTACGCCTTCAGCCGACCACGGCTGCGCAATGAGCAGAACCCCCATGAAACCGAGCGCAATGCCCAGCACCTTCAGCCCATTGAGTGGCTCGCTACGCAGAAATAGCCAGGCACACAGGAACGTGAACAGCGGAATAGCTCCACCGAGCATGCCGGCAACGCCCGAGGGCAACAAAACAGTGCCTTTGGCGAAGGCGTAGTAATAGACAGCGGTCGCCAGCAAGGACATGACCACGAAATGATGCCCATGGCGCCAATGCGCCCAACGTAATGCGCCCTTGTACAGCGCGAAGGCGAGGACTGGCAGGAAACCGAAAAGCACACGCAGCAACGTGATTTGCACCGGTGAGATGCTGTGGCCGGCCCATTTGACGAAAATGAAGTTGCTGCCCCATACCAGGCCAAGCAGCACAAATAGGACAAAAGAGGTTTTCTTCATGACGCTGGCCCTTTGATCATGCGATTTAATTTCTATCGGCTGGGCTTCTGTTCGCTAACTTTCCTGTTAGCTTGAATAGCCTGTTGGTCAGACTAACAGTGCAGTGACCGCACTACCGATGCAGTATTTCTTCCTTGATCCAGTAGAATTTCTATCATCATGTCCAACGATACCCTTCCCCTACCGCCTCTCAATGCCGTACGTGTATTCGAGGTTGCAGCCCGCCATCTGAACTTCCGGCTGACCGCCGAGGAGCTGGGAGTCACTCAGGCAGCAGTGGCCCAGCAGATCCGTGGCCTGGAGGCAAATCTGGAGCTGAAGTTATTTGAGCGATTGCCCCGTGGGTTAATGCTGACCGATGCTGGCCAGCGCTACAGTGTGAGCATCCGCCATGCTCTGGAATTGATTTCTGAAGCCACCCAGACGCTTCGCCCGGAGCCTGCGCACCTGACCGTCAGCGTGACACCCACCTTCGCTTCGAAATGGCTGATTCCGAAGCTGGCATCGTTCACCCAGTTGCATTCGGACATTGATCTGCGCGTACTGGCCACTGAACGCCTGTCGCACTTTCAGACTGATGGCGTCGATATCGCCATACGTTACGGTAGGCCACCCTTCGGCCCTGGTCTCAATAGCGAGATGCTGCTGGAGCAACGAATCGTGGCGGTCGGCAGCCCCGCGTTGATTGAATCAATCGGGATGCCACGCGACTTTGACCAATTACAGCGCTACCCGCTATTGCATGACGCCCACAACTTTTGGCCGCAATTTATCGCACAGATTTTTGAACACCCGGTGCAGGCCGCACCGAAAAATCTGCGTTTCAACCAGACCTCACTGGCGATCGAGACCGCAATTGCCGGCCAGGGGCTTGCCTTGGCCAATGACTTCTTCGTCCAGGCAGACATTGATGCCGGTCGGCTGACCCGACTGTTTGAATCTGAACTGCATACCGACGCTGGGTATTACTTGCTCTGGCCCCGCAAAGCGAAATCCCCTTCCGCCCTGGCGACTGTTCGGCAATGGTTGATGGATCAACGGTAGTACTGCGTCAGTTATTGCAACTCGAATCGTCGGTGATCATTGTTCGCAGAATGACCCGACCGCAGCGAATGACTACTATGGGTCGTTCTCTGCCGGTCATGTCCGCGAAACGTGCTGGTCAAATCCGTTGCAAATGACTGGTCAGGCCGAATGCAAATGGGTGGGCAAGTCTGTGCAATTACCCAGAGAACGCGCCAAGGGCTTTTTCGGTTATGGCTCCCTGATCGAGAACCGATCGCATGTACCAGCCTGAGCCAGGACGATTTCTCCCATGCACCGAGCCGTAAGCTGCACTTTGCGTGTCCGAGCTGAAAAAAGCGGATTCGCTTGAAGTGACGGAACGAAAGACTTCGGAGGGCATTCGGCGAAATGATTTGTTACCTGGATACCATTTTTCACCCATTTGGGGCGCACTGGGCCATTTCGTAGCACACGGTGAGTACCACGCCGATCTAAAGATCATCGCTTCTTGAGTCGAAACTCCTTTCCAATTAAGAGCTTGAAGCAGTGCTACGCAGCCTGGCACGGTTTCTGCTGTTTTGAATCTATGGATAATTGGATACAAAACTGCAAAAGGTGACTTTATGCAATTCGCTCCCGCTTACGTTGAACGTCAGCCCCTGACCGCCGAGGAGGAGGCTTACAACTTTCTGCTGGAAGCGATCTGTGGCGGCCGTTACCGCAAAGGCGACCGGTTGATCGCCGAGGATATCGCCACTGAGATCGGCATGAGCCGCATGCCGGTGCGCGAAGCCTTCCGACGCCTCGATGCTCAAGGCCTGGTGACCTTGCGGCCTAACCGCGGGGCGATAGTCAGCGGTCTGAACATCGACGAACTGCACGAAGTCTTCGAGATGCGCAGTGCCCTTGAAGGCCTGGCCATCCGCGTCGCCGTGGGCAAGATCGGCGAGCGTCAGCTTGCGGCTCTGGAACGCATGCTGGACGAGATGGATGACTACCGCGACGAAAGCGCGGAATGGGTCAGCCGTCATAGGGCTTTCCATGAATACCTGTGCAGCCTCAGCGGCCGTCCGCGTCTGATGAAGCAAATCTCGGCCCTGTACTCGCTGATCGAGGCGCCCATGCGCCTGTGGCTGCAGCACGGTGAAAAGCCCTTGAGTGCCCGCCAGGAACACGCGGTGATCCTTGATGCCATTCGCTCAGGCGATGCCGACCAGGCCGAGTCGGTGGTGCGTCAGCACATCGAAGGCACAGTGCCGGCGCTGATTCAGTTCCTGCAATCGGAAAAATAGAATCGGGCTCGAGCCCGACCGTGTGTTGACTTTGAGTACTGCCCCGTTACTAAACAACTGGAGTGTCTGGTCATGCATAAACGCCGTGTGTTGCTTGCTGCTGTATCCCTGGGACTCTGCGTACAGTGGGCATTCGCCACGCCCCAAGTGCCGGAACGACTGCAAAAGGCCGAAAAACTCACGTATTGCTCGGGCATGGACTCGCCACCCTTGGTGTCTTTCGATGAGGCGCAAAAACCCAGGGGCCTGACTGTCGATCTGGGGCTGGAAATCGCCAAACGGCTGGGAGACAAACCGGTGCAATGGCGGGTCATTCCATTCTCCGGGTTGCTGCCGGCATTGCTCGCCCAGCAGTGCGACATGATCGTTGATCAGCTGTTCGACAAGCCCGAACGCCGGGAGGTGATCGACATCGTCAACTACATGTATTCCAGCCAGTCAGTGGTCGTTCCCAAAGGCAATCCCAAGGGCATCAAAACCCTGGATGGACTGTCTGGGCACAAGGTGGCAGTGCTCAATGGCTCCACGATCAAAACCTTGTTGGACGCCGAGAACGAAAAGCTCACCAAGGCCGGCAAGACACCGATGAAACTGGTGGTTTACAACAGTGACACTGACGCCTTTCAGGCGCTGCGTATCAGTCAGGTGGACGCTTACGGCACCACCGTAGAAACAGCAGGTTACTACGCCGCAATGGCGCCTGATCTGTTCGAGGAGGGGGTGCCAGCCTTCAGCCGGATTCTTACGGGTTTAGGGACCCGCAAGGATGATTCCCAGCTCACCACCGCAGTACAGCAGATCATCAGTGACATGCGCAGCGACGGCAGTTACGTGCAGTTGTTGAGCAAATGGCATGTTTCCAGCGACACACTCGACTGAGGCGAGCGCTCGATGAATTTCAATTGGGATGTGTTCTGGCAATACCTTTTGCAGCCCAGCGGGGTGTACCTCACTGGGCTCTGGTTGACCTGCCTGATCAGTGTGCTGGCAATGGCGTTGGGCTGCGTGCTTGGGCTGGCAGCGGCGCTGATGCGTCTGTCGCGCAACCCGTTGCTCAACCTGCCGGTACGGTTCTATGTGTGGCTGATGCGCGGCACGCCGCTGTTGGTGCAAATCGTTTTTCTCTATACCGCATTGGCGGCCGGCGGGATCTTCCGTTTCGAGGACGTGGAACTGTTTGGTTTGGTGGTGCCGGGCAATATTCAGGCAGCGATCATCGCCTTGGGCCTGAATGAAGGCGCCTACATGGCCGAGATCATTCGTGCCGGGATCGGTGCCGTCGACAAGGGGCAGTATGAGGCTGGGCGTTCGCTGGGCATGACCTTCGCCAAACTGATGCGGCGTATCGTTTTGCCTCAGGCGTTCCGGGTCATCGTTCCGCCGTTGGGCAACGAATTCAACGTGATGCTCAAGAATACGACGCTGGTCAGCGTGATTGGCGTGCAGGAGTTGCTGCTGAGTACGCAAATGGTCACGTCGGCGACATTCCGGGTATTTGAACTGTACCTGGTGGTGGCGATTTATTTCCTGCTGCTGACCACCCTCTGGGGCTTCTTCCAGCGTTGGCTGGAAGCGCGTTTCGGACAGTCCGATCGACCTGCACCACCAGCGGCTGGTAGTCGCATGTTTGGCCGCGGCACGCTCAAATTGCTGAGGGGGCGTTAAGCATGGCGCACAAAAGTGAAGAACTGATTATCGAGGCCCTGGACATTCATAAGTCTTTCGGCAACCTGGAGATTCTCAAGGGGATTTCCTTGCAGGTGCGGCGCGGTGAAGTGGTGGTGTTGATCGGTGCATCGGGGTCAGGCAAGACCACCTTCATTCGCTGCATCAATCTGCTGGAAGACATTCAAGGCGGGCGCATACGCGTCAACGGTCGCTCCATGGGCTACCGCGAGCGCGCCGACGGCAGCCTGGTGCGCGACTCCGAGCGCAACATCGCTCGCCAGCGTCGGGACATCGGAATGGTCTTTCAACGTTTCAATCTGTTCCCCCACATGACCGCGCTGGAAAACATCATTGAGGCACCGATCCAGGTGCTCGGTGTGCCACGCGCCGAAGCGTTGGAACAGGCCCGGGCCTTGCTCGCCCGGGTCGGTCTGGCGGACAAGGCCATGCATTACCCGTCGATGTTGTCCGGTGGGCAGCAACAGCGCGTGGCGATCGCCCGGGCGCTGGCGATGAAACCTCAAGCCATGCTGTTCGACGAGCCTACCAGCGCCCTGGATCCGGAAACCGTCGGCGAGGTCCTGCAGGTGATGAAGCAGTTGGCCGATGACGGCATGACCATGGTAGTGGTCACCCATGAAATGGGTTTTGCCCGAGAAGTCGCTGATCGCGTGGTGGTCCTCGATCAGGGCGAATTGATTGAGCAGGGGCCGCCGGAGCAGATCTTCAGTCGACCGACACACCCGCGAACTCGGGCCTTTCTCAGCCGCGTGCTGTGACCTTCTCAGTCAGGGTTTTTTACCCGGCAATGGAACCGGATACCTGCGGCCAATGAATCTTTGTTTGGAAGAGCTTTTGCCATGTTGAAATTTTCTGCCCACGAATATCCCTATCCGTCGCAACGTCAGAATGTGTTTGCCCGCCGTGGCATGGTCGCGGCTTCACAGCCACTGGCCGCCGAGGCCGGCATCGAAATCATGCGCAACGGCGGCAATGCCATTGATGCCGCGATCGCTACAGCGGCGGCGCTAACGGTAGTTGAACCCACCGGCTGCGGCTTGGGCGGCGACGCCTTTGCTCTGGTCTGGAGCAAAGGCCAATTGCACGGACTGAACGGCAACGGCCAAGCGCCGGCGGCACTGACAATCGATGCAGTCAAGGCGTGTGGTCACGAGCAGATGCCGCTTTATGGCTGGACGCCGGTCACGGTGCCCGGTTGCCCTTCGGCCTGGGCGGAGTTGTCCAGACGGTTCGGCAAGCTGCCCTTTGCCGAGTTGCTGCAGCCCGCGATCAGTCTGGCCCGGGAGGGCTTCCCAGTGTCGCCGGTGGTCGCCCGACAATGGCAGACTGCTCTGGATGAATTCAGCCCCCATCGAGACCCGGTGCTAGACGCCTGGTTCGACACGTTCCTGATTGATGGCCGTGCGCCAAAGGCCGGTGAATTATTCCGCAATCCGGCGCAAGCCCGAACGCTGGAAGAACTGGCGAATAGTGCTTGCGAAAGCCTCTATCGCGGCGCTCTGGCTCAGCGGCTGGATGCCCATTCCCGCGCCACCGGCGGCTACCTGCGAGCCAGCGACCTGCAAGACTACCGCGCCCAATGGGTGGACCCGATCAGCATCAATTACCGCGGCTACGATGTGTGGGAAATCCCCCCAAGCGGGCAAGGATTGGTGGCCCTGATGACCCTGAAAATCCTCCAGGGTTTCGACTTCGATCACCGAGACAGCCAGCAGACCTGGCATCGTCAATTGGAAGCCATGAAGCTGGCCTACAGCGATGGCCTGCATTACATCACCGATCCGCTGCACATGCGTGTGGCGGTGGCTGATCTTCTCAGCGACATCTATAGCAGCCAACGCCGTGAACAGATCGTTGATCAGGCTCAGACACCTAAGCCCGGCGATCCTCACGCCAGCGGTACGGTGTACCTGGCCACGGCAGATGCGCAGGGCAATATGGTGTCCTTCATCCAGAGTAACTACCACGGCTTCGGTTCCGGCGTGGTGCTGCCAGACAGCGGCATCGCCTTGCAGAACCGCGGACAGGAATTCAGTCTCGACCCTGAGCACGCCAACTGCCTGGCACCGGGCAAAAAGACCTTTCACACGATCATTCCTGGTTTCATCAGTAAAGGTGACGCGCCGGTGGGACCGTTCGGCGTCATGGGTGGCTACATGCAGCCCCAAGGCCATGTGCAGATGGTCATGAATCTGGTGGATTTTGGTCTCAACCCCCAAGCCGCGCTGGACGCACCGCGATGGCAATGGCTGGGAGGCATGAAAGTCGGCATCGAGCAGGGGGCGTCGAGGGACTTGGCCGCTTCGCTGGCCCGGCGCGGGCATAAGGTTCAGGTCGATTGCGACCTGATCAACTATGGCCGAGGGCAGATCATCATCCGCGACCCGGACACCGGTGTGTTGTGCGGCGGCACCGAGCCGCGGGCCGATTCCCATATTGCTGTGTGGTAACGGGTAGCTGAAAACAAACAAAGACGACTCGGTCTCTTCTGCGTGAAAAATATGCTGTGCATCCGTGCGCGGAACTGATGCACAGCGTGGCCTCGCGTGCTCTCTCGCTTTGTTTGACTGGACGTAGTTGGGGCGCGGTGGGTTCAGCGGAGATTGCTGGGGCTTAGAGGGGCTGCTCGCTCGCATCCCCAGAAACGACAAAGCCCTGAAAACACTTCAAAGCCACTGATTGCTAAAGCAATCAGGATCCGAAAATAGCTCACTAGGTCGAAGGGACGGATGCTTTGCTGCCCAAGCGGATCAGTTCATTGGAAAAACACAGGCCGACGATGATTAGTGCCGCCCCTGCGTACAGGCTTTCGCGCGGTACTTCATTGAGCGCCACAAACGCCAGCAGCGCGGCGAACAACGGCTCGGTCAGCTCCAGCGCCTGCACTTGGGATGGCTTGAGATACTCGATGGCCTTGGTGGTGCAGAAGAAACCCAGGATTGTCGGCAGCGCGGCCAGCGCCAGCAGAGCGGCGATCGCCAGCGGCGACAGCTCGCCGATCGCGAAACCATCGGCCGCAGCAGGCATCAGCAGGTACAGGCTGCCAAAGAACAACAATTGCCGGGTGAAGTGCAGCCCCCCCGACACACCCATCCGCTTCATGGCAACCGAAAAGGCCCCATAGCCGCAGCCGGCCATGGAGGCTAGCACAGCACCTTGTAAGGTAAAGCCCTGCTGCAGGTCGGCGCCGAAGATCACCGCGATCCCAGCGATAGCCAGTGCGGCGCCCACGGTAGCGTTCGCGGTGATGGCATCCTTGAGGAAAATGCGCCCGAGAATGATCGAGGAAATTGAGGCACTGGCCATCAGCACAACCACCACACCTGCTGCAGCGTAATGTCGATAGGCGGACGTTTCGAAGTGGAACAGCACAAAGATGCCGAGGAATGCGCAGATAGCCGCCTGAGTCCATTTGGTCGTCGACGCCGGGCGCTTGAGGAAAAGCAGTAAGATCGAGAGAAGCATGCAACCCAGTACGGTCTTGATGACAGCGACACTGCTGGCGGTGAAGCCATTACTCATGAGTACTTTGCTGAGTACACCGATCGTTGCGTTCAGTGCCGCGGCGGAGAGGGCAAATATGATGCCTTTGCTGAAAGTAGATTGCATTGATGACGATCCCTGTCGCTGATTTGTCGTTCGATAGAATGCCGCCCCACATCGACGGGACGTTTACTCCCATGCATCGCCGTGAAGTAGTGCTGAAGCGGATGGCTGAGGCGATTACGGGTGGCGAGAAAAATGACTTTGGCCTTGGCAATCATCGGAATATGCTCGGCGAGTTTGATAAATCAAGTCAAGGCCTTGAAGGTAGTCAGATACGGCAACAGCCAATAAAGCAGGTAGCCTTTGGCTCTGAGGACCAGCGTCAGGTACAAAGCGAGAAAACCCTGACAGACCAGCACTGAAATCAGCTCACCCTTGGCCAGAAGCGACACTCACCTAAGGGCAGCCACCGGCAAGGAGCACCCCCTCCTCAAGCGTTAAGCCACTTACTCCTTCCGGGCAGATTCCGGAGCGGGGATAATGCGCCCTTTCAGTCAATCGGGTGAATTAATCGCCCAGCACAAGCAGGGGGCTCGGGAGATCATGGCTCATATCGGAATGCCTCGCTGGAAGTTGCCTCTGGTGGCGCGAACCTTCATGAGCTTGATGAAGAAACATCGAAGCTCGATCCCACTGTTTAATAACATTGCCAATACCCTCGCCCATCTTGACGAGAGAGGACTGATTCTGGCGGTGGTATCTTCTAATTCCCAAGAAAATATCACGCAAATTTTGGGCTCCAGCTGTCGACATATCCGGGCCTTCGAGTGCGGCGTCTCCATTTTCGGCAAGGCGTCTCGCTTGCGCCGTGTCATGCGCAAATTCGACGTGGCGCGAGAGGAAGTTATCTACATCGGCGACCAACCTACGGATGGTGAAGCAGCAGCGACTGCCGGTATCGCCTTTGGTGCGGTCGCCTGGGGATATGGAGCATATGATGCATTCCACCGTCTTCAGTCCCATGAGTGGTTCGCCGATGTGAGCGAATTACGGCGACTAGCAGGAAGTGATACGCACCTTGAGTCATCCGCAAGTTTATAGGCTTGACCACTGAGTGGCGATTTCAGCCGATTCCAACAATCAGCCTCTGGCCGAGAGCTGTCTTTCGCAAAAGTCCGCTTTGGGTCGATAGGCGCCCTTCCTGATAGACGGAAATCGGCCAATCCCAGCCATTCGTCGAGGACACACCGGTGTCCGATATTGCGTCTCGAGCGGTCGTTCGAGCAGTACACCAACGCGCGAAGATAGCGCATCAGCGCCGCGTGCCATGCTCCGGCGGCGAGCGCAGATTCCTCTTCCCCGCCACGCGCTCGCGGTTCGCGTCAGCGTATTCGCGAATCATGTCGGTCAGTGCGCGTAGTCCCGCTGGCACATGATGCCGGCCCGGATAGTACAGGCATAGCCCGTCTAGCGGCGGCGTCCAGTCTTCAAGCACCCGCACAAGCGTGCCGGCCTCCAGATCCGCGTTGACGTGCCATTCGGTCAAATACGCGAGGCCGAGGCCTGCGCGCGCCGCCGCCAGCATCAACCCCGGCTCGTTCAGCGTCAGCGCGCCGTCACCGTCGATGCGCACCGTCTCGCCGTGCCGTTGGAATTCCCACTGATAGATTGACCCGCTCGGCATCCGGCTGCGGATGCACCGGTGTGCACTGAGGTCCACAGGCGCGCACGGCGGCTTGTGCTGCGCAAAATACGCGGGGCTGCCAACGACGGCAAACCGCTGCCTGTCGCCAAAAGGCACCGCGATCATATCCTGCGGCACGCTTCCCATCAGGCGGATGCCCGCGTCGAACCCTTCGACCACGATATCGATCAGCCGCCCTTCAGTGACGATGTCGAGCTTCATCTCGGGATAGCGCTGCAGGAATGCGATGAAGGCCGGCATCACCTGATTCGCCGCACCCACTGACGTATTGATCCGCAATGTGCCCGACGGCGTGTCGCGGAAGCTGCCGGCCTGCTCGAGCGCGGCATGAATGGTCGACAAAGCGGGCGCGATGCTGTTCACGAATTGCGCTCCAGCTTCCGACAGCGACACGCTGCGGGTCGTACGATTGAAGAGCCGCACACCGATACGCGCTTCGAGCGCCGCGACCGCGTGACTAAGCGCAGACGTCGACACGTTAATTTCGTTTGCTGCGGCGCGGAAACTGCGATGGCGCGCGACGGCCAGAACGGCTTCCAGTTCGCTCAGACCGGATGTCCTCATTATCCTAAATCCTTCAACAGGTCATCCTCAATTGTACGGCTAGTCAGTGTAATGGCGACGATCTATCTTGTGCCTCTGACAACATTTTTCGGGGCCAACCATGCAAATCATCGACAAAATCTACATCGACGGCGCATTCGTCACACCGCATGGCAGCGAGTTCTTCGACCTCGTCAATCCGTCTACCGAGCAGGTAATTGGCCGCGTGCGCCTTGCCGACGCCGAGGACGCGTGCGTCGCCATCGCTGCGGCGAAGCGGGCATTCCCAACGTTCTCCCGTACGGACAAGTTCGAGCGTGTTGATATGCTCAAGCGCATGCATGCGGCTGTGGTCGCGAAAGAGAACGAGCTTTTCGAAGCCATTGTTGAGGAATATGGCGCACCTGTGTCGCGCGGCCGCTGGATGGCCCAACACGCGAGCAATGTGCTGCTGGAAGCGGCGAAGGTGCTTGAAGACTACGCGTTTGTCCGCCGCGCCGGGTCCGCCAAAGTGGTGATGCAGCCACTCGGCGTCGCCGGACTGATTACGCCTTGGAATAGCGACGCGGGCTTTATTTGCGGCAAGCTCGCGGCGGCGCTCGCCGCCGGCTGCACAGCCGTGGTCAAGCCAAGCGAGATGAGCGCCATTCAGACACGAGTCATCACAGAGGCGCTGCATGAAGCGGGGCTCCCACCGGGGGTGTTCAACATCGTCACGGGACTTGGTGAAACGGTAGGCGCGCAGATCAGTTCGCACCCCGACGTCGCCAAGCTATCGTTCACAGGATCAACGGCAGTCGGCAAGACGATTCTGCGCACTGCCGCGGAGACGCTTAAGCGCGTGACGCTGGAGCTCGGCGGCAAGTCCCCGGTGATCGTGCTCGACGATGCGAACTTCGACGAAGCCGTGCCGCTTTCGCTTCAGGCGGGCTTCTTGAACAGCGGGCAGGCGTGCATTGCTGGCACGCGCATTCTGGTGCCGCAGGCGCGGCTCTCAGAGTTCGAGAAGAAAATCGTGGACGCAGTCGCAGACATTCAGTCCGGCGACCCGCGCGACCCGCGCACGAGTATCGGCCCGATGGTGAGCCAGAAACAATGGGACCGAGTGCAGCGCTATATCCGCATCGGCATCGACGAAGGCGCGCGCCTGATCGCCGGTGGTGAGGGGCGTCCACACGGCGTCAACAGAGGCTGGTTCGTACGCCCTACCGTCTTCAGCCATGTGACGAACGATATGACCATCGCGCGTGAGGAGATATTCGGTCCGGTGCTCTCGATCATCGCGTACCGCGATACGGAGGACGCAATCGCGATTGCCAACGATACGACCTACGGCCTGCAAGCCTACGTATGCTCATCCGACGCCGGTCGAGCAAGCGCAGTGGCCTCGCAAATCGAAGCGGGACGCGTGCTTGTCAACACGCTCGCGCACGAACCGGCTGCGCCCTTCGGCGGGTTCAAGCATTCGGGTATCGGCCGCGAGAGCGGAACGTTCGGGCTTGAGGCATTTCTCGAGCCGAAGGCGCTGCTTGGCGTATCGTGATCGAATGCGCGCCGGGTGGCCTCTGGACCTGACAACCTTGCCCTCCGAAGGGCCGGTCAGGCGACGCGGAGCGGACATTCGCCAATGTTGAGCCGAATGACCTCGAAGGGGCAATAGGCGCCCTTCCTGATAGACAGAAATCTGCCACTAGCGGGCGCTGAGCGTTGTTTCTGGCTTTTCTCCAAACCGGGCATTGATGCGGATTTACTGCCTTCAATGGTGTCCGGTACATTAACCGTAATATCGAGACAGCTCGGAAAGGACTCGCCGTGAAAAAAAAGCTTATGCGCGACACAATCTGTCCCTACTAATAAGTATGTCCGAACGCCGGCGTCCGCTGATTACCTGCCAGGCGTCCAAACGGAGGCAAACGATGACTCGGGTTCGCGTTGAGGGCTTCACCATCTCGCTCGACGGATACGGAGCAGGTCCGAATCAAGACATCAACAATCCGCTCGGCGTTGGCGGGACGGAACTGCACCAGTGGCTAGTCCCAACACGCACGTTCCAGCGGGCCTTGTTCGGCAAGGACGGCGGTACGACCGGGGTTGACGATGATTTCGCCGCCCGTGGCTTTCAGAATGTCGGGGCCTGGATTCTTGGGAGGAACATGTTCGGGCCCATTCGTGGGGACTGGCCGGACACAAACTGGAAAGGCTGGTGGGGAGATAATCCACCGTATCACGTTCCAGTCTTCATCTTGACCCATCATGCTCGTCCCCCCATCGAGATGGAAGGCGACACGACGTTCCACTTCATAACAGGAGGCATTCGCGAGGCGCTCGACCGTGCACGCGAGGCCGCTGCCGGAATGGACGTTCGAATCGGCGGTGGGCCGGACACAATCCAGCAGTATCTTCGTGAGGGCCTCATTGATGAACTGCACATTGCTATCGCGCCGGTCCTGCTCGGCCGGGGAGAATCGCTGTTCGAAGGGGTTGACTTGCGGGCTCTGGGATACGAATGCGTTGAATTCGTAGCGTCGGGAAAGGCCACGCATGTCGTCCTGCGACGCCAAGGGCACACGGACGCCTAACCACTCGCTGAAGACCGACGTCCCTGACGGGCAGCGGCCTTAGCTCGGACGTCAGTGTCAGCTTCTCGAAATTTGAATGACCACTTTCAGGGTTTGCGACTGGCGACAATGGGTCGACTGCGGCCCTTGGTGACAGGCAGAAATCGGCCAAAAGCAGACATTGATGACGGCGTGAACCAACTGCTGGAGGTAGTCAGTCAAAAACGATGACTATCGTCATCCAATACAGGATCTGCCCATTCCCCTACCCCTTGTATCGTAGAGCGTTGGCTACAAGTGCGAAGGCTGGCAAGGACTGCCTCCGGCTCGGGTAGTAAAGGTGATATCCGGGAAAAGTCGGCGACCAGTCTTCAAGAACACGGATTAACCGGCCATCCTCGACATAGCCCTGGACAAGATCCTCCGGCGCATATGCCAGCCCGTATCCTTCCACAGCTGCGGCCATTGTTTGGGGTGAGGTGTTAAAGATCATCTGCCCAGACACCTGAACATGCAGCGCCTTACCGGCCTTTGAAAACTCCCAGGCATACAAACCACCATGAGTGGGCAAACGCAGGTTCGCGCAGTTATGAGTTGTCAGATCTTGGGGAATCTGTGGTTTTGCACGATGAGCAAAGTAACTCGGCGCTCCCACCACAGCCATTCGAAAGTCAGGGGAAATCCTGACTGCGATCATGTCCTTTGCCACTTGATCGCCTATACGCACTCCGGCGTCGTAGCGTTCAGCGACGATATCGATCAACCCGTAGCCAATGTTGATCTCCAGAGTCAGATCGGGATATTCCGGCAGCAACCTGGAGAGTTTCGGCCAGAGAATGGTAGAGGCCGCATGGTCGTGCGAGGTTATCCGGATAGTTCCGGCCGGCTTGTCGCGCAGCTCTCCTAACGCGGCAATTTCGGCTTCTATTCCCTCGTAGTAAGGCACAAGGCTGACAAGCAATCGCTCGCCGGCTTCGGTCGGCGACGCGCCGCGTGTGGTGCGGGTCAGCAAGCGGATACCAAGACGTTCTTCAAGACTGCGGATGCTATGGCTGATAGCGGATTGGGACACACCCAGATGGGCCGCGGCTCTGGTGAAACTGCGCTCGCGCGCAACGGTGATAAACACCGCAAGGCTGTTGAAATCGCTCTGTGCCATTATGAATTTATCTCATACCGGTTATCGCAGTATGCCACTTCTTGAATGGATCAGATCTTTTTAAAGTAGCTGCATCCCCAATAACCAAACAGTTTGTGGGTTGGTTTCCAATACCCTCAAAGGAGATGGATGATGCAAAAGCGAAAAATCGGCAGCAACGGCCTCGAAGTTTCAGCCATTGGCCTGGGCTGCATGGGCCTGACATTCGGCTATGGCCCCGCCACTGACAAAGCGGACGCAATCCAACTCATCAGGGCGGCCTTTGAGCGTGGTGTCACCCTCTTCGATTCGGCAGAAGCCTATGGGCAAGTCAACGAAGAAATGGTGGGCGAAGCCGTTCAACCATTTCGCGAGCAGATCGTCATCGCGACAAAATTCGGTTTTAAGGACGGCAATCCCGCCGCTGGGCTGGACAGTCGACCTGAGCGCATCCGTCAGGTGGCGGAAGAATCACTCAAGCGCCTGAAGACCGACTGCATTGACCTGTTTTACCAACATCGCGTCGATCCCAATGTCCCTATGGAAGATGTTGCCGGGGCCGTGCGCGACCTCATTACCGAAGGCAAGGTCAAATACTTTGGCATGTGTGAAGCTGGCGTAGACGCTATCCGTCGTGCCCATGCAGTGCAGCCGCTGTCGGCACTTCAAAGTGAGTATTCGATGTTCACCCGTGAGCCTGAGCTGGAAATAATTCCAACTCTCGAAGCGCTCGGGATTGGTTTCATTCCCTTCAGCCCGTTGGGCAAAGGTTTCCTGACCGGGAAAATAGATGCCGGTACGACCTTCTCTAGCGGTGATGTACGGAATAATCTGCCTCGATTTGCTGACGGTGCCCGCGAGGCGAACCACCATCTCGTCGCCCTGATCGGTGAAATCGCCCAGCGCAAGCAAGCAACCCCCGCCCAGATTGCACTTGCCTGGCTGCTGGCACAAAAGCCGTGGATTGCGCCTATCCCCGGCACCACCAAGCTGCATCGCCTTGAAGAGAACGTAGGCGGAGCAACCGTGCAATTGACCGCAGAAGACCTTCGTGAACTCGGTGAGGTTCTGGCCAAGGTGCCTGTACAAGGTGAGCGCTACAACGCGCAGATGATGAAAACCATCAACCGCTAAGCGTTCTTCAGCGCCTGACGGTGTTTCTTCAGAAGCATCGTCACGCACTCGTTTCCCTCTATTCACCTGCACGAGCGATTAATCACTATGAAGTCAGACGAAGCGAACTTCGCCGTACCGGTATTTGCGCGCTACACCCAGGACGTGCTTCTGGAAGAGATATGGCAGCGTCCGCAATTGCTGCCCCGGGATCGCAGCATCGTGACTGTAGCCGCCTTGATTGCGCGGCATCAGCCAGCCGAAATGGCTCGCCAATTCGATTTGGCGTTGAACAATGGCGTCACGCCCACCGAACTGAGTGAAGTCATCACTCATTTGGCATTCTATTCAGGCTGGGGCAATGCCACATTGGCAGCATCCATCGCCAAAGACGTATTTGAGGCCCGCGATATCGTGCCAACCGCATTGGCGGATGTACAAGACAACATGCTCCCAGTCGACGAAGCCTTTGAGCAGATGCGCGTGGCGGCGGTAGAACAGATGATCGGCCCTGCATTTGAAGCGCTTGCAGGCTATACAACTTCGGTACTGTTCCATGACCTGTGGCTGCGCCCGGCACTGACACCCCGTGACCGCAGTCTGGTCACGGTCGCAGCCCTGGTTGCAGTGGGGCAAGCCGCTCAAATCCCTTTTCATGTGAACAAAGCCATGGATAACGGCCTGACCCAAATTCAGGCCGCTGAAATCATTACGCATCTAGCCTTCTACGCCGGCTGGCCGAACGCAATGTCGGCGGCAACCATCGCCAAAGGAATATTCGAAAAACGCTCCTAGTAAATCACTTGGCAAATCTGGCGCTGTACGTCGAATGACCGGCCGTGAATCGGTCATTTCTCGCCCGCCAAGGGCTTCTCTACATCCAGGGTAAAAACATGCAAAGCACCAAATCCGAAGAGCGGCACATCATCTGCGAACTTCACTGCGATGATTGCGACACCGAGCGGGTCAAAGCCTTGATCCTGCAATTTGTTGAGCCGGCAAGAGCGGAACCCGGTTGCCTGTATTACGACCTCTATCAGAGTTTCGAAGCACCCAATACGTTTTACATTATCGATGGCTGGACAAACCAGCAGGCGGTCGAAGAGCACGCTGGCAACCAACATGTCGCCAGCGTTATGGAAGAGCTACGTCCACTGCTCACTTACGGCCCCGTTATTACCCTTAATGCTCGTGTCAGTGACTGAGGCCAATCGTCTGATGGTACTTATGGCAGCGCTAACGGTTATGCACCTCAGATTTCACCCATAGCGGTCGCTGGATAGTGTCCGCTATGGGTCGCGAGTTGCCCTTCACTACCGGCGGCTCTCGTTCCGAAGTGGTCATCGAACCTCGTGGCATCCATTTTTCCCCCTGCTGACTCTTTCAATCCCACCTTCAAGGACCGAACCTGTGATCGCATCCCCCACCAAACTACTCTTCCTGCCCGGAGCCTCAGGTAACACCCGGTTTTGGCATCCGGTTGCTGAGCGCTTGGCCCACCCGGCGCAGCAGGTCCATATCGGCTGGCCCGGCTTTGGAGACACTCCGCCCTTGCCTAGCGTGACTGGCATGGATGATCTGGTGGCTCGCGTGCTGGCCGAGATCGACCGGCCCACAGCGCTGGTGGCACAGTCCATGGGCGGCATAGTCGCTGTGCTTGCGGCGCTTGAACGCCCTGAGCTGATCACGCACCTGACGCTGACCGTTACCTCTGGTGGGGTGGATATGTCTGCTCTGGGCGCGCATGACTGGCGCCCGGACTTTGCTGCCGCCAACCCGACACTGCCGAGTTGGTTTCTCGACGACCGCACCGACCTCACGCTCCGGTTGGTCGAGTTGCGCACGCCAGTCCTGCTCCTCTGGGGAGATTCTGATCTGATCAGCCCCGTTCGAGTCGGCCAGCGCCTTGCTCAACTGTTACCCCGTGCTGAACTACACGTTTTCCCTGGCGCCGATCACAGTCTGGGCTTTACTCACGCAGCCGAAGTGGCGAGGTTGATCGAGAGACATCTGACCTGCTGGTGAGCGGAGCATTTGTTGCCACCGCGTCGGACTGATTGTGCGGCCCCGTGCGTTTCAAGACCTCTCGGATAGCGGACAGACAACCGGAGGCATATCGCTCCTAACCTCGCCGGATACTCTGCGCAAACCGCGTAGAGATGAAAAAAAATCAAAGCATAGTTAAAAGAGTACGAACCAACATTGAGTCTATGACATGTGATTTCGCACCACGTTGACCACCTGCTATGGGTCGTTTTCTGCCGACTGTGACAGGCAGCAATCGGCCCAGGCTGTGTAAAAACGCAGGCGTCGTTTTGCGGCCCTCGCTTCTACGTTAAATCTGCAAACGTCCAGTTAGTTAGCAGATTTTGATTTTGCGCAGGAGCGTGTTTTTCTCGCCGATTTTGATTGCTGCACCAGCCCGGAAGTGTTTTTACACAGCCTCGACCAATAGCAGCCTCTCATGTGAGGCTGCGAAACCTCGGGGGCTCAAGCATCTGGATTGAGCGTCTCCCTAAGTTCCGCCCATTGCAATAGTGCATCCAATGCCGGACACAGCGCCTGGCCCCACTCTGTCATGCGATATTCCACTTTAGGTGGTACTTGCGGATAGGCGGTGCGACGCACGATGCCATCCGCTTCCAACTGGCGTAACTGCTGGGCGAGCATTTTCTGGGATATCTCGGGGATTAGCTTTTCCAGCTCGGAAAAGCGTTGCACCTGGCCACCAAAGAGGTGGAACAGGATCACCAGCTTCCAACGTCCTTCGAGTTGCTTGAACACTGCTTCTACTTCGCTAGCCGCAGTAGAGGGCGTATAGAATTTTCTCATATTTCCCTAGCTTACTTTTTCGTGGGTTCTTGCCATCGGGTATGGCCGAAAGCGAACATGTGGATGAAGAAATCCTTGCATCAGTGAGGTGAAATCGCCATGAAAATCGAATTGCCTGAACCGCTCGCCAGCTACCTTGCGGCCGAAACGATTACTGACACCGAGGTGTTGGAGCGCTGCTTCGCCAAAGATGCCACCGTGCGCGACGAAGGCCAGACGTACAAGGGGTTGGAGGCCATCAAATCCTGGAAGCAAGCCTCGCAGGCCAAGTATCAATACAGCATCGAACCATTGAGCAGCTCGCAGGAAGGACAGACCGTGACCCTGCTCGCTCGGCTTACGGGGAACTTCCCTGGCAGCCCTGTCGAGCTCTCTTACACCGTTGTACTCGTCGACGACAAGATCGCATCCCTGGAGATTCGCTGATGAGCATCGCACTGGAACTCGAAGACCTCCGGGCGCTGGTCACCGGCGGAACCAAAGGCATTGGAGAAGCCGTCGTCTCCCGACTTCGCGAGGCTGGCGCAAAAGTCCTGACAGCTGCGCGCTCGCGTCCCGAGCACCTTCCCGAGGACCTCTTCGTCGCGGCGGACATCACCACCACCGAGGGTTGTGCCAGCGTCATTGATGCCGTCCATGATCGTCTCGGCGGGCTCGATATCATCGTTCATGTCGCAGGTGGATCATCGGCTCCCGCCGGTGGCTACGCGATGCTCGATGACCAGGAATGGCAGCGGGCTCTGGACCTGAACCTGCTCTCGGCAGTTCGCCTCGACCGAGCACTACTGCCCATGCTGCTCAAGCAGGGTTCGGGCGTCATCATCCACGTCACTTCTATCCAGAACCAGCTGCCGCTACCTGAATCCACCCTGGCGTATGCCGCTGCCAAGGCCGCGCTTTCGAACTACAGCAAGGGTCTTTCCAAAGAGGTCAGCCCCAAGGGCGTGCGTGTGGTCCGGGTGTCACCGGGATGGGTGGAGACGGAGGCCTCAGTCGCCTTTGTGAAGGAAATCGCGAGGCAGAACGGCACCGATTATGAGGGTGGCCGCCAAATCGTGATGGGCTCGCTGGGAGGTATCCCGATCGGACGCCCCGCCAGACCAAAGGAAGTCGCTGATCTCATCGCATTCCTTGTCTCGCCGCTTGCGAGCTCCATTACTGGCACCGAATATGTGATTGATGGTGGAACAGTTCCCACAGTGTGATGCCTTCCTTTAGTTAGCATGAAGTAAGGCAGTGAGCGTGCCCCGCACTATCTTATAGCCACCCATATGAATGAGGCGAAAACTAGCCCGACATAGAGGGGAAGTGAAAAAAGTGAGTCCGTGTCCTTTTGATTGAGCGTCCGCAATGGGTCGACTGCGGCCCTTGGTGACAGGCAGAAATCGGCCATGAGGAGACATTCAAGTCCGTCTGCGAAACACGGGACGACTCACTGAATCTGCTCGCTAGAGTGTTCATCCTCGCTCCCCTTGGGTTTGTAGGACATCGGTTAGCCCCAGCGCCAAAAAGAACCGCAACTCGGCCGCCCGGAAAAAATTTTCCGTCCTTTCAGCAGCATCAAATCCTCCTATTGATGTTGAGCGTGGGCCCCGGAATTTCCGCAACTTTGGTGGAGCCTCCAGAACTGCGGGATATATGGACAGCAGCCTAACTCACTACTAAAAAGTAAATAAAAACAGCCAGATCGGATTGTGGCTACTGCAATAGACAGAACATTGACAGTCGGTAGAGTGAGAATCTGCCTGCATACCGGCGAACAAACGGGTTCCCCTCGAATAAACCTTGCATGGTCGAAATAGATCGCAGGAAAGCCATCCTGGCCGATCGGTTTCTAGGCGCCAGTTGGCGAGTTTTTTAACACTGTACTACTGTCACTTCGTGCTGGATGCTCGGGGTCGTGGGCTTTTGATCTCACCCAATATCATGGAATGAAAACTCCATCCCTGTGAGCGCGCTAGTGTTCCAACCGCTGCGCATACGACGTGTACGACGAGCCAAATTTGGCTCTGGTTCACAGGGAGGTGCTTATGGTTACTTCAGGTTTACTACAGTCCCAGCAGCAAATGCTGGGCACTCTCCAATGGATTGATCCGAAACACTGCGTTTTCCGCCCCTATCTCCTCAGGTATCGCAGCCCCCGGCTTCAGCCCCCTCAGTACAAGTACTGAGTATGCGCGTCGTGCGTTGCCTGAGCATGTGTTTGGGCGGTGGTTGGGGTCCAAGCACGACCGGTGATGCATTCTGGGGGGCTGGGTCTCAAGGTCAAACGGTGATTGGAGCGGGATGGACGGTAGGTCCTGGGTTTGGCGGGGGAGCTTTTTCTGGAAAAACGAATACGATTCTGAGCCCTGTCGGACATTTATGGTGATGAATATGAAAATAGTTATTGTCATTTTTAAATTTATCGCTGGAGCCTCTGGTGTTTTACTATTTTTTTATCGAAGTGAATTGTTTGTTCGATATGCGGGGGAAGGCCCGAAAAATCCAGATGCAATACATCAGGTTTTGGTCAATAATCATGGAGCCTATTCATATATAACCTCGATGCAATCCGATTATCTTCACTTGTTGGATTTTTGGTCTGTGTCTTTAATTGTGCTAATGATCGTCATCGATCTCTTGCAGCGTAAGTACTTCCATTGAATTAGCATATTAATGTTCGTGGGCATGGTAGGCATCCAAGTGTTTTAAATTTTTAAACCTAATGTAGAGTTAACAGGCGGCATCGATGAAGTATTCTGCCGCACCGAGGCCAGTGGCAGCACTTTCAGCTTCTTGGCTGATGCGCAGGGTTCAACCCAAGCGCTCACCGACAGCAGCGGAGCACTCGCCACGCAATACACCTACGACCCTTATGGCCAGACCAGTAGCAGCGGCTCCGCCAGCGCTAACAGCCAGCAGTACACCGGCCGGAAAAATGATGGCACGGGCCTCTATTATTATCGGGCACGGTATTACTCTCCGGGCTTTGGGCATTTTATCTCGGGAGATCCGATTGGCCTTGCGGGAGGGATAAATACGTATGGTTATGTCGGTGGGAATCCGGTTTCTTACATTGATCCTTTAGGGCTATGGCGTCGTCCAGATTTCCTCTCAGCGAATTTAAATGTCACAATTCCAAACCCATTAACGGGCACGGTTGTTGGCTGGTCAGGAACTGCAAGTATTGATCGATATGGGAGCTGGTACTGGAGCCCTTTAGGCGCAGGAATTGGAAAGTCTGCTACTCTTGTATCGGGAAGCCTTACTGAAAACTGGATAAATCAGTCATGCAACCCTACTGAAAATCAGCTCAATAATTTCTTGTCGGGAAATGGAGTTAATGCTATTGCTGGTTTTTGGGGAGGCGTTTCTGAGTCGTGGTCACCAGGTAATGGGTCTGCAACAGGGGTTGGATTGGTTACGCCACAACTAGGTGCTAGTTACAATTACTCCTTCCAGGCTGCTGGGAAGATTGGATCAGGATGGTGAGAATGAAAAGTTTTGAATTGTTAGTCTTTATTGTTGCACTGTGTTTACTGGGGGTAATGTGCTTGTTTTTTTCTGAGAAAACGCAAGGCATTATAATCAAGTGGATTGACTGGACATACGCATCAAAAAACCACCCACTCAAGACCCTGGTTAGATCAAGCAATTACTTGTATATTCTTAGGGCGGTTGGCGCACTAGCTCTTTTAATGTCTTTTTTCTTAACATGGGGGCTGATAAGTAACTTATAAAAAGACATATATGCATATATGGTGATCATTCCTACCCTCTGCGTGAATACCTTGCTGGACACTCGGGGGGGGAGTTTAGAAACAAACATCGGAGGATTATTTTCAAGAAGCCTGCGATAGCGCTTCAGGCCGTGACCAGATCTACAGACTACCCAGGTTTATGTTGGCAATGGCCAGATAGAGCAGATACGCGACGCCGCGATACCACCTCCGGCAGTTTCAGTTATGACGCGGCCAACAGACGCAGCCAGAAGACGATTGCAGGCCAGACCACCGGCTATGTCTTCGATGGTCTCAACCTGGTACAAGAGCTGACCGGTGCCGTCACCCCCACAGCACAGGCCAACCTCCTCACTGGCGGCGTCGATGAAATATTCAGTCGCACTGAGGCCAGTGGCAGCACCTACAGTTACTTGGCTGATGCGCTGGGTTCAACCCAAGCGCTCACCGACAGCACCGGAGCGTTCACTACCCAATACGCCTATGACCCTTATGGCCAGACCGGCAGCAGCGGTCTTGCCAGCGCTAACAGCCAGCAGTACACAGGGCGGGAAAATGATGGTACGGGCCTCTACTATTATCGGGCACGGTATTACTCTCCGGGCTTTGGGCGTTTTATCTCGGGAGATCCGATAGGTCTTGCTGGAGGGATTAATACGTATGCCTATGTAAACGGGAATCCGATTGGCCTCAAGGATCCTCGAGGAACCGATCCTGTTATTGGTGTAACGGTTGGCGCTATTTCAGGAACTGTCCAAGGCACTATAGGTGCGGCAGTGCAAGGTGGAGATTGGAGGGACATAGGCGCTGGAGCGTTGGCGGGGGGCACAATTGGAGCCCTTGTTGGTTTGATTGATCCTAGTTTGGGCGTTGGTACATTGGCCATTATTGGAGGTGTCGCCGGTGGCCTTGGTGATATTGCCGGGCAGGAGATCGCGAAGTATGGCAAAAATTGCACGTCAATAAATTTGGGTTCTACCGTCGGCGCTGTCTCTGGAGGCGCGATGGCTGGTTGGGGTACTGGTGTATTTAGCGGGTTAAGTGAAGTATTCGGCGAATGGGGCGCTACTAGCATTGGGGCGGCCATAACATCCGGCCCGGCGATTGGTTTGCCTGCAATTGGTGCGGCGCTAGCTGGCGAAGGTGAGCCATCAAAGTGAGGGTGTTAAAAATGACCAACGGAAGCGAACACTTATTTATCGGAAGGCTGGCAATCCTACCACTTGCCTTTGTTGAGTGGGGAGTTTTGCTTTGGTATCTAAGTTCATTGCGGCGATTTCGTGACAATTTTCTGAAAAAATTTATAGGCAGATCTGTATCTATTGCGACCGTTTTCATAGTGATATTTGGACAAATGGAAGCCTACACAATAATCACTTCTATACCGCGCCCAATGACTGACAACTTTTTCTTTATTGTATTTTCCACTGAACATGTTGTATCCGTATTTTTTATCTTCTATGTTGCAATTAAAAGCCGAAATCAGTAGGGCGGCAATCACGAGTGTATGGTGTTGCATTTATCGTAAAGTATCTGTGGCTATGTTGGCGGGAATCCGATTAGCATGACTGATCCATATGGCCTCGCATATCAATTTACGATTTCTGGTGGTGTAGCTTTGATAGCCCCAGGATCGGGAGGAAGTCTTAATATGGTCGGGGATGTGAATTTCAATGGAATGAACTCATCGGTGTATGTGCAAGGTCAAGCCAATGGGGGGCTCGATGCTGGCTATTATGCCGGATGGGGAGGCAGCGCCGTTGGTGGAAAGGGTGATACCCCCACTACAGGTTTTGACCACACTACGTATGGTGAGCTAGATGTCGGTTGGGGGCCTGCTTTCGGTATCAGTGCCTCAGGAGACAGTTGCGGGAAAATATCAGGAGTATCTGGTGCAGTTACATACAAACTTGGGTCCGGTGCGGGGTTTGGTGCGTTTGCTGGTGATTCAGGGACTGCAACTGCGGTATCTCCAACACTCCAGACTATTGTCAATTAGTTTAATTCATTTGCCCACTAACGTGGAATTTAAAAAAAATCACACAGCCCGGGATTAAATGAAAATGACGCCCTACGATAAAGATCCCCTTATAAAGGAAATACGCCGGCGCCGTAACATGTTCCTGCTCTGGCTGCCCATTGGTTTTTTGATTGAATTAGCAGTCACAATAACAATATATATTTTTGGGGGCAAGCTACCTGGATGGATGTTTACCGCAATGAACGCTGGCTGGATATTCGTTGGTTCTGTACTACTAATAAACATCTCAAATGTGCGCTGCCCTAGGTGCGGAAACAAGGCGCTTCGATTTATCCCGTTCACCACCATGAAGTATGTTCGCTGTCGATGGTGTAACTATCCAGAAAAGGATTAATTCAACGCAGGAAGGGGGTTGTCTTTTTTGAGTTAAAAATGCTATTGAATATTTTAACGGCAATGTACTCCTCAGCAACAGCTATGATGCCAATAGCCGGGTCTCCCAGCAAACCCTAGGTTATGGCAGCAATCCATATGGGGAGGTGCCCCCTTGCTGTATGACGCCAATGGCAATATGACCAGCGGCAGCAACACCTGGGGTTCGCTACTCATCGGTGCCAATATCCTCCGTCCACGACTGACCGTATAGGGTCGTTCCCTGCCGGTCATTGCCACGAAACGAGTTGGTCAAATCCGATGCAAATGGCTGGTCAGGTCGAATGCAAACGGGTGGGCAAGTCCGTGCAATTACCCAGCTCCCGGCCCATTGCCTGATGAGCTGATTAAAGCAAAGGGTTTTGGGAAAGCAATCACGACACTGAAAACCGCTCCCCCAGCCTTTCATCCTGCAAGATATCAAATAGCGCCTGAGCCGCCGCCGATAACTCATGACCCGGTTTGGTCAGCACACCGATCGCTCTCATCAGCGGATCGCGCAGGGTGATGCAACGCGCGCCCAGCTCATGCATCTGCCCGGCACACAACGCCGGCACCGCGCTCACCCCCAACCCGCTGGCAACCATCCGCCCGACCGTCGCCAGCTGGTGACTCTCCAGTTCAACCGGGAGTTTCATGTTGCGGGCCTGCAGGTGTTCCTCAAGCATGACGCGCACCGTCGAGGGCCTTTGCAAGGTAATGAAGGGCAGCTTCAACAGGGATTCCCAGTCGGTTTCCCCGCAGTCGGCCAGCGCTGAATCACTGGGCACCACGGCCACGAACCGGTCGATATACAACGGCGTGAACGCCAGCGACGAACTCTGCTGCGGTTCGAAGGCCACCCCCAGCTCCACCTGACGATCGCGGACCATCTCCAGCACCTGCTCGTTGATCACGTCGTTCACCGTGACGTTCACATTCGGGTAGCGGGCGCGGAAGGTTTTCAAGATCGACGGCAGCAAATTGCCGGCAAATGAGGGCATCGCGGCAATGGTCACGCGGCCGCGCTGCAGGGTGAAGCGTTGACGCAGTTCGTCCTCGGCATTATCCCAATCGGCAATCAGTCGCCGAGCCAGCGGCACCAGTGCCTCACCTTCCGGGGTCAGCGTGACATTGCGTGTGGTACGGCTGAACAGTCGGCCACCCAGGCCTTCCTCCAGCGCCTTGATCGTCAGGCTGAGGGCCGACTGCGAAAGATGCAGACGCTCGCAGGCGACGGCAAAACTGAGGCTTTGCGCCACGGCGAGAAAGGCGCGGATCTGCTTCACGGTCATCAGTGACGCCTCCAGGGATCGATTGTTTAATTTTATCTATTAATCAACCTTAAAAATCAACTTAACAAATAAATTCTCCAGAGCAACACTCTTGCCCATACGGCTAGCCAGCCGCCCACAAAGAATAAAAGAGGATGGTGCATATGGCAGGTTTCGATAAGCGCGTGGCTTCCTACGAGGAAGCGTTGGCCGGTCTGGAAGACGGTATGACCGTCATCTCCGGCGGCTTCGGTCTGTGTGGTATTCCGGAAAACCTGATCGCCGAGATCAAGCGCAAAGGCACTCGCGAACTCACCGTGGTCTCGAACAACTGCGGCGTCGACGGTTTCGGCCTCGGCGTGCTGCTGGAAGACCGGCAGATCCGCAAGGTGATCGCGTCCTACGTCGGCGAAAACGCCCTGTTCGAGAAGCAACTGCTCAGCGGTGAAATCGAAGTCGATCTGACCCCGCAAGGCACCCTGGCTGAAAAAATGCGCGCAGGCGGCGCTGGCATCCCGGCGTTCTTTACCGCCACCGGATACGGCACCCCGGTTGCCGACGGCAAGGAGACCCGCGAATTCAAGGGTCGCCCGTACCTGATGGAAGAATCCATCACCGGCGATTTCGCCATCGTCAAAGGCTGGAAAGCCGACCACTTCGGTAACGTGATCTACCGCCACACCGCACAGAATTTCAATCCGCTGGCCGCCACCGCCGGCAAGATCACCGTGGTCGAAGTCGAAGAAATCGTCGAACCGGGCGAGCTGGACCCAACGCAGATCCATACCCCTGGCATCTACGTTGACCGGATCATTTGCGGCACGTTCGAGAAGCGCATCGAACAGCGCACCGTGCGTTCCTGATCCCTTCCCTTCCAGCCCGAAGCTCTTGATAACAGAGCATGGAGAAAAACAATGGCTCTTACCCGCGAACAAATGGCTCAGCGCGTCGCCCGCGAAATGCAGGACGGCTTCTACGTTAACCTCGGCATCGGTATTCCGACCCTGGTCGCCAACTACATCCCGGAAGGCATGGAAGTCATGCTGCAATCGGAAAACGGCTTGCTCGGCATGGGCTCCTTCCCCACCGATGCTGAAGTCGACGCCGACATGATCAACGCCGGCAAGCAGACCGTCACCGCCCGTATCGGTGCGTCGATTTTCTCCTCCGCCGAGTCTTTCGCAATGATTCGCGGCGGCCATATCGACCTCACCGTGCTCGGCGCTTTTGAAGTCGACGTGCAAGGCAACATCGCCTCCTGGATGATCCCCGGCAAGCTGGTCAAGGGCATGGGCGGCGCAATGGACCTGGTGGCCGGTGCCGAAAACATCATCGTCACCATGACCCACGCCTCCAAGGACGGTGAGTCAAAACTGCTGCCGCGCTGCAGCCTGCCGCTGACCGGCGCCGGTTGTATCAAACGCGTACTGACTGACCTGGCCTACCTGGAAATCCAAGACGGTGCGTTCCTCCTCAAGGAGCGTGCACCCGGTGTCAGCGTCGAGGAAATCGTCAGCAAGACCGCCGGCAAGCTGATCGTACCTGAGCACGTCCCGGAAATGCAGTTCGCCTGAACGCCGACTGAATGAGGAGAGATTCGATGCAAGAAGTCGTCATTGTTGCCGCAACCCGCACTGCCATTGGCAGCTTTCAGGGCTCGCTGGCCAGTATTCCCGCGCCGGAGCTCGGCGCGGCCGTGATCCGCCGTCTGCTGGAACAGACCGGCCTCGCCGGTAGCGAAGTGGATGAAGTCATCCTCGGCCAGGTGCTCACCGCAGGTTCAGGCCAGAACCCGGCACGCCAGGCGTCGATCTTCGCCGGCCTGCCCCACGCAGTACCGGCGCTGACCCTGAACAAGGTCTGCGGCTCGGGCCTCAAGGCCCTGCACCTGGGCGCCCAGGCGATTCGTTGCGGCGATGCGCAAGTGGTCATCGCCGGCGGCATGGAAAACATGAGTCTGGCGCCCTACGTCCTGCCCGCAGCCCGCACCGGCCTGCGCATGGGCCACGCAAAAATGATCGACAGCATGATCAGCGATGGCCTGTGGGATGCCTTCAACGATTACCACATGGGCATCACCGCCGAGAACCTGGTGGAGAAATACGGGCTCAGCCGCGAAGAGCAGGATGCCTTCGCCGCAGCCTCCCAGCATAAAGCCACGGCGGCCATTGAGGCCGGTCGCTTCGCTGACGAGATCACACCGATCCTGATCCCTCAACGCAAAGGCGATCCGCTGTCCTTTGCCGTCGACGAACAACCCCGTGCCGAGACCACCGCAGCATCGTTGGCCAAGCTCAAACCGGCGTTCAAGAAAGACGGCAGCGTCACTGCGGGCAACGCTTCGAGCCTCAATGACGGCGCCGCGGCGGTACTGCTGATGAGCGCCGACAAGGCCAAAGCATTGGGCTTGCCAGTCCTGGCGCGGATCGCCAGTTACGCCAACGCCGGTGTCGACCCGGCGATCATGGGCATCGGCCCGGTATCGGCGACCCGCCGTTGCCTGGAAAAGGCCGGTTGGAGCCTGGGTGAGCTGGACCTGATCGAAGCCAACGAAGCCTTCGCCGCGCAGTCACTGGCGGTCGGCAAGGAGCTGGAATGGGACGCGAGCAAGGTCAACGTCAACGGTGGCGCGATTGCCCTCGGCCATCCTATCGGTGCCTCGGGATGCCGGGTGCTGGTGTCCTTGCTGCACGAAATGATCAAGCGTGATGCCAAAAAAGGTCTCGCCACGTTGTGCATCGGTGGCGGTCAAGGCGTGGCGCTGGCGATCGAGCGCAGCTGATTCAACGAGCAACATGGACAAGGCCCGGCTCCACGATAGCCGGGCCTTTTCTTTTCCCACTCGACACACGCCAATCCCCCCGTAGCAGTTGCCGAGTAATACGAGGCTACGTTCGGCGGCGAAGCCGTCGTAAAACCGGACACCCCGGTCTTTCTGGAACACCGCGCGTGCAGACTTGGCGACGGCTTCGCCGCCGAACGCTGCCTCGCATTACTCGACAGCTGCTACGGGGGGATGCAGGCGGGGCTGTCTTCCATCATCCGCATCGATGTTCACCATCGACCCAATGAAGTTCTCATAAAAATCCTGACGCGTAACATCTGCTCCATACCCAACCAATAACACCCCGGAGCACACCATCATGAAACGCCAGATCATCCTCAGCATCGCTTTCTCGGTACTTGCAGCCAACGCTTTTGCCGCTTCCTCCACTCACCCGGTCATCGCTGAAGGTGGCTCCGATCGTCTGATCGAAAGCCGCGTCGCTGAAGGTGGCTCCGACCGTCTGATCGAAAGCCGCGTCGCTGAAGGTGGTTCGGACCGTCTGATCGAAAGCCGCGTCGCTGAAGGTGGCTCCGACCGTCTGATCGAAAGCCGCGTCGCTGAAGGTGGCTCCGACCGTCTGATCGAAAGCCGCGTCGCTGAAGGTGG